>DKEK01000006.1:20981-88038 GCA_002452155.1 Candidatus Saccharibacteria bacterium UBA6824 | reverse complement strand
GTTGGCACGGCGCCGATATGGGGAGCTTGCGGCGGCGGTGGGGCAACCCTTCAAACTGCTTATGACGCCTCTAGCGGTAATACCATTCTCACCACCACTGGCCGAAATATTGCCTTCACTTTGGGCGAAGTGGCCACGCCAACTTCGTTTACGATTGAAAACCAAGATACCGCCGGCACTTCAGCTGAAAGAATATTTAACTCTATTGCTGGGGCCACAACCCTGACCAACGGCCTGCTAGTTGAACAGACCGGCACCGGTACTATGACAAATGGTATCCAAATTGTCGAAACCGCCGGAACGATTACTACCGCAATTAATATCGGGAACAATGTCGGTACCGGCCTGTCTATTGGCACTGGCGTCACAACTGGTATCTCGGTTGGCTCTGGCGGTGTCATAATCTCGGCAGGGGCGTTGGCGGTTAACTCCGGCTCGATTACATCGTCTTCTGCCACACTAGTGATTAATGCCGGGGGGACAGTAGATATCCAGGATACAGCCAATGCCGATTCACTCACGACCGATACAGGCGGGGTTTCTATTGCCTCCGGCCAAAGCTACACGGGGGCAGGGGCGGTAACCCTCGATAGTGCTTCAGGCACGGCGTTAAATGTCGGTACTGGTGCCAATGCCCATAATGTAACAGTTGGCAATACTACTACTACCAGCGCCCTGACTCTTCAAGCTGGCTCTGGCAACGTCAACCTTCTTTCTACGGGCAATATCGTGATTGGGACTTCGGATACAACAGGCACGCTATTGGTCTTAGACACAAAGACTGATGTTACAGACCCGACTGGAGTAAATGGTGGGATGTACTATAATTCCAACCTCGGCAAATTCCGCTGTTACGAAGCAAGTGCCTGGAAGAACTGTGATACTACGGGCGGCGGCGGTGGTGCTACCTATGTAGTGACTACGGCCAACGTTGCCAGCACCGCCGCTACTACCTACCAGAACATTACCGGTCTATCCTGGACTTTAGCTGCCAGTACACGCTATGACATCCAGTGCAATATTAGATACAACGCTAGTCTCACCACGATTGGACTACGCATCGGCTGGACCGGCCCGGCGTCACCGACAATTACCAGTGGATTAATGTCGGCGGCTCTGACAGGCGGTGCCACCATGGGCGCTTCGGTCAGCATTGGTAATGACACTGGTGTAACAACGGCGTCATCAGCCAATACAACAGGCAACAACGCGACTTTCAACGGTCACTGGAGCAACGGAGCCACTGGCGGCACGCTCCAGATGCGCTTCGCCCCCGAAACTGCCACGGCTAGTGGAATCACCATTATGACCGGTTCTTGGTGCAAATACAGTACCTATTAAAGTAATCAGCGCTCGGGATGGGTCTTAGCGTGAGGATAGTTAGTGACTCTGGCCATTCACGTAATCGTAAATTAACTTAGAAACTGCACTTATTTGCGGGTCGGCTTTATCTTCGGGAGAGCCGATCATCATACACATCAAATACGGACGCTTCGGGACATAAATAATACCGCAGTCGCTCTGAACTTTAGTGCTGAAAGTACCAATTTTGTCCGCAACGGTTATGTAGGAAGGCACTCCGGCTTTGATGCGGGGATTATCGCTCAGGGCCAAGAGACCTAGAATCTGCTGAGAATCTTCTGGTTTGAGGAAACAGGATAGGTATAAGCACTTTAGGGTTGAGCTGTAGGCTTTAGCAGTAATAACTGATATTGACATGTTGTTTTTATCAGTAGGGATATCCAACTGGCTGAAAGAACCCTGTTGAGGAGGGAGTCTAGGTACAACTTCATCGGTCAGTAGGTTTGCGGCCGTATTATCGGAGTCTACCAGGGTAAGACGGACCGCCTCCTTCAAGGATAATTTTGCTCCTGCCCCTTTCTCCCAAAGAGAACCATAAAGGGGGTCTACGTCTTTTTGGGCAATAGTAACCTCTTTATCAAGACTAGTAGTTCCAAGCTCAACAGTTTTATACAAATCCATAACTAAAGGCAGTTTAAGGAGCGAGGCACTAACCAGTTCGGTATTATCACCTATCTGTATGGAAGTACCTGTAGGCAGATATTCAAAATAGAAACTGTATTTAGCGTCAATCCTCGAGAAGTATAGTTGCAGTGCTTCGCGTAAAGGGGCGAAATTAATCAATATATCATTTTGAGCTTCAATTGAGAGCCTTTTACTCAACAAAGGATGTTCAGCAACCCATTTTTTCGAGTTGGAGGTTTCGGTGGCGATCGTCATAGCGTAAACCAACCAAAAAATGATGGCCAGTAAGGCAACTATTACAATAGAAACTAGAATTCTGTGAGCACGGAAAAACTTAACCTTATTCATCCAGGTCATTATAAATTATAGTGCGCCAGTTCTAAAATTAATCTTGCAATATGACATCGGCACCAATACAATTAACCGTAAGTTCATTAAGCGAGAAGGTTTTACGAATGGCGAAGAGACAGTTTAATTGGTAAAATATCGCTAATGGCAAAGACAACTTAGGTAATTAATTCAAAAATGGCATTATTTAAAAAAAGAAATAATTTATTGACCGAAACTACGCAGCCAGCTAAGCGCGGCCGTGGTCGTCCACGTAAAATTGAGCAGATACAACAGGGGTCATGGCCGAGTACACAAGTTGCTCAATCACCGACAATTCGGACTTTAAGACTACGCTTGCCGGCCAATAAAAAGTGGCTTTACGTAGGCCTCGTATTAATAATTGCGATTATTCCGACGGTTTATTTTTACGCTCAAAACAAAAATACCGAAAAAAAGCTTAACGATTTACAACAAAAATTACAAGGCCCAACAAGCCTCGAAGAGGCGGTAAAAGAAGTAGTAGGGCAAGTGGGCAAACTAGTTGTCTTGCCAAATGACGAAAAGCCAACACTGGCTACAGTTACAGATTTATCCAAACTAAAAGGTCAGTCATTCTTTGCCAACGCCGCTAACGGCGACAAAGTGTTGGTCTATGAAAAAGCTAAAAAAGCTATTTTGTATCGTCCTAGCCTAAATAAAATAGTAGAAATGACCCCCTTGAGTTCCACCAATCAGCCCTCACCGTAATATTCAAGAAATTACTCATTGCACAAGCGTTATCTGCTTGCTATGATTAATCTAATTGATTTAAGAAGGAGAAGTAAATTGGTTAATTTAAAAACGCTCAATAATAAAAAGTCTTTAATGATGTTAGTTTCCGCGTTGCTGATTGTAGCATTGGCCATCGGCGGGAGTTATTACTACAATAAGTACCACGACTCTCAAAAGAAGGTAGCCCAACTGTCCAACCCACAAACATCGGCCAAAGTCCAAGTTAGTGATGCCGTGACTAAAATAGGCCGATTAGTCGATTTGCCGTCCGGGGAGACTCCAACCTTAGCTACCGTGAACGACCCGGCTAAACTTAAAGACCAAGCCTTTTTTGCTAACGCAAAAGTCGGCGACCAAGTTTTAATCTATACCCAAGCTAAAAAGGCTATACTCTACCGGCCTTTAACCAATAAAATCATCGAAATCGCTCCGGTCAACATCGGCACTAGCCAACCAGCCGCCGCCCAGTAGCGTCTCTTCAGGGCGTTACTTTAATTTAACTTGTTTGTAATAATGACAAGTATGTTATCTGTTACTGCATAGGTATTGACTAGGTCTTGCCTATATTGCATAAGCCTAAAATTTTAAACTTTTTGTTAGCCAGTTTATTCCCTTGCGGCCGTACCTAGACTGAAACGCCCTAGTATTCGGGAGACTAAGCCTTTTTTTGGCTGAGGCTGGAAGGCTTTCTCTAAAGCTATCATTACATCCATAGTCTGGTTGGTGGGGAAGCCGCAAAACTCAAATATTAGAAGTCGAGAAGTATCGACGTGGGGGTTTATGGCGTCATGAAGCGCATCGTATTCGGTCCGACCTTCCCCGAAAGTATCGATCCTGAAAGTATATGAGGGAAGAATGTCTTCCTCTTCATTAAATATGCCGACTTGACTCGCTAGTTTGGAAAATTCCTCTATACCAAAATCGGCATCTAGTGGACGAGCTAGGCGATAATCGACTTTATAAGGATTACCATCAATATCAAACTTAAGTACTGTGTTCCAGCCCTGCATTGCCATAGAAGGGGGAAACAGCTGCGGGTGAACGTATCTAAGGTCATCTTCTGATAAGCCATCCGGTAGCCCTTCACCTAAATGTTCTGACATGTTTGTAATTTTATTCCCATTCGAAATCTACGCAAGCATAAGCCATAGAAAGGAGGGGCAGCACAAACATTTTTAAGCATTAATATCTTGTTGACAAGTGAGCTATAGAGTGATACCATAAGCGTAGTTTCGATGAAAGAGAGGGTTTGCGCCCTCTTTTTGTATCGAGAAAGTCATTAATCAAAGGAGTTATTTATGGCTGGTACTAAAGATGGTGGCCGCAAAGCGGCTTCAACTAACAAGAACAAGTACGGCAAAGACTTTTACGCCCGCATCGGGGCTATGGGCGGTAAGATGGGCCACACTGGTGGCTTTTACGCTAACCGCGATCTAGCCCGCAAAGCTGGTGCCCTTGGTGGCCGAATTAGCCGCCGCGGCAAGTCCAAAATCGCTGCTTAAAAGATCTTACGAGAGACTGTAAAAACCATCCGCTTTGGCGGATGGTTTTTGCTATTTGCGGGTCCTTCTGTAGGGTCGCACAAATCGGCCGCTGCTAACGTCCCAGACCGTGCCGCAGTTAAAACATTTATAACTCGAGTCGCTATCTTGTAAGACATGCATGCCGCAGGTCGGGCAGGCACTGCGGTGATGCAGCCAGTCGCGGTAGGTATCCAGGCAATCTTGAATATGGTCTTGGGGAATACTAACACCGTACTTTAGGCCGATTTGTGACGCCAAGTGCCAAGCCTCACTCTCCATCTTCAGCAGCTCAAAGTCGCTTTGGTAAGTGCTATGGTCCAGCAGGCCATGGGCCAGTTCGTGCAAGATACCAAAGCGGATTCGTTCCGGCGTTTGGCTGGGGTTGAAGGTAATAGTGTTGGACTTGGGTGACCAATGTTCTTGTCTGCCGCGCTCGATTGTAAAGTCGGGGTAGTCTTTGCCGACATCACGGATAAACTTTTTAGTTGTGCTGGACAATGTAATCGTAACAGCCATAGATTACAGCCTCCTCGGGCTTATTTGCTTTAATAACCGGCGGCATTGGCACCATGGGATTTTCGTGCCGCTTTAGCTCAGCCTCCAAAAACCGTCCGTATTTGTCAAAATGGGTGCCAATGCCGCCGCCGATAATTATCACATCCGGCTGAAGGGTCGCCACTAGCTCAACTAGACCAAGGCTTAAATCTTTAGCAAACTGCCGCCAGATCTTGGGATCTTCAATTTCGCTGGCTGGCTTGCCATAGCGTTTTTTGAGGGCCCGGCCGGAAGCAATATCTTCCCAGCGTACAAGCTTTCCATTATAATCGAGCACCATTTGACCAGATTCGCTATCGGCAAAATCGGGATCAATCTTACCGTCCATGATAATTCCATCGCCGATACCCGTACCAACTGTTATATAAAGCACCTTTTTATACTTTTTATGAAATATGAGTGCCTCATGGAGTCCGGCTAGGTTTGAGTCATTTTCAACCAGTATTTTGGCATGGTCCAGCAGCCTGGCAAGGTCGTTTTTGATTGGTGTATTGTGCCAGCCTAAGTTGCCAAAAACCAGCCCAATGCCTTTTTGACGATCAACCTTGCCCGGTATGGCACAGCAACAAGCGCTAATGCGGTATTCACTAAATTCCTGGAGGGCTTTTTTGAGCTCATCCAGGAAATCCTGGTATTTTTTGGGGGTGGGGAACTTATATTCTTTTTTAATCTGGCCGCCTGACGAAAAGGCGGCTAATAAGGTTTTTGTTCCGCCCACATCGATCCCCAAATACATATGTCTAGTTTAGCAACTCTGGCAGCCGATAGCACATAGCTGATAGCTAAGAGCTAAAGGCTAAGGGCTATTTCTCTTTACAAAAGAGAAATTACCCCTTACAATAGTGCTTAATCTGCTTTATTAACTTTAAATGTTCTTAAGCGGAAATATGCTCACGAGAAGGGAACGTATCTGTTCATGCCGAAGACTGCCACTAAAAATTTAACTATGGACGAGCTATTGGCGGGTTCTGACGTTGCCCAGATTAAAGCCGGCGACGTGGTGGAGGGTGTAGTTAGCTCGGTCAAAAAACACGAAATTTGGATCGACCTAGGCCCCAACGGGGTAGGCGTTATTTTCCGCCGCGAAATCGGCGGCACTGCCATGGCCGAGGGCGAAACCATTTCGGCCAGTGTTGTCGACCCCGAGTTAGACGAAGGTTACGCCCTGCTTTCCATGAAACGGGCCAGCAAAGACCGCGGCTGGGGTGAGCTGCAGCGGAT
The DNA here is from genome assembly GCA_002452155.1 of Candidatus Saccharibacteria bacterium UBA6824. GTDB lineage: Bacteria > Patescibacteriota > Saccharimonadia > Saccharimonadales > UBA10212 > UBA6824. The sequence continues at coordinate 81,652 of DKEK01000006.1, read as the reverse complement.
TTTTGACGCCCAGGAAATCGTAGAGGTTGTGCCTTATAGCGCCAACCGCGGCGGGCTGTTGGTCGAACTGGAAGGCATCCGTGGTTTTATGCCGGTTAGCCAGCTGTCGGCCGAAAATTATCCGCGCGTTTCTGATGCCGATAAAGATGAAATCCTGACCAAACTTAGCAGTCTAGTCGGCAAGACCCTGCGGGTACGTATTTTGGATGTCAGCCGCAAGGATAATAAGCTGATCTTTTCCGAAAAAGAAGCCGTGCGTGATGACATGCAATCACGCCTGGCCGATCTAAAAGTCGGCGACATGGTCGAGGGCGTAGTAACAGGGGTGATTGATTTTGGCGCCTTTGTGAACGTCAATGGCATCGAAGGTCTGGTGCATATTAGCGAAATTTCCTGGGAACGGGTGGAAGACCCTAAAGCTTATGTCAAAGTCGGCGAGGTGGTTAAGGCCAAAATTATTGCCATCGACAAAGACCGTCTAAGTTTGTCCATTAAACAAATGAGCGAAGACCCCTGGATGGCTGAAGTTAAAGCTTTCGCCGCCGGCGACATTGTTGAGGGTAAAATTACCCGTATTACGCCCTTTGGCGCCTTTGTCCAGCTGTCGCCGGCCGTCGAAGCCCTGGTGCACGTATCGGAAATGAGCGACGACGAAGGCATCGACCCCGAAAAGCTGTTCAAGCTCAACGAAAAGAAAAAGTTCAAGGTGCTGGAAATCGACAAAGAGAACCGAAAAATCGCCTTGTCGCTTAAAGACGTAAAGAAATGAAAGTAGTCAAAAAGTGGCAAAAACTATTGAAATTGACGAGCAAATCAGCGTTGGCGCATTGGCCAGTCTGCTTGATTTGCCCGTCTCCAAATTAATAGCCGAACTTTTTAAAAACGGCGTCATGGCGACCGTTAATGAGAATATTGATTTTGATACGGCCCAGATCATTGTCGGCGAGCTGGATTTACCAGAGGTTGAACTAGCCAAAAAAGTCCAAACCGGACCGGCAGCACGGGTCAAACGTGAGACTAGCAAAGATGCCAGTCTACGGCCGCCTGTGGTGGCGGTTATGGGTCACGTCGACCATGGTAAGACCAGCTTATTGGACGCAATTAGAGGCGCCGAAGTAGTCAAGGGTGAAGCCGGCGGTATAACCCAGCACCTTAGCGCCTACCAAGCCGAGCATAAGGGCCGACTGCTGACATTTATCGATACACCGGGGCACGAGGCTTTTGCCGCCCTGCGGGAACACGGCGCCCGTCTGACCGACCTAGTGGTGCTAGTTGTAGCAGCCGATGAAGGCATTAAGCCACAAACCATCGAAGCCATACGCTTTGCTAAAAACGCCGGTGTCAAGATAATCGTGGCGGCCAATAAAATGGACAAGCCGGACGCCGATATAAACCGCCTCAAACAACAACTCAGTGAAAACGAGCTAATGCCGGATGATTGGGGCGGCGATACGGTTGTACTGCCGGTATCGGCTAAAACTAAAGAAGGCCTACCGGAGCTGCTGGACATGGTTGTTTTGGTGGCCGATGTCGAAGAGCTGAAAGCCGATACGGGGGGCCCCGCCCAAGGGATTATCATTGAATCGCACATGGAAACCGGCCGCGGCCGGGTAGCCATTGCCCTGGTGGAACAAGGCACACTGTCGGCCGGTGATTTCGTGGTGGCCGGCAGTACCTACGCCAAGGTGCGCAACCTAGAAACGACTACCGGCGAAGTTTTAAAATCCGCCGGGCCGTCGACGCCGGTCATCATTACTGGGCTAAAAGAATTGCCGGATTTTGGCGAAGAATTCTTTGTCGTTGGCAGCGAAAAAGAAGCCCGCGACAAAGCCGCCGAGAAAAATCAAATTAAAAAAGATGACGGCGCCGCCAGCACTACCAGCGGCAGCGAGCTACTTCGCATTATCAGCCGAACAAATAAGTTGAACGAATTTAATATTATTGTTAAAGCCGATGTTCAAGGCTCGCTGACCTCTGTTGTTGATAGCTTGCGGGCGCTGGATACAGAAGAAGTGGCGGTTAAAATAGTCAGTTCCGGCGTCGGCGTAATTAGTGAAAGTGATGTCCATTCGGCGGCTACCAGCGGCGCTATTATTTACGGTTTTCATACCAATTTACCAGCTAGCCTCAAGCAGTTGGCTGCCCGCGACCACGTACCTATCCGCCTCTACAGCGTAATTTACGAACTTATCGACGATGTCAAAAAGGAACTGGAAAGTCTGCTGGCTCCGGAGGTTATTGAACAAGTAACGGGAGCCTTAATTGTTAAGGGCATATTTAAACTCAGTCCAACCCAGGCTATTATTGGCGGCGAAGTAACCAAGGGTAAGCTGGTCGTACCGGCTCTGGCCCGGTTGTCCCGCGCCAAAGAGACTATCGCCGACGAACTGGAAGTTACCAACCTCAAACGCGGGCCAACCGATGTCAAGGAAGTCCAGACAGGCGAAATGAGCGGCCTTAGCCTCAAAACTGAAGCTAAACTGGATGTAGCCGAGGGCGACCGCCTGGAACTTTATACTCGCGAAACCAAAACCCGCACCCTTTAGATCGGCTTTTCTCATAGAGGTCGTGTGATAAAATAAGACCAGTTATGTTTCAGCTTGATGACAATTTACTGCGTGAGCTTGGCCTGGGGACTTTGCCGCCGGCCGAGAAAAATAAGATGTTGGCCCATATTTATGAAACCCTGGAACTGCGGGTGGGCATGAAGCTGGCCGAACAGATGACCGATGCCCAATTGGATGAATTTGAAAAATTTATAGACGCCAATGACGAAGGCGGTGCCCTGAAGTGGCTGGAAACTAACTTCCCCAACTATAAACAAGTCGTAGCCGACGAGCTGGAAAAACTAAAAGCTGAGATCAAAGAACAGGCCCCGGCCATCGTCGAGTCCACAATGAAGGAAATGGGCGGCGGCCCAACCGAAGCGCCCAAAGCTGCCTAGACTACTTTCTGTAGCCACGTAAGAAGTCGGCGCCAGACATTTTCCGCCCGCTGGGTGCAATTAACTCGACTAGTTCCAGATAGCCGGGCCGGCACTGCATAACTAGAGCACCGTCGTTTTTATCCTTAGCCAGGCGGGTTTTTGTGATAATTGCATCATGCCCGAAAATTTTGGTCCGGCTCTTGGGCCAGCCGGCGTAGGCTCTGACCTCGCGTTCGATTTGCTCGGCCGGTTTGCGGAAGTCCACGGCCCCATCGGCTTTGATTAGCTTGCGCGAATACGAGACCGGCTGTTTGGTAGTACTTTGCGGCACCGGCTGCAACTGGCCAGCGATGTATTTGGGCAGTGCTTCTAAAAGCAGGGCGTGGCTGAGCTCGATAAGCTCATCTGTTAATTTGGGTGTGGTCATATCAGGCGGCAGACTATACTCGCCAAAAGCCAGTAGCGGCCCTTCGTCCATAGCTTCAACTAGCAGCATCAAGCTGACACCGGTCCTTGCTTGTCCGCTGAGTATGGCGAAGGTGATAGGGTCAGCACCGCGCCACTGGGGCAGTAGCGAAAAATGGCTGTTGATGATGCCCAGAGGGAAGTAATCGATGATTTTTTGTGAAACAATTATGCCGAAATCGATTAAGACGGCCAGCCGGCTACTGACGGGGTTGGTTGAAAATAATTCATCAAGCTCTTGCTTATTGGCGGCCGTAAAAATTGGAAGGCTTAGCTCCTGCGCCGCTGCCAGAATCGGCACTTCGCCGCGGTGGTGCGCTGGCCGCGGCTTGGTAATTATGGCCTCAATATCAAAACCTTTGACTAGTAGCCGAAGGGCCGAGGCGGCAACCGGACCGCTACCGAAAAATACCAGTTTTTGTGATTTCATCTTGGGGTATATTAATTAATTTGCCAGCTGGTGTCAGTTTATAAAAAGCTTCAGGCTTGTCTTCTATGTAATCAATGAATAGCTTGCCCTTTAGGTGGTCAAGCTCATGCTGGATGACGCGGGCCAAAAAGCCTTCCGCTCGGACCCGGACTTCACGCCCCTGTTCATCAAGCGCTTTCATACGTATTTTAGGGTAGCGGGGGACTTTGCCGTAAATGTCTTGGACGCTTAAGCAGCCTTCATAATCGGCCCCGATTTCACCCTCTTTTTTGACTATTTCGGGGTTTATAAAGACGGCAAAAGTCTTGTCCTTCTTGTTATCGAAATCGCTGCGGATGATTATTATCCGTAGCGGCTGGTCGATCTGGACAGCCGCCAGGGCTACACCTACCTCGTGGGGTCGGCCAGCCTCCCAATCCAGTGTTGCCGCCTTCATGTCCGCGATCACCTTATGAACTTGATCGGTGAAGATAGCGACTTTTTTTGACCGGCCGCGCAAATGCGGATGGGGCAGGCTAATAATCAGATCTTTGGCAGACATAATGAAGACAGTATAACCCACCTCTGTTAATAGGTAAAAGCTATAATAAATTTACGGGGTCTAGGTCAGTGATCCAATCTGCAGGAACTTCTTTGGCCAGTTTGAGCAGGTGCTGCCGGTCTTTGCTTTTGCAAACCAGCTGGTAGTAATAATATTTGCCCCGGCGGGCATAAAAACTGGCTGCCGGCCCGATAATTTCAACCGGCAGTTTTTGGCCGGCCAGTTTCTTTTTTAAATTCTCAGCCGCGTTTTTGGCACCGCTATCTGTAGTCCGGCGGCAGGTCAGCTGCATAAGGTAGGCAAAGGGTGGAAAACGGAAAGCTTGGCGTTCGGCCAGGGCGTGATTGTAGAAGCTACGCCAATCGCGTGCAACAGCGCTTTTAACCACGATATTGGCCGGATCGATACTTTGGATAATAACGTGCCCACGGCTGTGGCCCCGGCCAACGCGTCCCATAACCTGATAAAGCAGCGCAAAGGCCCGTTCCTGGCTGGTGAAATCGGGTAGGGCCAGTGAGGTTTCGGCATTCACTATACCTACCAGGTTGAGTTTGGGCAGGTCAAAGCCCTTGGCCAGTAGCTGGGTGCCGACCAAGATGTCGACTTCACCGGCTCGCAACTTCGTGTAGACCTCATTTATATGCTCGCCGGCCAGGTTGTCGCTATCGAAGCGGGCCAGACGGTACTGGGGGAACAATTTGGCGATATTTTCTATCAGCGCTTTGGTGCCGATGCTCCTATATATAATGTCTGGATTCTGGCAGGCCGGGCACTTTAGCGGTGGTGCTTCGGCGTGGCCGCAGATATGGCAGCGGGCAATATGTTTATCACTGTGGTAGACCAGGGGTACGTCGCAGTTCGGGCAGAGCATCTGCCAGCCACAGTTATCGCACAAAATCAGGCGGGCCGAGCCGCGCCGATTTAAGTAAATCATAACCTGTTTTTTGGCGGATAACGTTGTATTCATCTCATCAATTAGTCGATTTGATAGGTATGGGTTTCGACTAAAATCCCTGCGGTCTTTGATATCGATGATTTCGGCTGCTGGTTCGCCATAGTTATGGGCAATTGCCAACGTTTTCATTCTGACCACGGTCTTTTTCTGCTGCGCGATATAATAATCGACAACTGAGGGCGTGGCCGTGCCCAAAATAACCTTAGCGCCCGATATGACGCCTAGCTGGCTGGCTACCCGTAGGGCATAGTAGCGCGGCGACTGCTCTTGTTTGTAGGCCGGCTCGTGAGCCTCATCAACCACAATCAGACCGAGATTTTTGACCGGCGCGAACAGGGCCGAGCGGGGGCCTATAATTACCACTGGCTGGCTAGATTCTAAAATCGAGAACCACAGTTTTTTGCGTTCGGCGGCCGCCAGTTGGGAGTGCAGTATATAAGCGGGGTAGGGCAGCAGCTGCTGCACAGCTGCTGCCAGCTGGGTGGTCAGGGCGATCTCTGGAGTTAGCAGCATTACCGATTGGCCGGCCGCCAGTGTCCCGCGGGCCAACTCTAAATAAACGCGGGTTTTACCAGTGCCGGTATCGCCGTGCAGCAGGACCGTCGTATTTTTACTGCTTGAAATGGCCTTGATTGCCCCACCCTGGTCATCTGTTAGAGGCAGATCAAATTCAATTTGGACAGCCGGTGTGGCAGTCATGGACTGCTCATTCTCGGCCCGGCTGCGCCGGAGGGTGGTCGTAACCGGCGTAAATTGGCGCAGGCTATCACTCAGGCTGGTGGCATAATAATCGGCTAGCCACTGGGCCAGCTGCAGGCATTGCTTCGGCAGAGGTTGGTCGCTCAAAAGTGTTTTTATCGGTTTGGTGGCAAAGCTGGGCTTTTTTACTTCACGCAGCACAAAGCCGGTTACCATCCGGTTCTGCAGCGGCAACGTGACGATCGATAGCGGCTTTAGTTTATTTGCCGAGCCATAAGTCAACGGCGTGCTACTGCGGTAGTGACTATCGGCCAAATATACCTCGTAATAGAACATAGTTCTATTCTAGCTGAAAGCTCAAAGCTTAATGCTCAAAGCTAGAAGATAGAGTGGCTCATAGCTAGGGACTTTTGGCTTTTAACTTGCCCGCTTAGGGCAGGGTGATGTATACTTTACGTCGATCAACTAAGTAAAAAGGTGTTGCCAGTGTTAGATACGTTTATCACTTCCCGGGTGCGTCGAAAAATCATCGTGGTATATGCTAAATACCCCGATTTTAGGACGCATGTAAGGGGTTTGGCTAAGCTCATCAAAGAAGACGCCGGTAACATCCAGCGCGAGCTGAAGCGCCTGGAAAAGATTGGTTTTTTGATCAGCGAGCGTCAAAGCAATACCAAAATTTACTACACTAACAAGCAATTCCCAATTTTTAAGGAGCTCCAAAGTATTGTGCTCAAATCCCAACGCGCCAGCCAGAGTAAACGTCAGCAACTATGATCCAAGTCACCAGAAAAGACGGTAAAGAATCGGTTGAAAATATGCTCAGGCGCTTTTCGCGTAAGGTTTCCCAGGCCGGCGTATTGGCTACTGCTAAACAGGGCCAATATTTTGAAAAGCCGATTTCCAAGCGCGATCGCCGGACTAAGGCTATTTTGCGTGGCCAGCGCAAAGCCGCTAAGATTAAAAAACTCAAACTCGGAAAATAACGGCTATGCTAGACATGCTGGACAGCGACTTAAAAAGCGCCATGTTGGCAGGTGATAAACAGCGCGCCGAAGTACTAAGAGGCCTAAAAAACGCCCTGCAATACGAAGCCGTAGCCCAAAATCCGGCCGATCGCCAGCTGAGCGAGGAGCAGAGCCAGAAAGTCCTAGCTCGTGAAGCCAAAAAACGCCAGGAAGCAGCCGATATTTACAAAGAGGCTGGTGAAACCGAGAGGGCCAAGGCCGAACTGGCCGAAAAAGCCATAATCGAAGGCTATTTGCCCGAGCAATTAGATGACGCGGCAGTTGCGCAGTTGGTCAAGAAAGAAATCGCCGCCGCCGCCGCGCCGACAATGGCCGATATGGGTAAGATCATCGGTGCTGTGAAGCAAAAAGCCGGCCCCAGCGCCGACGGTGCTGTTATTGCTCGTCTGGTAAAAGAGAATTTGAGCTAGTAATGATTGTCCTTTTTGGGGCGATAGGATCTGGCAAAACAGAACAGGGCGAACGTTTAGTAAAACACCTAGATTGCCCCCGAGTTTCTACCAGCCAGCTGCTCAGGCAAGCGGCCGATCCGAGACATTTGCAGCAAATCGCCGAGGGTACGCTGGTAAGCGACCAAGATATCCTGGACCTTTTGGGGCCTGAGCTAAAAAAGGTAGACGCCGATAAAAACGAGTTCATTCTTGATGGCTCGCCGCGCTCAATCCCTCAAGCCAAGTGGCTTATTAGCAAAATAGAAGCCGGAGAGGTCAAATTCACGGCTATCATCTATCTAAAAGTACCGGTTCGGACCGTAGTTGAGCGGTTGGTAAAACGCGGACGTCTGGACGACAAAGAAGATATCATCCGGCGCCGACTGGATGAATACGCCAAAATCACTACGCCGGTATTGGATTATCTGGGTCAGGAAGGTTACAAAGTCGATGAAATCAACGGCTCGCCGCCATCCGACCAAGTCGAAAAAAGTATCCAGGCAGTTTTGGAGACTAAAAATGCGGGCTAAGACGCCGGCCGAGATTGAAATTATGCGCGAGGGCGGCAAAAAGCTGGCCAGGACGCTTGATATCTTGGCCAAAAAAGTCCAGCCGGGCATCACCCCGCGGCAGCTGGCAGATATCGCCGAAGTGGAAGTTAAAAAAGCTGGTTTGCAGCCCATACTGAAGGGTTATGAAGGTTTCCCGGATGTGCTTTGCATATCGGTTAACCAAGCCATTGTTCACGGTATGCCGGGCAAAAAAGCGTTTAAAGACGGCGATGTCGTTAAATTGGACCTGACCATCGGCTATAAAAATCTGATCCTTGATTCCGCCCTCAGCGTTTACGCCGGTTCCGGCGAGCCGCCGGCCGATGTCAAACGCCTGCTGGAAGGCACCAAGCGCGCCTTGGAAGCCGGCATTAATGCGATTTCTGGCGGCGGAACCAGAGTTGGTGATATTTCGGCTGCCATTCAAGACACCCTGGATAAGCACAAGCTGGGGGTCATACGTGACCTCGTCGGTCACGCCATTGGCGATAAAATCCACGAAGAACCCAGTATCCCCAACTACGGCGTGGCCGGCACCGGCCCGGTGCTGCCGGCTGGGGTGACAATTGCGGTTGAACCAATGGCGTCTTTGGGCGATTGGCATATTGATACAGCCAGCGATGGCTGGACAGTGGTTATGCGCGACGGCAGCTTGGGCGCCCACTTCGAACACACGGTGCTGGTTACCAAAAATGGCGCCGAAATCTTGACCAGCCTTTAATTTCGGTAGCTTAAGCGCTATACTGCAGATGGATAATATATTCAAATAAACATGTCATCAGAAGAAAAGTTTTCCTATTTTGTCGGACTGGATATCGGCACCACGGCCGTGCGCTGTGTGGTTGGAGAACTAACCCCGGACGCTAACTTACCAAGCATCATTGCCTTTTCGGAGGCGCCTAACGGGGGCATGAGAAAGGGCAATGTGGCCCACGTTGAGGAAGTCGCCCAAGCCGTAATCAGCGCCGTGACAGAAGCCGAACGCGTCTCTGGGCGGCAAATTAAGTCGGCAACCATCAACGTCAATGGCGCCCACGTGCAGGGGATCAATAGTAAAGGTGTAATTGCTATTTCCTCACCCGACCGTGAAATAGCGGTTGACGACCGGCTGCGGGCCGAAGAAGCGGCCACCATTGTCCAGCTGCCGGCCAATAAAAATATCATTCAGATTTTCGCCAAAAACTATCGTCTGGACGGCCAGGAAAATATCAAAGACCCGGTCGGCATGCACGGCGTTCGGCTGGAGGTCGACACCCATATCCTGCTGGCTTCAGCGCCGGGACTTAAGATGCTGGACCAGGTCCTCGGGCAGGCGGAACTGCAGGCCTCTCACCGGAGCGTCAGCAGTTTAGCGGCTGCCGAAGCGGTGCTGGCCAGGCCGCAGAAAGAATCAGGCGTAGCCGTCGTCGATATAGGCGCCGCCACAACCAACGTGGTGGTTATTGAAGACGGAGAAGTCGAGCATATAGCCGTCATTCCGATGGGCGGTACCCATATCACCAACGATCTGGCCATCGGCCTTAAGACTGACCTGGACGTAGCTGATTTAATAAAAGTCAAGCACGCCAGTCTCAGCAAGCATGTATCGGGCGAGGGCAGTTTTGTCAAAAATGGCGAAGAAGTCCGCTTTGACCGGGAGATGATGCGCCTAATTGCCGAGGCCCGGGTAGAAGAGATACTGGAGTACGTCGACAAGGAGTTTAAGAAAATCCACCGCTCCCGGAAATTGCCCGGTGGCGTAGTTTTTGTCGGCGGCACGGCCAAACTACCGGGTCTGGTAGATTTCGCCAAGGAAACACTACAACTACCGGCCCGGGTAGGCAGCAGCAAACAAGTGTCCAAAGTGGTTGATGGGCTGGACGACCAAATTTTCGCCCCGGCTGTCGGCCTGATGCTGCTCGATATGTACCTCGGCCCGGCTACGGTTAGTAGTTTTGACGAGGTCAGCAGCAGCCTTTTTGCATCTGTTAAAGCACCGCTGAACAGCATTCTAGGCCAGCTCAAGCGAAAATCAAATAAACTGAACCAATAAATTATTCAAAGTTTCCTGCGGATTTTTTGGGTGAGTAGGAATTGCATTCAAATATTATTTTTGCGTATAATGGACAATTAGAGAAGCGGAGGATCAGATATGCCCCAAGTAGAGCCAGCCATCGAGACATTTGCCCGTATTAAAGTAGTAGGGGTCGGCGGTGCCGGTGGCGCGGCCATCAACCGGATGGTTGAATCGGGAATTACAGGGGTCGATTTTGTGGCTATTAATACCGACGCCCAGGCTCTGCATCATTCCAAAGCCAGCCAAAAAGTTCATATCGGCAAAGAAACTTCCAAGGGTTTGGGAGTCGGCGCCGATCCGCAGCTGGGCCAAAAAGCCGCCGAGGAGTCTAAAGAAGATATTGAAAAAGCTGTCGAGGGCGCCGACATGGTCTTTGTCACCATTGGTGCCGGCGGCGGTACCGGCAGCGGTGCCGGTTATATTGTGGCTAAAGCCGCCCAGGATGCCGGGGCGCTTACGGTCGGGTTTGCCACCAAGCCGTTTGCTTTTGAAGGTGAAAAACGCCGACGTAATGCCGAGACGGCGATTGAAAAACTCAGCCGCAACGTCGACACACTAATTATTATTCCCAACGATAAACTGCTGCAAACTATCGACCGCCGGACACCGCTACTGGAAGCTTTCAAAGTGGCTGATGATGTACTGCGCCAGGGCGTCCAGGGCATTTCTGACCTTATTACTGTCCATGGGCTGGTCAACCTGGACTTTGCCGACGTTAAGACGGTTATGCAAAGCGCCGGTACGGCACTTATGGGCATCGGCCGGGCCAGCGGTGAAAACCGGGCCATCGAAGCCGCCCAGCAATCTATCTCCTCGCCACTATTGGAAGTTTCTATCGACGGTGCCCGCGGCATCCTGTTCAACGTCATCGGCGGCCTGGATATGTCGATGCACGAAATTAACACCGTAGCCGAAACCATTACCGGCGCAGCCGATGAAGAAGCCACTATCATCTTTGGCGCCACCATTAACCCAGAGCTCGAGGGCGAACTAATCGTAACGGTTGTGGCGACTGGTTTTGACGATGCCTATTATGCCCGGCGCAACCCGGCGGCCGCCCGGCTGATAAAACAAACTGGCAAAGATGAAAGCGCGGCACCCGCCCAGGTAGATGATGCCACCATGGCCGATATCGACATGGATATGGGCGAACGGGGGAAAGCCGACCATGATTTTCATAGTGAAGAAGCTCCCAACATTTGGACAATTGGCGACGAGCAAAATATGAGTGGCGACAGCCACGCCGACGAATTGGCCGATAAAGAAATTGATAAGCCGTCGTTTTTACGTCGTTTTGGCCGCCGCAAGGAAAAGCCAGCTGGCGGCGATGAGGCGGTGCAAGAAAGGCAAAGCGACGACGAGTCAGGTGGGCAAAAAGGCGATGAATCACTGGTTGAGCCTGACGCCAAAAAGACTAATGAATATGGTCAAATAACTGATGAGGGAGCGGGCGAAAGCCAAAGCCCAAAGTCAGCCAAGGATGAAGCCAAAGACGACAAAAAGACTAAAAAAGGTGCTCAAGATTCGCAGCCCAAAAACTAATTGAATCGCTTGAATAATAATCCATGTTTGTGAAAAGCACATCAAAAAAAACTTGCACGGGCGCTACTTGTGGGGCTAGTATTAGTTTCACAACCACTACATGTAGTGATCGTACCTTGAACAAACACAGCTTAAAAGAGGTCAGATAAGTGAAATGCGCCCAATGTAGCTCAACAGACAATAAAGTAGTAGAATCTCGCGATGTGGCTGAAGGCGAGGCTATCCGCCGCCGCCGGGAGTGCCTGAAGTGCGGTTACCGCTTTACTACCTACGAGCGAATTGAGCGGCCCAGCTTGGTCGTCATTAAACGCGACGGGACGCGGGAACTATTCTCCCGCGATAAGCTAATGAGCGGCTTGCAGCACGCCAGCGAAAAAACTTCTCTATCATCTCTGCAGCTCGAGAACTTTGTAGCCGGAGTTGAACGCGAACTCTACGGCCGCGGCGAGCCGGAAGTTACCAGCACCGACATTGGTGAGCTGGTCATGCAGGGTCTGTCTAAGCTCAACGAAGTTGCATATGTCCGTTTTGCCAGCGTTTATCGCAAGTTCCGTGATATTTCCAGTTTTGAAAAAGAACTGTCGCGGATCCGAAAGAGCAAAACCGACACTAAAAAAGCCTAATTTAAGCGAGAGAGAAAAATAGCCGGTTGCTTTGGCCACTGCTTATGAGTTATCATAAGAATTGTCTGAAGGAGCAATTTGGGGCTAGCTCTAAACAAAAACTTAAAAACAAAATAAACCCACAAGGAGAGGGTAAAACTATGGCACAAGCAGCCACGTTGTCGGTTCGTCGGCTTTTCACGAAGCCAAAAACTAAGGCCTACGACAGCCTATCATGGACCAAACGCGATTCATTAATCACTAATCCGGGCACCGGCAAGCCGGTATTTGAACAAAAAGATGTCGATTTTCCCGACGGCTGGAGCCTTAACGCCATCAACATCGTCGCCCAAAAATATTTTACCGGTACTCCCGATACCCAGGGTCGCGAACGATCCCTCAAACAACTTATCAACCGGGTTGTCGATACCATTACCCGTGAAGGCGTCCAAGGTGGCTATTTTGTCAGCCCCGCCGAGGCCGAGGATTTCCGCGAAGAACTTAAGTACATCTTAGCCACCCAGCGGGCGGCCTTTAACAGCCCGGTCTGGTTTAATATTGGCGCCCACGGCCGTTCCCAGCAGGCCAGCGCCTGCTTTATTTTGGCGGTTGAAGACACCATGCCGGCCATCCTTAACTGGTACTACGAAGAGGGCATGATCTTTAAGGGCGGCAGTGGGTCGGGTATCAATGTCAGCAGCCTACGCAGCTCCCGCGAGCCGCTGGGCAAGAGTGCCGGCACGGCTTCCGGGCCGCTGTCATTTATGCGCGGCGCCGATTCATCGGCCGGCGCTATTAAAAGCGGCGGCAAAACTCGCCGGGCGGCCAAAATGGTCATCTTAAACGCCAGCCACCCGGACGTGCAGGAGTTTATTTGGTGCAAGGCTATAGAAGAGCGCAAGACCCGGGTGCTGGAAACGGCCGGTTTTGACATGACGCTTGACGGCAAGGATTCTTTCTCGGTCCAGTACCAAAACGCCAACAATTCGGTGCGTGTAACTGATGATTTTATGCAGGCTGTCCAAAACGACGACGACTGGAATCTGAGCGCTGTTACCACCGGCAAGGCCGTAGCGCGGGTTAAGGCCCGGGATATTTTCCGCCAAATCGCCGAAGCCGCCTGGGAGTGCGCCGATCCCGGCATGCAGTTTGATACCACTATCAACCGCTGGCACACGGCGCCCAACGCTGGCCGTATCAATGCTTCTAACCCCTGCAGTGAATATATGCACCTCGATAATTCGGCTTGCAACTTGGCTTCGATTAACTTGCTCAAATACCTAAACGACGACTTTAGTTTCGATATTGAGGCCTTCCGCCACACTGTCGAGCTGATGTTTACGGCCCAGGAAATTCTGGTCGGCTATAGCGAGTACCCGACCAAAAGCATCGCTAAAACCGCCCGAGCTTATCGCGAGCTGGGACTCGGTTATGCCAATCTTGGCGCGCTGCTAATGGCTCAAGGCCTGCCTTATGACGGCGACGAGGGCCGGGCCCAAGCGGCGGCCATCACGGCCCTCATGACCGGCCACGCTTACGCTACCAGCGCCAAAATTGCCAAGCGGGTCGGCCCTTTTGCTGGCTATGACAAAGACGTGGAGGGGATGAATAAAGTGCTCAAGATGCACCGCGATGAAGTCAAAAAAATTGATCCGTCGCTGGCGGCCGAAGAACTACTCTCCGCCGCTGCTAGCTCCTGGGACGAGGCTGTCGAGCTGTCCGAGCTGCACGGCATGCGCAACTCCCAAGCTACTGTGCTGGCGCCAACCGGCACCATTGGCCTAATGATGGACTGTGATACCACCGGTATTGAACCGGACTTAGGGCTGGTTAAGGTCAAAAAACTGGTCGGTGGCGGCACCATGCACATCGTCAACCAAACCGTGCCGCGGGCGCTTAAGGCGCTGGGCTACAACAAGTCCCAGATCGATGACATCGTCAATTACATCGACGTTGAAAAGACCATTCTTCACGCACCGCATCTGAAAAAAGATCACGAACCGGTCTTTGCCTGCAGCATGGGCGATAACGCCATCCACTACTTGGGCCACGTCAAAATGATGAGTGCCGTCCAGCCGTTTATTTCCGGCGCCATTTCCAAAACCGTCAACATGCCCGAGGACGTTAGTGTTGAGGATGTCGAACAGTTGCACATGGACGCTTGGAAGATGGGCCTCAAAGCGGTGGCTATTTACCGCGATAACTGCAAAGTTGCCCAGCCGCTTTCGATGGCCAAAAAAGACGGCGCTAAAGAAGAACCGGCGTCCGTGGCCACCGCCGGCAACGCCAGTCCGGCAGCCCTCGTTGCTACATTTAACGAAAGCCTGGTGCCGCATACAGCGGTCCGTCGCGACCTGCCGCGAATCCGCAACGCCAAAAACTTTAAATTTACAGTCGCCGGCACCCGGGGCTACGTGATTGTTGGTGAATACGACGACGGTACGCCCGGTGAGTTGTTCATCAGCAGTTCTAAAATGGGTTCGACCCTGCGGGGCGTCATGGACGCCTTCGGTATAGCCGTTAGTTATGGCCTGCAATACGGCGTACCGCTAAAAAGTTATGTTCGGGTATTTGCCAACACTAGCTTCGCGCCGGCCGGCATTACCGATGACCCGGAAATCCGGACTGCCAGTTCGCTGATTGACTATATTTTCCGCCGGCTTGGTAAAACCTACTTGAGCTTCGACGAACGCCTGGAAGTCGGCCTGGCCAGCATAGACGACCAGCCGCCGGGCCAAACCAGCTTACTATCCGAAGCGGCGGCCCCCCAGGATGTAATTGTTGAACAAGCTCTTGAGACCGTAGCCCAGGCCGAAGCCGCCATCACCGAAGCCGTCACGACTGTAGCCGCCAGCACGGCTGACCTCAAACATCTCCAGCAGGAGACTACCAGCCCGCCTGAGCCAAAGGAGGATACTATCCGCCTAGATGACGCTGCGCCGCTATGCTACAACTGCGGTAACCAAACCCAAAGAGCCGGCTCGTGCTACGTCTGCACTTCCTGTGGCAGCACCACTGGCTGCAGTTGATCCGCTATCCTAGATTTAAAATGGTCAAAATTTGCTATAAAATTAATTGCAGTTCTTGGTCCTTATGCTACAATAACCTCAAGCACCATGAGGAGGGTAAACACCAACAGCTATGTCTAAAATCCCACACACCCACACACTCTTACCCACCCAGAAAAACCTTCAGAGGGAGAGCTTAAACAGCCCTGCAGCTGGAGGTCTAGACTATGTCTAGACTACCAAAGTCCGGCTCTGATGATGGCACCTGGGGAGACATCCTCAATGACTTCCTAAACCAAGAACATAACCCAGACGGCACGCTCAAAGACGGAATTATTACCAATGCCAAGGTAGCGTCCACGGCTGCTATTGTTAAGTCAAAACTAGCTGCTCTTAATATCACCGACGCCGATGTTTCAGTCATCTCTGAATCTAAAATCACTAACTTAACCTCAGACCTAGCCGCCAAAGCGACTGATTCGGCTGTGGTTCACCTGGCTGGTACTGAAACTATTACCGGAACTAAAACCTTTAATGCCGGCACTTTCTTAGACAAAGGCTCCCAAGTCTTTAATGTCAAAGCTTACGGTGCGGTCGGTAATAACGTTGCTGACGATACGACTGCGATAACTGCGGCGTGCGCAGCCCTCCAGGCTTCCGGTGGTGGCACCTTGTTCTTTCCCGACGCAGGCACTTACAAGGTGTCAGGTCTCGCTACTCTCTATCTCTTCACAAACCTTCGCGGCATCAAAATCTGGGGGTCAGGTGCGAGCATTGCCGACACCTACACCTTCACGGGATCACAGGTCGGCGTGCTTTTTGGCTTCAGCGCCTGCAACAACATCGACATTGGTAGGCTCAAGTTCACGTCCCAGGATGTCTCCAGCGGCAACGGCCAGGTGGGTCGTGACCTGCTCATGTTCTACCAGGGTTGTGTGGGCATCAACCTCGACGTGGAACTAATCGGCGGTCGTGCTGGCGTCGCGTTCCAAAAGGCCATTTCAGACCCTGACAGTTATAAGAGTCGGCAAATCAATGCGCGCATCAAGACAAGTCTTACTTTCTATCCGCTGAGTTGTCAGAACTCCGGGGATGACCTAGTGGCGATGGTAGATGCCGACAGCCCAGGTCGTGCCTACTTCGTGTACGGAGCCAAGAATCACGAGGTTACTGTCAGAGCGAAGAACCAGTCGAACAGCTCGAAAGTTGGTTACACCGACTCGGTTGAAAACATCACCCTGAACTACTATGACCGTGAGAGCGATGGGAGTATCCAAGGAGCAGCCCCCATCCTTGTGTCTTTCACCAGTACGACCGCGCTCGTTTACAGGAACATCAGGATCACCGTCAACCTGAAAAATATTATCGGCACGGCGGGTGCGGCTTTCACCGAGGGGGTCGCTTTCGCAAAAATCAACGCCGATGGATCCCCTGACAATGTTGCGCGCGGTCACACAATCGACGGGTGCGTGATCTCAGGGGTAATCGAACAGGCGAACAATAGCCGTGTCACATTGGGGATGCTGGTGGGATCAGGCGCGTTTGCCGACCCCGACGTTTTCCTGAACTGCGTAATTCGTGACTACCGCGAGGTTGAAAGTGGCGCCGGTCTTGGGATGGCCCCGCCTGCTGGGTTTGTGCGGGAGGCGATTGGTAGTGGCTCGCCTGAAGGCGTACTGTATGCCCCCGTTGGCTCCGCGTACAGTCGCACCGATGGCGGTGCATCGACATCGCTCTACGTAAAGGAAACCGGTTCGGGCAAGACCGGATGGGTTGCAGCGGTGGGAACCACTGATCCCCGGCTGTCGTCAGTGCTCTTGTCACCTTCGACGCCCCAAATTGTCGTGCCCACCGCAGATGTGGTGCCGGTCATATTCCGTGAAAAAACCGGGGGGCAAACCTCTGATATAGTGCAGTTCCAGTCGAGCACTGGAACTTACAATCTTGTCAATTTTAGTCACGACGGCATAATTACGATTCGCAATGCCGGGGTGGGTATGTTCACGCTCAATCCGGTCAGTGGTGTCTTCTCTTTGGGGTCAGGGGCACTCATCTCGGCCACTGGCGCTCTCTCAACCTCCACACAGCTTCAGGGACTCGTTACTGGCGACGGCTTCGCCCGCTGGCTGCTTCGCGCTGACGGTGCGATCCGATGGGGTAGTGGCGCGGGTTCCCTCGACACGATCCTCTACCGCAGTGCCGCCGACGTGCTCAAGACGGACGACTCGCTCCACGTTACCCTCGACCTTCGGCATCTTGGCGCGAATCTCGGCTTTTACAACCACGCGACAGCAACGCAGCAGACCGTCACAGGATCGCGCGGAGGGAACGCAGCCCTGGCGTCGCTGCTGACCGCGCTTGCGGCGACCGGCCTGATCGTGGATTCATCAACCGTATGACCAACGAACTAACAGATGAAATAATTTAAGGAATTTAGAGGACGTTTAAGGAATTTAGAGGACGTTCCTCTATAGGTGTAATTTGGTGCTAGTTTCAGTATAATTGCTCCATGCCATCGCGCAATGTTAATAAAGAACAAGCTCCCGACTCGTACTATCACATTTACACTAGGGGAGCTAACCAACAAAAGATATTTCTCGAAGCAGCCGACTATAAGTACTTTTTGGCTTTGTTTGAAAGATACCTGTCTAACAAATCAGCACTCAGTAAAACCGGCGAGCCATACCCGCACTATCGGGGCAGGGTGCAATTGCTGGCTTACTGTCTTATGTCCAACCATCTGCACCTGCTGGTTTATCAAAAAGACGTGCCTTATCTGGAGAAGCTAATGCGCAGTTTAATGACCAGCTACAGCCGTTATTTCAACCTTAAATACCAGCGCAGCGGGCCTTTGTTCGAAAGCCGCTATAAAGCCGTCAGGCTCGACAACGACTCATACCTGCAACACATCACCCGTTACATACATCTTAACCCTAGACTATGGCGAAACTATCGCTTCTCAAGCCTCAATTATTACCTGGCCGGACACGAGCCGCAGTGGCTCAATACCTCGATGGCTTTAAAACTATTTGCTTCCAGAGCAGATTACCTAAAATTCGTAGCCGATTACGAAGAGCAAAAAAACATGCTAAGCGAATTTAAATACCAGTTAGCTAATTATTGAATTAAACTAGCATAGATTAACACCTATAGAGGAACGTCCTCTGACCACCTGAGCCAAAGGAGGATACTATCCGCCTAGATGACGCTGCGCCGCTATGCTACAACTGCGGTAACCAAACCCAAAGAGCCGGCAGCTGCTATGTCTGTACTTCCTGCGGTTCCACAACCGGCTGCTCTTGAGACGACCAAAGCTAAGGTGATAATAAATTAAGAGGCCCCCAACTGCATTGCTTTTGGCAATACAGTTGGGGGCAGAACGTCCGTTTCTTCGCTGAGCGGACGGTAGGCGCTTAGCCGTAACGAATCTCGTCTTCATAGCGATGACCGACGAGACCGGCGAAAACCACGGTGGGCAGCACGTAGCCGACGACAGCGGAAACGACCAGTGTTGCGGCCGCGAAAACGGTCATCAGCCCGAGGCCAAAGCCGAATACGTAGTTGGTGATGGCGAGACTGACGGTCACCCAGAAGGTCACCCAGCCAACGATGTAAGCCCTGAAGGGGTCCAGCATGACGCAGATGCCCAACAGACCACCGCCAACCGCCGCCGCCGCAGCGATGCTTGGCGGCAGACCGACGCTGAGGGCAAAGCCCAGACCCAGAAGCGCGTATACCGCGATACAAATCGAGTTATTCTTCACGACTCGTCCTTTCGGAGCACTAGAGATTAGCCCAATCTCCGGAGGGATCTTGTTGGGGTGCGTTCACCGGAAGAACTGCCAGCGAACACCTCAAGACAAGCATATTATAATATTTAGTGCCTTAATAAGCAATAGCACTAAATTTTAGGGGGTAAGGCTTTATTTGGAGTGCTACAATAGCTTTATGAAAGTGATAGTGCTCTATCATCCGCATTCAGAGCAGGACGGGCTGGTCCAGGATTTTGCCCGCGACTACCAGCGCTTCAAGGCCAAGAAACTAGAGTTAATTAGCCTGGAAACCCAAGCCGGGGCCGACTACGCCCGGCTGTACGACATCACCCAGTACCCGGCATTCCTAGCCATTAGCGACAGCGGCACGCTGCAGCGGCTGTGGCAGGGCAGCCCCATACCGCTGATGGATGAGCTCGATTATTATACCCGCGACCAAGAAACTCACGACTACACAAGGGCTGGCGGCCATCGCCTACACGTGGTCCAGCCACTGGCGGCTTAGCCTATCCTTTGTATCTGTTTTAAGCTACAATTTATACCATTGTGAGTGAGACCAAAAAGCATTTTCTGGCTGAAATTGAAGAGCAGATTTTAGCCACCTGGGAGAAAGAAAACACCTTTGAACTCAGCCTGCAAAACCGCCGTGACGGCCCGCTGTTTAGCTTTTATGATGGCCCGCCATTTGCCAATGGCGTGCCGCACTATGGCCACCTGGAACAAACCACCATCAAAGATACCGTCACCCGCTATAAAACCATGCAGGGCTTCTATGTCCCACGCCGGGTCGGCTGGGACACCCACGGTTTGCCGGTAGAGTATGCCATAGAAAAAGAGCATGGTTTCAAGAGTAAAAAGGACATCATCGCCTATGGTATCGATAAGTTTAACCAGGAGTGCCGGGCATCGGTTTTTAAGTACAAGGACGTCTGGGAAAAGATGTTCCGCCGCGTCGGACGCTGGGCGGACTACGAAAACACCTATTCAACCCTTGATGAGAGCTATATAGAGAGCGTCTGGTGGACCTTAAAGACCTTGCATGATAAAGGGCTGGTTTATAAAGATTTTCGTAGCTCACCGTACTGTCCGCGCTGCGCCACACCCCTCTCTAATTTCGAGCTCAATCAGGGCTACCAAGACGGCGTGCAGGACCCCAGTTTGTTTGTGAAGTTCAAGCTAACGGACGAGGATGGCTATTTGTTAGGCTGGACCACCACGCCCTGGAGCCTGCCGGGCAACGCCGCACTGGCTGTCAAGCCGGGCGCCAAATATGTCTATGTGCGCTTGAAAGATGATAACGGCCAAGAAGAAGTGCTGGTGCTGGCCCGCGAGCGATTGGAGGTATTAAACATTGACGATTACCACATCGTCAAAGAAGTTACGGGCGAGCAACTCGCCGGCAAAGGCTACGAGCCGCTATTTCACTTAAAGAACCTGAAAGAGGCCAACAATAAAAAGCTCTACAGAGTTTGGACGGCCGACTCTGTCAGCCTGGAAGAGGGCACGGGCGTGCTGCACGTGGCGCCGGCCTTCGGTGAGGATGACCTGAACCTGGCCAAAGACAAAAGTCTGCCGATTTTTATCACGGTCGATGAAAACGGCCATGTCCAGAACAACATCGGTCTGGCGGCAGATATCGCCGGCAAGTTTTTCAAAGACGCCGACGAGCCGATAATCACTTATTTGACCAAGAAGGACCGAGTCTACGCCGCCGAAACCTTTGAACATACTTATCCGTTTTGCTGGCGCTGTGACACGCCGCTGCTCTATTACGCCACCGATAACTGGCTGATTAAAGTGACAGATGTTCGGGATAAATTGGTAGCCAATAATCAAAAAATTAAATGGGTGCCGGAACATATTCGTGATGGACGCTTCGGCAAGTGGCTGGAAGGCGCCCGCGACTGGAGTATTTCTCGCAATCGCTTCTGGGGCGCGCCGCTACCGATATGGGTCACCGACGACGGCGAAGTAGTCGTGGTCGGCAGCCTCAAAGAGCTAAAAGAAAAGGCCGTTAACCCTAGTAAAATCGGCGATCTGCACCGGCCCTACATTGACGAAGTCGAAATTAAAACTGACTCTGGTAAAATCGCCAAGCGTATCCCCGAAGTCTTGGACTGCTGGTTCGAATCGGGCGCTATGCCTTACGCCCAGGACCACTATCCGTTTGAAAACAAGCAGCAGTGGGAAAAAAAGTTTCCGGCCGACTTCATCGCCGAAGCCGTTGACCAAACCCGGGGCTGGTTTTACACCCTCCATGTACTTGGTACGGCCCTATTTGACAGTCCGGTATTCAAAAATGCCATCTGTAGCGGCTGGATTGTGGCCGCCGACGGTGAAAAACTAAGCAAGCGCAAGAAAAACTATGCCCCAATGGACGAAGTCTTCGATGAGTACGGTGTTGATACCATGCGCTTTTTCATGGCCAGCTCACCCCTGATGAATGGCGAAGATACACGGTTCTCGGTCGAATATCTGCGCGATGTCCAGCGCAACGTACTGATGAGCCTCAATAACACCTACAGCTTTTATAGACTATACGCCGATGTCGATAAATGGCAGCCAAGCGACCCCTTAAAAAAACTCAAAAGCAGCAGTATTTTAGATCAGTGGGTGCTAGCTCGGCTGGACCAGGCCGTGGCCCAGGTTACGGAGGGCATGGAAGCCTACCGACTAGATAAAGCCGCCCGACCGATTACCGAGTTGCTGGACGACATTTCTAACTGGTATGTCCGGCGGTCGCGGCGGCGCTTTTGGAAGAGTGAAAACGACCTAGATAAGGAACAGGCTTACCAAACACTCCATTATGTACTCCTGCGCATTAGTCAGTTAATGGCGCCCTTCGCGCCCTTTTTACCCGATCATATCTGGCGCGACTTGGTAGATGGAACCGACCAGCCAAAATCAGTCCACTTAAGTGACTGGCCATCTGTTAATAAGCCGGATAATGCTAGTCTTAAAGTGCTAGATGATATGAATGAAATTAGAAACTTAATAAAGGAGGGCCACGCCCAGCGCGCGGCAGCTGGCATAAAAGTCCGTCAGCCCTTGGCTGCGGCCCTAATTAACTCTCAAATCGCTAAACCCAAGGAGTTTTATGAGGTTGTAGCCGATGAATTAAACGTCAAAGAAGTTAAATTCAAACGGGGTAAACCGGCCATTAAATTAAACACTAAGTTAACGGATGAGCTAAGAGCCGAAGGCGTTATGCGTGAGCTGGTGCGCAATATCCAAAATGCCCGTAAAAAAGCCGGCCTAAACGTCGATGACCGCATAAAGCTGCGCATAGAAGCCAAAAACAAGCTTATAACAGATGCCTACGAGCAATTTAGGGACCAAATTTATGCCGAAGCCCTGGCCAGTGGTGAGCTTAAGGGGGAAGGGGATTACAACCAAACGGTTAAAGTAGATGGGAGAGAGGTTAAAATAAGCCTCTCCAAGGCTTAAGGGGACTTGTGAAAAGGGTTCCTATCTGTTAAGCTCAAGTACGTAACTTTTGGGATCCAAGAAGAGAAATTTATGAAAAAAGCGGTTATTTTGACTGGCGGCCACCAATACCTCGTATCTGAAGGCGAAGAGCTGGAGGTAGAGAAGTTGGGAAGCGATAAGCAGGCCGAATTTGAGGCCTTACTTCTGATTGATGGTGAAAAAATTAGCCTCGGTACACCGATTGTGGCCGGAGTTAAAGTCTCAGCCGAGATAATCGAGGCCGAAGTTAAGGCCGACAAGGTGGTGGCCATCCGTTATAAAGCCAAAAAGCGGGTCAATAAGCGCCGCGGCCACCGCCAAAAATTGACAAGGATTAAGATAACCAAAATAGGCAACGCAGCATCTAAAAAATAGTCATAAAAAAGCGGGACAAAAACGTTCCGTAACTCTTGACAACGGGACGCTTATGCTTATACTGTCTTATTCCCTACAGGTTACTTGAAAACCCGTCTGTCAAAGAGCAAGGAAGCGGGCGGCCCTAGGGAGCCGCTAAGCTGGCCCAAAATGAGGGCGCAGATCCGGTGCAATCAAGCCAACCAACTAAGGTGCCTGCCAAAGCGGGACAAAAACGTTCCGTAACTCTTGACAACGGGACGCTTATGCTTAATACTTAAAGATGTTCACATATATACGCGCGCGTATATAAAAAAGAAAAACCGCAAAAACACAAAAAAATGGCTCCCAAAACTAAGCTATGTCCAGGTTGCAATGAGCAGTTTGAAGGCCGGCCCAATGCCAAGGTCTGTTCGGCGCGTTGCCGAAAACGCGTCTTTAGAGCCAGCCAGGCGATCAAGCTTGCGCCCGATAAGCTGGCCCGGCTGGGAGCGCAATTAGAGGATGAGCTAAAAGGCTCACTAGGCCTACGGGCCTTGGCGCCGGCCATAGCGGAAGCGCCCATAGATAATTACGATAGTAGCACTGGGGTGGCTGAAGACGATTTACCCGGGTGGGCCGGTTTTGAGAACTCCCAAGCAATTACCTCACCCTCAACCCTTACCACCCCTCAGGCACCACCGTCATCTCCAGTCCAACCTCTGTCTGAGGCGCCCCCGGCTCAACCGGCAGCAGCGCCGTCTTGGGCGCCATCCACAACCTCAGAAATTAAATCACTCGAGACTACGCCATTTCCCGCACCACCCCTTGCCAACAACCACCCCAGCCCCACTGACTGGCGGCAGCTGGAAAACTCCTGGCAGCCGCCGGCTAGCCCGCCAACGGTTATAGGTACACCGCCGCTTCACCCCTCCTTAATTAATCAATTAACTTCGGTGCCTCTAGCCGCCGTTCCTGAGCTGGGGGAAGCTACGTCGGCCCCTGTAAACAGCGGCATCGAAGATTCGGGCAGTGGTCCCCGACGAACAGGTCTTTTTTTCCACCGGCCAATCTTTGTAGGCCTGGCTTTTGTGGCACTCATAGCTTTAGTCTCTGGTGCCTTCGCCCTTTCCGGCCTGCTACGCCAAAATAAACCGCCGGCCACCGACCTAAGTTCCCAAGCCAGCGACTCCGCCCTCCTGAGCACCAAAGGCGGCCAGCTGACCCTAAACCTCGACACCGTCCTGGCCAAGGGCAAAAACCTGACACTCGGCCAACTGGTCGCAGAACCAACCACTGGTGTATTACAACTGAGTGGCGGCTTCACCGCCAGCGGCAGTCTGGCTGCCTCCGGCGGTACCAGCTCCCTCAATAACTCCGGCCTTACTATTAATAAAGTATTGGTCTGTACAGCCACCGGCTGTACCGGCAGCGGTCCCACTGGCGCGGGAGGTCTTCAGGGTGCAACCGGCGCCACCGGTGTCCCTGGTGCCACCGGTCCAGCCGGCGCCACGGGTACCGCTGGCACAAATGGTACTAATGGCGCCACCGGTCCAACCGGTCCAGCCGGTCCACCCGGTACCGGCAGCTGTGCCTTCGGCAACTGCGTCAGCTTGCAAGCTAGCACGCCGGGAACTCAGGAAACTGGCAATATCAATGTTTCGGGCACTATTATCGCTGGTACATTCTCTGGCAACGGCGCCAGCCTAACTAATTTAAACGGTTCCAACCTAAGCTCGGGGACAGTGGCTGATATTCGCCTGAGCTCTAATGTCACACTGCAGGGCAACAGCTTTAACGGGGCCTCGCAACTTGTTCAGTTAAATGGCTCGACCCAATTGCCAGCTGTTTCCGGAGTTAACTTAACCAGTCTCAACGGCTCCAACATAAGCTCTGGTACGGTAGCTGACGCCCGTCTATCTGGTAATGTCGCTCTGCTAAACGGCACCGGCCCGCAAACCTTTACCGGTAATAACAAATTCAGTGGCACATTTTTGGCCCAAAACGCGGCCGACTCCACCACTGCCTTTAGGATTCAAAACCTGGCCGGCAATGAACTGCTGCTGGTGGACACCTCTGGCTCCAGGGTAGTTTTAGGTAAAGCCTCAACCCTTACCGGTAACTTAACCCTCTATAACTCCGGTGGTTCTGGTAATATTTCCCTCCAAGCTGCCAATCCTGGGGCGGGCACCTTCAGTCTCACCCTGCCGGCCGAAACCGGCATCATTTGTACGACTGGCTCTGTCTGTTCTGGCTATGCTCCATCAATTGGCGGTAGTGGCTATGTTCAATTACAAGGTTCTACCCCAGGTTCTGCTCAAACCGGCAACCTCAACATCTCCGGCACGGCCATTGCCGGCACTTTCTCCGGCTCTGGTGCTTCGCTAACCAGTCTCAACGGCTCGAACATAAGCTCTGGTACGGTAGCTGATGCTAGACTCTCTGGTAATGTCGCTCTGCTAAACGGCACCGGCCCGCAGACCTTCACCGGTAATAACAAATTCAGTGGCACATTTTTGGCCCAAAATGCGGCCGATTCCACTACTGCTTTTCGGATTCAAAACTTGGCCGGCAACAACTATCTGCTGGTCAATACCTCCGGCGCCTCAGTTGAGCTAGGCAACGGCGGCATAGCTGGCACAGTACAGATTGGAACTACTACCGGAGCTGTTGCCCAAACCGTCAACGTTGGCAACAACGCCACTGCTTCCTCAACTACCAATGTAACTATCGGCAATTTACTCGGCACTTCGGCCACGACCATTCAAGGTGGTACTGGTGCTAGTGCGATTGGCCTGAGTGCTGGCACCTCGGGCACTATCTCCATTGGCACTACCAACGTCAATACTGTAACAGTGGGCTCTACGGCTAACACTGGCAGCCTAATTTTTGGCCGATCCACCGCCGGCGAAACCATAAACATTGGTAACGGCAATGTCGCTTCAGGCAACACCAACACCATTAACATCGGTGCTACAGCTACTTCCACTGGCAAAAACGTCATCACCATTGGCTCCACCGTAGCTGCCAGTTCACTTCTTCTTCAGTCCGGCACCGGCAACATTAACCTTAGCCCGGCGGGTGCTACGGGCGGCGTAATTGTCAAACCGGGTACTGATAATACTGCTGTTTTCCAGATTCAGAACACCTCGACTGCCAGCTTGTTTAGCGTCGACACCACCAATTCCAAGATTACGCTGGGTGCTGCCGGCTCGACGCCGGTTTTGCTGGTGCTGGGCAATAAAAACACCTCTGGTGATCCTACCTGTATCGACGGTGCCATCTACTATAACTCCAATTCCGGTACCTTCCGTGGCTGTGCCAGCGGTACCTGGAGTGATCTCAGCGGCAGCGCCGTGATTAATCCGGCCGGAACAGTTGTGCCTTTTGCCGGGTCGAGCGCCCCGACGGGTTACCTGCTTGCCGATGGTTCGGCCGTCTCGCGAACAACCTATGCCTCTCTCTTCGCTGTCGTCGGCACGACCTACGGGGTGGGTGATGGTTCTACCACCTTTAATCTCCCCGACCTGCGGGGTCGAGCGCCGGTTGGACTCAACTCTTCCAACACCGACGTCAATGCTCTTGCTAATAATGAGGGGGCCACACTTGCAAATCGCACCCCAAAGTCTCATCATCTTCTCGATACGGTGGACTGTTGTGGCGATGGGAACAACGCCGTGGCGAGAAACGACGGCAGCGGTACGCACAGCAATGTCACCATCGGACCAACCGGCTCGCCACTCGACAGCGGGGCTTACCTCACACTGAACTACATAATCAAGTACTAGAAAGTTTTTCGCTAGTCTGCCTCTGTCATGATAACCTTATAGGCAGTAGAGGGAACATAAAAACAAAATGCCTAAACATATAATTGCGGTCTTAAATCAAAAGGGCGGGGTGGGTAAAACCACCACCGCCATCAACCTGGCCGCTTATTTAGCCCGTGAGGGCCGTTCGGTTTTGATTTGCGACGCTGATCCCCAGGCCAATACTACTAGCGGTCTCGGCTTTGATAAGAACTCGCTTGACGCGACATTGTACGACGTACTGTTTTCGCGCTCACAGCTGGATAAGACTATTCATGCGACTAATATCAAAAATCTTTATTTGCTGCCGGCTAATGGGAGTCTGGCCGGAGCCGAAGTTGAGCTAGTGGCCCAACAAGGCCGGGAGCTGAAACTCAAAAAAAATCTTGAGCTGTTAGAGTACGACTACGTCTTTATAGATTGCCCACCTTCACTCGGACTTCTGAGCGTCAATGCCCTCTGCGCCGCCACCGATGTTTTAGTACCGGTCCAAGCCGAATATTACGCCATGGAGGGCCTAAGCCAGCTCCTTTCCACCATTAGCCAAGTTCGCCAGGCCCTTAACCCCAGCTTGAACCTTCTGGGAGTAGTAATAACCCTTTACGATAACCGCACATCGCTCTCCGAACAGGTTAAAAGCGAGCTAGAGCGCCATTTTGGTGATAAACTTTTTAGTACGATGATCCCGCGCAACATCCGGCTGGCCGAAGCCCCCAGCTTTGGCAAATCGATCCACGAGCACGATAAGTGGAGTAAGGGCGCCCGGGCCTATAAAGCCTTAGCTCAGGAACTGGAGAATAAACTGGATGGCTAAAAAGCTCAGTCTCGGCAAGGGCCTCGGGGCCTTAATCCCCACCGATCTAGACGCTTCAATTTTGGGCGAGGACTCAGCCCGCATACAAAAGATACTCATCACCGACCTGGTCCCCAATGCCGGCCAGCCGCGACGGCAGTTCGATGAGAGCGAACAATCGGGTTTAGCCGCGTCGATTAAAAAGCATGGGGTGCTGCAGCCTATCATTGTGGTTCGCAGAAGTGGCGGAAAAGGCTATCAAATAGTCGCCGGGGAGCGTCGCTGGCGGGCAGCCGACGAAGCCGGGCTGACGCACCTGCCGGCTATTGTTCGCTCACTAGAGGAACTAGAGCAGATAGAACTAGCCATAATCGAGAATATTCAGCGGGTAGACCTATCTCCGCTTGAGCAGGCAATGGCAGTGTATAAATTACAACATCAATTCAGTTTATCTCTTGAAGCCATCGCCGAAAAACTCGGCAAAGCCCCCTCCACGCTCAGTAATTTGGGCCGCCTACTACAGTTACCGGAGGCCGCCAGGCTAGCCCTCCAAGAAGGCAAGATAAACGAAGGGCACGCCCGGGCCGTGCTGGCCCTAAAAGGTAAACCCGACAAACAAGCCGAACTTCTGAGTTGTATATTAAACAGCGGCTGGACTGTCCGCCAAGCCGAACAGTTTGTGGTGGCTGCTAAAAGAGGTGCCAGCCTGGACCAAGCCAAGGGCAAAACCGCTAGTGAAACAAGACTGACCAAGGATTTGGCTAAAAAACTGGGCCGCGAGGTGAAGGTTAGACACACGGCCAAGGGGGGCCAATTAATTATTCATTTCAAAAACGAAACCGACCTCGAAAAATTGGCCCAAGACCTGGGATAAAATATTTGTTCACAGGTTTAAAACTTCTGGGCTTTGCCAGGCGGCAGAAAGCGTAGCGATAATTTGCCAACAACTTTGTCGGCATTCACCGGCCCAAAATAACGCGAATCCTCGGAATTGGCCCGGTTATCGCCGCAGACAAAAATTTCGCCGGCCGCAAGGGTAACATCAACATTGCCGGCTGTAGACAAAGCGTCTATGTGGTAGAGACCGGTTTTATCGGGCTCATAACCACCCGGTTGGGCCTGGCTGTAGATGATGAGGCTGCCATTTTTGACTACCACCCGTTCGCCGGGCAAGCCGACAACCCTTTTGATAAGCTGTCTTTCGCCGCCGGAGCCAATCACCAAGCCCGACTGGTTAAAAATGATAATATCGCCACGGTGTGGTATATATGCGTGGCCGGTTAGCCTGGCGAGCGTCCGCGGTACTTTATCTATAATCAAGCGGTCGCCGTTTTGCAGCGTAGTTTCCATGCTTTGGCCCTCCACCAGGTAGGTACGAATTAAAAAGCCCTGGATAAAAAAATAGACTAAAGCCACGCCGGCGATAAACAATGCGGCCGATAGCCATTCATTATTTAAAGTCCGCCTAAAGCGGCCCGAGAAATTTTGGGATTCCATTAATCTTAATTATAACCTAACGATGCGCTTAACTAAGCTTAAGCGGCCGTCGCCAAATGTTATACTAGAGCGGACGTGATGCATGGTAATAAAAAAAATCAGACGTCCGCGGGGCGCGGACGCTCCATAGATGGAATTATCGGCGATGGCCGCCGGCTGGGACTGCCTGACGGTAGACTAGGTGCGCCCTCGGCCACCCCGTTTCATGCTAACCGGGCTCAGCCGGCTAATTCGCTGGGTAGTAACTTGCGGCGGGCTGAAGGCTTTCACGCAATGCGTTCCGGCTCCGGCGCTCTAGGCCTGGCGGTCACCGGTGCCGAAGCCGATCTGCTGCTCGATGAACCAATTATTTTAGATGATCTTCCGGTTTCAAAGGCTAAAAAACGCTGGCCTTTCGGCTGGCTGTCTAACTGGGGCCTTAAACGCAGCGCGCTAACACTCTTGGCGCTCATTATCGCCGGCGGCCTTTTTATGGGCCTAAAATTTTATATCACCCAACGCCATTTATTTAGGGGCGGCGGTGGCGCGCCGGCGCTGGCCTCCAATATTGATATAAGCAAGCTGCGCGGTGAAGGAGATGGCCGAATTAACATATTGCTTTTGGGCAATGGCGGCCCGGAGCATCAGGACGGCCCGGATTTAACTGACACGATTATGATAGCCAGTATTGACCCGGTTAATAATAAGGTCGCCCTTTTAAGCATCCCGCGGGATTTATGGGTCAAGATTCCGGCCGACGGCTCGCGCAAGATAAACGAAGCTTACTACTACGGAAAACTCAATAGTAAATCAAAAGACTCGGCTACAAAGAGCGCCGATGGCGTGGATTGGGTCGATAAGACCCTAGAACCCCTCTTAGGCATCCCTATTCATTACCACGCGGTGGTCGATTTTGCGGCTTTTAGACAAACGGTTGACGCTGTCGGTGGTATAGATGTCAATGTCCCCAAAGAGTTAAGTGTTAAAGATTTCCTTTGGGATGAAGGCATGCATCGCAACTATAGCTTAAATGTGCTGGCTGGCCAGCAGCATTTTGACGGCACCAGGGCGCTTTTGTACGCCCGGTCGCGTTATACCAGTCCACGCGGCGATTTCGACCGCTCCGAACGCCAGCGGCTGATGATAACCGCTCTAAAAGAAAAAATCTTCAACGTCGGTACTTTCAGTAATCCGGTAAAAGTTTCCAACCTGCTTTCGGGCCTGGGCAGCAACATTTATACAGACTTTTCCCGCGATGATATCACACGTCTTTACCAGGTTATGGGCAAAATTCCGGCCAGCAATATTGTCTCTATCGATCTAGTGACCCCGCCGCACGACTTTCTTACCACCGGTAACCTGGGCGGCATATCAATAGTACAACCCAAAGCCGGACTGAGCGCTTATGGTGATATCCAAAACTACGTCCGAAACGCTTTGCGGGATAGCTTTTTGGCCAAAGAAAACGCCTCGGTTGCGATTTATAACGCCACCTCCGTGGCCGGCCTGGCCACTAAAGAGTCCACTTTGCTAAAATCGTATGGTTATAATGTCACCACTGTCGATAGCCTGCCAAAAGCCACCGACCCGGCTAAGTCGACGCTGGTTGACTTAAGCGGAGGCGCCGCCAAATACACCCGCCACTATCTGGAACAGCGTCTAGGCGTAACGGCCCAAAACAGCTTACCGGCCGGCCTTGGCGTAACACCCCCAAGTGGCACCAAGTTTGTTATAATTGCAGGCAAAGATGTTAATGGTACTACGAGGTAAAATCAAGCCGGCCAAGGGCTTCTCCCACCTTGTGCACGTGGCTCTGCTGGCGCTTTTGCCTATCTTGGCCTACATATTGGTACGGATCAATTTTGTGGCGATTGCCATCTTGCTGATACTTATCAGTAAATGGCGGATTGTAGCCGTCCGGCCGCGTTACTGGCTGGCCAATACCACTGCCAACGGCGTGGATATTATAGTCGGCGTATCTTTGGTGTTGTTTATGAGCAACACTTCCGTTACCTGGTGGCAGCTGTTTTGGATGGTGCTTTATATGGGTTGGCTAATTTGGCTCAAACCGCGCAGCGACGTGCTCAGCGTCTCGGCCCAGTCAATGATTGGCCAACTGCTAGGTCTGGCAGTCTTATATCTCAAGTTTGGCGATGCCAGCTTGCCGGTACTAGTGGCCGGCACCTGGGTGGTTACATACCTGGCGGCCCGGCACTTCTTGACCAGTTTTGAAGAGCCCCATACGGCGTTGCTGGCGCACGTCTGGGCCTTTTTTAGCGCCTCGCTGGCCTTTATATTGGGGCATTGGTTGCTGTTTTACGGTACCATTGCCCAAATAATTGTTCTTTTAACGACCATTGGCTACTGTTTGGCCGGGCTTTATTATTTGGACGCTACCGAGCGTTTAACACCGGCACTCCAGCGCCAGATGCTGGGAATCATGTCGGCGATTTTGCTGATTGTACTTATTTTATCGGATTGGACCGGCTCTACGGTTTAGGTTAAGCTTCCTCTAAGCTTATGACTGTAAAAAGGAGAGATAAGATGGCGATAAGAAAGCTCAACAGACCAAACTTGCCCCAAATGCCGGCCTGGCGGCCGGCCAGCCGGCCAAAAAATCTGCTGCTGGTCGTTTTGTGCGGCTTGGTCGGTTTTGGCGGCGGCTTGCTGGGTGCGCAGGTCAATAACCATGGCAGTCTGGGCAAAACTACCACTGCCCAAAAACAGCAATATGTTTCCAGCGAGGGCCAGCTGATCGCCCAAATTGCCAAAACTGCCGGCCAAAGCGTCGTTTCCGTTAATGTCCAAACTCAAACTACCGCCCAAGATTTTTTTGGCACCCAGTATTCGCAGCAGCAATTGGGTGCCGGTACCGGCTTCATAATTAGCGACCAAGGCATCATCGCCACTAACCGCCACGTAGTACCAGCCGGCATCAGCAGTGTCAGCGTGACGCTGGCCGACGGCACCAAGTACACGGACGTCCAGGTTATCGGCCGCACTAGTGGCGGCAATTCACTAGACGTCGCCTTTCTTAAAATTACAGATCTAAAGGGTAAAAAACTAACGCCCATAACGCTTGGTGACTCGTCTAAAATGCAAATCGGCGACCGGGTAGTGGCTATCGGCAATGCCCTTGGCCAGTTCCAAAATACGGTCACGGCCGGTATTATTTCCGGTCACGGCCGGGATGTGCAGGCCGGCGACCAAACCGGCGCCGCCATTGAAAATCTGACCGATCTATTCCAAACCGACGCCGCTATTAACCCCGGTAACTCCGGTGGCCCGCTGGTTAATATCAACGGAGAGGTTATCGGCATCAACACAGCCGTAGCCGGCGGCGCCAATAATATCGGCTTTGCTATCCCCATAAACGACCTCAAAGGCCTTATAAGCTCAGTCCTGTCTACCGGCCAGCTCAAACAGCCCTATTTAGGCGTCCGCTACGTTTCGCTAACCGATGACATTGCCCAGCAGAATAATTTGAGCGTCAACCGCGGCGCCTACATTGTGCCGTCAACTGATGGCTCGTCAATTGTGCCCGGCAGCCCGGCCCAAAAAGCCGGCCTACATGAAAAAGACATTATTACCAAGGTTAATAACACCGCCGTTAATGATAAAACCAGCCTCACCAGCGCCTTGAGCCAGTTCAAAGTAGGGCAGGCTGTGAATTTGACAATTCTACGCGACGGCAAAACAATGACCATCCATGCGACTTTAGAAGCAGCACCAAACCAGTAAGCTACAGGTGCTAGGGAATAGAACCTGTCGCCTAGAAACTAAAACCTAAAACCTGTGGCTTTTAATAATACATGCTACAATAACCTCAAGCACCATGAGGAAGGTAAAAACCAACAGCTATGTCTAAAATCCAGAGAGAGAGAGAGAGAGAGAACTTTACCAGCACCGCAGGTGGGAGCTTAGACTATGTCTAGACTACCAACCCCCGGCTCAGACGATGGCACCTGGGGAGGCATCCTCAATGACTTCCTAAACCAAGAACATAACCCAGACGGTAGCCAGAAAACTCTTTCAGTAGGTAAGGGCGGTACTGGAGCGACTGATGCCCCAACCGCTAGAACCAACCTTAATGTCGTGGGCAGAGGCGACCTTGTCATCAACGTCAAAGACTACGGAGCCAAAGGCGACGGGGTGACTGACGACATTGCGTCGATCAATAGCGCTATTGCCGCCATTCCGGCAGGCGGCGCGACCCTTTACTTCCCCCGCGGTAACTATCTCATCTCGGGCACCGTCACCATCGATATCGATAACGTTACCATCGCCGGCGAAGGACCGGCCAGTGTCATCACCCTCAAGCCGGGCGCCACCGGCGTCCGCAACGTCATCCGCTGCAATTCCAGCTCAAGCAGTACCCCTCCACGCCGCAAAAACTTCGCGATCAAAAACCTGGCCGTCAACGCCAACGGCGGCGATCAGACCTGGGCAGCCGGGGGGATCCCGGGAGCTATCCAGTCCTATGCGACCGACGGCGTTAACTACGACCACCTGCTCGTCATCAATGGCCGCGATTACTGTGTTGCTACCCACTCTTGCACCATGGTTCGCTTCTCCTTCATCACCGCCGACACCTGCTACTGGCAGGGCGCCTCCAACCCCCTCAATGCCCAGGCCGGTGCATCTCTCGACACAGAAGATGTGATCTTCGACCACTGCTTCATCAAGCATACGACCACCGTCGCGATCAGCTCCGCGACGGCGAGCGGCGGGGTCGCCACCTTCACAACATCGACGGCCCACAAGATGAGCGTGGGACAACCGATCAAGGTCACCGGGGTGAGTGTGCCAGCCTATAACGGGTACCGAAGCGTGGCCTCCGTCCCGTCTCCGACGACTTTCACCGCTACTATAGGCTCCACCCCGTCGGCTGCTACCGGGGGCACGCTTACGGTTCAGGCCGACAAAAATATCTATGTTGGCAGCCTTAACGCCTTCAGGTTGATCGCCGCCCATAATTTGAGCCAGGGTTGTTTCGGCGCGATTAGCGCTGAGGTCGGCTCCCCAGGAGCCTTTGACCTGCAGATCACCAACAATGTCGTCTCCGACTTCTCCGACCACGGCGTGGCCGCAGAGAACAGCTCGGGGTCGGGGGTCATTTACGCGCATCGGTATTTGTTGGCCGACAATATAATTAGGGGCAAGGATGGGACGAGCGAGTTCGGCGTCGCATCATCCGGCAGCCTGCGGGGAATAGTGGCCCACGGTGAAATGGTCCGGGTCTCCAACAATGTCATCTCCAACTGCCGGATCGGGATCGAAGCGGGGAACAATCTCGATGTTGAAGAAACCGATTTTGCCATCAACGATAATACTGTGGTGATGGCCGCCGACGGCAATGGCAGCGGTATATATATCCCCAAGGGGGTCGGGACCAACTACCTCCGCCGGCTCCAGATTCGCAGCAACCAAGTAGATGGCCAACTGACCACCACCTCGTCCTACGGCATCCGGGCGAGCGGAAGGATTATCGACTTTGACATCACCGACAACACCGTCCGTGGCTTTGGTCGCTCGGGGATCTACCTAGAGGCCAGCGGCGGCATAGCCCCGACGGTTGGCCGGATCCGCGGTAACGACTGCATCGACAACAACACCGCCAATGGTGGGAGTATCCAAAACCAGGTCGGTATCGCTCTCGATCCCGGCTGCAATGACATCGCTCTGGCGCATAACAAGTGCTACGACACCCGCGGCCCCAAACTCCAGACTTATGGCCTGCGGGTCGATGCCACTGCCACGAGCGTGCGCTCGGTCAACGACGATTTTGCCGGCAATCTGACCGGCGAGGTCTCTGATGGCACCAACGGAGCCCAGTTCTACCGCCTCGATTACCGTGACCCGCTAGGCCTCGGGGCGCCGATAGCGGTCGATCCCCGAACGACCACCGCTATGAGCAGTCTCGGGGCCGCTAACCGGATCTTATACGTGCGTGTCACCTCCGGGGGCGGTCTCTGCTCAAAGATCGGCGTCTACATTGGCACGATCGATTCCACCACTCCCGGCACTACCGACCAGATCGCAGTGGCCGTCTACTCTGGCACCGGCTCGGGTCGAAGTGCTGTGCCGGGCACGCAAAAGGCGGTCTCGGTCTCGACCACAGCCAACGCTAACAACTTCAACCAAGTCGCGCTCAACGCCGCGGTCCGGATCAACACCGGCGACTGGATCGCGGTCGGTGTCGCCTCAAACACCACCCAGATCCAGGGGACGACCCCAAGCAATGGCTTGCCGGCGGCTGGCTTCTCTGGCTTCCAAGACACCGCTTCTCCCGTGCCGCCGACCACTCCCGCAATGAACTCCGGCACCAGTGCCCGGACCCCGACCGTCGTTGGTATACCTTAGTTAGTTTATCTTGGCCACTCCTCTCAATTTTGTAAAACCGGCACTGCTGGGTTTATAAAATTGTTAAGCTCAAGATCTCTCAAACAGCTGGATAAAATCTTCGGTTTTGGCTAATTTATAATCCCCGTCTTTGGCTATCTTGGCCAGCTGCTGGTGTTGGGGCGGCAAGGACTCGGTCAATATATACTTTGGCTGCCAAGGCAGCTTTTTTAGCTGTTCAAACAGGCGTCGGTACAGATCCAAGCCGTCTTTTCCGCCAAAAATGGCTATCCGCGGCTCCATCGCCGCCGCCTGGTTGATTTTCCAACGGTTTGGCACGTAGGGTAGATTGGCTAAAATGACTTCGTAGTTGCGAACTGGGCGGTTGAGCAGGTCGCGTTTATAACAGTGCAGGTGGAGCTCATGCAGAGCGCAGTTGTGCCTGGCCACAGCCAAGCAACTGGCATCGATATCGTAAAGATCGACATTGTGATCGTGCAGTTCGAGGGCAGACGTAATGCCCAGCGCGCCACTCCCAGTCCCAACATCAGCTATGGATATTTTATTCTTCGCTCTCCACTCTCCACTCTCGACTACCTCCTTCAGGAGGTCAATCATGGTCTCGGACTCCGGGCGGGGCTCTAAAACTCGTTTATTAACCCTAAATTTCCGGCCATAAAACTGGCTAAAGCCGCGAATGTAGGCTAACGGTTCGTGAGTCTTTCGTCGAACAACTTTTTTGTTCAATTTTCTAAGCTGTTCTTGTTTTATCTGGACCTGCGGATGGGCCAAAATCCAAGCCCTGTCTTGGTCAATCTCGTCCTCCAAAAGGATAAGGGCGTCCAAGCGAGCGCTGCCGATATCTGCCTTCTTTAAGTTGTTAGTAGCCTGTTTCAGCCACTGATTATTTGTCATTTTGAAGGAGTTGGCGCTCAAAGCTCTGCAATTGTTCAATCAGATCGTCGATTTCGCCGTTTAGGGCGCCGGGCAGATTGCTGCGGGAATAGCCGATTCGGTGGTCGGTGATGCGGTCCTGGGGGAAATTATAAGTCCGAATTTTTTCACTGCGGTCGCCGCTACCAATCAGCGCCCGCCTAGCGTCGCCCAACTGTTTCTGTTCTTCATCAATTTTATGCTGGAGCAGGCGGGCCCGCAGGACGCTCATAGCTTTGGCTTTATTTTTTATTTGGCTTTTTTCGTCTTGCTGGGTCACCACTAAGCCACTGGGCAGGTGGGTAATCCGCACCGCCGAATCGGTGGTGTTAACAGATTGGCCGCCGGGTCCGCTGCTGCGGAAAATATCGATCCGGATATCCTCGGGTTTTATCTGCACATCGGCTTCTTCGGCTTCGGGCAGTACGGCCACAGTTACGGTGCTGGTGTGGATTCGCCCCTGGCTTTCGGTGCTCGGCACACGCTGCACGCGGTGGACGCCGGCTTCATATTTAAGCGTTTTATAGGCGTCGGGGCCATGAATCATGAAAATGATTTCTTTAAAGCCGCCGGCTTCGCTCGGGCTCTCACTAATGAGTTCAACCTTGTAGTTATGGGTTTCGCTGAAGCGGGCGTACATGCGGTACAGGTCGCCGGCGAACAAACTAGCTTCGTCGCCGCCGGCGGCTGCCCGGATTTCTATGATGGCGTCACGCTCGTCATTGGGATCCTTTGGCATCAGGGCCTCATTAAGGGTCTGCTCGGCCGTTAATCTCTGGACACGCAGCTCTTCCAGTTCCTCGGCTGCCAGTTCGGACAGTTCGCCACCATCGTCCACCATCTTTTGGGCGCTGGCCTCACGGTCCTTAATCTGTTTGAGATCATCAAACAGGGCCAGGGTACTTTCTATTTGGCTCTGACGTTTGGCTATTTTAGGGTACTCCGGGCTTGAATAAACAGAAGGATCGCGCAGTTTGGCCTGCAGCTGCTCGTATTCCCGGCGTAAACTTTGCTCTTGCTCATCCATCGTAGCTCCAGTATATAAAAAACGCCGCGAAACAGATATATTCGCAGGTTTTTAAGAAACTTTAATTATTGTTCAGCAGGTTGGGCTGCCGGCGCTTCGGCGCCTAGTTTCTGCGACTGCTCCTTGGCAGCTTTCTTGGCCTTGGGACTCTTAGCTGCTTTGGCGACCTTTTCGGCCTTGGCTTTTTGGGCGGCCTCGGCGCGAGCCTTAAATTTATCTACCCGGCCTTCGATATCTACAATTCGCTCTTCACCAGTGAAAAAGGGGTGCGAGCTGGAAGAAATATGGACTTTAACTAGGGGATATTCAACGCCGTCAAGGGTTGTAGTTTCTTCGGTCTCGATGGTCGAGCGAGTCAAAATAGTAGTACTGTCGTTCAGGTCCTGAAAGACAACCGGCCGGTAGTTTTTAGCGTGGATATCGGTTTTCATAACTGGATTAGTATAGCGTTCTTAATCTGTTGGGTCAACACTTTAAGCTGCTTTTGTGAGAACTTCTTCGGCGGCAATTCTATCACGTATTTCGAGGTATCTTTGCAGGCCACACTCTGCAATAATAGCCACAATCAATTCACCGGGATCTTGAACCCTATTATTTTCTAGCGCCGCCTCCCAAAAAACGACATCAGGATTATACTGGCCATCTAAAATTTCATATGCACCAGCTGCCGCCACCGTTAGGCCCTCTACATATTCGTATCTCAGCTTTTTCATCTGCATACTTTAACATAAAAGGGATGAATTAACAACAATCTCCACTATTGCAAAGCGTAGCTAACAGGGGTACAATAAGCAAGTAAAAATTAAGCAGTTTGGGAGAAAATCCTCCTAGCCAACATTCATGTAGAATCTGGCGGGCTAATCCCAAACGGTGAGGAAGGATTAAAATACATGGCATTGTCCGTGGATATTAAAGAACTACTAGAAGCCGGGGCCCACTTTGGCCACCAAACCAGCCGTTGGCACCCCAAAATGGCGCCGTTTATCCATAGCAAACGGGACGGCAACCATATTATCGATCTAACCAAGACTGTCGACGCCCTAGACACGGCTCTCGAGTTTTTGAGCAAAATAGCTGCCGAGGGCAAGCAAATCCTGCTGGTTAGCACCAAGCGCCAAGCCAAAGATAAAGTCAAAGAGGTGGCCGAGGCCACCAAAATGCCTTACGTTACCGAGCGTTGGCTGGGCGGTATGCTGACCAACTTCAATACCATTAACGGCCGCATAAAGCACCTGGTGGACTTAGAAAACCGGATGGCCAATGGCGAACTGGAAAACCGCTATTCCAAGCTGGAAGTCCAGCGTTTTGCGGAAGAAATCGAAGAGATGAACCACCTATACGGCGGTATCAAAGACATGCACGCCAAGCTGGGTGCTGTTTTTGTAGTTGATATGCAAAACGACGTTATTGCCGTCCGTGAAGCCCACAAGCTGGGAGTGCCGGTCGTCGGGCTGGCCGATACCAATGTCGATCCGTCGATTGCTGAATATCCAATTCCGTGTAACGACGACGCTACTAAAACCATTGATTTGGTGCTGGAATATGTCAAGCAGGCTATAACAGATGGGCAAGCCAAGATTAAAAAAGTGGCGACCGACGAAAAGCCGGAAGCCGCCGCTGCCAAAATCGCCGCCGCTAGCCAGAAGACGGATGACAAAGGACAGAAGACAGAGAAAGAGACTGTAACCGGGCCGGTAAAAGGTATAGGCTAGAAATATGGCAGATATTGATATAGAAAACGTCAAGCGACTGCGCGAACTGACAGGCGTAGGCATCACCGACGCTAAGGCCGCTTTAGTAGAGTCCGGCGGTGATTTTGATAAAGCGCTAGCCGCCATGCGCCAAAAGGGCCTGACCAAGGCCGAGAAACGGGCTGAGCGTGAGGCTAGAGCGGGGCTGATCGGCACTTACTCACATGACGGGCGCATCGGCGTTATTATTGAAGTTAATTGCGAAACCGATTTTGTGGCCAAAACCGATGAGTTCAAAGAGCTTGTCAAAGACTTAACCCTACACATTGCTGCTGCGGAACCGGCGGACGTTAAGGCACTTTTAGACCAGCCGTTCGTCAAGAATCCCGAAATTATGGTGGGCGACTATGTCAAACAATACGGCGCCAAGCTGGGCGAGAATATAATGGTGCGGCGGCTGAGCCGCATGGCACTCGGTGAAATTACTTAACAAGTCAAGTATTTTTGGTTATTAAAAAAGGCGGGACGAGTGGGCGAACCACTCAAGCTCCCGCCGTGATGGGAATGCGCGGTTGCGCATCCCCAGAGAAGATTCTTCATGCCTGTCCGCTCCGCAGGTAGTCAGTCATATGCATCCGAAAGATACGGATGACCGCCATCACTGCCACGCCCGTAATACAGCCTTTCAGGTATGCTTTCTTCACTTTCTTGGCTCCTTTCGCTAGTTGTTGGCGTAAAGACTGGCCGCCGCCAGTAGCGAGTAAACCGTCACTCCCCACGAAGCCATGGTTCCGGCTAGGGCGGAAGAACTCAGCCAGCTACCATGCGGAGCGGCTTTCCGCAGCCGCCAGCCCATCCAGCCCCAGGCCAGAAAGAACCCGCCACACTGCAGCCAGGTCATTGTCGTCATCTTGTGTTCCTTCCGGTCTAGAAGGGCCAGACGCCGTAGGGGATCAGTACCGGCGTGGCGGGTGGACAAAGTGGTCGACCAGCAGCCCGAGCGCCGCCGCTCCGGCGACACAACTGAAAGCGATCAACTGGTCGTGGTGCATGTGCGGCCAAGGAATGAGTAGCCCGGCGTAGGCTGCCATGCCCAGAAGCCCGAAGCCCCAGAACATCATCATTCGCCAGGTCACCTTCTTCGAACGATGGACATACCGGTAGTGCGCCCCGTAGATCATGACGACGCCGGCGATGGCCAGCGGCACCACCAAGAGCAGCTCGGAGGGAAAACTGAAGGTGTAGCTCCAGTCAAAGAGAATCATGTCTCCTCCTCAGGTGAAGGTGCGGGCCAACCTGGCCCTTACACCACGTTGACGATGTCGCTATTATAAAACTATAAAGCTTATTTTTCAAGGGCAAAGAATTGGCGACTATCCCTTCATAGCAAGTAAACAGATTGAATTAAGGTAGCTGTTTGTCCTGTTCTTTTGGAATGGGCTGCGACGCTCGCTTAATTAGTCGTTTGAATAGTTTCTTGCTCATAATCTATGTTCTATTCTAGCAAATACCCGGGATTCCCGGTATTTTGATTTTTACCGGGATTCCCGGTAAAATGGGAAATATGAAAATTCACCTTCCTAACAGTGCGTTTATAGGTAATATTGATGCCTTTATAGCTGGTTTTGACCCATCTGAGCCAGGTAAGCTTGAAGTTACTGCAAATAAAAAGTGGCTCTCGGTTCACCCCGTGGTACTAGCTATGGTAGCCGCTCTAGGTATGAAAGTAGACAAGGCAAAAATTACATGTGAGCCAATTGAAGCAACCTCCGGTCATTATTTAGTAAGAATGGGGTTGTATGAGTTTTTAAAAATAAAACCGCCTCATATTTCAGAGCACGAATCAGCGGGAAGATTTATCCCCCTCAAGCTCATAGAGAATTCGAAGCAACTCTCGGAGTTTTTGGAAGATATGATTCCTGCACTTCACCTTCCAGCTGAACAGGCTAAATCTATACGCTATGTTATTTACGAAGTAGTAAGAAATGTATTTGAGCACTCTAAATCTAAACAAGGAGCAATTCTATGTGCCCAATATTTCAAGAAGAGCAATACTTTTCGCATGGCTATAGTTGATACGGGGATAGGGATAAGAGAAAGCATAAGCGAATCTTACCCTACCTCCACTGACCTTGCCGCTATAAGATTATCTCTGACTCCTGGTATTACCGGCACTACCAAAAGGGTTGGAGGGACGGCGGAAAATGCTGGGGCGGGACTTTTCTTTACAAAATCAATCGCCTACATTAATCGGTCATTTTTCATGATTTATAGTGGAACGGGCTTTTATAAACTACACCTTAGAAACGCTTCTAAACCTGTGCGGTTCCTTAATGCTGACCCGTTCGTAGACAAACATTCTGAGCGTGATGATTTTCCGTTTTGGCAAGGAACGGTCGTTGCCGTAGATATTTCCCTCAATAGTACGAGTGAGTTCCAAACACTTTTAAACCTTATTGGAACTGTTTACTCTGGGGGTGTTAAGGATAAAAGAAAATCTAAATATAGGAAAGCGAGATTCGTCTAGTGGTAACAGGAGTAATAATTCGTATAGAAAAAGTTTCCGGTAAATTCGCGCAGGACAAAGATATTGCGAGAGAAATACGCCAAACCCGACTCATCCCCGCCCTTAAGAAAAAGCAGGACGTTGCTCTTGACTTTAGCGGTGTTGAAGACGCAACCCAGTCTTTTATTCACGCACTGATAACTGAGCCTATAAGAGATTTTGGGATTGAAGTTCTTGATAAAGTGGTTTTCAAGGAGTGTAACGAAACCGTTAGAAAAATCGTGGAGATTGTCGTGGATTACATGCAACACGAAGACGAAAAAGAAGATACCTAGTAAATATCCCCTCAGAACACGTGTGACCCTGTACGTGGTTTGAGGGCTAGTCTAGTTACTTGCTGTCATGGGATAGTCGCCCAAAGAATTGTTATATAATTAAGCTAATGAACCCCGCTCAAATATTGGAAGAAGCCAGAAAGAAAATTGACGCCGCGACGGCTCATTTGCAGGAGGAGCTGAAAAAACTGCGGACCGGCCGAGCTCATCCGGGCATGCTGGATAGCATTATGGTGGAGGCCTACGGCCAGCCCATGCCCCTAAAAGCCGTCGGGACTATAATCGCCCCGGAGGCCCAGCTACTGCAAATCACTCCCTTTGATCCGAGCAACTTGCAGCCTATCGCCGAAGCCATTCGAAATGACCAATCCCTGGGTTTAACACCTACCGACGATGGCCGGGTTGTCCGCATCAATCTGCCGCCAATGACCCAAGAAAACCGCCAGGCCATGGTCAAAATTATCGGCCAAAAAGTCGAGGATTGTTTTGTGTCTGTCCGTCAAGTCCGCCACGATGCGTTCCACAAGCTCGAGCAAGCCGAAAAAGATAAAACCATCGGCAAAGACGAACTGGAGCGATCCAAAAAACAGATAGACGAACTGGTAGCTAAACAAAAAACTCAAGTCGAAAGCCTCGCCCGCGCCAAAGAGCAAGAAATCCTGACAGTTTAGAATCCCCCTCTTTCCTATTCCCCCCAAAATGCTATAATCTTCCTATAGCCAATAACCATAAGGGATAAATAGGTGAAACCCAAAAACCTTCAGAGAGAGGAAAAAAGAGAGAGCTTAAATAGTTCTAATGAGGCTCATATACTATGAGCCGTCTTCCTACTCCTGGCGGAGACGACGGTAAATGGGGCGATGTTCTAAATGACTTCCTAAACCAAGAACATAACCCAGACGGCACCCAAAAGACTCTCCCCCTAACCAAGGGAGGTACTGGTGCCACTGATGCCACCACCGCGCGAGCCAACCTAGCTGCCGCCTCGACCAGCCATAAGGCTACCCACGCCACAGGAGGGACCGATGCCCTAACCCCTTCTGACATTAGTGCCGTTGCTAAGGGGGACTTCTTTCTTAATGTTAAGGATTATGGGGCTATAGGTAATGGAGTAGCAGACGACACAACGGCGATTCAGGCCACGATCAACGCGCTTCCCTCAACTGGCGGAACAATTCTTTTTCCAGCAGGAACATATCTTGTCGGTAAACTAACACTCAATACGTCGAATGTTCGGCTGACTGGCACTGGAATGGGAACCATTATGAAGTTTAAGACGGGCACTGGTACTAACTGCTTTTTACGCGTTAACACCAGTAACGATAATAGCGGCGCCAATAATCGTCTGTCCAATTTCGAGATTGCTGATCTTTATATTGATATGACGAACGCGACTGTTAACGGCCCAGGAACTGACTTTGCCGCCCTCGCCGTGTATACCGTCGACGGAGTCCGAATCTCTAACGTATACATTTATAACACGCTCGATACATCGATAGATCTGTCTATGTGCACTAAGACCTGGATTGGTGGACGTACTGTCGTTGACACAATGCGGATTGGAGCCGGTATCGGAAACGGCATCAACGTTCGTTCGTCTCAAAACTCAACTAATGACAGTCTTTGGGGGGATCACGAGATTAGTGGTGTACATGTGACCGGAGTACCCACTTTTGCGATTTATTGCGCCGGTTCAAATAGCGGCCGTATGAGCGTTACGAATTGCGTAGTTCGGGGGACGAGTGGTGCAGGATCTAATGGAATCGTGTATGAAACCGGCCCGCCTTCTTCATCTGATATTACAATTTCGGGCAATGTTGTCGAAGGCTGTGCGACCTACGGCATTGGACTAGTTAATACCAAGGGCCTACCAATTCCTTGGGGATCCAGAGTCGCTATTACTGGCAATGTGGTTAGGAACTGTGGTTATGGAATTAATGTAGAGGATAAATTGGCAACAGTTACGGGTAATGTTGTAACTGATTGCAATGCCGGCATTACCTTGGGCCTTAACTATGACTTCTCTGAAACCGATTTTGTTATTTCATCTAATCTAGTCGCTTTGAAGCCTGGTGCTACCGGTGGTGGTATACAGCTTGGTAAGAATGTGGCCTCTGGTGTTCAATTTTCAAAGCGGATAATAGTTGCTAACAATATATTGTTAGGAGAAACCGCCCCCAAGCAGCCGGCACCGGCTCTGGTTTCCGACTCAACTCCTGGGCAGGTTACAGCCGGAGCCCATAGCTTAGCTGTGACATTTGTTACCGCCTCAGGAGAAACTAGTGCTAGTCCATTAAGTGCCCCAGTTACTGCCGATGCCTCTCACACCAAGATTAATGCCAACAATATCCCCATCGGCCCTTACGGTGTGACCCAGCGAAAACTCTATATGACTACAGCTGGTGGCGGTGCGGGAACACTTGGACTTGTCACCACAATAAACGACAATACGACCACCACGGCCGTAATTACTACCCCCGATGGGTCGCTTGGCGCAGCCCCTCCCGCCCGTTCGGCTTCATCCTCGGCCAGTGGAATTGACCTAACTTCGCGGCTTAGGGATCTGGAAATCCGCGGTAATTCAATTTCTTATTTTGGCTTAAGCGGAATTACGCTGAGCGCCGGCAACGGCGGCCAACCTGCCGAAGTGACAATCGATGGGAATCGTATTTTCGACAACGGCTGGCGGAATATTCAGAACAATGGAGTATACATCAACGCCGCCTGTGACCAGATTCACGTTATCAACAATCGTATCTACGACACCGGCGGCGCTACACAAACTGTCGGAATCTGGGTTAATGCAGCTGCCACCAATGTGTTCATCGATAACAACCGACTCCTCGGTTTTCCGGCAGGGCAATTCATGATCGTCAACGCCTCTGCGACGGGCTTCATTCAGGGTAGGGGCACGTTCGCAGTCACGGATGCCGGATCGGGCAGCCCGGATCCGACCAAAGCCTACCTGCACACCTGGACCTTCGCAGTCAATGCAGCCCGTACGGTCAACGCTCCCGTCTCACTCGGAACGACAGTTGGCGGAAGGCTCGACTTTATCTTCAAAAACGGCATCGGCGGTGGCACTGTTTTCACCGGACCGATCACTTTCAACGCCGCCTTCTTGAAAA
This sequence comes from Candidatus Saccharibacteria bacterium UBA6824, assembly GCA_002452155.1. GTDB lineage: Bacteria > Patescibacteriota > Saccharimonadia > Saccharimonadales > UBA10212 > UBA6824. Next base: position 36,807 of record DKEK01000006.1, on the reverse strand, counting down.
ACGGTGCCTTCGGCGCCACCATCGCCGACACCAAGAGCCGTACCATTAGCTTCCGCTATAACGGCTCCAACTGGATCGAGACGGGGCGTGTGGACACCGATCTTTAGGATGCTCTAGACGCTCCCGGCAGTGACGATGGCACATGGTGATACATCCTCGCTGTCTAGCGACAGCCATTTACCATTTTCTGTTTACCTTTTACTATACGTTATCTGTTTACCGTTATCCGTTTTCCACGGTGAATGGATCATGGTTAATGCATGATTAATGGTGAACGGTGAAAGGATAAAGGTTATACTATTTCTATGCAGATACTTGTGTTCGGCATTGGTTTTATTCTTTTTATTGGGCTGATTCTTATCCATGAGTGGGGGCACTTTATCGTCGCCCGCCGCAACGGTGTAGAGGTAGAGGAGTTCGGGCTGGGCTTGCCGCCCCGAGCGTGGAGACGAAAACTAAAATCGGGCATGGCTTTAAGCCTTAATTGGCTGCCGCTGGGTGGTTTTGTGAAGCTCAAAGGCGAACACGACAGCGATGACCGGCCTGGCAGCTTTGGCGCGGCCAGCTTGTGGGCCAAGAGCAAGATTATGCTGGCCGGCGTAACCATGAACCTGCTGGCCGGACTATTGCTTCTAACCATTTTGGCGTTTATCGGTATACCCAAACTTATCGACAATCAATTTAGCGTGGCTTCGGACACAAAAATTGTTCACCGTCAAGTGCTGGTCGGCTATATCGAGCGCGATTCGCCGGCTGATAGCGCTGGTCTTTCCGGGCCTGATGTCATCAAAGCCATTAGCGCCGCCGGCCAAACCATAAACGTCAGTTCGGCCGAGGATCTGCGACAGGCCACACAGGCATTCGCCGGCCAAACGGTCACTCTCACGCTTAAGCATAATGGTAAGCAGCGGCAAAAAACCGTAAAGTTGCGGACGTCGGCTGAAGTGCAGGCTAGCAAAAATAGTGACCACCCCAAAGGTTATCTAGGCATTGCGCCCAACCAACTGGATATTTACCGGGCCACCTGGAGCGCGCCGATTGTGGCCCTGGGTTTTAGCCGTCAGCTGGTTGTTTTAACGGTGCAGGGGCTGGGGCACGCTCTGGGCGGTCTGGGGTCGGCCATTGCCGGCACCCTTACGGGTAATAAAGAGGCCAGGGTAAACGGCCAAAGCGAGGCTACGGCCCAGGTAGGCGGCCCCGTGGCTATTGGGGCACTGCTTTGGAATGGCGGTAGTTTGGGCTTTAATTTTATGTTGATGATTATAGCGGTGGTGTCGCTGACCCTGGCGCTGATGAATGTCCTGCCGCTGCCGGCGCTCGACGGCGGGCGGCTGGCGATGATGCTAATTAGCCGCGGCTTGCTTAAGCGGCCGCTCAATAAAAAGCTGGAAGAACGCCTAGTGGGGGGCAGTATGGCCCTGCTACTGCTGTTATTTGCGCTTATAACAATCGTCGATGTCAAGCGATTCCTCTAGTCCCGCCTCCGCGACCGCGCCTAAAAAAGATTTTGGCGGGCCTCTGCGGGTAATTTGGAGCACTTTCGCTATTTTCTTGCTTAGTCAATTTCTGGCGGCACTACTGCTGGAAATGATTTATGGTCTCATCCGGCCGGCTAGCAAAAATATTTTAGACCAATCGGCCGCCGCCCAGTTTTTTTACATCCTACTGGCCGAGGCCCTGGCCGTCGGCACAGTTATGTTGCTTTTGCGCCGCCGGCGGCTGGGGCTACGGTCTATCGGCTTTGGCCGGCGTCCGGCCTGGCGTGACGCTAAATGGGCGGCGCTCGGTTTTGTGGCCTTTTATGGACTGCTTCTGCTGTCAACGGTCATTATAAGCTTGCTTATCCCCAGTTTTGATATAAATGCGCCTCAAGACGTCGGTTTTAACGTCCTATCCACGCCGCTAGATCGAATAATTGCCCTCGTCGCTCTGGTTATATTGCCGCCGTTGGGCGAGGAAACGCTAATGCGCGGTTACTTATACTCCGGCCTGCGCTCCCGCCTAAAATTCTGGCCGGCGCTAATTATTACCAGCCTGCTTTTTGGCGCCGCCCACCTGAGTACTGGCGTCAGCGGCGCGCTGTGGGCGGCCGGCGTTGATACCTTCGTCCTGTCTGTGGTGTTGGTCTATTTGCGTGAGCGCAGCGGTGCGCTTTATGCGCCGATAATGGTGCATGGGCTCAATAATCTAGTCGCCTTTTTCGCCCATTTCCACGGCTGATCTTGTACAATCTAAATAAGTTTATGAGACGCTCACAATTATTTGTAAAAACCCGGCACCAGGTGCCCGCTGACGAAACCAGCAAAAGCGCCCAGCTGCTGATCCGAGCCGGCTATATCCATAAAGACGCCGCCGGTGTGTACGCCTTACTGCCGTTTGGCCTGGCGACAGTCGAGAAGATCAAGCAAATCGTCCGCGAAGAGATGGACGGGCTGGGGAGTAATGAGATTTTGATGACCAGCCTTCAGCGCAAAGAATTGTGGCAGAAAACCGACCGCTGGGATGATAAAAAAGTTGATGTCTGGTTTAAGTCAATGCTTAAAAATGGCGCCGAAGTTGGCCTGGGCTGGAGCCACGAAGAGCCAATTAGTGACATGATGAAAGAATTTATTGCCAGCTACCGGGACCTGCCGACCTCTGTTTACCAATTCCAAACTAAGCTCCGAAATGAACTGCGGGCCAAAAGCGGCGTCATGCGCGCCCGCGAATTTGTGATGAAAGACATGTACTCATACAGTCGCAGTCAAGCCGAGCACCAGAAATTCTACGACCAGACAATTGATGCCTACCACCGCGTGTTTAAGCGTCTGGCGATTGATGACCGGACCTACCTAACCTTTGCCTCCGGCGGCGATTTCACCCAGTTTAGTCATGAGTTCCAGACCATTTGTGAGGCCGGTGAAGACACCGCCTATTTGGATAAAACTAAAAAAATCGCCGTCAACGAAGAAGTTATGAGCGATGAGGTGCTGGCGCAACTTCGCCTGGACAAGACCAAACTGCAAAAGGTGACGGTCGCCGAGGTTGGCAATATCTTCGGTTTTGGTACGACCAAATCGCAGCAGCTGGGACTCTATTTTACAGACGAGGACGGCAGTAAAAAGCCAGTAGTACTAGGTAGTTACGGCATCGGCATTACCAGGCTGTTAGGCGTTTTAGCCGAGATTTTCGCCGACGACAGGGGGCTTGTCTGGCCCCAGAACGTTGCGCCATTTGAGGTCTATTTGGCCCGTCTGGGCGATGATAAAACAGTGGTCGAAGCGGCCGACGATGCCTACAGACTATTGACAGAAGCGGGGGTTGGAGTAATATATGATGACCGTAACGTGCGGCCCGGCGAAATGTTTGCCGACGCCGATCTAATAGGGCTGCCAAAGCGGCTGGTGGTAAGTAAAAAAACAGTCCAAAAAAATGCGATGGAATTAAAAAATCGAACCTCAGATAAAGTCCAATTGGTCGAGCCCGGCGCGCTGGCCAAGACACTGCGCGACTGATATAATCAGTTGCAACCAAAATAGCGAGTAATTTGAGGTCTTAAAGGAACATTCTTGTCTAATGAAGAAGTTATTCAATTTGACCCAAGACGGGCTGGAAGAGCTGAAAAAAGAGCTGCACCACCTGCTAGATCAGCGCCACGTAGTTGCTGATCGGATTAAGCAAGCCCGCCAACTGGGCGATTTATCCGAAAACGCTGAATACCAGACGGCCCGCGAAGAACAAGACCGCCTGGAATCGCGCATTGGTGAACTGGAGCACGTAGTCCAAAACAGCAAGATTATTAAAAAGCCCAAAACCAATGGCCACGTCAAGCTCGGTTCGACCGTCAAGCTCAAAAGCGCCAAAGGCAAGCCGACCCAGTTCCAGGTGGTTGGTACCATGGAGGCCGACCCTCTGAGTGGTAAAATAAGTGACGAATCACCAATCGGCAAAGTGCTGCTAAACAAAAAAGTCGGCGACCAGGTTGAAATTAAAACACCCGCCGAAGAAACCAGCTACAAAATCACTTCTATCTCCTAAAACGGCTGACACCGGCTCTTCTTCCCGAGAAGAAAAATTACTCACTTACGCTATAATTCTTTCATGCAGTGGCTTAATGACGTTGTCGATCAACTTATAAACCGCCAGCCTGAAGGTGAGGTCATAATCGAGTCCGGTTCGGCGCCATCGGGGCCTTACCACGTTGGTCACTTGCGTGAGATTATCACGGCTGACGCGGTTTTAAGGGAAGTAGAGCGCCGTGGTCGGCAGGGGCGTCACGTCCATGTAGTCGATGATTTTGACGCGCTTAGAAAAATCCCTAAAAACATACCGTCTCAGTACGAAAAATACCTTGGTCAGCCGCTGGCCGATATCCCAGCCCCCAAAGGCAGCGGCAGTTATGGCGATTTTTTCTTAAAAGACCTTCGCGACAGCGCCAAAGCCCTGGGTATTAAAATGGAGTTTCTGAGTGGCCGCCAAAAATACCGGGAAGGTTTTTTTGTGGCTGCCATAGAAAAGGCTCTGGAGCAGGCAGACGACTTGCGTAAAATTTTGGAAGAAGTTTCGGGTCGACAGCTTGAAGACACCTGGTCGCCAATTCAGATAATGGAAGATGAATACTTGAAAAAGCGTCATTTTTTAAAGTTAGACAAAACCGCCCAGACGCTGCACTACGAAGATAAAGCTGGCCTAGAACAGTCCATACGCTACGACCAAGGGCAGGTAAAGCTTGATTGGCGGATCGACTGGCCGGCCCGATGGTGGCTGCTTAAGGTTGGTCTCGAGCCTTCGGGTAGGGACCATTCAACGAAAGGCAGCTCCATTGATACCGGCGAAGCTATAATGCACCAGGTCTTTAAGGCCAAGCCGCCAATAGCCGTGGCTTATGATTTCGTCAACCGGACCGGCGATACCAAAAAGATGAGCGCTAGTGCCGGCACGGGCATAACCGCCGCCGAAGTCATGCGGATTCTGCCGCCGGAGATCATCCGCTTTTTCATGTTGCGTTACGCACCGCAAAAACGACTTTATTTCGATCCGATGCACATCTCCCAGCTTATCGACGAGTTTGCCCAGTTGCAGTCCAAGCAAAATAAGACCGAGGCCGAAGCCCAGCTGATGGAACTCTCGACTGGCGGCTTAGATTCGGTCATCAGCAACATACCGTTTTCCCACTTGATGGCTAGCTACCAAGCCTCCCTGAAAGACCCCGATAAAACTCTGGAGATTATTAAACGTACCGAGCACGGCCAAGTGGTGCAAAAACAGCGACCAATTATAAAAAAAGAGCTGATCTTCATCGACCAATGGCTGGCCAAGTGGGCGCCTGACGAAGTCAAATTCGAGCTACGCAAGGGAATAAGTCAGTCCGAATTTTCGGACCAAGAGAAGAGTTTTCTAGCCAAATTAGCCGAAAAAATCGCAGGGGCGCCAAAGGATGCAGGCGGCGAGTGGTTCCATAAAACCCTTTATGATCTAAAAGATGAAGTCGGTATGGAGCCAAAAGCTATGTTCGAGACGCTCTACAGCGCTCTGATTGGTGAAAAAAGCGGCCCGCGCGCCGGCTGGTTCCTGCAGGTCTTGCCGCGCGACTGGTTAATAAAACGCCTCAACCTTAAAGCCTGACGTAAATGAGTAAACCCAAAACGATTGTTATTTGCTCGAGCGGTTCGTTCTACAAACATGTTAATCAGATTGCTGACGAGCTAAGACAAATGGGCTATAAAGTTGTTGTGCCCGCTACGGCCAAGAAAATGAAGGGTCATGGTGATTATGACATCTCGAAAGTGAAGACATGGATGAATAATTCAGAGCTCTTCAAAATAAAGCATCAACTGGCCATGGATCACTTTAATGAAGTCTCCAAAGGTGACGCCATATTAATCGTTAATGATGACAAACTGGGTCAGCCTAGGTATATTGGCCCAAACGCGACTATGGAATGGGGGCTGGCCTATTTTTTGAAAAAGCCTGTTTTTATCCTAAATGGCGTTAGCAAGGACGCCAACACCTACGAAGAGGTCTATGGAATGAGTACAGCGGTTTTAGATGGGGACTTAAGTAAAATAAATTTATGAATCCCGTTAGAGCTAAGTATTTTATCAAAGATAAAATCTGCCAGTTCGCTGGCAGCGAACTGGAGCTCTAACGGGATGAAGAAAGAAACAGCAATTTTCGCGGCTGGGTGTTTTTGGGGTGTGCAGTATTATTTCGAGCAAGTGCCTGGAGTTTTGCAAACAGAAGCCGGCTACACCGGCGGCTACAAAGATAACCCAAGCTATGAGGAAGTTTACAAACACAAAACTGGCCACGCCGAAGCCGTAAAAGTTACCTTTGATCCGAAGAAAGTCAGCTACGAAACGCTTCTGCAGCACTTTTTCCGCATCCAGGACCCAACCGCCCAAAATGCCCCGGACGGGGTCAATGTAGGCGATAGTTACCGCTCGGCAATTTATTATATTAATGAAAAACAAAAAGAAGCTGCCCAGAAAATTATCGACAAACTAAACCCTGAAAAATACGACGGCAAAATCGTTACAACTCTTGAGCCGGCGGGTAAATGGTGGCTAGCCGAAGCCTACCACCAAAAATTCACTGAAAAGACGGGGCGTGGAATGTGTCATGTACCCTACGCCTCGGTCTAAATTTGGACTACTGACTTCCGTACTGGGCAGATTGTTGGGCGGCCTGAATGGCGGCATTAACGTCGGCTGCATTAGCGCCTGATTGGGTAGAGGCTTCTTTGACTGGTGACGGGGCGGTGATATTGACGCTCTGATAGGTGAAGCTCATGTCCATGGTGCCGTTCGCATCCTTGCTGTACCAACGCTGCATCATATAGTTTTTGTTATCGAACCAAATGTACTGGGTTGTGCCGGCATTGGCACTATCAACGACCTGATATTTGTAACAGGTTAATTTGCCGCAGGCTTCGGTGCCCAGATTTTTGTAGCTGATGGTGTTTTTGCTGGTAATGTCGTTAGTGTCGATCTTAATGTCGCTAGTCGGCTTAGTCGTATCAGTTGCGGTGGAAGAGGTGTACTTAGTCCAGGAATTGTCTGACTCGTCCTTTATATAGCTGCTATTGTCTAGCGTTATGAAGGCACTGGTCTCTTTGCCGTTGGCATCTTTGGTGACCATTGTGCTGTTGCTTTTGCTGTCATTTTGGAGCTCTACCTTACTGACCATACCGCTACTATCGGTACTGGCAATTGTCGCTTTATAAGCGCTGTTTAAGCTAAAATGCGAAACAAACTTACAAAAGGTCTTATCGCTTATTTCTTTATTACAGGCGCTTTCTGCGGCGCTGTTTGAGGCCACCGCCGCCGTAGGAGTTACAGATTTTTTGTCGTTTTTGTTTGACACTTTGTAGCCGGCAAAACCAATGGCCGCCACAACCACTACAATTAGTCCAATTAGTAAAGGATGGAACATGCCGCGCTCATCTTTGATGACCTTCATTTTAATACCCCCGCGTTACGCTTATGATTTTTTAATCGTACTAAGGCGGGAAACTTTAGTCAATTAAAGCCCGAGTGGCGGCACTTAAATAAAAATCTGGACGGGGCGAACTGTGGATATCTATATTGTAAGTTTGCACGCCTAGGAATATTATGAAGTTATTACTAATTAAGGGAGGATCTTATGGATCTTTACAAGGTAAGCAAGCAATCAGTTGCCGGCATGGTCAACTTGTTCGTCGGCCTGGCCGAACTGTTGCTCTTGCTCCGCGCGGTGCTGCGGTTCTTTAATGCGAATCCGGATGCTACGTTTGTGCATTGGGTCTACAGCAATACCCAGGTGTTGCTGGAACCGCTGCGCAATTTCTTTACCACGACCGATGTGGTCAGCCGTGGTTGGGTGGTTGACTATGTCGCCCTGGCCGCCATGGCATTCTATGCCGCTGCCGGCTACCTGGTCGTAGGCCTGGTTGGTCGCTGGGTCAAACGATAATATAAACCTCACAAAACTTGCTGGGCGCGGGCATTATTGCCCGCGCCCTTTGCTCAAGAAAAAGGTCTATACTAAAATTTATGCAACCAAATCTTAAAAAATACGGCCCTTTGATTTTAGTCATCGCCGCATTTCTAGCCCTGGTATCGTTCTTGGCGGTTCAGCTGGCTGGCTAAAGCCGCCTGATACAATGGTGTCTAATGGCATACGAGAGATCGCCGGCTTACAAGCCCGGCCAAAAAGAAGTTTATAAATTAAGTCGCAGCCGGATTGAGAATTTTGTGCGCTGTCCGCGCTGTTTCTGGCTGGCCCAGCGCCTCAAAATTAACCAGCCCAGCTCGCCACCATTTCTAATCAATAGCGCCGTAGATACACTGCTAAAAACTGAGTTTGATGTCTATAGAAAAGAAGGCAAGCAACACCCCTGGCAGATTGAATTTAAGGTCGATGCCAAACCGTTTGCCCATAAGGACCTAGAGCGCTGGCGTCATGTATTTACAGGCGTTCAGCATCTGCACCAAGCGACTAATCTGCTGATTTTCGGCGGTGTCGACGATGTTTGGGTGACACCCGACGACAAACTGGTAGTCGTAGATTATAAAGCCACTGCTAAAAATAAAGAGATTACCGATCTGGAGGAGTCCAAATGGCACGATAGCTACCGCCGCCAGATGGAAGTTTACCAATGGCTACTGCGCGGCGAAGGCCACAAAGTCAGCGACACCGGCTATTTTGTCTACGCCAATGGCATTTCAAGCGGCAAAGGCTTCTTTAACAAAGTAGAATTTCGCACCAACATTTTTCCATATAAAGGTAGCGACAAATGGGTAGAGCCAACTCTGGAAAAAATCAAACAGACTTTGGAAGGCGATATGCCCAAAGAAGATCCCGACTGTGAGCACTGCGCTTATGCCCGTGCCCGCACCGAACTTACGCTAAAAGCTCTGCAAACTAAAAAGTAGTTATAATGACTGTATGTTAGACATCAGCTTTATCAGGGAAAATCCAGAGGAGGTAGAAAAAAAGGCCGGCCAAAAAGGCTACAGGGTCAATATCAAACACCTGCTGCAGCTGGATGAGGATCGCCGCCACTTGATGGCCGAAATTGAAGCTGTCCGTGCCGAGCGCAACGAATTGGCGGCTCGGACAAAGGACCAAAAACCATCGGAAGAAGATCAAGTAAAAGGACAGGGTCTTAAGAAAAAACTCAAGAAACTTGAACTGGAACTAGAACCGGTGCAAGTGGAATTTTTAGAACTACTTAAAGCTGTCCCCAATATGCCGGCAGACGATGTGCCGGTCGGTACCAGCGAAGCCGACAATGTAGTCGTAAAAGAGTGGGGCAAAAAGCCGGAGTTTGACTTCAAGCCCAAAACGCACTGGGAAATCGCCGAACCCCGCGGCCTAATTGACAAGCAGCGGGCGGCCAAGGTTGCTGGCGCACGTTTCGCTTATATGCTGGGCGACCTTGTAAAGCTGCAATTTGGGCTGGTGCAATTCGCGTTGAAGGTTTTAACAGACGAAAAGATCCTGCAGTCAGTTGCAAGTGAGGCCGGTCTAAAAAATATATCAACCGAAGCCTTTACTCCAACTCTGCCGCCGGCCGTTGCCCGCACCGAAGTCTACGAAGCCACTGGCCGGCTCAATAAAGAGGAGCAGACCTACAAGCTGGAGGGTGAAGACTTGTGGCTCAACGCCAGCGCCGAACACACTCTGGCGCCCATGTTTATGGGTGAAATTTTGGACGGGCAGCAGCTGCCGCTACGCTACGTCGGCTACACCACAGCCTTCCGCCGCGAAGCTGGGACGTACGGCAAGGACTTGGAAGGTATTATCCGCCTCCACCAGTTTGATAAATTAGAGATGGAAAGCTTCACGCTGCCCGAAGATGGTATGAATGAGCACCTTTTTATGATTGCCATCCAGGAGTATTTGATGCAGCAGCTGAACCTGCCATACCACGTGTTAAATAAATGCACGGCCGATATCGGTTTTCCCAATGCCCGGGGCGTAGATATAGAAGCCTGGCTACCGGGCCAAAATAAATACTGCGAGACCCACACCGCGGACTTCATCAGCGACTTCCAGGCCGAAGGCACGGGGACTCGTGCCAAGACTAGCGACGGAAACGTTTTTGTACACAATAACGACGCAACGGCTTTCGCAATGGGACGGACAATGGTGGCCATCATCGAAAATTATCAGAATGAGGACGGTACGGTAAGGGTTCCCAAAGCCCTGCAGCCCTACATGCACGGTCAAGCTACTCTGTAAATCCGAGCGGTTTTGCGCTAGAATAGTATGAGCCAACTAGAGGAGGTCTGTGTTTTTTGTTGAAATTAAAATTTAGTACAAAGCCGCTAAAACGTGTCTTGGGCGATCCCCAGGCAGCAACTATTAAACGCCTGAAAAAACGCGTCGTGCAAGTTAATGCCCTGGCGCCGAAGTATCAAAAAATGACTGACGCCCAAATCAAACAACAGACAGCCGAATTCAAAAAACGCCTGGAAAAAGGCACCAGCCTGGACCAGCTTTTGCCGGAAGCATTTGCGGCTGTCCGCGAAGCCGCCACCCGCACCCTAAAACAGCGTCACTTTGACGTCCAGCTAATTGGCGGTATGGTACTGCACGAGGGCGGCGTATCAGAAATGAAAACCGGCGAGGGTAAAACCCTGGTGGCGACGCTGTCGGTTTACCTCAACGCCCTGGAGGGCAAGGGCGTGCACGTTGTAACCGTTAACGATTATCTAGCCCAGCGCGACGCTGGCTGGATGGGCCAGATCTATCATTTCTTGGGCTTGAGCGTGGGCGTTATTATTCCCGACGAGTCTTATGTATATGATCCAAGCTATGAAAATAAAGAGCATTATGATCCGCGCATGCAACACCTGCGGCCGGCCACCCGCCAAGAGGCCTACCAAGCTGACGTTACTTATGGCACCAACAACGAATTCGGGTTTGACTACCTGCGTGACAACATGGTCCGCGAAACCGACCAGTTGCGCCAGCGCGACCTGCACTACGCTATCGTTGACGAAGTCGACTCGATCTTAATCGACGAGGCCCGCACGCCATTGATTATTAGCGCCTCGGCGGCAGCTAGTGCCACGGCCTACGATCAATTTGCCCGGGTGGTACTCCAACTCAAAGAAACCGAACACTTCGAAAAGGATGAAAAACGCCGTAGCGTCATCCTGACCGACGCCGGCATTGAGTTTATCCAGAAGATTCTGGGCATAGAGAGCCTTTACTCGACCGAAAACTTGCGGACAATTTACCACCTCGAACAAGCTCTCAAAGCCCACGCCCTGTTCCAGCGCGACAAGCACTACGTCGTCAGCAACGACGGCGAGATTATAATTGTCGACGATTTCACCGGCCGCCTGCTAAAAGGCCGCCGCTATAACGAAGGCCTGCACCAGGCGATTGAAGCCAAAGAAGGCGTGGAAGTTCAGGAAGAGTCCATGACGCTGGCCACCATTTCTTTCCAAAATTATTTCCGTCTTTATAAAAAACTGGCCGGTATGACCGGGACGGCCATGACCGAAAGCGAAGAATTTCACCAAATTTATAAACTCAACGTGGTCGAAATACCGGCTAACCGGCCGCTCGTCCGTAACGACCTATCTGATAGGATTTATAAAACCGAGGCCGGCAAAATGCAGGCTATTGTCCGCGAGCTTGCCGATCTCCAAAAAAGGGGCCAGCCGGTTTTGATCGGCACAGTCAGCGTCGAAAAAAACGAGTTGCTAAGCGGCTTGCTCAAAAAAGCCGGCATCAAACATGAGGTTTTGAACGCTAAGAATAACGAACGCGAAGCGGCGATTGTCGCCAAAGCGGGTGAGCGGGGCGCCGTGACGCTGGCCACCAACATAGCCGGCCGCGGTACCGACATTGTACTGGGCAAAGGCGTGACCAACCTGGGCGGGCTGTTTGTACTGGGCAGTGAGCGCCACGAATCACGCCGCATCGATAACCAGCTGCGCGGCCGTAGCGGCCGCCAGGGCGACCCCGGCATGACCCAATTTTATGTCTCCTGCCAAGACGATCTAATGCGGATTTACGGCGGTGAGCGGATCGCGGCCGTCATGGACCGCCTAAAGGTCGACGACGATACGCCAATCGAAAGCCGTATGATAAGCAAGAGTTTAGAGGGCGCCCAAAAGAAAGTTGAAGGTTTTAATTTTGACCAGCGTAAAAACGTTGTTCAGTACGACGATGTTATGAACCGTCACCGTCGGGCCATTTACGCCGTCCGGCGCGAGGTCTTGCGGGCCGAGGACATCAGCCCCCGAATCAAAAAATTTATTGACGAGGAAGCCGAGTTTTTGGCTGGCCACCCGGATAGCTTGAGCCAAAACTTTGAGGCCATACTGAATGAGACTTTCCCGCTGGATGATAAAACTCTGGACACACTTTTTGACGCTGAAGCCAGCCAGTTTGAGGCTACACTGGCCGCCGCCGCCCAAAAGCTCTATCGTAACCAGGAAAAAGTCTTTGGCGCCGACATTATGCGCAAAGTCGAGCGCGACGTTTATTTGCAAGTACTGGATAATTTATGGATGCAGCACCTGGAAAACATGGACCATCTGCGCGAAGGCATCCACTGGATAAGCGTTGGCCAACGCGACCCGCTGGTGGAATACCGCCGCCAAAGCCAGCGGATCTTTGATGAGATGCAGCTGACACTGCGTCATGAAATCATCCGGGCAATCATGCACGCCCAGCCGCTAGAGTCCCAACTGCAAGAAGTAGTTGAAACTGACCTGACCCGGGCGGCCCGCAGTTCGGTCGACAACGCCAGGCAGATTGTGCAGACCGAACACTACGACGAAGCCGACTTTAAAACCGGCAAAGACGAATCCGCCGCGACGGACCAGGCCCGCCTGCATAACCAGCGCAAGAAATCCCGCAAAGCCGAACGCCAACGCAAGAAAAAAACGGTCGCTAAAAAGAAAAAACGGAAATAGCCTTGAAACATACAGTTAGTGAGGTCCAGTTAAAAAACGGCGCTCGGGGACTGTTAATTGACGTACCTGGGGCCAGTGTCACCAGCTACGAACTCAATTTCCGTGCCGGCGAGTTTTTGGTGCCGCGCAAGAAATGGGAAACGCCGCACATTTTGGAGCACATGGTGTCGGCCGGTGCCAATGAACAATATCCCGACCGCACCATTTTCAATGCCGAAATGAGCAAAAACGGCGCTTACGTCAATGCCTACACCAGCTACTACTCGGTGGCCTATGTCGGCGAGGTGGCCGATTTTGAGTGGGACCGGGTGCTGCGGCTGCAGCAATTATCGCTGGCCAAGCCGCTCTTTTTGCAGGCCGAATTCGATGCCGAGTTCGGCAATATCCGTGACGAGCTAGTCAGCTACACCAACAACCACTTCCGGGCGCTGGCCGGCCAAATGAGCCAGAGTTTTGGATTTTCGGTGGCGACTGATTTTGAACGGGTTGATTTAATGGCTAACGTCCAGCGCGAAGATCTGATTGAGCATTACAAGAAAACCCACTTCACCAAAAATATGCGATTTATTATCGCCGGCTCACTACGGGGTCGCCGGGTCAATGTTAAGCAGCTGCTGGAAGAACTGGAACTGCCGGTAGGCTCGTCGCGTGCTAAGTTGCCGGAAGAAAAGGCTAAAAAGCCTAGCGCCCCGACATTTATTACTAACGAAACAGTGCCGAATATTTATCTGATTATCAGTACCCACTTTAATGACATCATTAACCAAAAAGACGATGATGCCCTGGCCATCGCCCGGGTTATGTTAACCGATACACTTTATTCGCGAATTTTTGGACAGGCGCGCGATAAGGGGTTAGTTTACCACGTTAGCTCGGGCCACCATATTTCCAGCCGCGTGACCGAGTGGTGGCTGAGTGCCCAGGTTTTGCCAAGCAATGCGTCGGCGCTGGCCGACATTGTGCTGGCCGAGATCAAAAAAATCCAAAATGGTATCATCGATGAAGCCGAACTGGAAACCGCCAAACAGTATGCGCTCGGCTCTTTTCAGCGCTCACTGCAAACTGTCCAGAGCGTCTCAAGCGCCTACTCCCGTTATTTCTTCGACGGCCACATTGAAGACTTGCGTGCCATGCCGGCCCGAATCAAAGGTGTAACCAAACGCGACCTGGCCGGGGCTATGCGCAAACTCTTCGCGCAGAACCTGGGCGGGGTAGGGATATTGGGCGGTACCGACCCCAAAATCGCCGATCAATTGAGTGACAATCTCCTGCCCCTGTGGCACAGCAGCTGAGCAGGATCAGCTATACTAAAGACGTAATGAATCCGCTAAAAAAACAGATTGAAGAGCTTCGGCTTGAGCTGCAGAAAGCCACCCAGAAAATCAATTTGGAGGCTCTTGAAGCCGAGAAAAAAAGTTTGGAGGCGGAGATGCAAGAAGCAGATTTTTGGCATGATTCAGCCAAAGCTCAAAAAATTAGCAAGCGTGAAGCTGACTTATCACGCCGGACCGCGCCCTGGCAAAAATTGCAGGAGGCCGTAGACGACCTGGCCGAACTAGCCGCCAGCAATGATGCCGGGCTACAAAAAGAACTATCTAGCCAGCTCAAAATATTAGTCAAAAATTTCGATGGGCTGAAAGTAAACTTACGTTTCCAGGGGCCTTTTGATGACCATGACGTTATTTTAGCTATCCACGCCGGTGCCGGCGGCACCGACGCCCAGGACTGGGCCCAAATGCTGCTGCGGATGTACGTCCGTTGGGCCGAACGTCATAAGTTAAAAATTGAGACCATTGATCAAAGCGCCGGCGAAGAGGCGGGTATTAAAAGCGCCACCATTAAAATTTCCGGGGCTGATTTTCTGTATGGTAAATTAGCCGGCGAGCACGGCGTCCACCGGCTGGTTCGCTTAAGCCCGTTCAATGCCAAGAACTTGCGCCAGACTAGCTTCGCCAAAGTCGAAATTATGCCCTCGATTGATAAGCCCGGCGAAGTGCAAATCGATGAAAGGGATCTAAAAATTGACGTCTACCGTGCCGGCGGCCATGGCGGCCAGTCAGTCAATACAACCGACTCGGCTGTGCGCGTAACCCATACCCCCACAGGTATAGCAGTGGCTATCCAAAATGAACGCTCTCAGCTGCAAAATAAAGAAACAGCGCTCGGGATTTTGCGCTCAAAACTTGTTCAACTCCAGCTCGATCAGCACGTGCAAAACCTGGCGGATATAAAAGGCCCCAACCAATCGGCCGAGTGGGGCCACCAAATCAGAAGCTATGTGCTGCATCCGTATAAACAAGTCAAAGACTTACGCACTGGCTACGAGACTACCGAACCGGATAAAATTTTAGACGGCAATCTCGACCCGCTTATCGACGCCGGGCTCGAAAAGCTCTAGCTATTTCAGAGGACGGACCTCTGAAATGCGGGATTTATTGTATAGTTTGTTTTTCTGTATTAGGATTTGACCCAAGACCTTTTATGTTAAAATAAACTCAAGCACTACGAGGGAATAAGCCATCAGCCATAAACATATATGTTGAGACCAAAAAACAATCCAGAGAGAGAGACCCCAAACAATCCTAAGGGCGGCCGCCCTAAAGGCGGCCGCCAGTGAGCCGTCTTCCTACTCCCGGCTCTGACGATGGCACCTGGGGTACTATCCTCAATGACTATCTCTCCCAACAGCACCAAGGCGATGGTACTCACAAGTATGACTCCATTATCCCCTCCGGCCTAGACTCCGCCAAACCCTCAGCTCTAGCTGCCAACACCGGCCTACTCTATCTTTCCACTGACGTAGCCAGCGGCACCCTCTACCGCAGTAATGGTTCCTCCTGGGTTAAGGTTGCTAGGGGAGCTAGCGAGAACAGCCTGAGCGCCAGCTACCTCATCACGACTGACGGTACAACCATTACTGGCCG
>DKEK01000006.1:0-20967 GCA_002452155.1 Candidatus Saccharibacteria bacterium UBA6824 | reverse complement strand
TGGTACTCACAAGTATGACTCCATTATTGCCTCCGGCCTAGACTCCGCCAAACCCTCAGCTCTAGCTGCCAACACCGGCCTACTTTATCTTTCCACTGACGTAGCCAGCGGCACCCTCTACCGCAGTAATGGTTCCTCCTGGGTTAAGGTTGCTAGGGGAGCTAGCGAGAACAGCCTGAGCGCCAGCTACCTCATCACGACTGACGGTACAACCATTACTGGCCGGAACGCCAACGGTGTCGTCGTGTCGACAGGCGCTGACGGGGGTGCGGTTCTAACCGCCCTTCTTCCGGCTGCCAGTTCGGTCGGTGCCGAGATAGTTTTCGGTGATGGAAGCTTCACCTGGTCAACGGTTCCCGCGCTTCCGAAGGGCATCACCGGCAAACTAACGATTCGTGGCTCAGGTGCTACGAAGATCACACTCTCCTCGGCTGCGCCGCGCTTCGTAGACTTGAACCGAACCGCCAGCGGCGACAGCTTCCAGAACGTCGTCATCAAAGACTTCACCATCGACAACAACGGCCTTGCCCAGGCAGCCACTAACGCCGTGGTCGTCGGTACGATGCGAGACAATAACGTCTCGGCCTCGGGGCAGCAAATCGACATCAAGCACTTCCGCGTCGAGAACATCAACTGCATCAATATGCCCGCGAATACGACGAACAAAGCAGGTGTTGTCTATCTCGTCAGCTACCACTCCGCGGGAGGGCTGGCACAGAATGTCATCACGGATGTTGTGATTCGTAATGTCCGTAGTGATGGCGGAAACTTCGGCATCACTGTCGCTGCGAGCGGCCCCTCGACCGGCATCAATGTCTACTGGGACGAGATCACGTTTGAGAACTGCTACTCGACCACTGGCTTCGTTCCAACCGGGGCCGGGGCCTCGTCGAACTACCAGGTCGGAAGCGTAGGTTTCGGCGGCAGGTTCAAAATGCTCAACTGCTACGGCTCCGGCTCGATGGATGTCGGTATCGAGGTAGATGCGGCAGACGACGCTGTTATCGAAAACTGCACATTTGAAGATTGCTGGAACGCTCACTACTTCTTTACGAACTTCCAGGCTCCGGCACATCCGAATTCGCAAGTGATCCGAATCATCAACTCCGTCGGCACGCTCAAGACCGCTCAGACATTCACCAATGGAAAGTTCTGCGCGGTCACGGTTAACAACGCTATTCCGATGGGGCAGATCCAGATAACCGGCTGCACTTGGTGGAACGCTTCCGGGACGTTTGCCGGTCAGGGTGAGTTCTTGGCCGCGCCTACTACGGTTCTCAAGAAGTTTGTCGCCAGGGACATTACCTTCGTCCAGGACTCAATTGCCTACAGTGCGGCGGGGGCGATTTCACCTTGCTATTTCCTCTTTCAGCAGACATCGGGCACCACAAACGTTGTGATGCACAATATTCGCTACCTGGTCACAGGTGCTCGAACGGGAGGCTCACCAGGTGCAGTCACCTTCAAGCCGCTCAGGTTCGACAACGCGGCTACTTACGACCTCGATTTAGACCACGGCGAATGGTCGATGAACTTTACCAACGCGACGAACAATGGACTTGCTATGTCCGACCTGGGGGAAGTAGCAACCACGAACAGAGGGCGCATTGCCCGCCAGAAGTACCTCTCGGTCGGGGACGACGCAGGGCCTCGCGGATTCCTCATCCGGGGCACAGCCACCCTGACGGTCAGCGGCAAGCTGCTTTTCGAGGACAACGACTGGTCGATCATGCCGAACGCTTCTTCTAACTGCCTCTTTATCGTCACCGGCACCCAGAACAAGGATAAGGTGTTGGCGCGCAATAACCTCTACCCGACTGCAATCGCGCCGACCACGATGACGGGTGTTGTCACAGCGACCGGCCAGCAGCTACTCACGGATTGGGATGCCATTGTCTCTTTCCAGCAGGGCACGGGTGCGGGGATCACGGCTATCGACATCTCCACTGACGGCGGCACGACCTACAAGAATATCCTGACGCAAGCCGCTGCCGCTATGCCTGCCGGGCCGAGTCTTCAAGTCGGGCCGTTGCGCTCGCTGGATTATGTCAAGGTCACGTTTACGACCACCCAACCGACCATCAACGTCATTCCATACAACCCGTGATGATCGGAGTGTTTGCCCCAGCGACTCTGGATCGCCACCTGGGCCTCTGCTACAATAACCATAACTAGTTTGTGGGACACGGTGGCTTCAATGATTTTTATTATTCGTCAGGCATGTCGTCGTAGACATCGGCTTCAGTTTTAGCGCCGACAGCGTCAACAGCGTCAACACCAAAAACTTGTTCCACGCTGCTAACCAGCACCTGACGCGGACGCGAGCCCTCACCCGGCCCGACTATGCCCTGTTCTTCCATCATATCTATTATGCGTGAGGCCCGCCCGTAGCCGATGCGTAACTTGCGCTGTAGCAGACTGGTACTGGCCTTGCCGCTATTTATTACTACTTCTACGGCCTCCCTCCAGGCTGTATCGTTGGCGCCGCCCTCGCTGCCGGCCATGATGGCGCCTTTGCTCGTTAATTGAACGGGCTGGCTGACAACTTCGTCATCATAGGTCGGCGGCCGCTGGGCACGCAGGAAATCACAAATTTTATTGGTTTCGGCATCTGTTATGAGCGCGCCCTGCATACGCCTTGGCTTGGGATATTCGGGGATGCTGTAGAGCATATCGCCGCTTCCCAGCAGCTTTTCGGCGCCGGCTTGGTCGATAATCGTCCGCGAATCTATCTGGCTGATGGTCGTGAAGGCAATGCGCCCGGGTACGTTGGCCTTAATCAGACCGGTTATAACATCGACACTAGGCCTCTGGGTAGCAATTACCAAGTGAATGCCGGCGGCCCGGGCTTTTTGGGCGATGCGTACAACCAAGCTTTCCACGTCGCGGGCGGCCATCATCATAAGATCAGCCAGTTCATCGACCACAATCACGACGTAAGGCATGCCTTCTTCTTTTTTAACTTGGTTATATTCGCCAATATTGCGCTTACCGACCTCGCCAAAAGCTTTAAGACGACGCTCCATTTCGGCCACCGCCCATTTGAGGGCGCTGATACACTTTTCCGGCTCGTGGATGACCGGCGCAAGTAAGTGCGGGATATCTTTATAGAGGTTCATTTCAACCTGTTTGGGATCGACCAAAATAAGTTTGAGATCGGCCGGGCTATTGCGGTACAGCAAGCTGGTTAGCAGGGAGTTAATCATTACGCTTTTGCCCGAACCGGTCTGGCCGGCGATTAGCAGGTGCGGCATGCGGTCCAGGTCACCAACGACTGCAGTGCCAGTGATATCTTTACCGATGGCTATGCCAAGCGGGCTTTTAACCGATTGCCACTCGGCGCTGCTGAGTATTCCATACGCCGAGACGGTCGCGGCCTTAACATTTGGTACCTCTATGCCCACAGCCCGCTTGCCAGGAATTGGCGCTTCCATACGGATGGTATCGGCTGCCAGGTCGAGTGCCAGATTATTTTCCAGCGTTGTTAGTCGTGATAGTTTTACACCGGTCGGCGGCTTAAGCGTGTACTGGGTGACACGCGGCCCAACGTTGGCGCCCTCGACCTGAACCTCAATGTTAAAGTTGGCGAAAGTCTCTTTAATAACCTCGGCGTTGCCCTGCACATTGCCGGCGTCGGCCTTATCTTGTTTATTGTCCAACAGATTGAGTGGCGGAAATTGCCAGTCCGGGTCGCTGGCGGTTATTAGGGCCGCGTGGTCTTCGGTAGGCGCCAACTTTTGGGCCGTATTTCGTAAGTTAGCTAGGCGGGCACCGCTGTGGTGTTCGACCGGCACGCCCTCGTGCAGCTGGAAGTTAGGACTCATTTTGCCTTTCAGAGCAGCCAGATCTTCGGTGTCACCCTCTCCTTCCGGTTTTTCACGCCTAAATAACTCGGACAGTTTTAGCAACGAGCGCGGATCGATAGCAAATGTGAATAACATAAAGAATAATGCCAGTACAAAAAAGACTAGTGAGGCCAAAAACTTGCCGAGTGCACCCACCAGCGCATCGCCAACAGCTTTGCCAACTTGGCCGCCGTGGCCGCCGACCCAGAGGCTGAGGTCAGTGTCATGATGAATAAAAGCCGTGTGTAGCCAGCTGGCCAAAAATACCAGCAGCCCCAGCGTGCCAACCATCTTGGGCAGAGGCACCCGCTGGTCTTCGCTCCAAAATTTCAGCGCGCCTAAATATATGAGTGCGAACGGCGCTACAATGGCGGCAATACCAAACGCCCACCAACCACCGTGCCAAAAATCATGTGGGATCGGCGCGCCTACAAAAGCGCCAAAACCCAGCACTATGCCACCAACGATTAAAATTACGGCGCCGACACCGCGCCAAAAACCGGCGTTAGATTGGCTTTTTTTAGCTTTTTTGGGCGGGCGGCCCGGAGATTTCCGCATGGGTGTTTTTCGTTTTTTAGCCATCGTTACTTCAGTATAAGTGTTATGTATTAAACAGTCTATCTCAGTAGACCGTTGTAATTATAACATAATTGTGCTTATCGTGTCAACGGTTGAGGCCTTAAGCTTCTTCGGGGTGATTGTCTTTTGTTAAGGTATTTTGTAATATAACTTTTCCTGTTCTGGGCGCGTATGGCCAGGGTTCCTCGAATGCAGCATTTGCCTCTACAGGCTCTATGTCAAATACAAAAGGCGGAGCATTTTTGCTTGGAGAGATGGTCACTACGGTTTTTTCATCTTTCTCTCTTAAAAAGAGTCCGATAGCAAGCTCACCGTCCTTACGAAATCTGATATTCCTCAATCCATCATAGGCCCCTAGATCACCGAGTAGCGGAACTATTTCTGAAGGTAGTGCGTGCATTTTATTATCCCTCTTTATTTTCAGTCTTTATTTTAACTGAATGTCTGTTATTAAACTCTCCAATATATTGGAAGTCAATACAAAAAACTGTGCTTAAGTTCTTTAGTCGACGCGGGCGTCTTGGTTGAGTAGCCGCTGGCGCATTTGGGCAAAGCGCCGCTGCTGTTCCAGGGCGATTTCCTCGGGCGTTTTGGGATGACCGTTGCCATTGCCGCCAGTGTCTGTTTTATGCAGGTCATTATTAGCCTTTTCGGTCCGGCCGCCGATGACGTTGACTACCGGGATGACAATCGGGCTGCGCTGGGTCTGTTCGTACAAAAAATGCGTCACGTAATCTTTAAGCTCGGCCTTGAACCTATCCATATCAACTCTTTTGTAGCGCTGGGTAACTGCCCGTCTCAGCTCGGCGCGGAAGGCATTCATCAGTTCCTCGTTTTCCTTCATATATATGAAGCCGCGGCTGATAATATCCGGACTGGTCAGCAGCTGGCCGGTCTTTTTATCGATGGTCAGAACCACCGCTACCACACCCTCTTCGGCCAGCAGCACCCGGTCTTTAACCACCACGGTACTAACGACAGCGCCGGTCTGGTCGACCAAAATGGTGCCATGCGGCACTTCGCCCTCAAGCAACATCTTATCTTTAGTAACTGTTATGACCTGGCCGTTCTCGGCGTTAAGCATGTTAGATCGCGGTATGCCTTCTTCTAGGGCGATGTCAGCATGGTATTTCTTGGCTGTAAAATCCCCGTAGATCGGTAAGAAAAAGCGTGGTTTGAGGAGCTTAATTATGTCACGGTATTCTTCGATGCTGCCGTGACCCGAAACGTGCAGCGGGCCACCGTGGTCGAGCTCGTAAGTTTCGTGCCTATTGACGTGCACGCCTTTTTTCAAAAAGTCGTCGACCATACTACGTACTAATGCATCATTTCCACTATATGGAATCGGGGTGCTAGACAAAATTACAGTGTCTTGCTCTTTAAGGGCGATATGTTTGTGGTCGCCCAAGCTCATGCGCTGCAGCGCCGAATTTGGTTCACCCTGGCTGCCGGTACAAACAATCACAACCTGGTCATCCTTTAAGGTTGGAACCGCCGCAATAGTCACAAATGTGCCTTTAGGGATTTTCATGTAGCCATGACGCACAGCCATCTCAACTGTAGAGATCATGCTCCGACCATCCATGGCGACCTTACGGCCGTGGTGCACAGCCGCGTTGACTATCATCTGTACGCGATTCATGTTTGTCGAGAATAAGCCGACGAAAATCCGGCCTGGTGCCCGGTCTATGATGTCGATGAAGCTCTTTTCGATGGTGCTTTCGCTGGGGGTGCGGCCCAAACGCTCGGTTGTTGTAGACTCTGACATAAGCAGCAATACACCCTCCTTTGCCAGCTCTTCCAGCCGGGCAACGTCTGTCTTTTCATGGTCCAGCGGGTTGGGGTCGAGACGGAAGTCACCGGTATTTATCAGCCGGCCGACGGGCGTATCAACTATCACCATAGTACTGCCCGGAATGGAGTGCGTCACACGTACCAACTCGACGAAAAACTCGCCAAGTTTGAGCCGTTCGTGGGTGGTTTCGTTCATGATGACTGTCTGCAGAACAAAACCATCGGGCATTGGTAAGCCGAAATTCTGGAAGATTTCCTCAACCCGGCCGATGGTAAAGCGGCTACCGTAAACCGGCACATTATATTTAGGCAAAATGTGCGGCAGGGCGCCAATGTGGTCCAGGTGACCATGTGTGATGACAAATGCCCGGAGTTTATTTTTAATCTGGTCCAAATACGTGGTGTCGGCGATGCCATAGTTAATGCCGGGCAGATCGACGCCGAGGTCGTTGCCGCAATCAATCACAATCGCGTCATTTTGGTATTCAACGACCATCATGTTTTTGCTGCCGCCACTATCCATGCCGCCCAGACCGATAACCTTTAGGCGTGGGCTATCATCAATTTGATTGGCCCGGCGAGGCCGGTCGGTCTGCTTACCTGCGGCATCGAGATACTGGTTAGCCACCCGGTTAGCATCGTTAACAGCTTGTTTTTGAGCCCGGATGGCCGCACCGCGCGAAACACTGCGGCCTGTTGAGGTCGTCATACTGCGTCCGGGAGCGTTTTTACCACCAGCTCTATTCGAACCTTGTCTACCAGCAGATCGTCCTGGCTGGCTATCGGAAGGTCTCTGATTGTTTAGGTTGTTTGGTTTTTTATCCATAATTTATTTCCCTTTCTTATTTAGAGTAATTTTTGGATTTCATAGCTTAGGTTTTGACCAAAATGCGCGGGATTTTCATAAAGTCGTCTATCAAAGTTTGGCGCATCGAGCCGTTATATAAGGCTGCAGCCGGATGGAAGAGCGGCAGGTAGACCTGCCCTTTGTATCTCTTGGGCTGGCCGTGGCTCTTACTTATTTGGAGTCCCGGCAGGAAGCATTCCATGCTGTGGCGGCCAAGCGTCACCACAATTTTTGGCTTAATGACATCGAGCTGCAAGCGCAAAAATGGTAAAAAGGCGGCTTTTTCATCCGGGTAGGGATCGCGGTTTTCCGGCGGGCGGTACTTGACGATGTTAGTTATATAAACATCGGTCCGTTTTAAGCCGATAAGCTCGAGCATCTCGTTTAAGAACTTGCCGGCGGCGCCCACAAAAGGCAGACCCTGTTCATCTTCATTCTTGCCCGGCGCCTCACCGATAAATACCAGATCGGCCTCGGCGCTGCCATCGCCAAACACTAGTTGCGTGGCACTTACAGCCAGTTCCGGGCAAATTTTTTGCTGCAAGATATCCGTCTTAATCTTTTCCAGTTGCTGGTCTTTTTTACTCATAATTCTTTAGTTAAAGGTTGCGGACAGCCCGCACAGCACTTTTGATGGCCCAGACGAAGAAAAATATCGTCAGGGCGTATTCAATTAAATTGCCGGAGTCTATGGCCAGCGAGGCAAAGCCGTAAGCTATACCGACAAAAATTAGACACATGGCTGCCTGGGTCCAGCTGCTGCTTAGTAATTTTTGCTCCTGGCTGGTTCTGGCCACTATTTTTTGCCCGCCTTTTCCCGCAGGGCGGCTTTCATCGAAAGCTGCAAACGGCCGCGGTCATCAATCGAGACCAGTTTGACGGTCACTTTATCGCCTTCCTTGACTACGTCGCTGGGTTTTTCAACCCGTTCTTCACTCATTTCACTAACATGCACCAGGCCGTCCCGGCCGGGCATAATTTGCACAAACGCGCCAAAGTCCATGACATTAACCACCGGCGCATCTTCATAAATCTTGCCGACTTCCGGTTCGGCCGTAATGCTTTCTATCCATTGACGGGCGGCATCAATTGATTTTTTATCCGGACTGGCAATCATCACCATACCGTCGTCTTTAATGTCAATTTCGGCGCCGGTTTCACCGGTAATTTTCTGGATAGTCTCGCCGCCCTTGCCAATGACTTCGCGGATTTTATCGGGGTTGATCATGATAGTTTCAACCCGCGGCGCGTACGGACTCATTTCTTTGCGGGCTTCCGGCAGAGTCGCCAGCATGTGCTTTAGGATTTCTGCCCGGCCAGCCTTACCTTGCTCTAACGCCTTGGACAGTGTTTCTACCGGTAAGCCGTGAACTTTCATATCCATTTGCAGGGCCGTAATGCCTTTGTCTGTGCCGGCAACCTTGAAGTCCATATCACCGGCAAAGTCCTCAGCATCGGCAATGTCAGACAAGATTACTGATTTTTTACCATCGGTCATTAGGCCCATGGCAATGCCGCTAACAGGTGCTTTTAGGGGTACACCGGCGTCCATTAACGCCAAGGTGCTGGAACAGGTGGCAGCCATGGAAGTAGAGCCATTTTGGCTCATGATCTCGGTTACCGCCCGGATAGTATATGGAAAGTCCATTTCTTCCGGCAGCATCGGTAGCAGTGCCCGCTCGGCCAAGTAGCCATGGCCGATTTCGCGCCGGCCGGGGCTGCCCAGGCGGCGAACTTCGCCGACTGTATAGCCCGGGGCGTTGTAGTGGTGCAAATAGCGGCGTTCGCCCTGGCGTTCCATGGTGTCTACCATCTGGGCGTAACTAAGCGGCGCTAGGGTAACGATGTTCATCGCCTGGGTCATGCCGCGGGTAAACAAGCTGGAACCGTGAGCACGGGGTAAAAAGCCGACTTCGCTGCTGAGTTCGCGGATTTCGGTGACAGCCCGGCCATCGGGTCGGATATTTTCATTTAGAATGGCTTCACGCAAATCCTGGTGTAGGGCCATAGTAAAGGCCTCGTCATAGTCGGCTTTTTGGGCGGCGAAATCATCGCCGATTTCGACTTCAAAATGCTCAAACATTTGGTCGCGCAACTGCCTAACTAAATCGCCGCGCTCCGGGTGCGGCGCCCGCAGGTTGGCACCCATTTTTCCGGCTAACCAGGTTTCCACCCGCTTAACTATGTCTTTATCGGGCTTCAAAAGCTCATATTCCTGAGGTTTCACGCCAACCTTTTCGATCAGTTCCTGCTGTAGCTTGAGTGCCGGCTGGATCTGTTTGTTGGCAAACTCTAGAGCCTCCACTATTTGAGCTTCGCTAACTTCTTTGGCGCCGGCTTCAACCATCATGATGCCGTCTTTCGTACCGGCAACCACTAGGTCCAGTGGACCTTCCTCGAGCTGCTCGAGGCTAGCAAAAGTTGTAAGTTTATGCTCAACCAGACCAATGCGCAGACCGGCTACAGGGCCTTCAAACGGCGCGCCACTTAGCATAAAAGCGGCACTCATAGCTATCATGGCGACCATGTCGGGTCGGAAGTTCGGGTCCATGCTTAGTACCGAAACCACACCCTGGACTTCGTTACGGTAGCCCTTGGGCCATAGCGGACGGATTGGACGGTCAATCAGCCGGCTAATTAGCACAGCTTCGTCGCTGGGACGGCCTTCCCTTTTAATAAAACGCGAGCCGCTGATCTTACCGGCCGCATAAAATTTTTCTTCGTAGTCGATGCTAAGCGGGAAATAATCCAGGCCCTGTACCCTGCCGTCACTCACCATGGCGGTGCCTAGCACGACGGTGTCGCCGTAACGCGCTAGGACTGATGCCGAGGTACGGAAACCAACGCGATTTACCTCGAGGGAAAGTTCGCGGCCGTTAAAATCGGTTGATACTTTAATTACTTTCTTACCGAACGGGTTAATGGTGTTAGCCATTATTTTTATTCACCTTTCTGAGTGACAAGGTCCAATCCGTCCGCTAGCTAGCGGATGAACTGTGCTCTATCACCCAACTTAGTTATTTAACATTTTACAATTTACATTTCGCATTTATTGATCATTTGCCATTTATCAGGTCTGGTAAATGCTAATTGTTAAATCAATGAAAAATGCGAAATGACAAATGTAAAATTACCTTCGAATGCCGAGCTTTTTGATAAGTTCGAGATAAGCTTCGCCGCTGCCAGCGGCGATATATTTAAGCAGTCTTTTACGCTTGCCAACCAGTTGCAGCAGCGCCCGGCGGGCGGCAAAATCATGCTTATGGGTTTTCAAATGATCTGTTAGTTCAGCAATTCGAGCAGTCATAATGCCTACTTGCACGGCCGGTGAACCGGTATCGGTCTTGTGCGACTGCAGGTCTTTGCTAACCCCAGCCTTCTTCTCGCTAGTTATCATTCTTGGCCCTACTCTAGCAAATTTTCTACAGTTTGACAACCCCTGTTAAAAGAGCCTGGATATCCAATGTATCCGCCTTCAGAGCATTTTTAACGTCGTAATCACTAATTTTTGTTCGGCGAAGGGCTGAAACGTAGGCGCCAGTGCCGAGTTTTTGACCAATATCTTCAGCTAATGAACGGATGTACGTGCCGCTGCTAACTTTTGCGGCAAAACTAAGTTTTGGATATTTATATTCAATATCTTCAATGCTAAAAATTGTGACTTTTCGCGGCTCAATCTTAAACTTCTTGCCGGCCCGGGCCAGTTTGTAGGCCCGTTGGCCACCAATCTTTACGGCACTGTGCGCATGCGGCGTCTGACGGATCTCGCCAACAAAAGACTTTAATACTTTTTTGACCTCCCCGTCTTCAGGCTTTTGCCCTCCGACCTCTGTTATCGATCCTTCCCCGTCACCCGTAGCGCTGGTTGCACCCAGGCTCAGTTCCACTTCGTATGTTTTATCCATTTTAGAAAATTCCTGGGCCTGCTTGGTATAACTGCCCAGCACCAAAATCATCAGGCCGCTGGCTAGCGGGTCAAGTGTCCCGGTGTGGCCAACGCGCACTTTTAGTGCGCGAGTCGTTAGTCGCGAGTCGTTAGTTGTTAGTTTTTGACTAGCGACTATTGAATGTCGACTATCGGATTGACTTAAGAGTCTTCGAACTCTCGCTACTACGTCATGCGACGTAATTCCCACCGGCTTATCAACTAGTAAAAATCCATCCACTGGCCTTAGTATAGACGGCTAAAGTGCTTATTTTTTGTTTTGGCCCTGGTCTGGAATTCTTAAACTGGGAGTCGGCATTAGGGGCGGCGGGACTGGTGGCGGCGGATTTAACGATGTTTCGTGCAAAGGCTGGCTTATGGGCTGAGCACTTAAGGCCGCGATTGGATGCTCTGCTGGGTCAAACGGTGCCTCGTCGAGGGCACTTTCGACCGCGCTACGGGCAGTATTGACTGTCGGCGCTAATGGAGCCGCTGTAGCGGTCATTTGTGCCGGCGTTAAAATTTCCTGCTTTGGTGGCTGAACCACTGTTTCACGACTTGTAAAAGCATCGTTTGGATGTGACGAAATGCCGAGCGGATCGCCAGAGTCTTGGTCATCGTGGTCAGACCACTGCGGGGAAGTATCGGCCGTAAATGGCGGGTTGATAGCCGGTTGATGGTCCGTGGGATCAAGCAGTGTATGGGGGCCTGGAAGAGGGCTATTGTCTTTTTGAACGGGTACGGCGGGCTCGGGGGGATGCATCACCGCCATTGGAGCTGTCTGGATAACGGGGGCCGGGGACTGTGGCGGACTGGGTGGGGCTTCGGCCTCAGAAGAAACTATATTGCCCCTCTCATCAATATGGATTTCGCCAGCCTTGACTTCTACCTCTTCGCTACTAATCTTTTCCGGTTCATGGGAAACGTTTAAAACCCCTGTTGGGGGTGGGGCTTTGGGCGCCGGTGGTTTTTTAGCTACCGGTTTTCTGCCGTCTGTGTCCGGCGGCCGCGGCTTTGGCGGTTCCAGCTTGCTGACAATCAGCTGCTGATTGGCGCCGGCGGCCATCAGTTGGGCACTCATGGTCATAACTTTTGGCGAAGTTTTGTCATTAGAAAAACGGGCGGTCTCGGCTACAATCCCTGTCAAAAAGGCAGTTGCCATTTGGTTATCTATTAAACCCGTGCCAAAAGCCTCACTAATACTGACCAACATTTCGCTCAGACTGCTGGCCGTTGGGTCTTGCCAATTGATCTGTCCAAGCTCAGCCGCTTTGTCGTTGCCGGCGTTGACCGACACTACTGTAGCGTCGTGCAAAATCCGGCCGTGGGCGGTAATGGCTTTGTCCAGTTGCGAGCGGTCTTTTACCCCTAGCGCCATGACGACTTCGACATTAAAATCGCCTTGGCTGAAAATTAGGTCTTTTTTACTGAGGGAAGTTCTGTAAGGTGTTATAAATATGCGTACTACGTCATCCTCGACTTTGTAGCGTAGCTTGTCGGCCTTGTTTTTATCGAGCGAGATTATAAAATCCTGGAGTGAATCGGTGTTGGTTTCTATGGTCTTTTTTGGCTGTAAAAATTCGATGGTCGATGGCACTTGGCCGGAAAAGACAGCCGTGGCGTGTTTGTCCATCTTGTTCAGCAGCAATGTCAAGCCGATACAGGCCGCCAACTGGTCAACTGACGGGTTATTACTAACCGTCACCAAGATGTTAGACGCTTGCTTGACGCGTTCGACTATTTGCTGCTTCGCTGCCGCTGGATCCATTTTTTATTTTTTAGTTTTGTAGTTCTACTTGTCACACTAACATAAGCGTTACCTCTTTGCAACAGGTAAATGTCGGATATTTACCCAGTAGTAGACTTTCGCGTGGCTTTGCCAGTATCCGCCGCTATGGCGGATAGTCGCGAAAGCTCACTACCGGGTTTACAAACAGGGGTTATATCTGTATAGTAAGGCCTCATGCCAATAATTAAATCCGCCAAAAAGCGCGTCAAGATAGCCGCCAAGGCCAATGCCCGCAATACTCGCACCCGCCGCAATATGCGCGAAGCTATTAAGGCTTTTAATAAAGCCCTTGAAGCCGGCAAATCTATTGAGGTTTCTAAGCTTCAGCAGGCGGCCGTTAGCGCCATTGATACGGCCGCTAAAAAGAATGTAATCCATAAGAATAGGGCCGCTCGTTCTAAAGCGCGGTTGGCTTCCCAGGCCAAAGCCGCCGGTGTTAAACCGGCCAAAGCCAGCCCCAAAAAGGCCGCCGCTAAACCAGCTGCCAAGAAAACCGCCGCCAAAAAGTCCGCGGCTAAGAAAACTACAAAGAAATAATATAATTCTTTAGGGCTTCGTCCATATCTAAAGCGGTAGTTTTACCCCGCCAGTCTATATTAAGGGCTTCGGGAACCATTTTTTTAAGGTCTTTATCGCTTAATTGGTCGGCCAGATTTCTGGCTTTTCTAAGTGGGTACTGCTTCATACCGCTGTCCCTGCTAACCTCTGTTATCGGACGATTACCAGCCATTTTGGCGACGGCGATTTGCTGTAGCTGCCAGGCAATCATTGCTAAAATGGCTTGCGGCTCGACTTTCTGGGCCCGCTGTTGCTCGTAAAGCTCAAGTGCGCGGGCTTTGTGGCCGCCAAAAGCCGCGTCCAGCAGGTCAAAAATCTTACTCTGCGGTGTTGGTTCGGTTAGCAGATCAATACTTTGGCGCGTAATTTCACGGTTATATACCACTAATTTATCGAGTTCATTAGCCAGCAAACTTTGGTTTGTGCCTACCCGTTCGACCAGATAATTGGCGTCGGTTATATTGAACATAACGCCTTGATTTTTGGCCTCTTCGACTAACCATTTAGCAAGAGTTTGAGGTTCTGATTCATTGAATTCCTCAAACTCGGTTCTGCTTTTTAACACCTTAAAATAGGCTGTTCGCTTGTCAATTTGGGGCTCGTACATAACTACGTCAGTAGTCTCGCCTATTGAGCTAATTATTTGTTCAATCTCTTCAGCAAATTGTTTGTTTAGTCCACCGCTTCTTACTACTACTAATTTCCTTTGGGCTAAAAAGGGCAGGCTTTGCAGGCCTTCGATTATTTCCGGCGCTTCATGCTCTTCCCCGTCAAATTTCTCAAGTGCCAGACTACCATATTTTTTAGTAAATTCAGCGCTTAGCCTGTCTAGTCGTTGTCTAAGGGTAAAGCTATTCACTCCGGCTAGAGTCACAATCATTTTGGCGCCCTTTGGCATCTTGGACAGATGTGGGTGCCGCGTCCGGCAACCCGAATTTTTACGATTTCGGTACCGCAGCGTGGGCAAGGCTGACCGGCTTTGCGAAAAACTTGGGCGAAGTTTAAATAACTGCCCTCTTTGCCTTTGGCGTCGACGAAGTTTCTATCGGTACTGCCACCCTTTTCGATACTGAGCTTCAGAATATCTCGAAGCGCGCTATATAAAGTGACTAATTTAGGTTTGGAGACTTTGGAAACGGGGGTAGATGGGTGGATTTTGGCCGCCCAGAGAGATTCGTCGGCATAAATATTCCCCACCCCGGCTAGTACTGTTTGGTCGAGTAAAACTGCCTTTATGGGACTATTTTTGCGGCGAGCGAGCCTTTCGATGAACCTATCGACCGTAAAGTCGTCTTCCAGGGGTTCTGGGCCGACTTTTTGCATAAAATCAATCAGCGGCACCTCGACGCTTGGCAAAAGGCGCATCCAACCGAACTTGCGCTGATCGTTAAAAAAAAGCTTTGACCCATCTGTAAAATCCAGGATTACCCTGGTAGATTTGTCCGGCAGTTCACCCACCAGACTTTTGGTTGGATGCCCTGCCCCAAACGACTGCTTACCGCGCAGCACCAGCTGGCCGGTCATTTTGAGATGTATGACCAACGAATATTCGCTGGATAGCTCAATTATCAGGACTTTGGCGCGCCGGCGGACCAATTTGATCTTAGCGCCAATCATAAACCGGGCTACGTCTGCAGGTGCGTTAGGGAAAGATTTCTGCCAATCATGCCAAACATCAGCGATCTCGCGGTCTGGCAGTAATTTAGCCAGGCCAATTCTAATAGTCTCTACCTCCGGAAGTTCTGGCATAGTACATCTAGTATAAGCTATCTTATCGTCCTCGAGTTGCGCACTTGAGTCTGATGCTAGGCGCGAACGAGCAGCGGACTGAGACGTATTGAAATACATTGAAGGAGCAGCGCAGTTTGCAACAACGCGGCAGGCCAAGAACACTAGCGGAGCGGCCAGCTTTGCTGGACAGCAAGCTAGTGTGGTGCGAAACTTGAGGGATGGATAGCTTGCAGAAAATCTTAGGGTCGCGTAAAATC
Organism: Candidatus Saccharibacteria bacterium UBA6824; assembly: GCA_002452155.1. Classification (GTDB taxonomy): domain Bacteria; phylum Patescibacteriota; class Saccharimonadia; order Saccharimonadales; family UBA10212; genus UBA6824. Next base: position 5,642 of record DKEK01000006.1, on the reverse strand, counting down.
GCCCAAGCTCCGGATGAGATAAAACAGATACAAGACTATATAAAAAGACGCTACGGTAGCCCGTGCAAAGTTAAACTTCAGCGCGGTGCATTGATCGTTAGTGTGCCCAACTCCGGCCTGGCGGCTACCCTGCAGCTAGAACGTCAGCTAATGGTAGATAAGTTAAAAATTAAAGATAAATTAGTTGTCCGAACCGGCGGTTAGTAATTTCTCCAGCTCCGTCTTCATTTGCTCGAAGTCTTTGTATAAAATTGCCTGCATCCCCTGCTCTTGAGCTGCCTCACAGTAGTGTACAAGGTCATCAATAAATAAACACTCGTTGGTTTGGACACCCAACCGTCTAGCCGATAGCTGGTAGATCTCTGGTTGGGGTTTGGCCAAACCGACTTCTCCGGACAGTACTATATCGTCGAATAAAGCTATGTCCTCTTTGCTTAGTAGTTTATCGAGCCAACCAGGCGAAGCGTTAGACAGCATGCCAATTTTATATTTAGGCTTTAGTTCTTTAGCTATAAAGGCCAGGAGGCGAGTGTTTGGGCGGTTATTACTGATATAGTCACGCACTACATTATGGCTAAGGTCACTTAGTTCGGCCATTTTTTTTATGTAGTTGTCATATTCTAATTGGCCAAGGTTCAGTTGGCTGATGAGTTTTTTAGCTTCGGCCAATTTGTCCGGTGAATCTTTAAAATAATCAGAATAAAAGGCTTCCAGCCCCTGTGTGGTTAAGACCCCGAAGCAATCGAAAATAATCGCTTTTATCATCTAAGTAGGCTCGTAAACTCTGGCGGATATTTGTAAGCTAGGCGTTTAACGGCTTCTATCTTATTAACCCATTCGTAGCCCGAATGCTCCTTGCTAAGCTTAATATTGCTGTTTTTCGGTATTTTTAACCTATAGATCATCAGTAGGAGCCCCACCACCTGGCCACCAATAGGTATGTCTTTAAAGTTAGAAACGACAGCTGTGAAAAAACTAGTGTCAGAAATTTTTTTGATACCAGTCTCTTCTTCTATCTCTCGCCGCAGTGTTTCCAGTACCGAATGACCTTCTTGAATCCGCCCGCCGGGAATATCCCAGTGTCTTTCGTGGTGCTTCAGATGCCAATCACCAGAATCAAGCACCAAAATTTCGTCTTTTTCATTGGTAATAAGTGCCTTAACGCCAACCTGAAATAGCCTTTCATTCGCCACTTATAGCTCGCTCCAGTTTTTGCGTATTTTTTCAACGTCGAATTCTATAGGCAATTTGTTCGCTAATACGTATACGTTGAGAGTATTTATAAATCCTAAAGTGAATCTGTTGGGGTCATTGTTCATAGCAGTAAAGATTTTGTCTAGCGACATGGGCACTAGATTCTTGACCTCCGTGTTAGGCATAAATTTCCAGCCTATTTCGGCTAGAGTCTCAAAAACTCCAAAAATATGAATAACGTTACGCCCAGTAGCGTGTTCGTTACTTATCACACCCTGCTTAACGAGACGTAGGGGAGCAACCATGCCTATTTCTTCTTTCATTTCGCGCATTGCGGCATCTTGATAGTTTTCACTACTGGCCACGTGACCGCCGACAGTATGATCCAGTAGCCCTTTAGATAATTCATGAGCCTGTAAAAGCAAGTTTTTACTTCTATCAAAGACAAAAACTGCCGCTACTCGGTGCGGTGCGCCTGTTGTATGGGCTTCTGCAATTGAAAGTTTTTTACCTGTGGGCTGATCATTCAAGTCTACTGCGTCGACTAACTCATCCACTATAGTTCTCCCCAATTCTCCCCAATTCTGATGTCGGCTTTGAGTTTGACCGGCAGTTTATAGACATTTTCCATGGTTTGTTTAAGGGTTTCACCAACGGCTTTGGCTTTTTTTTGTGGCGCTTCAACCAAAATGCTGTCGTGGATTTGAAGCAGCATGTGTGCGTCAACCGGAAGTTTTTTGGCAATTTCAACCATGGCTCGTTTCATCAAGTCCGCAGCCGTACCTTGGAGTGGGTGGTTAATGGCCGCGCGATAAGCTGCTTCACGTACCATAAAATTTGACGACCTGACATCTGGTGTGGGTCGGCGGCGGCCTAGCAATGTCTCTACATAGCCCTGCTCTTCCGCCTGTTTGCGCAAGGATTCAATATACTGCTTCAGTTTGGGCCGCAGTTGGAAGTACTTTTCGATGAATTCCTTACTCGCACCATAATCCATGCCGGAACTGACACTTAAACCGTGGGGGCCGAGGCCGTACATGATGCCAAAGTTCACTGCTTTGGCGCTGTAGCGCTGCTCTTTGGTAATTTTAGAGACCGGAATGCCATAAATCGCGGCTGCCGTTTCTTGGTGGATGTCGGCATCACGGTTAAAGGCCTCAATCATCCCTTTGTCGCCCGAAAGCGCTGCCGCTAGACGGATTTCGAACTGGCTGTAGTCGGCACTAATTAATACGTTGCCCTTTTCGGCCACAAAAGCGGTGCGAATATTGCGGCCCAGCTCTGTACGTACCGGGATATTTTGCAGGTTTGGATCGGCGCTAGAAAGCCGCCCGGTAGGCGCGATGGTGAGGTTGAAAGTAGTGTGCACACGTGAGTCTTTGTCAACCGACTGCGGCAGGGTGTCGACGTAGGTATTTTTAAGTTTGGCGGCTTCGCGGTACTGAGTAATGAGGTCAATAATTGGGTGCAGACCGCGCAGTTTATCAAGCTCTGTGGCGGCCGTTGAATAGCCGGTTTTACCCTTTTTAACACCTCGGGTTGGCAGATTTAGTTTAGTAAATAATACGTCCGCCAGCTGTCCCGGTGAGCCAATATTAAATTCGTAATCGGCGTGGCCATAGATAGTTTGTTCCAGGTCGCTGAGACTATCTTCCAGTTTCTTGGCGAAATTCTTTAGGTACTTTACGTCGAGTTTGATGCCGCGGTATTCCATGTCGGCCAAAACCGGCGTCAGCGGCCACTCAATCTCTTTAGCTAATTTGGTAAGTTTTGGCATTTCACTCAAGTCGCGCATCTGGTTCTCGTAAAGCTGGCGGGTGATGGCCACAAATTCGGCACCGCGCTCGATAAAGTCTTCTGTTGGTAAGTCTTCAAATGGTGCGCCATCGTAGCCTAAGTCCGACTCGGCTAAATCGGTAAGTGACTGGGCCCGCAGCAAAGGATTGAGCAAATATGCACCCACCAGCACATCGTGCTCGACAGGCGGTGGTTGGATACCAAAGTTTTTTAGAACTTTAATATCAGATTTCAAGTCATATCCAACCACCGAGCTATTAGCTTTTAGCTGATGGCTGATGGCTGATTTAACTTTCTCTGGACTGAGAGAAGTTAAATCGAGCGTGTAAGATTGCTTGTCCGAGCCGATATGCAGGACCTGTGGATCAGCGCCGTGCCGACCGGCGGCTCGTGAATGTATAAAGAGTTTATCGGTTTTACCAAAATCTATTTTTGTTAGTTCTGCGTCCGAGCTTATTTTTGTATGTTTTTGCAATTTTAGCGTTCCGCCGTCCGTCCTGCTTACATCCGGGACGGTTACTTTCATATTTTCGGGCAAATTATTGAGTAAACTGCGGAATTCCAGGTCTTGCAGCAAACTCCGCAGTCTCACTGTATCGAGTTTGGAGCTATCCATCGCCGGCAGGTCTAGTTTTATCGGGGCGTCAGTCCACAAACGGGCTATTTCTTTGCTCAAATAGGCCGACTGCTTCCCGGATTCCAGTTTTTTTCGCAATGTTTCTTTAATCTCCGTCAAATGTTTATAAACTCCGTCTAGGGTTTCATAGTCTTGCAGCAGTTGGACGGCTGTTTTCTCGCCGACGCCCGGCACGCCCGGGATATTATCCGAACTATCACCCTTTAGGGCTTTGAGGTCTAGAAATTGTTCGACTTTGATGCCGTATTTGGCCTCAAAACTTTCCGGATGAAATTGCTCAATGTTAGAAAAGCCTTTTTTGAGGGCATAGACATTAACGTGGCCGTTAATTAACTGCAGAGCGTCCAAATCAGAGGTAATTAACATCGTTTCGATATTTTTCTTACGGGCTTGAACGGCCAGCGCGCCCATAATATCGTCAGCTTCGTAATCGTCCAGTTCATAAAGCGGCCAATGAAAAGCTTCCAGCAGCTCATGCAAAATTGGAATTTGGGTATAAAAATCCGGCGGCGCCGGTTTACGGCCGGCTTTGTACTGCGGGTACATTTTCAGGCGTTTACGAATGTTAGTTTTAGGTTTATCCCACGCTACCGCCACATAATCGGGCTTCAGTTTTTTAATAAGTTCCAGACTCATGGCCGCAAAGCCGTAAACCCCGCCAGTGGGCACGCCTTCTTTGGTGCTGAGATTGGGCATGGCGTAATAGCCTCTGTAAAAAACAGACTTGCCGTCTATTATTGCTAATTTTTTCCTCTCCGCCATAGCTATTTATAAGTATACGCCAAAGGGGTTATTGTGACGATTGCTTATGCTAGGTGCAGCTTTTCTTGGATAGCTTTTTTGAAGTCTTCGATACTGCCATTATTTTCTAGAAAGATGTCGGCTTTAGGTTTAACGTCAGCCACGCTTAATGTGGCTTTGCTTCCCGAGTGGCTCATTTCCGCTTCTTCTTCGGCCAAAAATTGATCATAGCTTTTTTGGTCCTTTGCGCCCTGCCCTCGGCTGTTTATACGTTCGTAGCGGATTTTAGGATCGGCATCTACCCAAACAACTTGGCCGCCAAGTTCGTGGACGCGATCAGCTTCGCCGGGATGTCTTAGGCTGGAAATAACCAAACCCCTATACTTTCCGTTTTGGGCGCGATTTTCGTATAGTTCAACGGCCTTATCAATAACTGCCCCCATACCGAGTTGTTTGCGCCACTCGGTACTAAGTGCCGCCATTTTATCTCGTTCCAAGGGGAGGCCGCGTTTTTTGAGTTCGGGAATAAAAAGATCGTCTGAAGCAGAGACGAATAACCAGGCACGATCTGCCAATAAATTACTTACTGTGTCCTTCCCTGACCCATTCGTCCCGGCAATACCGATGATTTTCACTCTTCCGGGGCCTCAGCGGTTACTTCGGTTTCATTGGGTTTTGCCGGCTTGGATTTTTGCTCCGGTCTTAACTTTTCAAAGTCTTTCGTCTCTGCTAGCCTGTTTAAAGCTTGTGTCTCTAGCTGGCGAACGCGTTCGCGCGTCAGACCAAGCTCGCGGCCGATCGCCTCAAGAGTCCATGGATCGCCCTCGAAGCCGAACCGCAGTTCTAGGATGCGTCGCTCTCGCTCAGGTAGCGCATCAAGCGCCTTGTGTACTTCCTGACGACGAAGTGATTCTTCTACTTCTTCAAACGGCTCCTCGGCTTCTGGGTCCGCAAACATATCACCAAGCTCGGTATCTTCTTCATCGTGAATCTTCCGGTTCAGAGATACAGACGCGGACGCGGCGTTAATCGCTCCCTCAACGTGCTCCATCGGCAGCCCGGTTGCCTCGGCCAGCTCAGCTTTCGTAGCTTCGCGTCCTAACTCGGCTTCAAGCCGGCGCCCCTCGCGCGTCAGTTTTCGTTGACGCTCTACAACATGGACCGGCACGCGGATTGTACGGCCGTGGTTGGCAACGCCACGCTGCACCGCCTGGCGAATCCACCAGGTGGCGTAGGTGCTGAACTTATAGCCGCGGCGCCAGTCGAACTTCTC
>DKEK01000004.1:18335-69448 GCA_002452155.1 Candidatus Saccharibacteria bacterium UBA6824 | reverse complement strand
CCTAACCGCCCTCTTACCAGCTGCCAACTCTAGCGGAGCCGAGATCATCTTTGGCGACGGCAACTTCCCCTGGTCAAGTGTGCCAGCCCTACCCAAAGGCATTACCGGGAAACTGAAGATCAGAGGCTCTGCCGGCACGAAGATTACTCTTTCTTCTTCAGGGCCACGCTTTCTCGACTTCAACAAAACCGCCGACCACGATACCTTCCAAAACATCGAGATCAGCGACCTCCTGATCGACTGCAACAACATCACCGGCAGATACCACACGGTGATTGGAACTTACGTGGCTGGGAACGGGGCTCATCTGAGCCGGGTCAACATCAAGAAGATTTCGGTTCTCCGGGTCAACACGATCAATGTGCCAACTGATCCCGCAGGATCATACGACCGGCGCAATGTCTCGCTGTTTATTCAACATGCCGCCGACGATGAGGCGACACAGGATGTTTTGGAGGACATTCTGGTTGAGGACTGCGACTTCCAGGGTGGCGCTTACGGGGTGTGCGGTGGCGGAACTTCCCCTGGCAACTCTGCGAATGTGCGTTATGACCGCATTCGGGTTATCAAGGTTCGGCACGACACGCTCGCGACGTACACGGGAACCCAAGGGTCAGGCAACATTTTCATCGGTTCTGGTGGTTTCGGCGGGTCGGTGCTGATCCGAGATTGTGAAGGGAAACGATCCGGTGATGTGGGGATCGAACTCGACGCGCCCGGACACGCCCTGGTTCACGGCACAACGATGAAAGACGCGATCAACGTTGGCTTCTTCTGCCGCAACTTCCACACCCCCGAGTTTCCGAACTCGCAGTCGATCACCTTTCGCGATTGCCACGCCTCCGTTGAGACGCTCACGACCGCAGAGAACGGGGGGACTGTCCCTTCCTACGGGTTCCAACTCAGCGCTACTAATCCTCCCAACCCGACGCTGGGTGAGGTCAGCATCGACGGATGCACGTATCTGTGCCGTTCCGTGAATCTTTCGACGCAGGGCTCGGCGATCATGGCGCAGGACGTGCCGATCAACCGGGTTGTCGTCAGAGACCTGGTCGCCGTCCACGACAACGTGAACTACACCCCTTCCGCAGCCCGGTTCCCGGAAATGGTGCGCATCTGGCCCCTGGGCACCGCCCACGTTGAAATCCACAATCTGGTGATGCGCTGGGCGGGCGCTGTCGCCGGAGCGAACGGAACCGCCCCGGCAGGGCTAGGAGTTTCGTCTAGCGGCGGCACCGTCTCCTTCAACATCGACGGTGTTCATATCCACGACACCCTGACCGGCACCATCAACCAGGCGATCAAAGTCAGGCTCGGTCAGCAGACCGGAACGATGCGAGGAGTGTTGCGGGGCGTGAACGTTCACGCCTACACGGCTCCGGCGAACCCAGCAACCATTGTGCGCATCGACGGCACCGCCTCCCTGACCATCACGCCGAGAATCACCGTCGCCGACTGCAACTTCACCAACGCCCCCGCGACCGCCACGGACATTCTCTTCGGAGGCACAAGCAATGCCGCCAAGGTGTTTTTCCGCAGCAACACCTGGCGTGTGTTCCCCAAGCCTTCGGCAGCGATGAGCGCCTCGAACTTCGCCGCAGCCACTTTCACCACCGCGACAGGGAATCAATACATCGGCGGCGACCCCGCCGAGATCCAGTTCGCCAACGGTACGGGTGCGGCGATCACCGCCATCGACGTTTCAAAGGACAACGTGACCTACGAGAACGTCTGGACACAGGCTTCAGGCGTGATGGCCCAGAGCGTCGAGGCGTATGTCGACAACGGCGACTACGTGAAGGTCACGTTTGCAACGACACAGCCTACGACGCGGGTGGTATTCCTTAAATAGACTCTCAAAAATATTTCTCCCGCCGATCCTATTCTCGACTCCAATATCATTAATACTAAATACACTTATCAAATAGATTATGCGATCGCTTAGTCTATTTGAAGAGCAGTCTCTGCGTTTCATTATTCGTACCTCTGTTATAATTGGGGGTCATGGATCAGGGACATATTAGGAACTTTTGTATCATTGCTCATATTAATCACGGCAAGTCGACACTGGCCGATAGGTTGTTGGAATTGACCGGCACGGTCGAAAAACGCAATATGAAAGCTCAGATCCTGGACAAGATGGATTTGGAGCAAGAGCGGGGTATTACCATCAAGCTCGCACCAGTCCGGATGAAATATAAAGACTTCGAACTAAATCTTATTGACACCCCAGGCCACGTCGATTTTAGTTACGAAGTCAGCCGGTCGCTAGAAGCTGTTGAGGGCGCTATCTTGGTGGTTGATGCCAGCCAGGGCGTCCAGGCCCAGACCTTATCTAACATTTACTTGGCTTTAGCAGCCGACCTAAAAATTATTCCGGTACTAAATAAAATCGACTTGCCGGCGGCCGATATCGAGCGGGTCGGCCAAGAAGTAATTAAGCTGCTCGGCTGTAAAAAGGAAGACATATTACTCATCAGCGCCAAAACTGGGCAGGGTGTAGATCAGGTCCTAAAAAGGGTTGTTTCAGATGTACCGCCACCACCCGGTAAAGCTGAAGCATCAACCCGGGCTCTAATTTTCGATAGCTACTACGATGATTATAAAGGGGTAGTTTTATATATCCGGGTGGTTGATGGAGCCGTCAAAAAGAACGATTCAATGAAGATGATGGCCACTAAAGCCGGAGGGCAGGCGCTGGACGTGGGATACCTAAATCCGGAAATGAAATCATCCCCTAGCTTAAGAGCCGGCGAAATCGGCTACATTGTCACTAACCTTAAAAGTGCCCATGCCGGCCGCGTTGGCGATACGATTACACTTACCAAAGATCCTTCAGATCAGGCCCTGGAGGGCTATAAAGATATCCATCCATTTGTTTATGCCGGCTTTTTCCCGACCAGCAATGAAGACTACCAAGCGCTCAAGGATGCGGTCGAAAAGCTAAACTTAAGCGACTCTTCGTTGCGGTTCACACCAGAAAATTCGCCGGTGCTGGGCTTTGGCCTGCGCCTGGGGTTTTTGGGACTGCTGCATATGGACATTGTCCGCGAGCGGCTGCGGCGCGAATATGACCTGGACCTAATTGTCACTAATCCATCAACCGATTATGAAGTCCGGTTGACCAATGGCCAGGAACTGGATATCAAATCGGCGGCCGATTTACCGGACATGAGCGAGGTAGAGCAAATCCGCGAGCCGTGGATCAAAGGCGAAATAGTCGCTCCTGTAGATTACGTCGGGGCAGTTTTGCAGTTGGTCGTCAGTGCCCGTGGTCTGCAGAAAAAACTAGACTATGTCGATGCGAGGCTGGCCGTTATTGACTTTGAAGCGCCGCTGGCAAATCTGATTACCGATTTTTACGACCAGCTAAAAAGCACCACATCCGGCTACGGATCATTTAGTTACGAGCTAGCCGATTACCGTGCCGGCGACCTGGTCCGGCTTGATTTTTACGTTGCCGGCGAGAGAGTCGACGCCCTCAGCGTTATGGTCCACAAAAGCGAGGCCGAACGCATTGGCCGGCGGGCGGTTGAAAAACTCAAAGACGCTATCCCGCGCCAGCAATTCAAAGTCAGTTTGCAGGCGGGTGTCGGTGGTAAATTTATCGCTCGCCAGGACATTAGCGCCTATCGCAAAGACGTCACTACCGGTCTGTACGGCGGTGACGTCAGTCGCAAAAAGAAGGTCCTGGCCAAGCAAAAGAAGGGTAAGCAGCGCCTAAAGCGCTTCGGCAAAGTTGATATTCCATCAGAGGCATTTAGCGTGCTACTTAAAAGAGACTAGCCTGTGCTAATCTGTTAGAAATGACAGGCGATAAGCTAAGAAAACTAGTTGCGGATTATAAGCCCAGCCCGCAGGTTCTAAAAAAGATGGTTGATATTAGGGTTATGGGTACTGTGGGGCCCAGTGCCTCGGGCAAAACGACGATTATGAAGGCCCTCGTTAAAGCTTCACCAAAGATTAAGCTTATTCTGGATGAAACCAGTCGTCCTCCGCGGCCTAACGAAGTTAACGGCGTTGATTTTTTGTTTCGCACCAAAGAAGAGATTCTCGAAGATTTAAAAAACGGCGAGCTGGCACAGCTAGCTGTTGGCCCCAATGGCGACTTATACTCTACGCGCCTAAGCAGCTATCCAAAAAACGCCGTGGGATTAATTCCCTTAATGCCGGCGGCCGTAAAAGAATTCCGTCAGTTGCCCTTAAAATCCTTCCAAACGGCATTTATAGTGCCGCACAGTTTTGAAGCTTGGCAGGAGTGGCTAGCTAAGCAGGCCAAAGCCGGTAACTGGAACGGAGAAAAACTGCAAAGCCGCTTGGCCGAGGCCAAACAGTCGTATGAATTTGCCTTGTCAGATAAAGAGATTCACTTTGTGCTGAACGATGAAATTGACGGCGCAGTCAGACGTCTCCAACAAATTTTAGGTGGTCAAAAACCAGCCGACGAAGAACAGACCAGAAGTATCGCTAAAGAAAATTACAGCCAGCTGCTAAAATTACTTAACAGGTCAAGTAATTTATGAATAAGGGAAAATTATTAATTATATCTGGACCTTCTGCCGGTGTCGGCAAAGATACGATCGTCAGGATGTTTATGCAAAAACACCCGGACTGGCGGCAGCCACCCTCAGTTACTACACGCCAACCTAGGGTTGGTGAGATCGAAGGCAAAGACTATTTTTTTGTCGATCGGCCGGAGTTTGAGCAGATAACCAGCCGGGGTGAGTTTTTAGAGCGGTTTGTGGTTACCGACGAGCTATACGGCACCCTTCGAGCACCCATAGCGAAACTATTGGAAGATAGCAAAAACGTTATTCTGCGCAAAGAAGTTAATGGCGCGCTCAATATTAAAAAAGAACTACCCGAAGCGATAACGGTATTTCTGGCAGCGGACAGTTTTGAAGAACTTGAGGAGAGGATACGCTCGCGGGCGACAGATAGCCAAGAGCTAATCGAGCAAAGATTAAAGCTAGCTAAAGAAGAGCTGGGCTACCAAAGCCAATTTGACCGGGTAATTGTTAATCCGGCAGACCATCCCGAGGCGGCCCTAGAACTCGTCGAAGCGGCCGCTGGACTCTAATTGGCACTCTTGACTTGTGAGTGCCAACTCTATTAAACTAGCACTAAGTAACCAAGAGTGCTATGACAAATCGCCAAGCCCAAATTTTAAGTGCCATCGTCGAACAATATGCCGAAGTGGCTGCCCCTGTGGGCAGTAGTCTGATGGCCAAGCTTTTTGGCGTTTCTAGCGCTACTATCCGGGCCGAAATGGTCGAACTAGAACGTTTGGACTTTATAACCCAGCCGCACACCAGCGCCGGCCGTATCCCGACCGACAAGGGTTACCGATTTTATGTTAACACCCTGCAAGACAAGCATCAGCCGGAAACCTCCCGAATGGCTTACGCTATCGAGCGTCAAATCCAAGACGCCGGCGAAGCCGAACAAGCAATTAAAAATGCGGTCCAAGCCCTTTCGCTATCAACTAAAAATCTGGGAATTGGTATCTGGAACGACCGAACTTACCAATACGGTATGTCCAGCCTGTTTCAGCATCCGGAGTTTTATGGCGGACCTCAAGCTTTTGGTATAGCCCAACTTATAGAACAGCTTCCAGAACTACTCAACCAGATTTATCATGACAAGAACCGCGTAACTGTGTATATCGGTCAGGAAAATCCAATTGGCAAATCAGCCGGCGCCAGTTCCATTATCGGTCGCATAAAAACGCCATACGGGCAAAGTTTCGTAGGTGTTATTGGGCCGACCAGGCAGAATTATAAGCAAGTCGTGGGTTTGGTGGATTACGTCAGCAATTCTCTGGAAAGGACGCTAAATGAGTAAAAGACCCACCCTTAAGGAACTGGAACAGAAGATAAGCGAGTTAACTGAGGCATTGCAGCGTGAACGGGCCGATGCCATTAATGTTCGCCGGCGTACCGAGGAAGACAAGGCTAAGCTGGGCGATTTCTATAAAGTCATTATATTGCGCGAGCTTTTACCAGCAATTGACAATCTGGAACGAGCCATTATGCACGTACCCAAAGACTTAGAAGACCACGATTATGTAAAAGGTATCCAAGGTGTCGCAAAGCAGTTTGAACAATGTTTCAAGCAGTTGGGCGTCGAACGTATCAAAACCATAGGTGAGCGTTTTGATCCGCATCTGCACGAGGCAGTCCATATGGAAGATACCGGTGGCGAACACGAGATTATTAGTGAAGAACTGCAAACCGGCTACAAAATTAACGACGAAGTCATCCGCCACGCCTTGGTCAAAGTAAGGACGGAGAAGAAATAATGCCCGATAGCAAGTTTCACTGCGGAAACTGTGAATTTAACCAAGTATCACAAGGTACGCGCCCGCAACTGGCTATGGAGCATACCTTAACCATGGACTATATTCATGGTCACAAATCCAGTGCTAGGGGTTTGGCTGAGAAGAAAAAGAATGAGGGCGAAGACATATCGAGATTAGACGCAGCCTTAGATTGCGCCAGACAGATTGTGGCAGGCGAGTGCGAGCTTTATATCGTAAAACCTCGCCTCGGAAGCAGCGAATTACAAGAAAGGTGAGAAGAGTAATGAGTAAAGAAAAGGAGAAATAACATGGCCAGAATAATTGGAATCGATTTAGGAACAACCAACTCGGCGATGGCTGTAATGCAGGCTGGCAAGCCGGAAATCATCGCCAACAGCGAGGGCAACCGCACAACGCCGAGCGTAGTCGCCATTAATAAAAATGGTGAGCGCCTGGTGGGTCAGGTGGCTAACCGCCAGCGAGTAACCAACCCGACCAACACCATATTTGGTGTTAAGCGGTTGATTGGCCGTAAATTTAGCGACCCAGAAGTCCAAAAAGATATTGAGCTGATGCCTTATAAAATTGTCAAGGCCGGCACCGGCGTAAAAGTAGAACTGGCTGATAAGCAGTATAGCCCCGAGGAAATCAGTGGCATGATCCTGTCCAAGCTCAAAGCTGATGCCGAAAAATTCCTTGGCGAACCGGTAACCGAAGCCGTCATTACTGTGCCGGCTTACTTTGATGATAGCCAGCGCCAAGCCACCAAAGACGCCGGCAAAATTGCTGGTCTGGAAGTTAAGCGCATCATTAACGAGCCAACCGCCGCCGCGCTGGCTTATGGTTTAGACAAGGCCAAAGAAGAAAAGATTGCCGTTTACGACCTCGGCGGCGGCACATTTGACGTGTCCATTTTACAACTTGGTGACGGCGTATTTGAAGTTCTTTCCACCCACGGCGACACCCACCTGGGCGGCGAGGACTTTGACCTTAAAATCGTTAACCATTTTGTCGACCAATTCAAGAAAGAGGCCGGCATTGATATTAAGGACGACAAAGCTGCCATGCAGCGCCTGAAAGAAGAGGCCGAAAAGGCCAAAAAGGAACTATCTACTTCAGAGGTCGCCGACATCAACCTGCCATTTTTGACAGCCGACGCCGAGGGGCCAAAGCACTTCGAATACAAGCTGACCCGTGCCAAATTAGTAGAGCTGGTCCAGGAAATGATTGATAAAACTGCAGGCCCGGTCAAGGAAGCCCTAAAGGACGCCAAACTGACCCCGGCCGACATCAACGAAATCGTCCTGGTGGGAGGTATGACCCGTATGCCGGCTGTAGTTGAAAAAGTTAAATCACTTTTTGGTAAAGAACCGATGCAGGGTGTTAATCCGGACGAAGTAGTGGCGATCGGCGCCGCCATCCAAGCCGGTGTATTGCAGGGTGATGTTAAGGATGTGTTACTACTAGATGTCACCCCTTTGAGCCTCGGTATAGAAACCCTTGGCGGCGTAACTACCAAGTTGATCGAGCGCAATACCACCGTTCCGACCAGCAAAAATGAAGTCTTTTCAACAGCTGCCGACAACCAAAATAGCGTCGAGATCCATGTACTTCAGGGCGAGCGCGAAATGGCCGAAGGCAACAAGAGTCTTGGTCGCTTTGTGCTGGACGGCATCCCGCCAGCCCCGCGCGGCGTGCCGCAAATCGAAGTCACTTTTAACATCGACGCTAACGGCATCTTAAACGTGTCGGCTAAAGATAAAGGCACCGGTAAAGAGCAAAGCATCACCATTTCTGGTAGCGGCAATCTAAGCAAAGACGATGTAGAAAAGGCTGCCAAGGATGCTGAAGCGCACGCCGAGGAAGACAAGAAGAAGCGTGAAGCTATAGAAGTCAAAAATCAGCTGGATAACGCTGTTTACCAAGCCGAAAAGATGAAGACCGACTACAAAGACAAACTCAGCGAAGAAGATGTCAAGACCCTGCAAGAAGCGATAGACGAAGCTAAAACCCATTTGGAGGCAACTGATAAGGACGAGCTAGAGAAAGCTGCCAAGGATTTGAGCGACAAAATCATGCCCATCGGCGCCAAAATGTATGAGCAAGCGAGCAAAGAGAGCGAAGCGAAACCGTCCGACCAGTCCACCGAAGCCTCTGGCGAAGGTGGAAGCGAAGCGAAGTCGGACGAAGCAAAAAAGGGCAAAAAGGACAAAGATGAACCTGTCGAGGGCGAAGTCGTCGACGACAAGTCTGACAAGAAAGAGGAATAATGACTGAAGAATATAAAGATAGCGATTCGATCGACCCAGAAACTCTAGAAGCAAAGCCGGATGAGCCCACAGAGGAAGTTCCCGCTATTGAAGGCATAAAAACACGTGTCTTCCTAGCTCACACTCTTGATGGAAGGAAAAATAGGCCCGTTGAAGTACGGGGTGGGGCTGCACCGATAGCTGAGCCAGACAAGAAAGAAGAGTAAATGAAGCCGGCTAATTTCCTGCGCTACATCATACTCCCAGCCGCGGCCGTAGCGGCGGGGGTTAAACTGGGCGTGGAATACGCCAAAAATCACTATGTAGTTAAGGACCGCAAATTCATTGAAGGCAAAGTGATGAAGAAGAAAAAAGATGTCTAAATCTAACGAAAAATTCTGGGAAATAATAGAAACTAGATTTCCAGAGCATTCGTCTGACCGATTTTTGGATGAACATGTCCAGCAGCAACCTCCTCAAAGCCTGGAACTAGACCAAGACAAGTCGCAAGGGGAGCGGATTATCGCCGCTTCACACGACGGTGCAATAGCAGACTATTTTATGGACGGTATAGGCGAAGAGGAGTCCCTGATCGCACAGCTGCAAAGAAAATACCACGTAAGTGAGGAAGAGGCAGAAGAAGCAATCAATGAAGCCTTGGGCCGACTAACAGAAGTGGTCGATTTGCAAGACGAAGACTATCCGTCAGCGGGTCTAGGGTAAACACGAATGGCCAAGCGTGATTATTATGAAGTCTTGGGGGTCGGCAGAGGCGCTTCGGCTGATGAGCTAAAAAAAGCTTACCGCCGGCTGGCCGTCCAGCACCACCCAGACCGCGGTGGCAATGAAGCCCAATTTAAAGAGGTTAACGAAGCCTACGAAGTTTTAAAAGATTCTTCCAAACGTCAGCGCTACGACCAATTTGGCCACGCTGGTGTAGGAAGCAGCGCCGCTAGCGACGGTAATCCGTTCGCTGGTTTTGGCGGTTTTGGCGGGCAGAGCCAAGAATTTAATTTTGATTTTGGCGATCTGGGCCTGGGCGATATTTTTGGTAGCTTCTTTGGCGGCCAAGCGGCCGGTCGTAGCGGCCAAAAGCGCGGCCGTGATGTCGAAACCAGTGTCGAAACCAGCTTCGAGCAAGCTGTTTTTGGCACCGAAGTTGACCTACGTCTTACCCTGGAAGATACTTGCGAACATTGTAAAGGCACAACTGTCGAGCCGGGCCATGAGCTACAGACTTGTGATAACTGCAAAGGCAGCGGCCAAATTACTAACGTCATGCGTACGATCTTTGGCAACATTCAACAAGCCGCGCTGTGCCCGAAGTGTAAGGGCAAAGGTAAAATCCCCGAAAAACTCTGCACAGTCTGCGGCGGCAAAGGTACCCAGCGCAAAACTCAGACCATTAAACTCAAAATCCCGGCCGGCATCGACGATGGGGCCACCATTCGCCTACGCGAGCACGGCGAGGCCATAGCCAGCGGCCCCAAAGGTGACCTTTATGTCCTTATCCGAGTTAAACCGCACAAAAAATTCACCCGCGAAGGCGATCTAATTCTATCCAGCGAGCATATTGACATGGTAGACGCTGCTATAGGTACCCAAATCAATGTTGAAACAGTCGACGGACCGGTCCGCATGAAAGTACCGGCCGGCACCCAAAGCGGCAGCGACTTTAAACTGTCCGGCCACGGAGTACCTCATATTAAGGGCAGCGGTCGCGGCGCTCACATCGTCACCGTGCTTGTTGACACCCCGACCAAATTGACGCCTAAACAAAAACAACTGCTAGAGCAGCTGAAAAATACCGAAAGAAGAAGGGGTCTGTTTAGCTAGCTCGACGGTGCTGACCGGCTTCGTGCTGCCGGCTTTTATGAATCTTCATATCGTCTTCAACCTGTTCAATGAGCTGCTCGATTTTTTCAGCGCCTCCCCACACAATGCCACCCACAGCTAGATCAAAGTTAACTTCCTTAAGCCCAGGATGATCCTCCAGGAATGCTCGCACCCCTTCTGAGATACGAGATTTAGCAGCCACAATAATTTCTTCAGGTGGTGAAGCGCTCATTCTCTGCTCGCCTATCACAGGAACACTACCAGATTTTTGGGTTTCGCTATCGTCGTTTAATATAACTACGAATTCATCACCGCCCCAGCGGGCAATTACATCGCCGGGTCGGATGCTCGCGCGCAGCAGGCGATGTGTTTCAACAACTACCTGGTCGCCAGCTTGATGCCCATATTCGTCATTGACAGCTTTAAAATTTGTGGCGTCCGCTAACAGCATAGCCCTAGGAGCTTCGGCAGTCTGTAAATATAATTCCAGGCCATGACGGTTTAGCGCGCCGCTTAACTGGTCCGTAGTCGCCAATTCTCTATATCTTTCGGCCTGCTGGCCTTTATCCACATACATTTGAAAAGGCACTAAGGCCGGGCCCTGTTCATGTCTATTTTCAGCTGACATGCTCTATATTATAGCATAAGAGTCATACTCTTGTCAAAGCGAGGTCAATGTATTAAAGACTTTACAAACGACGAAAAGCAGTAGCATAATGAGATTAGTGTCAAAAATAAAAAATACATCCGGAAATCAAGTCGGCTTTACCCAGCACTTAGCGCCGCAACTATCCGCCTGGTGGCGGATACATACGAAGCGCGCGGAGCTAAGTGCTGGGTTTATTCCTATGATAATACTCATTACGCTAGTTCTAGCGGCGATCGCTTTCATTGTTTACAAAAGGGTGGGTCACTCGGGTTAAAATAAAAATGAAAAACAAAAACCCCGACACCAAAATCTTGAAGCTCCATAATCTGATTGCAGACTACTCCGCTCAGGATTGGGTGCGGGGCAGGCAAATATGAAAATTCTTTTAATAAACAACAACACAGTACACTTAAAAGCCTTGTCGTCCGCGCTATCCGGTCATGAAGTTGAAATTCAACGTTATCAACCCGGCTTGGATTTTCATCACCGGGGAAAGGACATGGTTATCTTATCCGGCGGTGGCGGTGAAGGACACGAAATCGACGACCAGCACAAAGAAGGAAAACCTTGGTACAAAGACGAAATGAGCTTTGTCCGCAGCTGCCGCACGCCACTACTAGGTATTTGTATGGGCTTTGAGGTAATGGCCAGAGCCCACGGTCAAAAAGTTCCCAAGATGACGAAAATGGCATACGATTTCCAGCCCCTCGTTACTACCGAAAAAGGCTGGGAACTCTTTTCAAAGCTCCAGTTAAAGCAATCTGAAGCCCACCACTGGCACGTACCGGAGGCTCCGAAGGGCTTTAATGTTCTAGCCCAATCGGAAAACGGCGTCGAGATTATCTACCACGAGGGATTGCGCCAATTAGGCACCCAATTTCATCCCGAGGACGGCGGCACTTTGTCTGTGCACCAGCTTATAAATAGCCTAATGGCCGCATAGTCCCATTAAGAACTTATTTGAACATCACAATCGTAAATCCCTTGCTGGAATAATGATTCCGCACGATTAGACGAGGGGTAAGATTAGCGCAAAAAGCCTGAATTTCTTCAAGATTGACGAAAGCATTAAGTGGGGTATCCGGAGTATTATTTAATCCCCCAGACATATTAAAAGCCAGAGTCTCATTTGCCAGTTCAAACAAGCGAGCAATGGCGTTTTTTCTTTTTTCCAGCCAACCGCTGACGTTGCCATTCATCACCCCCGATGAAATAACTACGTCGTAGCGCCCGATTTTTTTACTGAACGGGTCGGCTACCTTAAATTCATGACCTTCGTAGCGTTTTTTAGCGATTTCTATAAAACCTTTATGAATATCAACGCCTAAGTAACGGAAATTAATAGATTTGGCATACAAAAATGGCAGTAAATCACCCATACCACAGCCGGCATCAAGTATTGACCGCCCCTCTACCGGGGTGTCTATCACAAGCTCCTTGTATCGAACAGCGGCGATCCTATAGTTTGCCCATAGCAGTGCCTTTGGACTCTCGCCATGCTCGGCGAGGCTTTTTTTGTAATCACCAGCACTGGTGGAGGAATTATTGTGATCCATAACCTTCAGTATATACGGGAGGGTTCCCATAAGCATGAGAAACAACCCCTTTTATTTATGAGATAAGCGTCGAGTGCGGCTTAAATGGCGAGCTGCTCAGGATAAAAAGCACATTGCGGTGTTCCGAGCCGGCAAAGCTGTTAAGCCCTGTTTTCTCGTTACCATTAAGTTTGTCGATAATGAACAGGCCATCAGAGCTAAGAGAACGATTTGCTTGCTTGTTTATCTCGGCTCCCAGTGTGGTTTCTCGGGCGCAAATCCGGGACACAACCAAGAACTCAAATTTATTATCGAGCTTAATGTCATCTCTCCTAGTCATAAAACTTTCCAGCTCATTTAACATATTACGGTAGACGCTTAGCCTGTGGGCTGGGACCTGTCGCACGTAAAAATTACTATCGGCGATGATGCTGTGCGTATACAGATAAATAAAGAGGTGTAGCTGAGTATTATCTTTCAGATCATAGCCATCTTTTAGCCCAAGAATCAATTGTGGATCAAACGGCTCGTTAACACCGTACAAGATTTCATATAAATATATATAGTCGATTGCGAATCTGGACAATATTCGCAGAGCCTGGCTATCGTTTGTAAGGTCTTTGTACAGCTTTTCTAGTTCCTCTGGCATTACGATGCTTAGGAATTCTTGGCGCACATCAACACCATATATATCCTTAAGGTGCCTAATTCGGAAGAAGGCGTTATGAATACCAAACAGGTTTGGATACTTATAAAAGTAACTTTGGCGCAGCTCTTTCCCGTATATTTTACCGGGCCGCTTGTTTAAAATTCGGTTAAACATTTGCGTCGTCTCGGTGGGCAACATATAATTTTTCAGCTCCGAAAGCAGTTCAAGAGCTTTGGGGTCGTCCTGCCAAGCGGCAATACGTGAAGCGAAATGAAACCTCTTGTGTTTCGGTAGTTCGTTTATACGCCCCAAATAATACTGTTTTATCTGCCGACTTAGGTCCATAATCAAGCTCAAGTATAACACTGCTGGGATTGAATAAAAGGCTAAAAAGTGTTAAAGTATGAGACTTAGGCGGATAATCTGTGAGTCATCGGATCTACAGAGAATTTGTTGACTAAGATTAGAAAATCAGATAGGAGTTAGTTGTGCCAAAGACTATTGGAGCATTCGCAAAAGTCAGCTTTCCCGATTTAGGGATTTACGACACTATTGCCAAAGTCGACACTGGAGCGCTAAGCGGTGCCTTACACGCGACGAATATTATAGTGGTTAAGCTGCCAACTGGCGAAAAAGCCCTAAAGTTTACTCCTTATGGGCGAAAAAAACCAGTCCGGCTGACTGCCTATCGGCGTAAAAAAGTCCGTAGCAGTAATGGCGAGCTCGAATGGAGATACATTATTAGAACCACCATTGTTATCAGAGATGTAAGCTATCCTATTAATATTACTCTAGCGGATCGCAGCCAAATGATGAAGGCGGTAATTATAGGTCGGCGGTTTCTGCGACGACACGGATTTTTGGTTGACCCCAAAAAAGGAACGAAGTATCGTTACGAAGTAAAGTAAATATTATGAAAATAGCTATTTTATCTAAGGGTTCCGCCAACTACACGACCAGGCGGCTTAAAGAGGTCGCTATTGCCCGGGGTCACGAAGTCCGGGTCATTAACTACGCCAAATGTTACATGACGGTTGAAAGAGGTAACCCGGTTGTTTATTACAAGGGCGAAAGACTAACCGATATAGACGCTATTATTCCAAGGATCGGCCAGACTTACACAAAATATGGCTCTGCCGTAGTTCGGCAGTTTGAAATGCAGGGAGTTTACACGACCACTAGCTCGATTGCTATCGTCCGTTCCCGTGATAAACTGCGGGCTTATCAACTGCTGGCTAAGGCGGAGGTAGGTGTACCAAAGACAGTTTTTGCTCGCGAAACAGCCGATTTTGATGAGGTTATAGAAGTCGCTGGGGGCGCCCCCCTAATTATCAAAGTGGCTCGTGGTACCCATGGCAATGGGGTGGTGTTAGCCGAAACCCGAAAAGCCGCCAAAGCTGTAATGCAGGCCTTTTACGTTGAGGGTGTAAGCTTCTTGGTACAAGAGTTCGTTGAGGAGTCGGCCGGTTCGGACATCAGGGCTTTAGTGGTAGGCGGGCGAGTTGTTGCCAGTATTAAAAGACAGAGCTTAGATGATGACTTTCGATCCAACACTCACCAAGGTGGGGTGGGCACAGCCGTAAAACTTACAGACGAAGAAGAAAAAACCGCCGTTCGGGCAGCCAAGGCAATGGGCCTGCCAATCTGCGGCGTAGATATGATGCGCTCCGCCAGGGGCCCTTTGGTACTTGAAGTAAATTCTTCGGCCAGTCTTAGAACGCCAGAAACCGTAACCGACCGCGACGTGGCCACTAAAATAATTGAATATATTGAACGTAACGCCAAGGGTCGTCGTCGAAAAGACCGCGTTGGTGCCTAAAACCATAACTGGACTAAGCTAATAACTTCCAGCGACCCCCATTTTCAGTCATATGACTGAAGATGGGGATTAGGTGGTTGGGCCACGGCTGGCCTTAAAGCTTATGCTAAGATGGGCTTATGGCTGATATACTGCTGGGCGTTATGATTTTAGGGCCGGCGGTCCTAACCTTTTTACTTAAAAGCAACGCAGCCCTAAGTTTTTTAGTTTTATGTGCTGGGTTTGTCCTAAGCACTTCGGTCATTGGTGATCTCAAGAACCTTCTGAGCCAGCTTAATTTATCGACTGCCAGTAGCACCATCGGCATTCTTTTACTGGCGGTTCCGCTGGTTTTAACTTTGCTTTTGACGCGCGCGTCGGCTGGTAAAGGCCTCAAATTTTGGCTACAGCTAGCTGCTGCACTTTGTGCCGGCGGCCTATTGGCCCTGTCCGTCGGACCAGTTCTTGGCAGTTCATCGCAGTTCGACGTCACGAATTCCAGTTTCTGGAGCAATCTGCAAAAAATCCAATCAGAAGTTATCGGCATTGGTGCTTTGATTAGCTTATTGCTAATCTGGTTCGGCGGCCTCAAACACTATAGTAGACATAGGTAACAATAATCTCTGCAACGATTTCAATGCCCTATAATTTGAAGTTTCGATAAACTTATCCACAGGTATGGGCGTTACAAAAGCGTTACATTGGAGTAAATTGTAAAGATGGTATTAAAGATAACTAATGAAAAATATAAAGATAAGTACATGAAAATATTAAATAAGCTCCCGGCAATTGCCTTAGTCGCTGCGCTTACGCTTGGTCTAGCTGGGCTAGTCAGAGCGGCGACGGCCACGGTAGATCTTGGCACAGCCGCACCGTTTGCAATACTGGCTGGAACTCCTGCCATTACCGAGTCCGGCGCTCATACATCTGCTGTTACGGGAAATGTTGGGTTGAGCCCAGCTACTGCTGCCGCCATTGGACTGTACTGTTCACAGGTGACTGGGACAATATACGGCGTTGATGCGGCATATACAGGTGGTGGTTTCGGTACAGCATGTTTTGCGGGTAACCCACCACTTTCTAATAAGACCTTAGTGGATAACGCGAAACTCGACCTGACCACCGCGTATATCGATGCGGCCGGACGAACACCGGTTACAATTGTACCGACCGAGCTCGGCGGAACTACTAAATTTGCAGGTGTTTACGCCTCTACCGCGACCACGTTCCAAATTACTGCCGGAGCAGGTCCTTTAGTTATCGATGGACAGGGCGACCCCAACGCTGTTTTCATCTTCGAAATGAATGCGGATGGAACTGGACTGACTGTGGGACCGGGTAGTACTGTGTCGCTTACAGGCCAAGCTCAGGCCTGCAACGTCTTCTGGCGGGTAGACACAGCCACTATTAACACAACCGCGGTGTTTAAGGGCACCATTCTAGCTCTTAACTCAATCACGGTGGCGAACGGTGCAAACATAGAGGGAAGACTCCTAGCCCGCAACGGCCAAGTCACATTGATCAACGACATAATTACAAAACCGACTTGCACGGTAGCATCTTCTTCCAGCGGTAGCTCATCGTCTACTACCGTGCCAGGCTTGCCAAATACGGGGGTTGGCTCTAAGCACAAGAACAGCGTCTCATGGAACATTATCATTCCAGTTGGGGCTTCTGTTGCCTTATCCTTGCTGTATCTTCGAAAGAAACGGGCGATTTAGCCCAAGCACTCAAGAAAAAGAGCCAGACCAAAGGCGGTCTGGCTCTTTTGATTGTGTGTGAATCCCGTTAGAAGTAACCCCAGCTAGGTTTAAAGTATAATTATGAAGACATGAGCAATAATATATGGCACCACACGGTGGTTTTACGTGCTTTATACTACTTCTAACGGGATGAATTTATCGAAAACCTTATCAAGACGAACGTTACTGCTCGTCATCTTTACAGGGTTGGCGCTTTGCCTTACGCTTATTTGGTTTTTTGTCTTAAGAAACTCAAATCAGAATGGCTCGGCGGCGCCTTTTCCAAAAGCCGCTGTTCCTGCAAAACATGAACCAGCAAGGTATGGGTTACCGGTGCGTCTCAAGATTCCGGCGATTAATGTTGATGCGGCTGTCGAGTATGTAGGCCTTACGTCTCTGGGAGACCTGGATGTCCCGAAAGACCCTGCTAACACGGGCTGGTATAGCCTCGGGCCGCGCCCAGGGGAAATCGGGAGCTCTGTTATTGACGGACATTTCGGTTATAGAGATAACATACCGGCGGTATTTGATAATTTATATAAATTGCTTCCGGGAGACAAACTATACGTCGAAGACAAAAAAGGAACAGCCGCTATTTTTGTAGTGCGAGAGAGCCGAAGCTATGACCCGCAAGCCGACGCTTCGGATGTGTTTAAGTCAAAGGATGGCTTGGCGCATCTTAACCTCATCACCTGTGAGGGAACTTGGAATAATGCCCAAAAGAGTTTCTCTAATAGACTCGTAGTATTTGCCGATAAAGAATAGTCCAGCAGAGTTAATATTCGTGGTGGCGTGGAGGGCCATAGTAGACGTTATCGCAACTAAATTAGCTACTACTTAGTACCTCTTCACCAATTTCAATATATGGCCCCGTGTACCTTGTTCCATTGGCTGCGTGCCACGCAGCTACTACGCCAGCAACGTATGCTATTGCTAGTCTAAAGTTGTCACTCTCGGCTTGCGTTAATGATTCAGAAGCTACTGAGTCGTAGCCACTTATTAAAAGGTCAATGATTTGCTGGGCAGGAATACTCGTCTCCCTTCTCATGGAAGTATATGTTCTAGCAAGGTCAATGATTCTGGCGGTATTCTGGGCAGTTTCAAAATCAAAAACTGCAGTAACTTTATTACCTTCAGCAAATGTATTGCTGAGCCATAAGTCGCCATGTATGACAGCTTCGGGAAGCCCTAGGCTTAGTAGCTCCTTACCTTTATCGACTAATGTCGTAAGTTTTGCTTTTAGGGGTCCATTGTACGTATCTAGATCTTGTTGGGCAATCTTAGGGTCAAACCACTGCATTTTATTGGGTGGTACTACTAGGCCCTGTAAGCAGTTGTGGATACGTGCAAGAGTAGCACCAAAGTCAGTAACTAATTCTGGCGTAACGTCAGTTGGGGTCCTGCCCTCGATTCGCTTACTAAGCGTAAAGTGATGTCCGCCTTCTTCGCCCACAAAGTTGTTTTCTCCGAAGGCTAGGTACTGTGGCGTTCTTATGCCTATTGCGCTCAACATAGTCTGCATTCGTGCTTCGAGGTTAACCGTCTTCGGGTCCTGAATTTTAAGAATTCTCATGACAAATTCTTGGCCTGCGGTATCTGTCAGGTTGTACACGTCATTCGCATAAGCGGCATCATTACGTTCAACCTCAACCAACTCTGTTGGTGAGTAAACATGGAAGAGTTGATTTAACTCATGCGAACCTGGTGATATATTTGGCATATGTTAACTATAACAATAACAGAGGTAATTTGCCTCTGTTATAAGCATGAGCGTATTGGAGGGCCCAGTGGGGTGAGCGCACATCTGCGCCTCATGCTCGGAGTAAACTCCTGCGCGTGAAGCTTGATGACCGAACCCACGACTAACATATTTTCTTTCAGAAAATCTGCGTCGTGGAACCGCACCCCTCAAGAACAGCCAATCAAAAAGCCCAGCACAAGACTGGACTTTTTGATTGGAGGGCCCAGTGGGATTCGAACCCACGACACGCGGCTTAAAAGGCCGCTGCTCTGACCAACTGAGCTATGGGCCCGTAAAACGGGCGAATTAACACCTTACATTATCTGTTTTTTACCTGAAAAGTCAAACGTAAGCAGTTAATTTTTGGCGCAGCCTATGACATTATTGTCCCAAGATGAGACGGCTGCGGCGTACTACTTTGATAACCTTATTTTGCCTGGCTATTTTGGCCGGTCTGGGGCTGGCCCGTAAATTTCAACTGCAGCCACATCTTTGGTGGTTAATATCTTCTCCGGCCCTCCTACTTCTCAAACATAAAAATCTGACGGCTGCTGCGCTAATCGTTTTGCTGGGCACAGGACTGGGCCTATGGCGCGGCGGTGCTTATATGCAAAGACTTGACGAGCTAAAAAGTCTGACCGGTCAGAAGGTGACGATCGAAGCCACAGCTACAAGCGACGCCGTTTATGCCCAAGCCTCTCAGTTGGAATTCACAGCCAGCCATGCGCAGCTGCAACCGAGCCGCAGGCCGCTAGCCGGCAGTTTTAAGGTCAGCGGTTTTGGCGAGGCCATGATTTACCGCGGCGATAAGGTGCAAATTAACGGTAAGCTTTATCCGACACGTGGCGCCAATCAAGCCCGCGTCTCCTACGCCCAGCTGAAACGCACGGGCTTGGATAATAGCTGGATTAATCGCTTCACCCGGCGCTTTAGCGCCGGCATGCAATCGGCTCTGCCAGAACCAAACGCCAGTTTTGGCATGGGTCTGCTGGTTGGTCAGCGCAGCACGCTGTCCAAAGATATTATCAATCAATTAACGATGGTCGGGTTGCTACATATCGTGGCTGTCTCTGGCTATAACCTGACGATTTTGGTCCGGGCATCGGCCAAACTAAAACTGCGTTCTAAATACCAGAAATTGGTGTTGTCGCTAGCTTTGATTGGTTTTTTCATTTTGATGACCGGCTTTAGCGCCAGCATCGTGCGGGCAGCAATCGTTTCTACCTTGAGTCTATGGGCCTGGTTTTACGGCCGCAAAATCCGGCCGGTTTTAATCTTGGCTTTCACGGCCGCGCTGACGGCGCTGTTCAATCCGTTTTATATCTGGGGCGACCCGGGCTGGTACTTGTCATTCCTAGCCTTTTTTGGCGTGCTCATAATTTCGCCAGTCGTCGCTGCTAAATTGTTTAGGCGACCGCCAAAGATAATAGTTGGCGTGGCTATGGAGACTTTAGCGGCCGAGATTATGACCCTGCCGCTTATCATGGCCATGTTCGGCCAATTATCGTTGGTCGGACTAATCACAAATGTGCTGGTAGTACCACTAATCCCATTCGCTATGTTACTGTCGGCTGTGGCGGCTGCTGCTGGCATGCTGATGCCCGCCATGGCGGGCTGGTTGGCGTGGCCGGCGAACCTACTTTTGACTTACATCCTAGACATCGTCCGTCTATTTGCCGCCATCCCGTCAATCTTTTTGCGTAGATCCATTAGCATACCAAGCATGCTTTATTTCTACGGACTAGTTTTGCTAGTCTTCGCTGCCGCTCACAAACAGCTCGGTAAACAAAAAAATGCTATAATAACAGATGAGAAAGCAGTGTAGCTAAATATGTCTGGACATTCCAAATGGGCGACAATCAAACGTCAAAAGGGCGCCAACGACGCCAAGCGCGGCGCTCTCTTTACTAAATTGGGCAATCAAATTGCTATTGCCGCCCGCGCCGGTACCGACCCTGCGACCAATTCTTCGCTGGCTATGGCGGTAGAAAAAGCCAAAGCCGCCAATATGCCGACCGCTAATATCGAACGCTCCATCGCCCGCTCGGCCGACAAATCAGCCGCCCAGCTGGAAGAAATCATGTATGAAGGCTACGGTCCCGGTGGCGTGGCCATCTTGGTAGAAGTCGCTACGGACAACAAAAACCGTACCTATCCGGAAGTACGGACGGCATTTTCTAAAAACGGCGGCAGTATGGCCGAGCCCAATAGCGTAGCTTTCCAATTTAGTCGTAAAGGCATGATCCGGGCAAAGGGAACTGGTGATGACCTGCAACTTCAGGCCATAGAGGCTGGTGCTGAGGATGTAATTCCGGAACTAGAAACCGGCGAAACAGTTGTCTATACCGTGCCTAACGAATTAGCAAAAGTACGCGAAGCGCTCAAATCAGCTGGACTCGAAGTAGTCGAGGCCGAGCTAACTTATGTGCCAAACAACACCTTAGAAATTAGTGACCGCGAAATCGCCCGCAAAACCGTCAACCTCATGGACGCCCTTGAAGACTTAGACGATGTAGTTTCTACCCACACTAACTTCGATATCGCCGACGGCGTAGAAGTCTAGATGAGAATAATAGGGATTGATCCGGGAACAGGAATTCTAGGATTTGGAATTATCGAGGTCGACAAAAATGGCAAGGCCACACTAGTTGATGGGGGCGTAATCCGCACACCAGTCAAGGAGGGAGATGCCGAACGTTTGCAGACAATCTTTGAGGAACTGACAGATATAATCGCCACCAGCAGTCCTGTCGAAATGGCGGTCGAGAAATTATTTTTCGCCCAAAATGTAACGACCGCCATGACCGTGGCGCAAGCTCGTGGCGTAGCTATCGTGGCTGGCAAGCAAGCCGGCCTAGTAATTGCCGAATATACGCCGCTGCAAATAAAACAAGCATTGACGGGCTATGGCAGGGCTGAAAAAAAACAAATGCAGGAAATGGTGCGCGTAATTTTAGGCTTAAAAGATGTTCCCCAGCCCGATGATTGCGCCGACGCTTTGGCCTGCGCCATCTGCCACTCTATGACCTATCAGCACCAAACCTAAAGCTGTAATCATCCCCAAATTCCAACATATGTCTGAATTTGGGGGTAGTGCAGCGCTACGGAACTTTTAGGCACAAGCCAAAGATGTCATAATTGGGCTATGATTGCGGTCTTGGAGGGTAAAGTCTCCGAAAAAGTTGGCGATACGGTGGTCATTAACTGCGGCGGTGTTGGTTATGGGGTTTTGGTGCCATTTGAAGACTTTGGTGCCCTACATTCGGGGCAGAGCGCCAAGCTTTATATTTATGAAAGCATCCGCGAAAACGCCCATGACCTGTTCGGTTTTCGAGGGATCGAGGCCAAACGCCTATTTGAGCAGCTACTGAGCGTAAAAGGCATTGGCCCCAAAATGGCTTTGGCTATTTTGAGTGTTGCTTCGTTGTCACATGTCCGCCAGGCGATTGCTAGCGGCGATATAAAATTTATTTCACAGGCTAAGGGCGTGGGTAAAAAGGCCGCCGAGCGGGTAGTCGTGGACTTGAAAGATAAGGTCGGCCTGGCGGCCAGCGAAGACGCTACGCAGTTCCTAACCACCACGGCTGACCCCAGCGACGAAGCTCTACAGGGACTGGTTGCACTAGGCTACTCTGTTGCTGACGCGGCCGAAGCGCTGAAAAAAGTCGATATAAAACTACCAGCCGCCGAACGCATCAAGCAAGCACTAAAAACAGTCTAGGAGGTTGCTAAACATAAGCTTTTATGTTAGTATAAGATTATGTCCACAAAACGGTCTCCCGAACTCGATAACGCACCAGTCTATCAGCAGGATAGTTTGCTGGCTAATCTACCAATCGAAATCCCACCGACGTCTCCTGGGCCAACGACCTTTCACCCTCCGGTAGATGTTGAGCGCAAGCTAAAGGCTCAGGCCATCGACGATGAACGAGAATGGGAGCGAATTGATAATCAAGCTCAGACAAGTTCTGCGGGTACTCGACAAAAAGTCGGGCAAACCATGCTTGCTGGAGCTGATATTGAGCGGTCCGAAGTCAAATCAATCCTAAAAAACGCTAATCTATCTAAGCCTCGGCCTAAAAAGGATAGGCGGCATTTAAGCCCACGGGGCAAGATGACGGCCGATCAAGCGCCACCCCACGTAGTCAGAGAACTTCGCGGCGAATTATAAGTTAAGCTAGTAGCGTGACGTTTTTAGATAATCTGCCAAAGCCGATATTTATATTGGCGCCGATGGATGATGTGACGGACACGGTCTTTCGTCAGATCATAACTGACCTCGCGGCGCCAGATTTATTTTTCACCGAGTTTGTCAATGTCGATGGTCTGCAAAGTCCGGGCAGGGAAAAGCTGATTAAAAAATTGCAGTTCACCCCTAAAGAAAAACCAATCTTTGCACAATTGTGGGGCTTAAAACCGGAAAATTTTTATAAAACCACTAAAGAAGTAATTGATATGGGCTTTGACGGGGTAGACATTAACATGGGTTGTCCTGTCAAAACGGTCATAAAAAACGGCGCCTGCGCAGCGCTGATAAATAATAGGGAACTGGCTGGTGAAATTATTGATGCTGTCAGGGAAGCCTGCCTGCCGGCGGGCAGGCGGCGAGAGCGGTTCCCTATTAGCATTAAAACCCGTGTTGGTTTTTCTACAACAGACATGAGTTGGCTAGAGTTCTTACTTTCAAAAAAGCTTGACTTGTTAAGTATTCACGGTCGGACGGCCAAACAACTCTCCAAAATTCCGGCTGATTGGGAGCTAATTGGTAATGCTCGTCAAATGCGCGACTCCCTAGTGCCCTGCCTGCCGTCAGGCAGGCCTGCTACCTTAATTGTTGGTAACGGCGACGTTATGAGCCGCCAACAGGCTGAGAAAATAGCCAAAAAATATAAACTCGACGGTGTTATGATTGGCCGCGGCATCTTCCAGGACCCATTTGTGTTTGCGCAGAAAAGTCCGTGGGGAGACTGGAGTAAAGAGCAGAAGACCGAACTATTTAAAAAGCATATCGAGCTCTTCTCTAAAACTTGGAAGAGGGGCGAGTACAAGTTTGAAACATTAAAAAAATTCGCCAAGGTTTATATCAATGGTTTTGACGGCGCGTCAGAACTCCGTACGAAACTTATGTCAACGACTTCAACAGATGAAGCACTACAGTTGTTATAACTTTGTTATAACAACACTTTGTAAAGATAATAACTGAAGATTTCTATGTGAGTGATACCCTGAGGCTTAGGAGAAAGCAATGGGCAATAGAATTGACGAAGCGTTTGAGGCCGTAGACCGGGCGAATTTTTTGCCAGATGGCATGAAATATGCGGCTAGTATTGATAATGCCCTGCCGATTGGTCACGGGCAAACTAATAGCCAGCCATACACTGTGCGGAAAATGTTGGAATGGCTGGATGTGCAGCCCGGCGACCGGGTTTTAGATGTTGGGTCGGGTTCGGGCTGGACCACGGCCTTGCTGGCGTATTTGGTCGACCCCAAAGGCCGGGTTTATGCAGTGGAGCGCGTACCGGAACTAGTGGAATTTGGGCGGCAAAATGCCGAGCGGGCCGGGATTAAAAATGTCCGGTTTTTTACGGCCGGCGAAAAGTTTGGCCTGCCCGCGGAAGCACCGTTTGACCGGATTTTGGTTAGCGCGTCGGCTGATGAGCTGCCGGAGGAGCTGGTTAACCAGCTGAAGGCGGGAGGTAAAATGGTGGTTCCGGTTCAAAACGATATTCTGGAAATCACTAAAAAATCAGCCACGGATTTGGATATCAAAAAACACCCGGGTTTCGTCTTCGTACCTCTGCTGTAATTATGGTGGGGGAGGAAGGAATTGAACCTTCGACCAATCGGTTATGAGCCGACTGCTCTAACCACTGAGCTACTCCCCCGCTCGCCCCAGTATAAGTTATAATGAAGCCGTGCTACAACAGATAAAAAACTTTTGGAAATCAAAAAAACGGCAGCAATTTACCGATGTGCGCAACATCGGGTTGTATATTTTTGCGGTTATTGTTTTGGCCATTACCTGGAGCGGGGTAAAAACGCTGCAGACAAACTACGAGCTGCAAAAACAAATCTCGACCCTAAAGCAGCAAAATGAGGTATTAAAACTCCAAAATGATAATACCGCGTTGCAGAATCAGTATTACCAGACCAATCAATACTTAGAACTGGCAGCCAGACAAGACTTTGGCTTAGCGGCCCCCGGCGAAAAAGTTTTGCTGGTCCCCAAAGATGTGGCCATGAAATACGTTGATCAAAAGCTAAGTTCGCAGAGCTTTTCCAAAAACACAGCCGATGATCGTTCGCGATACGCTAAAAACTTTCAGGCCTGGCGCGATTTTTTACTAGGCCGCAAAGTGGCCCGAGATTAATAAAAAACTTTAGCCCCAAGGCTAAAGTTCATACATCGACATGGTAGCGGGGGCAGGATTTGCACCTGCGACCTCGTGGTTATGAGCCACGCGAGCTACTACTGCTCCACCCCGCGTTACCAAACCACATCGACACGTTATTCTAATCTGTTAAGTGCCATTTGTCAATCTACTATGAATTGAAAAAATCCCCGATAATGGGGATTTTTTCTACGTTGCTGGGTTAAAATTTACCAGCTGTTGGTACGAGGCTTGTCTTCTTTAGGACGAGCTTCGGCGACGGAAATATTGCGTCCGCCAACGTCAGAACCATTAAGCGCCTTTTCAGCGGCTTTGCCTTCTTCGTCGCTTTCGAATTCGACGAAACCAAAGCCCTTGCTGCGGCCGCTATCGCGGTCTTTAACAACGGTAGCTGAAGCTACAGCGCCATGAGCGGCAAAAAGCTCTTTGAGCTCTTCGTCGGTGGTGGTGAACGGCAACCCACCTACAAATAGTTTGTACATTTAAATTGTCTTTCTTACTTAGTTACTTAGGAACGACCCCTTACAGTCTGGCTTTCGAACTTTAGGCGCTAGAGCCGAACATTCTAAGTCACCAAGAACAGATAAGATCCTAACCCCGGTAGTTAAGCATATTAGCTGTAAAAACACAATAAAACTCTTGACTAGGGTGGAAAAACGATTATGATTAGGGCAGTACACGCAAATAAAAAACAAAAAAAGGTGCAAACAATGTCAACCGATTTAGCCTATCTATTGGTTCCAGCCGAAGATATGGACGAGATAGACCAACTACTCGCCGAGCCCGAAGTTTCCGAACCAGAACTCCTCCAGATCTAGTATCTACGGCTGAATAACAGATTAAATCTGATATAATACCCCTGTCAATACGCCAGGGTAGCTCAGTTGGTTAGAGCGCAGGACTCATAAGCCTGAGGTCGCGAGTTCAAATCTCGCCCCTGGTACCACGTCGCAACTAATATCAACCCCGCTAAAATTTTTGGCGATCAAGTAGCCAAAAATTAGTGGGGTCTTGTATTGTTGTTCCTTTTCCGTTTTACGCAGCTCCGCGTAAAACGGGCAAAATCTGACATGGGCGGGATTTTGCTGATTGGTTAGTCAAGACTGGTATCAACTTATTTAGTTAGGTTTTTGATGGCGTTGATGAAAGCAGCTTCTTTGAGCGATACATTTTTCTCGCTTGTCGTTTTATAAAGGGCATCTGCGGCTTTGACCATATATCTCTCGAGCTCGTTATTAACTTTTTCTTCCGGCCAGTGCTCACCGGCTTTATTTTGAAGCATCTCCAAGTAGCTAACAATCACGCCGCCGGCATTGGCCACGATATCCGGCAGTATAACCGTACCTTTTTTAGTGAGATAATCAAAAGCTGCTTCGCTAGTAGGGCCGTTAGCCAGCTCCACAATGTATTTAGCTTTTATATTAACTACGTTGCTTTTGTTAAGCGCGTCACCGAGCGCTGCCAGTACCAAAACATCAACATCTAGCGCCAACAGTTCGTTATTAGTGATAACTTGCACGCCCCTCTTTTTAAAGTCAGAAAAACGACCACGTTTCCGCTTGTAGCTATCCAGCACGGCAGCGTTTAGACCAGTAGATGAATACACGGCGGCCTGGGAATCACTGGCAGCGACTAGCTTCCATTTTGGCTGCTGCTTCGCAGCAAGCACACTAAAGAACGAACCAACGTTCCCAAAGCCCTGGATAGCGTAGGTTAGCTGCTTGTCGGCCTGGCCCGTATGTTTTAGTAGCTGTGCAAAAGCCAACATGCCGCCGCGGCCGGTGGCCGCATCGCGACCCAAGCTGCCACCATTGCCGACGCTCTTGCCAGTAAAGCTGGCTTTAGTTATATCACCGGTTAGTTTCCGATATTCGTCTACCATCCAGTCAATAATTTCCGGGTTGGTGTTAACATCTGGCGCGGGCACGTCTTTATCTGGGCCGATGTGCGGCTGAAGTTCGCGGGCGTATTTACGGCTCAATTCCTCCAGCTCGGCTTTATTTAAATCTTTGGGATCAGCACTTATACCGCCCTTGGCACCGCCCAGCGGCAACCCAACGGCCGCTGCCTTAAAGCTCATCAGAGTCGCCAGCGCCCTTACTTCGTCAAGATCGACTTCCGGGTGGAAGCGAATGCCACCTTTGTACGGACCGAGTTTATTACTGTGTTGGACGCGGTAGGCATTGAAAGCTTTGTCGTTACCTAGATTAATTTTAAACAAATGCTCTTTATCAATCTTTATAAGTTCGTTTATAGCATCGTCAGTTAGACCGAGTTTTTTGCCCGCTTGGATAATTGAACTGTGTACGGTATCTAGCATGCATTCCTTCTGTTAGTTTGTTGAATCTCGTACTTACTATAGCCCAACAAAACAGACCCTTCACCTGTTTTTATATTGTAGGTTAAAATTAGGATGATGGAAAAGGTTGAAACAACCCCTCAGTCCAATCTCACGGACCGCGCATTTAAGGTTGGCCTATTTTTTAAGGGCTTCGATGGTCTGCTCGAAACACTGGGCGGAATCATGCTGCTAATTATCAGTCCGGAGCAGCTTAATCACCTGGCGCGGTGGTTTACCCAGGGTGAACTCTCGACTGACCCTAATGATTTTATTGCCGCACATATCTTAAAGACAGCCCACGAGCTGACCGGCGCCTCACTGATCTTTGGTGCGGCCTACTTACTGTCACACGGAGTCGTTAAGCTGGTTCTAGTAGTCGAAGTCTTACGCAACCATCTATGGGCATACAGGGCGCTGATTGGGGTAACAGCGGCATTTGTGGTCTATCAGACCTACCGGATGGCGGTTAAATTTTCACTGAGCATGCTGCTGCTAACTGTTTTCGACCTCGTGATTATTTATTTGACGGCTATTGAATATAAAAAGCATAAGCTGCGCCAGGAAATCCACGCCAAAAGCTAAATCCACCGCACAATTTCAGCATTTGGAAGCCGCTCCACACCTCTGTATGGAAAATCTTCTAACAAATGGTGTCGTATAGCTCGTCCAATCGAACCGTGGCTGACCACAAGTACACTGTCAGCCTCTATCTGTTGTAAGGAAGCTACTGCTTCACTCGCTCGGGTAAGTAAATTGTCTGTAGCCTCAATATCAGCAACTCCATCCATATCGATGTCGGGAGAAAATAATTGACCCTCCATTACTCCATAGTTCCTTTCTGCGAGCAGTGGATTCAATTCAATTTTTCCTTCTGGATAATTAATCTCCTTGGCAATTATTTTGGCAGTTTCGTGAGCTCTCGAAAGCGGTGAACTGATTATGAGGTCAATATTTAATTTTTTAGCCTTTTTGCCGGCAATTTTGGCTTGCTTCTTACCCTCAGGCGTCAATAGAGTGTTAAGCGTACCAGCAAAACGGCCCGCTAGATTCATTTCACTCTGGCCATGGCGTACAAAATAAAGCTTTTTCATTCCTGATAAGATTATAAGCGATGATAGTTAATATTCCTCGAGGTAAATATGTATTGGCAGTTTCTGGTGGCGTCGACTCCATGACTTTGCTGGATTTATTGGCCCAAAAGGCAGGCGTTAACGTAATTGTCGCCCATTTTAACCACGGTGTTCGGGCCGATGCGGCCGAAGACGAACAATTAGTCGCTAGGGCGGCTCAAGAATATAACCTGCCCCTAGAAGTCGGTTATGGAAAACTGGGTACGTTGGCGAGCGAAGAAGATGCCAGGGATACCCGTTACGGATTTTTAGAATCGGTATCTAAAAAAACCCAGGCCATGGGCATTATTACAGCCCACCACCAAGATGATCTAATTGAAACAGCTTTTTTGAACATTTTGCGAGGCACCGGCCGCACCGGCTTGAGTTCTATCAGACACAGCAAAGTTTACCGGCCATTGCTTCAGATTCCAAAAAAGGAAATCCTGGCTTATGCCAAAAAAAATAAAGTCCAGTGGCGGGAAGACACGACCAACAGGGATCCAAAATATTTACGAAATTATATTAGGCGACACATTACACCCGGTTTAACAGGTAAGAAAAAAGTCGAAATTATAGATAATCTCGATAAAGTCGCAAAAATAAACAAAATAATCGATGATGAAATTGCGACTTTATCTCACTTACATCAGGCAAACTGTCTAGATAGACAAGCTTATACAATGCTCCCAGCTCAAGTGGGCGAGGAACTGTTGATTAGTTGGCTGCGTCAGAATCGGCTTAGAGATTTTGACAAAAAGACTATCAAACGCCTATCAATAGTTATCAGAACAGGCCAACCAGGCTCTAAACACGACATTATGAACGGCCGAAAACTGAAATTGACCGCCCGATCGGCCGATCTAGTTTAGACATTCAGGGGTCGTCTAGGGGTGCTATAATAGCTGGATATGGACGGTAAAAAGCAATTCCGCCTAAGCGGCGGGGGTGGTAGTGAGAAAGGTGGCCGGTTTAAGAACTTCGGCTTCGCGGCCCTTCTTATATTATTTGGCATAGTAATTTATGCCGCCTTTAACCAGCCCAGCCACCTAAAAGAGGTGCCCTTTTCCCAGGTAGTCAGTGATGCCAATTCCGGCAAAATAGCTAAGATTACTATTAAGGGTAACGAGCTGGATGTCACCCCTCAAGGTGAAGCCAAACCGACCGAAAAGTCCTTCAAGGAAGAGAGTTCTACAATTTACCAACAGGGCCTGCAGCAGGGGAAAGTAGAAATTGTTAATAAACCAAGTGCTAGCGGCGGAAACTTTTGGATGCAACTGGCCATTAATATTTTGCCGGTAGTAGTTATAGCCGCGATTTTGATTTTTATGTTCCGCAGTGCCCAAGGCCAAGGCAACCAGGCCCTGTCCTTTGGCAAAAGCCGGGCTAGGCTTTATGGCAATGAAAAAGATAAAATTACCTTTGCCGATGTGGCCGGGAATGACGAATCTAAACAAGACCTCCAAGAAGTTGTGGAATTTTTGAAATATCCCAAGAAATTTGAAGGGGTAGGGGCTAAAATCCCTAAAGGTGTTCTGCTGATTGGGCCACCGGGGACCGGTAAGACTCTTTTAGCACGGGCTGTGGCCGGCGAGGCTAATGCCCCGTTCTTTAGTATCAGCGGCTCGGAATTCGTGGAGATGTTTGTCGGTGTCGGTGCTAGCCGGGTACGCGATCTGTTTACTAAGGCTAAGAAAAACGCCCCGTGTATTATTTTCATAGATGAGATAGACGCTGTTGGCCGCCGCCGGGGATCCGGCATGGGTGGCGGCCACGACGAGCGCGAACAGACCCTTAATCAAATCCTGGTCGAGATGGACGGCTTTGAACAGGGTGTAAATGTTATCGTCCTGGCAGCAACTAACCGCAGTGACGTATTGGATCCGGCGCTACTTCGCCCGGGCCGTTTTGACCGCCGGGTAAACATTGACCTGCCTGACCGCCGCGACCGGAAATTAATCCTGGAAACCCACTTCAAGGAAAAGCCAGTCAGCAAGGACGTCAACCTTGACACCCTGGCGGCTAAAACGGCCGGTTCATCCGGCGCGGACCTGGCTAACATCACTAACGAAGCCGCCATCTTAGCCGCCCGCAATAACCGCAAAGTAATTGAAAACGAAGACGTAGTTCAAGCCTTTGAAAAAGTCGCCCTTGGCCCGGAGCGCAAGAGTAAGATAATGAGCGACAAAGAAAAAGAGCTGACGGCTTATCACGAAGCCGGACACGCCGTAGTTGGCCACGTTTTGCCAGATAGCGACATGGTGCACAAGGTGACCATTATCCCCCGTGGTGCGACCGGCGGTGTGACTTGGTTCATTCCGCCCGATGACAAAAGCTACCACAGCATTATTGAATTTAAGGATGTACTAGCCCGCATGCTCGGCGGCCGGGTGGCCGAGGAGCTAATATATGGGCCCGACCGCGTTACAACCGGTGCCGGTTCGGATTTACAAAAAGCTGCCGAGCTAGCCCGCGATATGATAGTCAACCAAGGTATGGGCAAAGGCCTGCGAGATCAAGTCTTTCATACCGACGATGGTATGATGTTCGAAAAAATGATGCACGAGCGCCAATATTCCGACGAAACAGCCAAACTGATTGACGACGAGGTCGAGCACTTGATTACCGAAGCCGGCCAACGCGCCCGAGCTGTGTTGAAAGTTAACTTGCCTAGACTAGATGTTCTAAAAAATGCCCTTCTAGAAAAAGAAACCGTTGAAGCCGATGAGGTTATTAAACTTCTTGACGGATCGATCATGCCCCCCGACGCCGCCCTCTACTAATCGACGCACACCCACGAGTGTTAGAATGTTAGTATGGCGATTGAGAGAATTGTCAACACCACACCGCCAGATGATGTTGATGCTGACGAGCAAGAATTAGAACAAACCCTGCGACCACGGGATTTTAAAAGCTATGTAGGGCAAGAACGTCTCAAAAAAAATTTGCAACTAGCGATCAGTGCCGCTAAAAAGCGCGGTGAGCCGGTTGACCACGTGCTGCTTTATGGGCCGCCGGGCCTCGGTAAAACCACTATGGCGACGGTTATCGCCAATGAAATGGGTGCCCAAATTCGCATAACTTCCGGCCCAGCGATAGAGCGGGCTGGTGACCTAGCCAGTTTGCTAACCAATCTGCAAGACGGCGACATTTTATTCATTGATGAAATCCACCACCTCAACCGCACAGTCGAGGAA
This sequence comes from Candidatus Saccharibacteria bacterium UBA6824, assembly GCA_002452155.1. Lineage (GTDB taxonomy): Bacteria > Patescibacteriota > Saccharimonadia > Saccharimonadales > UBA10212 > UBA6824. The sequence continues at coordinate 37,909 of DKEK01000004.1, read as the reverse complement.
GTACTGTACAGCGCCATGGAAGACTTTAAGCTGGATATTATGCTTGGCAAAGGTCCAAGCGCCCGCAGTCTGCGGCTAGATTTGCCGAAATTCACGATTATCGGCGCCACCACGCGGGCCGGCGCCTTGGGCGCGCCGCTACGCGACCGTTTTGGCATGACCCACCGACTGGAATTTTATACGCCAGGCGAAATTGCTAAAATCCTGCATCGCTCGGCCAAGATTTTGAACGTGCCGATTGACGTGCCAGCCGGAAAGCTTTTGGCCGAGCGAGCACGGCTGACACCACGGATTGCCAATCGCCTGCTAAGACGCGTTCGCGACTACGCCGACATAAACGGCGACGGCATCATTGACGAGCCGCTGGCCCACAAAGCCTTGGACCTACTTGAAATCGACAAACTTGGACTTGATCCAGCCGATAGGCATTTGCTAAGTGTTATCATTGAACACCACGACGGCGGACCGGTCGGTGTTGAAACCCTGGCCGCGCTGACAAGTGAAGAGCGCGGTACGATCGAGGATTTTTACGAACCCTACCTGATGCAAATCGGCTTGCTGGAGCGCACACCACGCGGCCGTAAAGTTACCTTGCGGGCTTGGGAACACTTAGGCAAACAGCCCACGAAAAAAGCCCAGCCAAAACTGTTATAATTAAATCATGCCACCGGAAAGTCAAGCCCCCGAGCCGCCGCACCAGCCGCCCGACCACCTGCCGGCCTCGGTAATGCCGCCGATTAACATGACCCAGCCATCTGGACTTAAAGGCAGTGAAGACTTGCTGGAACCCGGTGAACGGCTAGTTGTGATTGTCAGAAAACACCCTATTGGCATTATCGGCATTTATATTGAAGCGCTGGTTGGACTGTTGGTAGTTTTTGGCTTATTCTTGGCAATTGCGCCGGATTTTTTCAACGGGCTGTCTGATCAAGCCTATAAAATATTAGTTGGCGTAATTATTCTTGGTTTGGCTGTGCTAATTTTCTTCCTTTTCGTGGCAACTTATGTCTACCGCCAAAGCCGCCTGCTAGTAACTGACCGTAGCCTGGTGCAAATCTTGCAAAAAAGCTTGTTCATCCGTAAAATCTCGCGGCTTAGCATGTCAAACGTTGAGGACGTGACTGCCGAGGAGCGCGGTATCTTATCAACCATACTCAATTACGGCACAATCATCGTCCAGACTGCCGGTACGCTGGATAACTTCATTTTTCCTTACTGTCCAAACCCGGCTAAATATGCGGACCAAATTATTGAAGCCCGCCAGCGCTATGCCCGTAGCCTGGAGGAAGAATACGAGGCCGAGCTAGCCCAGCACCTGCACGATATGGGCTTAACTTAGCTACTTTGGGTCGCCAAAGTAGCGCAAAACTCCCGGACGCAGTTAAAAAGCAGATTGGATTTGCCTAAACGACGGCTGCCGCGCCGAAACAACGCAAGCGATCCCTCGCTATTTCCATAAGAGGCTCGGGATTGAGTTTCGGCTGGACTCGTCAGCCGCTTACCAAATCCATCTGTTTTTACTGATGCCCGGACCCGAAGGCCAAAATACTTAACAAGTTAAGTATTTTTATATTTCTGTTGAGCGAGCCCCGGATTTTTCCGGGCATGCGTAGCGAACATGAAGCAGATGTAGTAAAACAGTCTAGGCTTGGCTTCCTCCGGCTGTCTGACGAGTAATTTATCCGGTGGGTGAATTACGAGGAGTTCCGGAGGCAAAGACTGGTTTTACTATTAGCTGCATCAAGTGAGCGAAGCGTCCGGAAAAAGACGGAGGCGAGCGATTATTCGCTGAAGGGGTTTTTTCTGGCTGAATCAAATAGGCTGTGAATCTCGGTGTTGCTTTGTTCTAATGCTTGGATCTGATCGATAGCGTTTTTGTCGACCTTGGGGGCGGCCGAGGTGGTGAGGGCGTCAGTTCCGGCCGGCGGTTCGGCCCCGGCCAATTGGCTGATTCGCCAGACAACAAACAGATAAACTATTAAAACTGCCAAGACGATAATAAACGAAGCGTGCTTATATAGAACCGGCAACAGCTTTTTAAACTTGGCTCGCAGACTTTTTATGTCAATGTTTAGATTTTTACTCATGGCTTCATAAAAATATTAATCGTCATCGTGAAATTAATGAATTGGCTGGGGCCAGCGTCGCTGCTCTGGGGCTGGATGTTGACTTGGGTGATTTGAGCCGTGCGCCGGTCGTGTTCAATACGGCTCAAAAAATCCAGAAATTTAAAATAAGTTACCCGTTTGGTGTCTGGCACGCCCGTTCCACTTTGGGGAGAAATAGTCAGCTCCAAAGAATACAAACCTGGTATGCCCTGTACCGCTTTGGCCTGCGATATGGCGCTGGCCGTCGGTGCTGTGGCGGCATTGTTGCTGCTGCCGGCGGCCGGGGTTGTTTTGTTGCCCAGGCTGCTGGCTGGAAAAGTGACACTGGCGATAGCGATGCCGGATTGGTCGGCTAGGCTGAAAATATCCAGTACGGATTGGGCCTGGTCTTTATCGCCGGGCAGGACCGTCTTGGCTATATCATTGAAGTAAGCATATTGTTCAACTTGCTTTTTGGACACCGCCAAACCAGCCGCCGCTGCGTCCGCCGTTTTACTCTGCTGCTTGAGATCAACCAGCTTCTGGCTTTCAGCGCCTAGAACATTCAGGCCAACGGCCGCTACGACAAAGAACAAGATGGTGGAACCAGCCAGTGCGCCGAGCAAAATAAGCCGCAAGCGCTTGGGGCTCATGGCTTAGCCCCCGGCACGTTTAAGAACTGGCTCTGGGTGGCCTTGCTAAACAAGGCTCGAAAAGTCGCGCTACAAGGGTAAGCATTGCCAGAAGTTGACGAACAATTAATATTAACGATGTCGAGCTTGTCAAAAATCTGGTTTTTTGGGTCGCTTAAATTAACGGCGATCTGGGTGGCCGATGTATAGTCACGGGCAGTAGCCGAAAGGTCCAGCCCGCCATCAACTTTGCTGAGGGTCAAGCCCGAAAGGACAGTGCCCGGCGGCATAACCGTGCCGATGTGGCTGATAAGCTCCGAAAAACGGATCTCGCGTGATAGCACCTGATTAATAATCTTAATGTTACTAGTGATGTCTTTAGCTTTTTTCTGGGTACCAGCCAGATCCTCAGCCTGCAATTGTTGGTTGACCGAATCTATGTTGCGGGTTAAGTTTTTATTTTGCTGGTTAATATAAACCCAACCGACTACCATAATTAGAACCAAGCCAGCGCCGGCTAAGAGAGAAACCACCAACCAACGCCTCATAATCGAATTAAGGTGCGCAAAGCGCAGGCTGGCGCCGTAATCCGATGGCAAGAGATTAATCACGCAAATATCTCCTGTGAGCTTAAAATAGCCTCGCCGGCCACGGTTATATACATCGAGCTAGCCAGATCGGTAGGCGGTGCCAGCTCACCAAAATTGATATTCGGCCAGGGGTCTAACCGCCGGGTAGGCACACCTAGTTCGCGGGCCAGATATTCGTTGAGGCCGCGCATATTAGCGCCACCGCCGGTAGTAATAATTTGGCTGATTTTACGGTGGCGCCCGGCAGCGTGCTCATCGTAGTAGCGCATAATCTTGCGGACTTCACGGACCATTGGCTCCAAAATTGGGCGGGAGGCCTCCAAAATGACCTCGGCTTTAGTACCTGGCCCCAGGCCGTATTGGCTCTTTATGACGTAAGCTTCGGAAGGCGTAATATTGAGCTTTTTAGCAACCAAATTGGTTAGCGTGTCGCTGCCGCCGCTAACCGTACTGTTGACAAACATGCTTTGGTCAAAAACGGCGATGTCGATAGCCACGGAGCCGAAGTCAATCAGTAGTGAGGCCTCGGCGCGCGCCAGATCGGCTATGCTAAACAGCCGGGCGGCGGCGTTCATAGTCGGCTCGAGGGCGACCGGCTCAAAACCTACCGACTCTAAAAATTTGATAGAGCTATCGATAATATTCCTGGGGGTAGCCACGACTAACAGTTCGAGACCGTTGGCGTCTTGTCGCGAAATGTCATAATCAAGGTATAAATTTTCTACCGGGACGGGAATATATTGCTCGGCCTCCAGTTTTACAGCCTCCTCTATCTGCTGTTTATCCATCGGCGGCAAGGTCATTGGCCGGCTAAAGGTGTGAGAGGTAGGGACGCTGCAGGCCACACGCTTGGAAGTGATATTACCGATTAGACGGTCACTAAATAATTCGCGCATGGTATGGGCCAGGACTTCGAAGTTGACAATCACGCCGTTGGTTATGGCGCTCTGGGGATAATAGTTGCTGACGCCATAGCCCAGCACCTTTGGTTTTTTGCCGGCTTGGCGCTGTAGTTGCATAATTTTCAGGCTGGAATGGCCAATATCGAGTCCAAATAGCGGTAGCTCGCGGTGGAAACTTAGTCTAGAACTCAGATTCATAGCCCCGCCCATTCAAAAGTTTTAGCCATCTTGTGCGTTTTATTTGCGCCCACTCTTATTACACTTATCCTTATCTAAAAAGTATAGCATCTGAGGCCGGTAACTAAAGCCGGCAGCCCCTGAGCCCTAAAAGCTTCGGCGATAACCATTTGCTACCCAATAAGTACTGCCGCTACTGGTGGTGCTGCCAAAAGCTATCGTGCCGCTGTTTTGCAGTTCTATAGTCTGGCCGACCAAAGCGCCGAGCTGGCCGCTATTTTTTACCTGGACCTTGCTCCAATAAGCGTAAAAAATACTCTGCGGTCCTTGGGCTGAGTTGTCAAGTGAAATAGTTACACTACTTCGGGAACTATAAAGATCTGTGCCGCTCAGGGTAGTACAATCTGGCGAGCAGCTGGCATTAGCCCAAAAACTGTAGATTTCAAAACCGCTGCCACTGGCGTTGGAAACCAGGTTAGAGCTGTTTTTGAAAGATGCACCGTTCACACCGTCAACCATAATATTTGGCCTGGTAGTGCCTAGCGAATCGGCGGCTATCATCTGGGCGGTGTTGCTAACCGTTAAATTACCGGTAATCCAGATATTGCCGGCAACCGTTACTTTGCAACTGTTGGAAATGGTGACGTCACCAGTGATTTTTGTGTTAGCCGCCCAAGTTTTTGTGCCGCTAGAACAAGAGGCCGCTGCGCCGGTTACGGTGGTGCTAACTGCGGCCTTTTGGCCGGCCCGGTCGTAGGAAGGCAAGGCCTGGGTGTTAACTCCAGAGCTAGCCGTCAATCCCGGGTTGGTCATAGCCGTACCGGTAGTTTGGTTGTTGGCCTTAACCGTGCCGTAAATGTGAGCCGAATTCTTGATTGAAATAGGCTCGGCGGCTTCGCCAGTGCTGCAGATACGTGGATAGGTAGCATCTGGCGGTACCGGACAGACCTCGTCGGCTACATCAACATTTACGGCGTTAGTGCTCAGGCCAATTTGGGCCGAGTTAGACAAACCAATGGTGCCGTTTATAAAAATGTCGCCAGCCACCACTTTTGAGGTATTGCCCATAATTAAGCCTCCTTCGCCGCTGATAATACTGTAATTGCCCTGCTGAACGGCTCGCAGGTCGACCTTAACAGTTACCGAAGTAGCAGGCGTAGCGGCAGCAGCCGGCCAGTAGGTTCTGCCAATTGAGGTTACAGTTTTGCTGGAGCTGCTATTGGTAGTAAGTGTTTCAGTGTAAGTTGTCCGCAGTTGGCTGTCGCTGTGTAAGGTGGTCTCAGCGGTGCTTGCATAATTGCTGTTTTGATTAATCTGGCCGATGGCGTAATCGGCACCGGAGTCAGCTGCCAGCTGAGCCATGGTGTGGAATTGGTCCTGGCGGCTGGCCCGGTAACTAGAAGTGCTTAGATTTAAATAGGCGGCCACGATTAGGATCATCGATGGTACAACAATCAGCAACGAAACTAGAATTTGGCCTTCCTGTTTAAATTTTGCTAAAAATTTCATGCTAGAACCTGTTCCTTAGGGTTACTTGGATGCTGTTATTTAGACTAACGGCTGAGCCAAAGACAGTTCTCTGCAAGCTTAGATCAATCTTAATTAAGCGGGCTAGAGTTGGGTCGGCAGTTAAATTATTGTCTTGGTCATAAAGTGTGAAAGTCATCGATTGCACATAGTCGGCCAGGACTTTGTCGGGCGGGCAAGAGGATGAAGACGAGCTGGCCGGGCAGGAAGTAACCAGCAAGTTGCCACTGGCGCCAGAGTTGGCTAAGCGGCGTTCCATCAGGCTAGTGTCGCTTTTGTAATAAACCAGCTCATTCATGAATGGGCTACCGGTGCCGGGATCAATAATATAGTTACGAGCTGAGTTGAGCGCCGGGGTGGCGATTACGATCACAAAACTAGTGTTACTGGTGTTCCAGCCGCCGCTAGGCGCATTGGCGTCGGCAATTGTGTTCGTTTGACGAACGCCGTCGCCCACCCGTAGCGCTTCAACCGTCGCTCGTAACAGATTTTGCGAGTTGGCGGCCATGTCAATCGCGGCATTATTTTTAGTAATCAGTACAAAATAGTTGGTCATGGCCACCATGAAGGCTAAAAACAAAACCGAACCGATGGTTATACCAACTACCAACTCTACTACTGTAAAGCCCCGGGATTTGCTTAATTTTTTACTGGACGACACTTAGCTCTCCTATGTAGGTTGTATAACTGTAAGTTTGGGCTTTACCTTTATCGTTATAAGTCACAGAAATATCGGCTTGCTTTAGGCCGCTGCTGGGGCTGGTAACTGTCATGGTGGCGCTACGGGGGGTAGGTAACTGCGCTGGAAGTTCACTGCTAAGATCGGTAGCGCCAACGCCTAAGCCGTTATAGCCAATATTGCGCAAGGCTTCAACTTTCCCCTCGACGTAAGAGTTAGATAGTATTACGTTACGACTTTTTTGGCCTAGGCTGACGTAATTGTTGGTGATTTGAGTGAGAGAAGTGATAAATAAAACGCCGACAGTTATAGACAAGATTAACTCAACGATTGAGAAGCCCCCAGATTTGTTACCCACTTTATTCATTATCATGCTTACCCAGCACTTAGGGCCGAGTGCTTCGCAAGTATCCGCCCGTGGCGGATAGTCTCGGACCTAAGTGGTGGGCTTATGTTTAAGTATAAACGAAAATCCCGAGGTTGCCCCCGGGATTAGCTTTTACTTTTTACTTGTTGCTAGTTCAGTGACTGTTTGACGTATGTACCACCGCCTTCGAGCGTGGCCGTCAAAGTGTACTGAAGACAGTCACCGCCAGCGCCGTTATCGCAGTTTGCTGGTGTGACAGCGTAAGCGTACTCATTGTTAGCTGGAGCAGCTACTAGAGTCTGGGCTGAACCTTTAGGATCTTGCAGAGCTGCCGGGTCAAGACCCTTCATGTCAGTGCTACGGAAAGTAGTATCATTGACGTTTACCAGTGTTGGGTACCTACCGTTCTGTGCCTGATAAGCCTCAAGCTGGCCGTGCAGAGCGTTGATGTCCGTCTTTCTTTCCGTGTCGCGTGCTTTTTGTTGAATACCGTTATAGGTCACAATGACTAATGCCGCCAAAATACCAATAACGACGATGACAATCAAAAGTTCAACAATTGTGAAACCTTTGGCCGCCGCCTTTTTAATTGAGATCATTTTAAATGCCCACCCTTCTTATTTTTTGATTATTAATCGATAGAACATTTTTTGTTCTTACCCCTGATTATAAACACAAGCGACTTGATGTCAAGAAGTATCCACACCAAGTAACAGGGTCAGCAAGACTGAAATACTTAAGAAGTTAAGCAAGTCCGCAATTTCTAATTGCTCTAAGTGCACTAATTACTCTAAACAAATACCAAACCCCAACCCACCGAATTTGGTTTTTTTGACATTTAGTCATTAGTTAGGTTAATTAGAGATTAGATCAATTTTCGCTGGTTAGTTGCCGATATTCTTGGAAAGACCAGCGATGGGGCCCATAACGCTGGCGGCAATCAGACCAACAATCCCGCCTAGTAGCACAATCATCACTGGCTCGATGATGCTGGTTAGGCTTTCAATCACAGCGTCGACTTCTTCTTCATAAAATTCGGCCACTTTAACCAAAATCTCGTCAATTTTACCGGTTTCTTCGCCAACAATGATCATCTGGCCGACTATTGGCGGGAAGTAGGGGGCGTTCAGCAATTGTTTTCCTAGTGACTGCCCGTTTTTAACAGCTTCTGCAACGTCGACCAATTGTTTTTGGATAACTCGGTTACCAATAGCTTTGCCAGTTACTTCGAGAGCTTCCAAAACAGTCACTCCTGAACTCATCAAAGACGAAAAAGTTTGGGCAAAGCGGGCCACTGCAATTTTAATGAGCACGGTTTTTAGTACTGGTACTCGTAGTAACAAGAGATGGAATTTGTATTGGCCAGCGGGGGTGCGGATGTATCGCCGCAGATAAATAACACCTACTACCATCAGCGCCAAGATTAAAACAGCATTTGGTAACGAGCCGATAAGCGGCAGCTTATTAAGTAAAGGAACGGCCTGTAGGATGCTGTGGCTGGTCAAAAAGCTGCTGAGGTTTAGCAGCACTTGGGTGTATATGGGGAATTTGGCATTTGGCCCGCCGAGATCATGCAGGATTTTACCGATCTTGGGGATGACGAACAGCATAATGCCAAAAAAAGCGATGACCGTGATAGACAAAATGACAATCGGGTAGGCCATGGCCGATTTAATTTTGTGTCGGATAGCTGAATCTTTTTCGACCTGCGTGGCCAGACGCTTCATAATGTCGTCCAAAATACCGCCGGCTTCGCCAGCGCCTACCATGTTTACATAAACTTCAGAAAATACGCGGGGGAACTTAGCCATAGCATCGGCAAGAGGCCTGCCGCTTTCGACATCGTGATTAATGGCCGTAACTACCTCTTTGAAATATTTGTTTTCGGTTTGAGCGGCCAGTGTATCGAGGCCGCGCGGCAGCGACACACCGGCGCTGATCATGGTCGACAGCTCGCGGGTGAAGATAACCAGGTCTTTAATCTTAACCTTTTTGCGTAGGCCGAAGCCGTCTTTTTTGGATTTAGCCTCTTTTATGGTCAGCGGCTTGGCGCCCTGGGAACGCAGCATGCCTAGAGCCACTTCGCGGCTAGCGGCAGTTAAAATGCCGCTGGATTGGCGGCCGTCATGACCAAGGGCGGTATAACTAAAATCAGGCATATTACCTCTCGCTGGTGACGCGCATTACTTCTTCAAGTGTAGTTTGGCCGCGTAGAGACTTTATCAGGCCATCGGTCTGCATGGTCACCATGCCCTCTTTGGTAGCTTGGTTTTGCAGTAGTTCGCTGGTACTGCCGCTGACAATCATTTTTTGGATTTCCGGACCGATTGTCAGGACTTCGTAAATGCCAAGCCGGCCGTGGAAAGCACTGGCCGGGCTGCTGCTGCTTTTCATTCGCCACAGTCGTTCGATATTTTGTTCGGTGGTCGACGGGTCGGCGGCAGTCGTAGCGCCAACACCGCCTTTTATGGCTTGCATTTCTAATTCGTGAATGTGCATCATGGCCGCCGCATCAGGTAAGTCAAAAGCTGCTTGAACTCTTTTGAGTGTCGATTCATCCGGTTTGAAAGACTCGACGCCATCAGGTACCACTTTACGCACCAAGCGCTGGCCGACGACCGCCCGGACAGTGCTGGCGATCAAAAACGGCTCGATGCCCATATCTAGCAGCCGCGGCAAACAAGTGGCGGCGTTATTAGTGTGCAAGGTGCTAAAAACCAGGTGGCCGGTTAGGGCGGCTTGGACAGCCAGGTTGGCAGTCTCGGTGTCGCGGATCTCACCGACCATGATGATATTGGGGTCTTGACGCAGCAATGCCCGCAGTCCGTTGGCAAAGGTCATGCCGGCTAGGGGGTTGACCTGGACTTGATTAACACCGGGAATTTTATATTCTATCGGATCTTCAACAGTACTGATGTTTACCGTCGGCTGGTTGAGCCGGGAAAGGATGCTAAATAGGCTAGTGCTTTTACCGCTGCCGGTTGGGCCAGTGAACAAAATCATGCCGTGTGGACGGGTCAGGGCTTGTTCTAGCCGCTGCAGACTGATGCCCCAAAAGCCCAATTCTTTCAGTGTCGAGGCTTTGGAAGATTCGTCCAAAATACGCATTACCACCTTTTCGCCCTCACTGATAGGTAATGTGCTGACGCGCAGGGCGTACTGGCCGCTGCCGACGTTGATTTTAAAGCGGCCGTCTTGGGGAGCGCGGCGTTCGTCAATCTTTAGGTTGCTGAGGATTTTAATACGGCTGACTAGCGACAACATCAGTTTCTTGGGCAATTTATTGGTTTCGCGTAGCTGGCCGTCAACGCGGTAGCGAATTAAGACTTGATCCTCGCGTGGTTCAATGTGGATATCGCTGGCGCCTTGCTTGACCGCGTCTTGGATAATCAGATTCACGGTTTGGGCAATCGGGCTGTCTTCGGCTAAATCTTCGGCTTTGATTTCTTCCACGGCCTGCGCGTCTGAGCCACTGCTATCGGTGGCGATAACTTCAGTTAGCTCACTGCTGATGTTGCCGCGGTACTGGTCCAGAGCTGCCAAAATATTTGAGCGGGTGGCCACGTAAACGCGGATGTTGGTACCCAGCTGTTTTTGCAAAAAGTTCAATGCCCGGACGTCGTCGGGGTCTTCCATGGCCAGCAACTTGCTGCCGTCTTCGCGGACATCAAACAACACCACGTTATATTGGCGGGCGATATGTTCGGGGATCAGTTTTAAGACGTCTTTGCGCAGGTTCTTGGGGACAATTTCGACAAACGGTACCTCTGTGCGGGCGGCGTATTCCTGGGTCAGCTCTTTTTCACTGATTAAATTACCGGCCACCGCCAGGTCCTGGAGCGGTTTTTTCTCGCTCCGCTGAGTATCCAAAAGATTCTTTATCTGCTCTTCAGTCAGTTTTTTATCTTGTCGGAGTAAATCGAGCACCAGGGCATCATTAATGCGCATAAGCATAAGTATAACGACCTTCGGTCGTAGAAACTAGCAATTAGTGATTGGAAATAAGTAAATCCAAAACAGCAACTAGTTTGCCAAATTCCTATTTTCTGATTTCTAGTTATTAATTTTTTTAAGCTCCAGCACTTTTGGTGCAAGGTTCCCTTGCTATACTTATACCAAAGAGGTGTAAGGAGAATTTATGGCTAAGAAAGACAAAGCCGAACCAAAGACAATCGCAGACACGAGCAGCAAATCTAGCAATGGCAAGGCTCAAGCTTTAAAACTGGCAGTTGATTCCATAGAGAAACAGTTCGGTGTCGGCTCGATCATGCGCTTGGGTGACTCCCATAAAGTTAATGTAGAAACTATTCCTACCGGCAGCCTTAGTTTAGACATCGCTCTGGGTGGCGGCATTCCCAAAGGCCGGGTAATTGAAATTTACGGTCCGGAAAGTTCTGGTAAAACTACTGTTTGCCTACACGCTGTAGCCGAAGTTCAAAAAACCGGCGGTACGGCGGCTTATGTTGACGCCGAGCACGCGCTTGACCCAGCCTATGCTAAAAAATTGGGCGTTGATATAGACTCGCTTTTAATCTCTCAACCCGATAGCGGCGAGCAGGCGCTGGAGGTTGTTGAAACTCTAGTTAGATCCAATGCCGTCGATATTATTGTTGTTGACTCGGTGGCCGCCCTGGTGCCCCAAGCCGAAATCGAGGGCGATATGGGTGATGCCCATATGGGCCTTCAGGCCCGTCTAATGAGTCAGGCCCTGCGTAAACTGACCGGTATAATTTCTCGTACTAAGTGCACGGTCGTTTTTGTCAACCAGCTGCGCATGAAAATCGGCGTCATGTTTGGCAACCCAGAAACTACGACTGGCGGCCAGGCACTGAAGTTTTACTCCAGTGTGCGCATGGACATCCGCCGAATCTCTCAAATTAAAACCGGGGACGAAGTTATTGGTAATCATGTGCGCGTCAAAGTCGTCAAAAACAAAGTAGCTCCCCCATTCCGCCAGGCCGAGTTCGATATTATGTACGACCAAGGCATCAGCACCGAGGGCGATGTTTTGGACCTGGCCGCCGCCAATGAAATAGTGGTCAAAAGTGGCGCGTGGTATGAATACGGCGGCGAAAAATTTGCCCAAGGCCGCGAAGCTGCCAAAAAATATCTGCGCGAAAATCCCAAAGTCTTTGAAAAGATTGCCGCCCAAACCCGCGCCGCCGCCGAAACAACCGAATAATTGCTAAACTAAGCCAATGATCATTTTCAACCACGGCCTAACGGGTGCAGTCATAGCGCTAAAGGTTAGAAATCCCTTCCTGGCACTGCCGCTCAGTTTTGTCAGCCATTTTGCCCAAGATTTACTGCCTCACACCGATTATTTTGCCGGTAAAAATGACGAACATCTTTTTAGCCGAAAATTTTTTGTCTTGCTTGTCTTCGATTGCCTGCTGTCTTTATCCTTGCTAATTGCACTGGTCATTTTATTCCCAACTCACAGATGGCTTATTTGGGCATGTATGGTGGCTGCCACTTGCCCCGACGCGGCGCAAGGCTATTACCATCTTTATCTTGGACGAATTAAAAAGAAGAAAATTAAGTTTGACCCACTTTCTAAATTTCATTATTCACTTCAGTGGGCAGAATCAGGCTGGGGCGGTCTGGTAGAAATCGCCTGGGCTATTGCGGGTATCTTTATTATCCTTAGTCTACGATGAAAATTACGGCCATCAAACAACAGGTCAAAAATCCGCAGCGGGTAAGTATTTTCGTAGACGAAAAATATAGTTTTTCGCTGAGCCTTGACGAGCTAGTCAATCATAAATTAAAAAAGGACCTTGAACTCAGCCAAGCGGACGTCAAACGACTGAAGAAATTTTCTGACGATGGCAAGCTGCGCGCCCGGTCGCTGGAGTGGCTGCTCAACCGGCCGCATTCGATCCGCGAATTCAAGGACTATCTTTACCGCAAAAAAGCCGAACCGGAACTATCGGCGGTGCTGATACGAGAGTTCACCGATAAAAATTATTTGAATGAGCAAAAATTTGGCCAATGGCTAATTGAACTGCACCAGCGCCGCGGCAAAAGCAACCGCGCTATTTATGCCGAGCTTTTCAAAAAAGGTTTGACTAGGGAAATGATCGATGAGCTAATGCAAGAGGGCGACGGTAACGAAACCCAAAGACTCAAAGACCTGATCACTAAAAAGCGTAAATCCAGCCGCTACAAAAACGATCCCCAAAAACTGGCCCAATATCTAACGGCCCAAGGCTTCAACTGGCAAGATGTTAAACAAGCCTTGGCTGTCGATCAACCCAAATAGTACCCATTTTCAGTCATATGACTGAAAATGGGTACTGAATTTGCATCCGGAAGATAGCCCGAGTTGCGGATTTATTCCGCACCCGGCGCGATAAGGAACCGCGAAAGGGTTCCTTATAAGGCGTTAGCCGCTTTAGGCGGCTGGCAAGGCTTCTATGGCTGGTGCCAATTCTTCTTCGCTGACTTTCACATCGGCGTCGCGGACTAAAATGTAGCGGTCAGTCACTTCAATTATTTGGTTGCGATCAATAATCAAAGTATCTTCTGAAGCCAGCAGTTTGCTCAGCGGGCGAGCGACGTGGAGTTTTTGTATCAACATGGCGTCGCTATCGTAAACAAAACCACTGACTTTACCGAGTTTACTGCGCTTGGTTTTGACGGTTTTGTCCAGCAGATGAAAGTGAAGGCTCAAAATTTCGTTATGCCGGACTAAATCATCGCTGTGGCTTAGGGCATCATCGTCATTGATGGCTAGACCTTGGGGCGTAACCTCCCGTACATCTTCAGCCAGCAGGACATGTTGTTTACTGGCACCCGGTACTTTGCACCACCAGCCTAGAATTTTGAGGTTGTGGGGATTGAGAATTGGCTCAACCGCCACCGCTACCGGCCGCCCGACCCGCAGGCTCATCACGGGTCGATTATAAAGACTCTTACTCATCAGCAGCATGTTTTTAGTATAACTCTAAAACGCTGCTGCTTGCCCAGTAGTAGATCCGCCTCAGGCGGACTCACTACCTAGTTTGCATATAAAATCTACAACATATTTGTTAGCTAAAGCACTTTTCGACGGCACTCGTGTAATTATAATTGGTAGTAATGAAGAAATATGTTATGGTTATATTTCTTGTGCTTTGGGGAAGTTCTATTCCAAAAATCCTGGCTGCCAGCCCACCAAGTTTAGCTACTCCCAACGGTCTGTCGCTGGCTGAGATAAAAATCACCGGCAGTGAATTTGTAATGCTGCAAAACAACGGCGCGGCAATTGCCGACCTTAGCCGTTACTGGCTCTACGCCTTTAATGGTACCAACCCTTTGGCGGCCGGTGTTAGTAGCTCGACTCAGCAATTGCCAGCGGCGGCTCTGGCCCCAGGCCAGACTATTTTATTGAGCGCTGGCGGCGGCGCTACTTGTGGTGCCGCAGTTACGGCTCGTCTATCGGTGAGCCTGACCGATTCGGGCGGCTTTTTGGAAGTTGTCCAAACCAGTCTGAGCGGTAACACGTTGGTACAAACGGCCGGTGATTCAGTTAGCTGGAGTAGCGGCGCCAATGCTGCCGCCGGGATGATCGCCAATGTTCCAAGCAACACGGCCGATCCAGCGGGCGCTTATTACCGCTACCAAAACAGCGCCCCGCCACCGGCATTTTTGTGGCAGCAGGCCGATACCGATGCCGTTAATTCTTGCCAGCTGAATGTCAAAATCGGCAGTGCGCTTGTACCTGGTCCAACCGGCATTGGCGCGCAATTACTGCCGGGCGCGCCACCACCGGCAACTATTGTCCAAGATGACCCAACTGACCCGGCTTCGGCTACCAGCGGCCTGCCATTAACGGACATTGGGCTGGCAGCGCCAATCATCAACGAGCTGATGCCCAACCCGGCGGCACCACAAACCGATGATGAGGATGAATTTGTCGAAATTTATAACTCCAACGATGTAGCCTTTGATCTCAGCGGTTTTAAGCTTCAAACCGGCACCACCACCCTCCATAACTACACCTTCCCAGCTGGTACCAGTCTGGCCCCAAAAAGTTTTACGGCCTTCTTTTCGATTGATACAAACATGAATTTGTCCAATAGCGGCGGCCAGGCGCGCTTGCTTGATCCCGCCGGCAACTTAATCAGCCAAAGCGACACTTATGCCACAGCCGACGATGGGCAGAGCTGGGCGCTGGCAAATGGCACCTGGTATTGGACCACCACACCGACAGCCGGCGGCGCCAACGTCATCCACCAGCCGTTAACCGTTAAAGCCTTGACCACCGGCACTACTACTAACAGTGCTGCTAAAAAATCTGCCGCCGCGCCTAAAAGTGCTTCGACCGCCAAAGTAAAGGCTGCTTCAACAACAGCCAACAATTCTAATTCTCCGTCGCCGGCTAAAAATGCCAGTCCGCTGCACCCACTTGTGCTTGCAGCCGTGGGGGCCGGCGCAGTAGCATATGCTGCATATGAGTACCGCAATGATCTACGAAACCGTTTCTACCAGCTTCGCCGATACCGAGCGGCTCGGGCAGCTGCTGGGGCAGCTGCTGCAGGCGCCGGCGACGGTGGAGCTGAAGGCAGATTTAGGTGGTGGCAAGACAACCTTCGTTCGCGGTTTAGCTCGTGGTTTGGGAAGTAAAGACACGGTTGCTAGTCCGACCTTTACTTTAAGCAAAATTTACAAAGCCAAGAATTTAGAAATTCATCACTTTGATTTTTATCGCCTAAACAATGCCGGGATTGTGGCCGACCAGTTGGCTGAATCACTGCAGGACGGAAAGGTAATCACTGTGGTCGAATGGAGCGACATCGTCCAAAATGTTTTGCCGGAAGATAGGCTGAGTATTGAATTTAAGATGACAGCCAACGATTCTCAGCAGAGAGAAATTACCATCAGCTATCCGCAGTCAAAGGTCTCAGTCGTGGGAAAGCTAGAGACAAATTGGCAGGAGCTACGCCCGTGATTATCTTGGCGATTAGGACGGACAAGCCCCAAGCCGAGCTATATTTATATGACCGTAGTAAAAAACTGGACCAACAAAAGTGGCAAGCCCACCGCGAACTTTCGGGTACAATCCACAAGCAGATCGACAAACTACTTAACAGGTCAAGCATTTCTCTAAACGAAATTGATGGTATTGTATGCTTCAAAGGTCCGGGAAGCTTCACCGGCTTGCGCATTGGTTTAACCGTAGCTAACGCGCTGGCTTATGCCCAGAATATTCCAATTGTGGCGCGTAAAGGCGACGATTGGCTGGAAAAAGGAATAAATCATTTGCTGGCCGGTAAGACCGACAAAATTGCCACCCCCTACTACGACCGTCCGGCCGTCACTTCTGCACAGAAATCATGAAGCTTTTCATTGCGATTTTTTAAAATCGGTTCTATAGTAAAAGCAGGATTATTCTGGGTGTTTTAGGGAAAATCCGACTAAGATAAATTAATTTTTGAACCATAACGCTTGCTTTTGCCAAGCTAAAGAAGTGATAGTGATTGCACGGTAACGTGAGCGTCTCGGTCCTAGAGAGGACTATATATGATAGTACTTACTATTGTGCTGGCAATAGCCGGCCTTGTAGTGGGTGGCGGAGGGACTACTTACATCAACCGGCTGACGCAGGGCAAAGCCCAGGAAGAGGCTAAAAAGGAACTAAGCCGGGCCAAAAAAGAAGGCGAAGCTTTGGTCCGCAAAGCTCAGGAAGAGGCCGGCAAACGTGTCGACGAAGCCAGAAAAGAAGAGCAAAAAAGACGTAATGAGCTTAAAGATTTGGAAAACCGGCTGTTGGAGCGCCAAGACGCACTAGACAAAAAATTGGATGATCTGGATAAGCGGGGCCAAAACCTGCGCAAGGGCGAAGATGAAGTCGATGCATTGAAAAATGAAATTCGCGATATCCGCAAAAAACAGCAGGATAAGTTGGAGAAAATCGCCAAACTGACCAAAGTCAGTGCTACCGAAAAACTAATGCAAATGACCGAGCGCGATATCCGCAACGACCTCGAAGGTTTAATCATCAAGCTGCAAAATGAAGCCAAAGAAAACGCCGAGGAACTGGCGGGCGTAGCTTTGGTAACGGCTATGGAACGGATGGCCAGCGAGGTCACGGCCGAGCGGACCGTTACATCCGTCAAGCTCGAAGACGAAGAAATGAAAGGCCGTATTATCGGCAAGGAAGGCCGCAACATCCAAGCGCTACAACGAGCTACCGGTGTGGACATTTTAGTCGATGAAACACCGGGCATGATTGTGCTTTCCAGCTTTGATCCGGTGCGCCGTGAGGTGGGCCGCCAAGCCATGGAAATGCTTCTCAAAGACGGCCGGGTCCACCCCGGCCGCATTGAAGAAGTAGTAGAAAAGGCCCAAGCTCAAGTCCAAAAAGACGTTGTGCGGGCCGGCGAGGATGCCGCCCGCGAGGTCGGAATCGTCGGCGTGCCTAAAGAAATCTTACAGTTGCTAGGCGAACTTAAATATCGCACCAGCTACGGCCAGAATGTTCTAAAGCACAGCGTAGAAATGGCCCAGATTGCCGGAGTGTTGGCCGAGGAACTCGGCGCCAATGCTAAAATCGCCAAGTACGCCGCCCTGACACACGATATTGGCAAGGCGCTTTCACATAAAGTCGAAGGTAAACACCATCACATCACCGGCGAGATGCTGCGCAAATACGGTGCGCCCGAAGAAGTCGCCCATGCTGCCGAAGCCCACCATGACGACATCGACGCCACTACAACCGAAGCTTTGATCGTGCGCGTCGTCGATGCCATTTCCGGCGCCCGGCCTGGTGCCCGCAATATTAGCGCCGAGGGCTTTGTCGAACGAATGAAGGATCTGGAAAACACAGCCATCGGCTTTGACGGTGTCGAAAAAGCCTACGCCATCTCGGCCGGCCGTGAGGTGCGAGTGTTTGTACAGCCCAAGTCCATCGACGACCTGCAAGCCATCCGTCTGGCCCGCGATGTAGCTAACAAGATCGAATCGACTATGCAGTACCCCGGTACCATCAAAGTCAACGTCATCCGCGAAACCCGCGCCATCGAATTCGCCAAGTAGTTAATTGCAGTTGACCCGTTTTGCGCGGGGTTGCGCAAAACGGAAAAGGAACAACAATACAAAACCCCGCTAAATTTGTGCCACTTGATTGTGCAAATTTATAGCGGGGTTGATATTAATTGTGACGTGGTCGGGGAGACAGGACTCGAACCTGCGACCCCCGCGTCCCAAACGCGGTGCGCTAGCCAACTGCGCTACTCCCCGTCGTCGCGACTTACGCACTTGCCTCGTTTTGTCTATTCGCCAAAAGCTTTGGCTTAGTGCTATGTCGCTCCTTTCAATTTCACAAAAACTGCTAAAGCGGGTTTTTGTGAAATTGCTAAAAGAACAGATTGAATTATAGCAGATAAGGAGTTATTTTTTGCTTGCCCCGCACCAGAACCTGAGCGGAGTAGTTTGCAATCAGATTATGAAGCATCAAGTTTTGGTGCGGCGGTTTTTGGCCTCGAAATATAACGTCGTAGTAAAGACGGCGCCGACAATTCGGATTATTACGTAAGTACTGGCGCCCACAAGGGCAGTCAGCACCCAGCCGACAACCTGCGCGCTGTGGTCGTCAAACCAATAAAGCTCAATAAGCTTAGGTAAAAAGCTGATTGAGCCCAAAAGTAAAATGGCCACGAAAGTACCGATTCTTATCACTAAGCTTTGTCTCCAGGCTGTACCAAGGGTTTCGACAGCATCGCAAACGGTATTAAAGACTCCCTTTTGGCCGGTTACAATGGCTGGTGCCAGCTGCGACATGCTTAGCGAAAAAGAACTGCTGATGGCTTCAAAAGCGCCGCGGAGGCTTCTGAATTTTTTGCGCTGGGCGGCTATTCCTAGTGGAAAGAAAAAGATAGCCAGAAGGGCAAACTTTGTAATCCGGAAAAACCTGGAGAATATAATCCTTAGACCATAGGATGTGGGAACCTTGCGGTCCTCTAACTTTGCCAGCACTACCGACGACATGGCGCTAATAAAATAAGCGGTCACAAAAATTGTATAAAAAACCGAAAACGTCACCAGTCCAAAATGTACCAGCAACTGGTGAGGAGTGTCTTTGGTCACCTGGCTCACGACTTGCGGATACTGCACTTTGTACCACATCGAAAATACAAAGCGCCCAACAATCGGGTATGTCAACAGTATGAAAATAATGGCTAGGTATGGATAAATTAATATTTGCGGGTCTCTTTTTAAGACTCTAAAACTCCGTCCCATCACTAGTCCCGCGTCGTGGAAAGATTGTCCAACGCCCCAGAAAAAGCCGTTCACTGACATGCTTGGTTTATAGCACCTCTGCCATGAGTCGTAAATAGATAAAGGGTGGTACTTGAGCTATCGAGCTATTCTGTTACAATAACCTCAAGCACTATGAGGGAATCAGCAATGATCAATAAGCAATAAACATATATGTTAAGACTAAAAAACAGTCCAGAGAGAGAGAGAGAGAGCTTAAACAGCCCTGCAGCCAGGGGTCTAGCTAATGTCTAGACTCCCCACCCCCGGCTCTGATGATGGCACCTGGGGCAATATACTCAATGACTATCTCTCTGTGCAGCACCAAGGCGATGGTACTCACAAATATGACTCCATCATCCCCTCCGGC
>DKEK01000004.1:0-18055 GCA_002452155.1 Candidatus Saccharibacteria bacterium UBA6824 | reverse complement strand
GTCAAGTGTTCCGGCACTCCCCAAGGGCATTACTGGCAAGCTCAGGATTCGCGGCTCGGGGGCGACGAAACTGGTCGCCCAATCGGTCGCCGGTGGGCGAGGCTTTGACTTCAACCGCACCGCCGATTACGACACATTCCAGAACATCGAGATCACGGACATCGTCTTCGACCGGGCCAGTATTGCCACGACTCAGGCGCACGTACTCCTAGGAAATCTCGTAGGAGGCGCGTGGTCACGGCGGATCAACTTCGCGAACATCGTCGTTCGTCGCTGCAAGACGATCAATGTTCCGGTTGGCGGTGCGTCCGCCACGCACTCCATTAGCCTCGTTCCAGGGCATCTTGCTTCCAGCGAGGGAACGCAGAACACCGTTACAAATATTTTGATCGAGGACTGTGATTTTGGTGGGGACTACGGCATTGACATTATGGGGAGTACGGCGTCGGGTGGCACCTATACCGCCGGGCTTGGAGTCAACGTCTTCTTGGATAACATCATCATCAATCGATGTAGTCACGACTCTGGCGTCGTGCCGGTGGACGGCTCGCACCCCGGCGGAAATCAAATCGGCGGCGTTGGCTTCGTCGGCGTGGTCAGAGTCAGCAACTTCGTCTCCAAGAACGCAGGGGACTGCGGACTTGAAATCGACTCCGCCCAGGACTCGGTAGTCACCGGCTGCGTGTTCGTAGACGCCTACCAAGTCAAGGCTCTCTCTCGCAACTTCCGCGCACCTATCGACGCGGGGACGCAAAAGAACATTTGGCGGGACTGTTGGTTCAGCAATGTCGCCGTTGCGCGGTCGTCGACGGTGCCAGCTATAGACGTCGCCCAGAGCGGAGGGGCAGCAACCGCCGGTTACGATTTCGGTGAACTGGCGATCATCGATTGTCATTCATCCGACACGGTCTCGACCAAGCCAGGGACAATTGGCCATAACTTTTCTTGTTCGTCAAGTGGTGCGGGAAGCAAGTTCCGCAGACTAACGATCAGGGAATGGTCGATCTCTTGGACGGCGATTAACGACAACACCTCGCCTCAGCAAAACCCGGTGTTTGTGGATATTCGCTCCGCAAATACCAGCGCCGTATTCGACATTGACGGCCTGGACTTCAAGTTCGCAGGCTCGATGACTGGAACCGGTGGCAACCAAATGAGGATGCTGAAAATAGCGGGTGCAAACGCTCGCGTGTTCATCAAGCGATACACAAGCGACACGAATGGCCTCTCAATTGCAGGAAGCACCACCGCGACTTTCTACTGGATTGGCCTTGGCCTGGACTACACCTCCTCGCTTGCGGTCTCAATTGACGGGGTTGCCTTTACCTCGGGCCAAGCGCAGGGTTCGCAGCAGGTCATTTACCTAGCATCCACCAATCTGACCCTAATCGGGCAAGCAGTCATTCGCGGGCTCGATACGGCGAACATTACGTCTGCTTCGGGCTTTGACGTGAACTTCACCGACGCCGCGCACAAGACCGGAACGGTGATCGAGCGGATCATCTCGCAGCGATCCGGCTCTGGTTCCGGGCCGAAGACCGCACCTACCGCGATGACCGGCCTCGTCACCGGCACGGGGCTGGAGGTCGGCCTGACAATCCCCGGCATACCCGTCTTCGCCCAATTCGTCCAAGGTTCGGGGTCAGCGATTACCGCCATCGACATTTCAACCAATGTCGGTACGACCTACACGAACCTGCTCACCCAGGCATCGGCGGCGATGCCGGCGGGATCTGATCTCTGGATCGGGCCGCTGCGCCCAGACGCGCGGATCATGGCCACGTTCGCAGGCGGCACTCAACCGACGATCAATCTCGTTCCGGCGAGGCTATAAGGAGAAAAATGGCAAACTTAACTGAGCAAGAAATCTCTTTCATAATCCAGCCAAAATTCTTGTCTTTATATCAGGTTTCTTAGTGCGTTTCAAGTGATTTGGTCGGGGATGCGGGATTTGAACCCACGACCTCCGCGTCCCGAACGCGGCGCGCTACCGGAGCTACAGGAGCTACAGGGTTCAACCCTGTAAATCGGTAAATCGCCGTAAATCATAAATATCGAAATTACGTTCTAATAATTTGCTAACTCGGGTTTAATTTCGGCGAGCATCTTTTTATGATCCTCGTAATCTTCAACAAAACTTTTATATTCCATTTGGCTATTGAATAAATCTAATATTTTCCCTGGCTGCAGCCACTCGGCAGACTGTTGACCGTAATAGTAGGGAAGGCTAGAAAAGCGCCACGCTGTATATTTTTTGGGGTTCAGATGTATATAGCGTGAAACGTGCATCAGATAATCGTCTCTGTTAATCATTGAAGCCTTAAACCGGCTCTGAAAAACCGGTCCGAGCAGCTTGTATTTCTTATTGAAGTACATACTGTAAGTTATAATTACTGATTTAAAAAGTTTGGTCATGGCGTCGGGCTTTGTTTGATAAACAAGGGCGTGGAAGTGATTTGACATTAAACAAAAAGCCAGTAACTCAATTTCGCCGTGAAGCCAAGGGTACTCTCGATTTTGCTTATCTTTGGCGGGCTTATCACTTAGATAGCGCTTAAAAAGATTTAAAAATACCGCATAATCATTATTATCACGGAATACCGCATTTTTACTGTGGCCGCGACCATAGACATGGTAATAGCTATCCTCAATATAAATTTTCTCAAGATTCCTCCCAGGCATTAAAAAGATTGTAACACCACATTCTCTCTATTTCCAGGGTGGCACCCTGGAAATACTGTAAACAGTACTTATGCTGTTGGCGTATATGGCGGAAAATCTATATTATTTGACTGATTTATCTTGCGCCGGCGCCGGAGCAAATTTTTATAACTTGCCTACGGCGGACATCTTTAGACATATGGCTCCTAATGACCAAATTGAGGTTACCTATACGGGGGCACCGGCCATGAAGCTGTTGCCCCTCGTTTGATTAAATTGATTACACTAACTCTGAAAACCAAGTATTATAGTTCTAATGTCTATCTCTCGGGTTAATAATCTTTTAATCACTGCCATCGTGGCGATTAACGTTTTCGTGATCGCCCTGCCTCTGTACCCGGCGCTGAGTTTTTGGTGGGCCACTCACGTGCAACATCGCCAGCCGCACTTTGCTTCTTCCAAAATGAACCAAAATCCGGTGCCGGCTGGCGAGCGGCTAATAATACCCAAACTCTTGTTGGACGAGCAAGTTTATGAGGGCCCGGATGTTATCACGGCCAACAAGGGGATATGGCGTTATCCGCAGGCCAGCATGCCGGACAAGGGGGGCAATACCGTTTTAATCGGCCACCGTTTTACATATCTCGGCCCGGCCGTGTTTTACCATCTGGACCTTCTTTCGCCAGGTGACCCGATTACCATATTTTGGAACGGCCGAAAATATTCTTACGTGGTTAGCCAAATTAAAGTAATCAAGCCCAGTGATACCAGCATCTTCTGGCCAACTAATGACAGTCGCCTGACACTCTACACCTGCACGCCTATTTGGAGTACCAAGAACCGTCTGGTAGTCATAGCTGAAAGGACAAACCAATGAGTGAAAAAAAACGATTCTGGGTTTTGCTGGCGCTGCTGCTGGTAAGCATTGCCTGGCTACTGGTAGCCATTCATTTTGGATCAGATAATCTGCTCACTCAATTTCAATAAGCTGAAAGCAAAAAAGCTAAAAGCCGAAGGCTAAAAGCTCAAAGCTTAAGAAATATCATCTGTTAGTATATTTTTATGGCAACTCAGTCGTTCAAGGATCTGCTCGTGTGGCAACGAGCGAGCAACCTTTCTATAGATCTATACAATGCTTTTGCGCGAATCAAAGACTACAGTTTTCGCGATCAAATACAGCGCGCGGGACTCTCTGTGCCAAATAATATCGCTGAGGGCTATGCCAGAAGAAGCGATAAGGCCCTACGAAATTTTCTAATGATCGCTAAGGGATCCGCAGTAGAAGTTGAATCAATGGTCTCAATTGCTACGAGACTTAATTACATATCAACAGAGGAACAAGAGAAACTGACGGTTCAGTCACAAGAAATGCAAAAGTTATTGAGTGGTTTTATTAAAAAGCTTTAAGCTAAGGACTTTCAGCTTTCAGCTTTTCCTGGCTATTTTTTAGAGTGTCGGCGCCAGCGGACTATCAACGCTATGACTAAAATCAATACGGCAATGGCCGTTATTATCAAGGCCGCACTGCCGGTATTAACTCCGGAGCCACCGCTACTGGACGATGAAGTCGTAGTCGTTGTCGAACAAGTTCCGTCCTGGTATGTGGTTGAACCATAAGGACAGCTGCCGTAAGCGGCCGCTAGTATCGTTGGTGAAAAGGTATAGGCAAAGTCTCTGATTTTTTAACCCCAAATATTTTAACGCTATTGTTTACTATAATATGCTATCATCATAAGTAATAAGAATAAAGCAAGAGGGGACATTTTATGCCACAATTTGGATTCTTAGACCTAGGGGCGCCGGAACTCATAATTGTTCTGGTAATACTATTGCTGCTGTTCGGCAGTAAAAAACTGCCTGATTTAAGCCGCAGCATCGGACAATCCATGCACGAGCTTCGCAAAGGTGTTAATAGTCCTTTGGATGAAAAAGATGAAGATAAAAAACCAGAAAAGAAAGATGGGACACCCAAGCCCACCTAGCAAACACGATACTCAGCCTTTTATTCAACACGTTTACGAACTAAGGCGGCGGCTATTTTATGTGTCCTTGTCCGTTGTGCTTTTTGCAGCAGTAGGTTATTTCATCCAAAAGCAACTGGTTCAGTTTCTGCTGCTGCCGGCCCGCGGGCAACAATTTATCTACACTTCTCCCGGCGGCGGGCTGAATTTTATTTTCCAGATATGTATATACTTCGGCATTGCCCTCAGCACCCCAGTAATTATTTACCAAATCCTTAAATATATCGAGCCGTTAATACATACCGGTACTAAACGGATAGTGATACGCTATAGCTTCTTTTCGGCCGTCTTGGCACTTTTTGGGGGAGCTTTTGGCTATTACCTAGGTCTGCCGGTGGCCCTCCGATTTTTGGCGCATCAGTTTACAACTTCCCAAATCCAGCCCCTGCTAACCATTCAGGAATATATGTCTTTCCTGGTTATCTATCTGGTGGGCGCCGCCATGTTGTTCCAGATACCCCTCGTTATAACCTTTATCAATCGCATCAAACCGCTAAAGCCGCGTAAACTGCTCGCTGCAGAGAGATACGTGGTGGCTGTTGCCTTTATCGCCGCGGCTATCATGACGCCTACCACTGATGTATTCAACCAGCTTATTTTTGCCGGACCAATCATCGCCATGTATCAGCTGTCGGTCGGGCTGGTCTATTTCCAAAACAGAAAACGCAGCCGCCAGGCGCTGCCGGTGCCTATAGCCGTCCCTCAGAAGCTAGAGGAAGTGCCTGTAGCTGAGGTGCTGGATAATCGAACCGGTAGCACCGCCTATTCTTTTGGGTCGTTTAACTCAATATCAGAGCCATATCCTAAGGCTAGACCGGCTTACCGTCCCATGGCACCGGTGCACTCAAACGCCAACGGCCCATTGATTCTGGATGTCTTTGCGCCGCCTTCTTCAGAAGCCCTGTAACTCAGCGCCGATTTTTTCTTGACAGGATAAATATAAGCGGTATGCTAATAGGCAGAAGGACTAAAATTAAAGAGGTATAAAAATGCACGAATATCTAAACGACATAACTCAAAAAGAAATGTCACGAAAAGAATTTTTATCTACCCTTGGGCTTGGCCTGGCCTCAGTCATGGGTTTTTCGGCACTCTTGAAGATGTTGGGACACAAGGGCTTCGCCCAACGCCCAGGCGGCTACGGCGCCACCCCCTACGGCAAATAGTTTAACCTGTATCTTTCCACAAAATAGGGCAGCTTAATATCTGTCCTCTTTCCTATTCCCCCCAAAATGTTATAATTCCCCTTAGATAAACATAAGAGGCGAAGGAAGGAAAATAAATAAATGGCTAGACTTCCAACTCCCGGAGGCGACGATGGTACTTGGGGTTCTATCCTCAATGACTTCCTAAACCAAGAACATAACCCAGACGGCTCCCAAAAGACTCTCCCCCTAACCAAAGGCGGTACTGGAGCTACAGACGCCGTCACCGCTCGGACGAATCTCAATACCATTTCCTCATCCGACTCCCGTCTCTCCGACGCCCGCGTACCGTTAGATGGATCGGTCACTAGCGCGAAGATCGCTGCTGCGGCGGCGAGTGCGATCCATCCTAGCGGGACGCTGCTCCTTCCGGTGTTCCCCGGTGCCACAGCGTCTGCGGCCACTAACGGCCAGTTCAACTATCGCGCCTTCCGGGTCATCATCCCGTACTCCGGGACGCTCAGGAACTTCTACATCGCGCCGGGCCTGCAGAACGGCAACGTCGAGGGCGTCATCCTCGACGACACCGCCACGACACGGAACAGGCTCTGGACAAGCGGCTCCGTCGCCTGCCCGGCGATAAGCGTCTGGACTTCGATTGGCGACCCGAACCTGTCGGTCGTTGCGGGGCAGCATGTCGATTTGATGCTCGGGTCAGATAGTGCGACGGCAACGTTCTACCGCTACAACATGATGCCGCTGAACGCGTTCTCCTTTCTACCGTCCGGCGTGCTCGTCGCCCCGGGCGGCGCGGCGGGGAACATGTCTTGGCAGGTCGTCCGCGCCGATTTCACCGGGTTCCCGTCCACTTTCGCGGAGGCGAGCATGGTCGCGCAGGCGGGTATCCCGATGATCTTAGTGAGACTGACTTAATGAACGCGAGAGATAGGAGATGAGGTTACTGTGTGCTGCGTAAACTTTTTGGATAGGTCCGCATGACTCGTCTACCAACTCCCGGGGGAGATGATGGAAAGTGGGGCGACGTCCTCAATGATTTCCTAGTTGCTGAACATAACCCAGACGGCAGCCAAAAGACCCTCCCACTAACCAAAGGCGGTACTGGAGCCACTAACCCTGCCACCGCCCGAACCAACCTCGCTGTGGTCGGCAAAGGTGACCTTGTCATCAACGTCAAGGACTATGGCGCTAAAGGTGACGGCGTAACGAATGATGACGCAGCGTTCACCGCTGCCGCCGCTGACGCCGCCAACGGACTTCTTTATATCCCCGCCGGGACCTACAAAAAGACGGTACTCACGGGGCTACAGAATCGCACTCACGTCTACGGAGCTGGGAGTACGGCCGCTACAATCTCTGGCGGGGGTTTCCAAGCCACAGACGGTTGTACGATTCGCGGGCTGGCATTTAGCGGGAATAGCAGCGGGTCGGTCCGGATCCAGGGAGCCTCCCGTCAGACCGCTATCACTGTCGAAGACTGTTCATTCGTCACTGGCGGGATCAGTATCCTCAAGCCTACAGACAACGGTCTTCACACCGGCATAAGGATTGCCGGAAACTTCTTCGACTCCTGCATTACCCTCGCTGCGATAAGTGTCGACAAAATGCAGGACAGTGTGATCGCCTTCAATCACTTCGGCGAATACAGCCCGAATGTCTACAACGTGCTCTTCTACGGGGGCAGCCGCAACCGGATCGTCGGTAACAAGATCAAAGGTGGTATTACCGGAATTTCGCATGTTTTCCACAAAACAAACTCGGGAAACTCCGGCAATGCCGCTATGTTCGGTAACGTCATCTCGGACAACGTCATCGAGGGGATAAGCGAGGAGTCGATCAGCTTCGATTGCCGCGGCAACAGTGTCGTTGACTGCGCCGCCCAAGAGCGCGATGTCATTGCAAGTAAGGCTAATCCCTCGGCAGGTGTTTACACCGTCACTCTCAGCAACGCCAGCTGGGCTGGTCAGGGTGCGCCGTACGCCGGCTGGTACGCGGTGATGACGAGCGGTGCCGCCCAGGGTATGATCTTCGCGATCACCGCCCAGGCTAATGCGGTGCTAACCTTGACGATGATCGCCGCCGAGTATGCCCTAATTGCCCCCTCCGACGAGGTAGTCATTGGCGCCCCGATGTTTAATAACACCATCGCGAACAACACGATTAACGGCATGACATGGCCGACACCAACCACGGTCACATCGATCGTGATGTGGGGGCTTTGTTACGACAACGTGATCGTCGGCAACGGCGGCGATGGGCCCGGGACGGGCATCTCGATAAACTCGCTCAACTCACTGCCAGGCCCCATCGGCCCGATCACTGGGAACGCGCTCAAGGCGCCGAGCGAACACAACGTCATAACTAGCAACTCTGTCCCGGACATCTCTCTTCTCTATTATCAGTACGGCGCGTTGCCCGACTTCTTCTCGCTCGGGAATATTGTTCGCGTCAACAGCGGTTTCCGCGGGACGCTCAAGATTCAGCGCCATGAGGATCTCGTCGACAACGGCGGATTCTCCTACCCAGATGTCCGGACCAACGTCTACAAAGAAAAACGCCAGAGCGCCGCTCCAACCACGGGTACTTGGGCGGTCGGAGACGTGGTATATAACTCGGTACCTACCCCTACCGGCAACATCGGTTGGGTCTGCGTTACCGCCGGGACTCCTGGAACCTGGAAGACCTACGGAACGATTGCGGCTTAAGAATTGACTGATGACCCATCCATTGTTCCTCCTTTTGATCAAATTTACAGGTTAAACCAAAAGAAGTAGTTGTATGACTGGTCGGGGATGGCGGATAGCGCTCCGGCTATCGCGCGGGGCTAACAGCCGACCTGAGAACTGCCAGTGGCATATAACACCGTCCTTCGTATTTTTATGGTCGGGGTGACGGGATTTGAACCCATGACCTCCGCGTCCCGAACGCGGCGCGCTACCGAGCTGCGCTACACCCCGAAATATAAAAATACGAAGACCGAACGGTGCGCGCAACCGAGCTGCGCTAATCCCCGTCAACAATGGCTTGATTGTAGCAAACTGAGTTAGAATATCGATAATGCTTGCGGTTATTGCCTGTTTGGCCGGAATTTTTGCCATTTTGGTGATTTCCGAAATTTTATACAAACAAAAAATCCTGGAAGGCGAATATCTACGCAAATTTATACACATTAGCTCCGGTATATTTATAACCTTTTGGCCCTGGCTAATTAGCTGGCGGCAGATTCAAGCTATAAGCCTAGGCATGCTCTTCGTCGTGATTTTTGACTACCGTTCAAAAGCCAGCCACTTGAGCGGGGATATAAAACGTCTTACTTACGGCGTCATATTTTTCCCACTGGGCGTTTTGGCCTGCGCCCTGCTGACAGACAATAAAATCTTTTTTGCCCTGGCGGTCTTGCACTTGGCTCTGGCCGATGGCTTGGCGGCGGTTATTGGTACAGCTTACGGTAAGAAATTTGAATATAGAGCTTGGCACCAATTGAAGACTTTGGCTGGCACGATGACCTTTTGGATTGTGTCGGTTTGTATTTTGGGTACTGGCCTTTTATTCCTTCATGACAGCTTAAGCTTTAGCCATTACGTTTTTTTACTCATGGCCTTACCGCCAGCTTTAGCCATCCTGGAAAATCTAGCGGTTTTTGGCACCGATAACATAGTTGTACCGGTAGCTGTAGTTTTAGCCCTCCAGCTGGCGATCTAGGCTGTACCAATTAAAATGCCGGCGGCAAAAACTATGCTGCCACCTAGCATCACCATCGCAATAGAACGCCAGAATTTCATTTGGAAATAGTGATAGCGGATATAAGAAATTGCCATCAGCTCCAGGCCCACGACAGCAGAAGCTAAAACAATAGCGGCGTGGAAGTTAGAAAGTAAAAAGGGTAGGGTGTGGAATATGCCGCCCAGGAAGGTCATCGCACCGATAATCACCCCCCGCCGGAACGGATGGCCGCGGCCGGTTAATACTCCGTCATCACTTAGACCCTCGGCGAAAGCCATACTGATGCCGGCACCCACTGCAGCCGAAACGCCCACCACAAAAGCTACGTGGGGTTTATGTGTAACAAAAGCGGCGGCGAAAATTGGCGCTAGCGTAGA
This sequence comes from Candidatus Saccharibacteria bacterium UBA6824, assembly GCA_002452155.1. Classification (GTDB taxonomy): domain Bacteria; phylum Patescibacteriota; class Saccharimonadia; order Saccharimonadales; family UBA10212; genus UBA6824. The sequence goes on along the minus strand of DKEK01000004.1, from coordinate 8,110 downwards.
TACCGAACCATCCATCAATCCGGCAAGTCCCGGCTGAACGGTTTGCAGCACAAAAGTATTATCTTGCTTGGGCATAGAGTAATATGGGGTGCCTGAAGAGAATTGAACTCTCGTATCCGCTTCCACAAAGCGGCGCTTTAACCACTAAGCTACAGGCACCAAAAAATTCTGGGTCTCACTTTTGTAGTGATGTACTAGATAATGACAGTTATGGCACAACCAAATCAAGTTAGAAATAGAATTATTTTTTCGATCTCGGTCTTTGTGATGGACCGTTAACGTTCGCACATCAGTACTTTTACATTTTTTGCAGATAGGTTCGACACCAGACCTACGGAGTATATGTCGGTAAGAACTAGTACCGCCTCTCCAATTAGCATGACCCTCACCTATATATGTAGAATTTCTCCATATAGTTTGGCACGACTTGCCACAAAAGAATTTTCTACTTTTTGATCTTGCCTGATCCTTCAAACTTTTGTATGTCTCCTTACCACATATATGACAAGCGAACAATCGTCCGTTTTTTTGAGCTTCGGCATTGCACTTGTGGGAGCAATATATACCCCAGCCCATTTTGGCATGGCTTGGTTTGACAAAAGCCTCTCGTCCACAAATCTTGCAATTAAAAACGGGCATAAATTAACATTAACAGATAAGAAGCAAGGGGTCAATGATATGATTGTGGATGTCTTAGAAACCGGCAATTATCCCAGGAACAGGGGTGATTATACTTTATTTTTGTCCTACCAACAATGCCTGCAGTTGTTTGAGAGAGCCGCTAAGGTGACTTTGTTGTAAATAGTCACCAGAGCTAAAGTGTAAAATTTTCAACATATTTTTAATGGTAGCTAAGGTGATGCCACCCAAGAAAATAAAAAAATAAGCATAAGAGTTATATAATTTTGTTGACACATTGTAAATAATAGTCGTATATTTAAGATATTCATTAACAAATCGGAGGGTTTATGCGTACACTCAAGTACTCAATTGGTTCAGCGTTGGCCTCGGGAGTAATACTCCTGGCTCCTGCTGCGCCGGTAGCTGCTGACGAAGTCGGCAATAACAATAATTCATCAACTAATACGTCTGAGGTCACTACCAAAACCTCAACAAACACTGGCATCCAGCAGAATGGCAACGACGGTGGCAAGCAGATTGCCGTGCTCGGCAATTGCAGCGGAGTTTTCTTTTCTAGAGTTGATCTAGATCAGTCAACCGATCTGAGCAATGGCGGCAATGGCTACGAAGGACAGGATCCTAATAGTGTAGTCATTACGACTAACCAGAATGCCTCTAGCACTCAATCAGCAACTGGCATAACGTTCTCGCCTGACTGCAGCGTCCACAATGTAACGCAAGCAGCCGGCGGTCAAGGTGGCGGAGCTGTTTTAGCAGCTAACACCTCAGCCGCTGTTGCGAGCGCCCAAGTTTCAGCTCCTAAAGGTGGTGTAGGTGCTGGTGTTGGTGGAGCCGTTGGTTCTAGCCTGACCGCTGTGCTTGGCATCGCGGGATCTCTAGGCAGCTTTGGCTTAGGTCTACGCCGCTTCGGCAACTAAGTCCTAAAGCAAGGGAAGGATAGCGTGGTATCTGGTTCTAATAAGAAGCCACAATCCCCGAAGAGACAGCCGGCATTAAGCCGGCTGTCTCAGCGTGGGGACAGAAAAACCATGAGACAACAACCAGCAAAAACCCCAACTAAGCGACAACCAGCCCGTGACGAGCTAGGCAGATTCACTAAGGCACCCAGTACATTGCAACAAAAAAGGGATAAATATGTGCGATTTGCAAAGAATGCTCGCCTATCGTGGCTAAAACAGCATCGACCACCCGCACGTGATAAAAACGGAAGATTCGTAAGCAGCACTAAACAGCGACTGCTTAAACGCGACAAACTCGGGCGGTTCACAAAAACTCATCCAGTCTGGTCCCGCCAAGTTGCCATATCACTGCTATTTATAATCCTGGGAATGGGCAGTATGCTGTATTTCGTCTTACAGTTGAACAAACCAATTGTAATCGAAAAACCTGTTGCCGCTAATTCAGTCCCAGCTCCTGTTGTTGCGCCGACAAACTCAGAATTTTCGGAAAGCTTGCCGCGCTCTGAACCGACTCGCTTGCGGATATCTAAGATTGATCTTGACACCACTTTCGTATCGGTCGGACGTAAGATTGATGGCACCCTGGAAACGCCCAGCCGTTTTGATACTGTAGGTTGGTACACAGGGGCACCGACACCCGGAGAGATAGGCCCAGCAATCATCGTGGGTCACGTTGACAGAGTGGGCGGGATAGCCATTTTTTGGCGGCTGCGAGAACTTCTGCCGGGCGATACATTCGAAGTTGATCGGGCTGATGGCAAAACCGTCAAATTCAAAGTGGACGAAGTTAGGCAGTTGCCGCAAGACAGTTTTCCAACCGAGGAGGTCTATGGCAACATTAACTATGCCGGTATTCGGCTTATCACTTGTGGCGGTGTATTTAATCGACAAACTGGACACTACAGCGACAATACAGTCGTCTATGGCTCCTTAGTTCCTCATCAGAATAATATTTCTAGCAACAACAACCTCACCCTGTAAAAAAACTCAATTGGCTGTTTTCGCCTATCGGTTCTTATCCTGCTCAGAAAATAACAATCCTCCATAGCTTCACCGAAAGGGCGAAGCGACGGAGGATGGTACCCCGGGCAGGATTCGAACCTGCGGCCTTGAGCTTAGAAGTCTCCTGCTCTATCCAGCTGAGCTACCGGGGCTCGTCGGAAGCGACGTGTCGGCTTCCGTAAGTATAAGTTTATACTTACTTCCAGCCTCAGGTCGTTTCCTCCTCTCAATTTTGCAAGAGTCTGCTTGCGCACGACCTTACAAAATTGGGTTAGCTGCACGCACCAAAATCCAGTTAACTGGATTTTGGTGCGGGATACCAGAGTCGAACTGGTCTCCTCAGTTTGGAAAACTGATATATTAGCCGATATACGAATCCCGCGCGCCTCTGTAATATAGCAAACTTGTATCTGTTTCTCTATATATCGTGGACGATGCTGATGTTGGCCCCGAGGTCGTTTAGGCGGCCAGCCAGCTCTTCGTAACCACGGTTGATGGTGTAAACATTGCGCAACATCGACACTCCCGGTGCGGCCAGCATGCCAATCAGTAATATTACGGCCGGCCGCAGCCCACTGGGCGCCACCATATCCGCCGTCCGCCAGCTGGTCGGGCCATTTATAAATACGCGGTGGGGATCGGCTAGTTCCAAATCGACACCCAATTTTTTAATCTCGGTATACATTAGCGCCCGGTCTTCATACACCCAGTCATGGATTAGGGTACGGCCTTTAGCGCTGGCGACTATCGGCACAAAGTACGGCACGTGGTCAATATTAAGTCCCGGGAAAGGCCGGCCGTAAATCTTATCTTCCGGTGCTACCAGTTTACCGTTATGCTTATGGATTTTAATATCCACCAGATCGGTATAGCCGTTGTCGGCTTTATAGGTATCGGAAAGGCTAAATTTGAGGCCCATCTTTTCGAGCTTAAGTAGCTCCAGCTCCAAGAATTCAATCGGTGCCCGCCGGATCGTAATCGCGGAATTGGTCGTCACCGCCGCGGCGATAAAGGTCATAGCTTCGACGGGGTCTTCGCTGGGGCTGTAAGTAACGCTTTTGCGGATATTTTTAACGCCTCGAACCCGTAGGGTAGTGGTGCCAATACCCTCAATTTTTACCCCCAATTTTTGCAAGAAGAAGCACAGATCCTGGCCCATGTAGTTGGCACTGGCCATTTTGATAACTGTCTCGCCTTCTGTGCGGGCGGCCGCCAAAAGGACGTTTTCAGTGGTGGTATCACCAGATTCGTAAAGCACCACTGGACGTTTGGGCAGCTGCCGTCTAACACTGATATGGTAGTTGCCTTTGTGGGCCTCAATATGTGCGCCAAATTCCTCGAGGGCATAGATATGGGGCAGTATTGTGCGTTTACCAATTTCGCAACCGCCGGCGTAGGGGATTTTAAATTCGCCGTAATCGTGCATCAGCGCGCCGGCTAGCAGGATAACGATCCGGGTTTTACGGGCGGCGACTTTATCTATCTTCTGCAGATCTAGCTTGGCCGGTACCTTGATTTCTATGTCCGTGCTATTGGTCCAGCGGACGTGGACGCCGATACTGGTTAAAACTTCGATAACCCGGTTAACTTCCTCAATCCGGGGGATGTTTTTGAGGCGTGTCGTGCCTTTATTGAGTATGCTGGCGCAGAGGATTGCCACGGCTCCATTCTTATTTTTTTTGAGGGTGATTTCACCTTTAAGTTCGTGGCCGCCTTCAATCCGCAGGTTTACGCCCTGGCTACCCAGAGTCACAATCGGCCGGTGCAGGGCGTCGCTGATGCGCCCCAGTGTATCCATGCTCAAGTTCTGGTGGCCGTGCTCGATACGGTTGACGGCCGACTGGCTAGTGCCCAATTTTTTAGCAAAGGCGGCCTGGGTCAGGCCCCTCTCTTGACGTATTTGATAAATTAGACGGCCAATTTTTTGGTTGGTTTCGTGCATAAAACCGTATAATCATATCACACACGATATAAACATCAAGTCAGATAACTTACTAATTTTACAACTTTCATAATCTGCTCTAACTGCTAAAATTAGGCCATGATCTAGCTGCCTAAAATCTTGCACAAATATTTAAAAAGATTTTAGGAGTTTACTATGAAGGACGATAAGGTAAAAAAACTTATTGCTGCCGAAGAAAAACGGCAGCGCGAAGGGCTGGAGTTAATCCCCTCCGAAAATTATGTTAGCCGTGATGTGCTGGACGCCATGGGCAGCGTCTTCACCAATAAATATTCCGAAGGTTTTCCGGGCAAACGCTACTATGGCGGCCAAATTAACACCGATAAAGTTGAACAGCTAGCGATTGACCGCGCCAAAGCCTTATTTGGCGCCGACCATGCCAATGTACAATCGCACTCGGGTGCACCGGCCAACGAAGCGGTTTACCATGCCTGGTGCGAGCCGGGAGACACCATCATGGGCATGGAACTTAGCCACGGCGGCCACCTGACGCACGGCCGCCCGGGAACTATCTCGGCTAAACTCTTCAATTTTGTGCGCTACGGCATCAAAGATATTGAAACCGGTGAAATTGACTATGACGCGATGCTAAGTGTGGCTAAAAAAACCAAACCCAAGCTTATCATCGCCGGCTTTTCATCCTATCCGCGCGAGCTGGACTACGCCAAATTTGCTGAAATTGGCAAAGAGGTCAATGCTGTACTAATGGCCGATATGGCCCATATTGCAGGGCTGATTGCTGGAAAAGCCGCTAAAAACCCGCTAGATTACGGTTTTCATATAATCACAACCACCACCCATAAAACCTTACGTGGGCCGCGTGGCGCCATGATTCTCTCCATGGGCCAAGTTTCTAACCCGCTCAAGCCGGTTGATAAAACCGTGCAGAACCTGCCGACCCTTATAGATCGCATGGTTTTCCCCGGCATTCAAGGCGGTCCGCACATGCACACAATTGCCGCCAAAGCTGTGGCTTTTGGCGAAGCGGCGACTCCAGATTTCCAAGAATACTGCCAGCGAATACTCAAGAACTCCAAGCGCTTGGCTGATGAGCTAATGAAGCGTGGCTTCAAACTCATTACCAACGGTACCGATAACCACCTGATATTGGCCGACGTTAAAACTAGTTTTGACCTTGATGGCGGGGAAGTCGAGGAAGTGCTGGATAAAATCGGCCTAACCTTGAATAAAAATGTCATCCCCGATGACCCATTGCCGCCATTCAAACCCAGCGGCATAAGGCTAGGTACGCCGGCGATTACAACACGGGGACTAAAAGAAGATGATATGGCTCAAGTTGCCGAGTGGATGCACCAGGCCGTCAAAAACCGCAACGACGCCAAAAAGCTTGACCTGTTAAGTAATGAGGTGCGGGAATTCTGCTTGCAGTTTCCACTCCCTAGCGATAACTAACTTTTTGCGCCGGAAGAATTGTTAGAATTCGCCAATAAAACGGACTTCTGGTTCCAAATCAATACCTAGCTTTTCTTTGACGGTACTGATAATTAGCTGGACAACTTTATAAATATCGCTGGCGGCGGCTTTGCCCAAATTCTCAATTTTTAAAATATGGTCGGGGTGCAAGCGTACTTGGTCCCATGTCTGTCCGCGGTGAAAACCAGCCGCCAGCAGCACGTGGGCGGCCGAAACCCTGGCTCTGCTACCCCCGTGTATAACATTTTGGCGCAGCAGCATCTCGCGGGTGGTGTTAGTTTCTTCATGGTCAATTATTTTTCGGATCTCGGCTTCGCCAACCATTGGGTTCTTGAAGAATGAGCCGGCGGTCCAAGGACCAACCGTTGTGTCTTGCAGTAGCGATCCAGCTCTCCTCCTGGTTTGCAGAATAATTTTGCGTCGGTTGGCTAGCGAGTCGGGCTCAAGGCCCATCTCCTGGGCAGTTTTAAGGGCTGATTCGTACTGTAGTTCGCCCTGGGAGCTTGAACTTAGGCTAAAGGTAGCATCTAAAACTATCAAATGCCCATTTTCTGGCTTTTGCAGCGAGCTGCTACGGTAACCAAAGCCCAGCTTGTCTTTGGGCCAAGATATTAGCGAACCATTCTTGGTATTTAAAATTGTGGCTTCGATTAACGAATCTTCAACTTTGTGGCCATAAGCAGCGATACCGCCGGCAATAGCGGCGCCCACGCCGCCCGGAATGCCGCTGGTAAATTCCAGTCCCCATAAATTATTTTTTATAGCCGTTTGCACCAACTCGTCCCAGTTGGCACCGCTGTCGGCCCGGATTTTGCCGCTGCCCAAAAGCTCAATCCGGCCGACCCGGTCTAAAATAACAGTTCCCGGCAGGCCCTTGTCCGAAACCAGTATATTTGTGCCATAACCCAAAACCTGCAGTGGTTTGCCAGCCCCGGCAATAACACTAGCTAAATTATCACCAGGTTCAAGCTCGATCAAATTCTTGGCCTTCCCCCCGGCGTGCAAAGAAGTAAGGGCGGCTAAAGCGACATTGCTTATGTCTTTCATCAGCCTTAATTATACCCAGCACCTACGATCGATATAGTAAAATCGTAAAATGTACTATCTTTACCTTCTGTACAGTAAGACAAACGAGGAGTTTTACGTTGGCACTACTCCTGATTTAAGGCGACGATTTTATGACCATAATTCTGGCAAGAATAGGGCCACGAAATCTGCAGTTCCGTGGGAGTTGGTTTATTATGAAACCTATCCGACTAAAGAGGATGCCCTAAAGCGCGAAAAACGACTGAAATACTACGGACAGGGACTTAGGCAACTCAAAAACAGGATCACTTTAGTCAATCGGTCGTAGGTGCTGGGTTATACCCAGGTATTCATATTTGACTACACCCCGCGATGTTATAATGTGGGCGGATGGATAAACCAAAATCCGAGATTCCTTTCAAGTCGCTCGGGCAAAAACTCAAAGAACTGCGTAATCAGGCCAACGAATCACTCGCCGAAGCGTCGGGGGCAGTCGAAATTGACGTTCGCCAACTAGCCAATTTTGAGCTGGGCCAATCCCGTCCCACCGAAGACGTATTACTACTGTTGCTCAGCCATTTCGGCGTCAAAGATGATGAGGCAGTCAAGCTTTGGGAGATCGCTGGCTACAGCATGGCCAAGATCCCGGTAGTCCATATGATGAGCGACAGCTCCAAACACCAAGCCGCGGCCACCGATGGCCATGTACTATTTACAGATATTGTCGACGTGATTGTTAATAATTACGGTGTAGTCATGAACTTTATGCAAAATACCGGTCCTGCCGGCCAGCCTTCAACTGTGGCCAGAGTCGGTATGAGCCGCGAACACGCCAAGAGCGTTCTGCAAATACTGCAGGCTACGCTTTTGCAGACCGAACTCAGCCCCAAGAGGATCAACGCTCCCGGCAGCACGAACGAATCATCGAATAAATAAATTTCAGAGGACGGACCTCTGAAAACTGAAAAACTTTTTCATATTCCCCCCAAAATGGTATAATTCCCCCTAGATAACCATAAGGGATAAATAGGTGAAACAAAAGGTAGGTCTAACTTGAGTCGACTCCCAACTCCCGGCTCTGACG
>DKEK01000005.1:139791-141704 GCA_002452155.1 Candidatus Saccharibacteria bacterium UBA6824 | reverse complement strand
GGTCAAGTGTGCCAGCCCTACCCAGAGGCATTACTGGGAAACTAAAGATCAAGGGCTCTGCCGGCACGAAGATCACGCTTTCTTCTTCGGGGCCACGATTTCTCGACTTCAACCGCACCGCCGACCACGACACCTTCCAGAACATCGAGATCAGTGACTTGCTGATCGACGCCAATAACGTCGGCGGAAGACACCACGTCGTACTCGGAACGCTGATCGCGGGAACGTTCCAGACGCGCGTCAACGTCAAGAACGTCGTGCTCCGCAATATCAAGGCGATCAATATTCCGACTGATCCAACGGGGGTGAACACCCGCAACGGGGTCTACGTCGTCATCTACCAACCCGGTCTGTCCGAGGCAACACAGAACTCGATCCAGAACTTCAAGTGTTACAACGTTCGACTCGAAGGCGGGGAACAGGGATTCACCCTTGCGGGATCATCATCGGTTCCCGGGGCTGGCGCGAACATTTGGGTGGATGACTTCGTTTTCGAGGACTGCTGGCACTCAACCGGCAGCGTCCCGACCGCAGGCTATTCGGCTGCGAACTATTTCATCGGCTCCCAAGCTTCTGTCGGTCGAGGAAAGATCGTGCGCTGCTACGGCTACGGATCCGGCGATGAGGGCATAGAGATCGACGGGTGCATACGGGTAGACGTGGTCGATACGGTAATCGAGGAAGCATTCAGCAACTGTTTCTTTGTCACGATCTACAACTACCCGACGTTCGGCAGCGTCGTCCCGAGCGCAGCAAACGGCATCCAGGGTCTTGTCACATTCACCCGCTGCACCGCTGTCTACCGCAACTACGCTGGAACCTGCTGGCAAATCTTCGGAAGCGCGGCACCCTACTCCCTGGGGCCGGGCGACGTGCTAATCGAGGACTGCAATGTCGTCTGGAACAATCCGACCCAGGGGACAGTTGCGACGGTCGGCACAGGCGGCTGGGCGATCAAGCGCACGGACGGTGCTGCGCCCGCCACCTTCACGTCGAGCCGCCTGACCGTCCGCAACTTCAAGGTCGCCCAAACCAACATCTCATATGGCGGGGCGGGTCTTACCTCCATCGCTATAGACATCCACCCGAACGCCGCCTCCACACACCACTTCGACCTAAAGGGGTTCCATTGGAGTTGCCAGGGTGCAGTAACAGCCGGGCCTGGTTTCAATTGTTTCGGTATCCGTTGCTACCAAGGAAACCAGCACGTCATCATCGAGGACGTGTACCCGGACATCAACGTCACCGGGCTTTCGGCGGGATCGGTGAAGGCGGTGACGCTCGGACAGTTTTCGTCAGCAACAGCGTCACTCGCCGGAAGGGTGAACGGCGTCCGCTTCCGCCAGGTCGTCGGTGACACCGCCCCGGTCGGTGTACTGATCGAAGCCCAGGACAGCACAATCACGGTCTCCGAGCCGTTCGTAATCTCGGGCGTGGACGTACATGCAATCGGCGTGGCCGGCGCCGTTGCTTTTCAAACGAACCTCATCACCGCCCGCAACACCTGTCGCCTTAGGGACATCGCCTACGCCACCTATCCGAAACCCAGCGCGGCGATGGGTGTCTCGAACTTCGCCACCTCCACCTTCACGACCGCCACCGGTAACCGCTATCTCGGCGGACACCAAGCCCTAATCCAGTTCTTGCAGGGTTCGGGGGCTGGTATCACCGCCATCGACATGTCTAAAGACGGTACTACTTATGAGAACTATCTAACCCAGGCAGCTGGAGCCATGCCTTCCGGAACCGATCTATTCATCCCAGTCGACAACGGCGACTACATCAAGGTCACCTTCGCCACCACTCAACCGACTACCCGGGTAGTCTTCCTAAAATAATCCGTCTACTTACCCCCGGCCCTGACGACTTACCTTAAAACTGATATAATAACCCCTGTTCGCGTCGGAGCAATG
>DKEK01000005.1:44250-139650 GCA_002452155.1 Candidatus Saccharibacteria bacterium UBA6824 | reverse complement strand
CAAAGTAAGCGCCCGTAGCTCAGCGGATAGAGTACTTGGCTTCGAACCAAGGGGTCGGGGGTTCGAATCCCTCCGGGCGTACCATTATTTTTTTTGCCAGGGGACGCTGTTTAGAAATGGGGCGAAGAGGTCATCCTTGGCAATCGCGATATAGAAGTTCTCTAATTCTGTTTTAGTCGGATTTTGATCTTGAAACTGCACAAAAGGCAGGTCTTCCATTATGACAATTGGTGTTTGTTCCGTACCCTCGCCCATTAGTAGCACAGCAGTTGTAGCCAGGCTGCCAGCAATACTCGATATGCTGACCTTGAATGGCCGGCCAAATAAGTCTTGCTGCCCCCTGTAATCATTGGCTGCCAAGAAACCGCTGTGTGAGACGACTATCCCAACAGTGCCGTAGCGCAGGGGCATTGCACTACTGTCGGTTATTACTACGCCGACTTTTTTTAGCCCAAAACGCTTAACTAAGTACTGCCGAACTTCGTTAACGGTTTTTTGGGGATCAGCCGGCCACAAAATATAATTACCATTACCATTAGACTCATCAATTCCGGCCATTGGTATCAGTGTGTTTTTAGTAATAGAAAAGCTAATACCATACTTACTCAAAGTCGGCGGAAGGTAGTAATCGGCCTCCTGCCTAATGAGCTTTTCTTTATCCACGCTGCCGATGGGCACAACTCGGCCTTCACAAATCGAAACTACTTTAGAAGTTACGGCCACCACACTGCCTTCTTTTAGCTCGGTAATGGCTTTATCTAAAATTTCAAAGATAGTTAGCCGACCTGGTAGGATCTTGTCGGTCTTTATGGGCGTTACTATCATTTGGTTTGCCTAGAACCTCTCAACCACCGAACCCCCAAGTAAACCAGAGGTGTTTCCACTACTGATAACGAGCATTTAATCAGCCAATAGGGAATAATTAGTCCAAATAAGAAGCTCAAATTATCACCAAAACCATGGCTGAACGAATAAAAGGCCAGAAAAATAAAGATCAGCGAATCAACAAACATTGAAACGAAATTTGAAAGGTTGTTACGTAGCCAAAGAGCTTTTTTATGGAGCTTTTCACGCAACTTAGCAAATATCGCCACATCTAGAAACTCTGATATGCCGAATGCGGTCAGGCTAGCCAGTGAAATTCGGGCTGTTAAGCCAAAGATTCTGTCGTATGCCGGTTCTGTAGAACTGAAACGGTGCGATGGCGGCAAATGTGTAGCCAGCACCGCGAATAAAAATAGCAAAGCCACCACAATTAGACCCGACCACACCATGCTGCGGGCTCTGGCCTTACCGTGGACCTCGACTACTACGTCCGTCAGGGTAAACAGCAGCGGCAGTACAAAAATAGCCACACTGGCATTCAAGTGCATCCAGCTAAAGCTGGTCAGGGGGAAAGTTTTGGCACCCATCAGCTCGGCGGTCATGACACCAAAAATATACAGCGCCATCACCAGATCAAATTTTCTGACACTGAACATTAAGAACCTCCTTCTAAAATTTATTTAAAGAAAGAAGCTTCTCTCACAAAACCGGACCAAGTTGTCACCCGCTTACATAGCAACATAATGTCACCATTGTAACATCGTTTACAAAACAGGGGTGAAATGCTAGAATTCATGAGTTCTGCAGCTCCTCAGTTTCGTAAAAATACGCAGTGCAGATTTTTACGAAACTGAAAGGAGCAACATAGCGCCAAGCCAAAGCTTTTGCTGACAGGTAAAATGAGGTAGGCGCGTAAGTTGCGACGCGGGCCTGTAGCTCAGTTGGTTAGAGCAGCGGCCTCTTAAGCCGCGTGTCGAGGGTTCGAATCCCTCCAGGCCCTCCAAAATACCTATGAAACTATTAAATGGTTCAGAACTAGCCGGGTTTATTAAAGAGCGACAAGCCAAAGATGTCCGTCGGCTTCAGGCTGCCAAAATTTTTCCCAAACTAGCCATCATCCAGGTCAAAGACGACCCGGTGATTAACACCTATGTCCGCCTCAAAAAGAAGTATGGCGCTGATATTGGCATAGAGGTTGAGCAGCACACCCCCAAACAAGCAGACGTACCGGGGCTACTGAAAAAATTGAACGCCGACAAAGCAGTTCACGGTATTATTGTCCAATTACCCCTGTCAGATATAGCCCAAACAGATGAAATAGTAAATTTGGTAGCGGACAATAAAGATGTCGATGCTCTTGGGGAAAACCCTCGGTTCGAGCCGGCCACGCCCATGGCCATCCTCTGGCTGCTGCACGGCTACAATATCGAGTTAAAGGGTAAACACATTTTGCTCATTGGGCGTGGCAAGCTGGTTGGCGAGCCGCTAGAAGGAATTCTCAAAGCTTCTGGCTATGACGTAGAAGTCATTGAGCGCGAAGTCGAAGATCTGGCAAATTATACTAAAAATGCCGATATTATCATCACTGCCACCGGTAGCCCGGCGGTGCTTTATCCGGATATGATCAAGCAAGGTGCGGTAGTGGTGGACGCAGGGGTGGCTAGCGAAGAGGGCAAAACCGTCGGTGACTTAAGTCCAGAAGTGTACAAGCGTGACGATTTAACTGTGACACCCGAAAAGGGCGGTGTTGGCCCGCTAACGGTCAGCGCCCTTTTTGAAAACGTTATTCGAGCTGCTCAACAGCTGCCTTGAACTGCTCGCCGCGGTCTTTATAGTCACGGAAAAGGCCAAAGCTAGAAGTACCGGTAGAAAGTAAAACCACGTCACCGGCTTCAGCCGATTTACGAGCAGCTGCGACTATTTCAGGCATTGTTGAGAGTCCTATAACCACGTCTTTATAGCCTTTTGATGCTAGCACTTCAGCGATTTTTTCCCCTGTATCGCCAATGGCTATCACCTTACGGACACGCTGCCTGATAATCTCGTCTACCAGGTCGTCAACTGGTAGCCCTTTGTCGTGGCCACCTAAAATTAACACCTTGGGTTCTACGAAAGCCCGTAAGGCTACAATGGCCGTATCAGGGGTGGTACCGAAGGAATCATCAAAGTAGCGGACGTCGTCTATTTCGCCTACGAATTCCAGCCGATGCTCTAGACCGCTGAAGCTGTTTAACACCCTAGAAATGGCTTCTACGTCCGGTGAAATTTGCCAAACGGTGGTTATGGCGGCACAGATATTTTCCAGGTTATGCTCACCGATGAGTTTGACGTCATCGGTATCTATAATTTTTACTTCCGGATCGCCGACGACGATCACACCCTCGTCTTTAGCTACGGCACCGGGAGGGGCAAAATAGGGAATTTTTATGCCCGGTGAGTTGCCGGCGATCTGTTGTGAAAGCTTATTACCGGCAAAATAGACGGCGATGTCATCCTTTTTTTGGTGTGAGAACAGATTGGTTTTGGCAGATACGTAGTCCGCCATATTGGGGTGCCAATCCTGGTGTTCTTCGGTGATCATCAAGCAGATGGCAATATGGGGGCTGTAGGGGAAGTTGTAAAGCTGGAAGTTAGTTATCTCTAGCACTACCCAATCATTCTCCTGAACGTTTCCTAGGATATCCAGCACGCTGGTACCGATATTGCCCGCCAGATGAACAGGCTGGCCGGCGGCTTTTAACATCTGGAAAATCAGGGTAGAGGTGGTACCCTTGCCCTTACTACCGGTCACCCCTATTAAGTTTTTAGTCTTTACCTGCTCAAAGAAGATATGCCAGACGGTGGTCGCCTTCTGCCAAAAACCCTTATCTTGGCCAAACCGTTTCTCCAAATTTTTGACAGCCGTAACGGAATACACGATTTTGTCACATTTATCGATGCCGTCCAGATAGCTCAGATCTGCAGCGTTGCCGGTAACTCCAGGCGGTTTTTGAGTGGGCAAAGATTGGACTTTAACGTTGTCGCCCTCGGGCAGATCGTCCCGGGGTTCTTCGTTGACGATTAGATAATCGTGTGCCGGCCCAAAATAGCGGTAAGCGCTTTGGGTTTCTATACCCCAGCCAACAATGCCAATCCTCATGATTTAAGTTTACTATATCACCTAAGAAACTTGTTTTTTTAATGATCGACAGTATAATTTGTATTTGTACTAAGTGAGCGCTTTATAAGCTGCTCCTTCGATACAGCACTTTTGAGAGATACGTTTTCCATGCGCGCCAGTAGGTTTGCGGCCAGATCATCGATGGGCCGCTGCAAGACCCCCAGCATAGCGAGTGCTGGGGTAGTCCTGACTGGAAGACGAGCACCGGGGGGCGGCACCCCCGTTGATGCTTGACTCTGGTTGGGCACAGCCGTCCGTCGTCCTGATGGGAGACGACGGACGCGAAGGGGAAGGTGCCGCTGGTTCCTCCGTAGGGGCGGCACACCCCGAAAGATCGCCGCACGAGACGGCGTGCAGCGATCCGGAGAGGGCCGTACAGACCAGGCACTTCCCGTGTTTTTCTCCCCTAACGGGAACTGTCTCGGGCTGTACGGCCCTCCACCGCTAGAGCACCCGGCTGAGTTTTTCATAAAACTCTATCCGGATAAGTTAGCTCGCGGTGGCGGTCTCTCAAAGTTTTACCCTGCTTGTCTTTTAGACGGGCAGGGGATTTTCATTTTTTGGGGTGTGTTGAATAAGGCTTGTGCTTAAAAGGAAACATGTTAAAAAGTATTGACATAATCATAACGTTGTGGTAAAGTAAGGCTATCCTCGCTTCCAGGCGAAGGGTGGAGAGTCCCGAGAGGGATTTCGTACAGGGGTGTAGCCCCTGTAAAACATCCTAAGTGTGGGCGGGTGGGGTGCAGTTTAACAAATCAATCAAACATAGTTTGTTCTACAAAATTAACTAAGTTAATTTGTTAGACGCAAACTAGATAGTTATGGGTCTTTAAATTGCTTGAGCCGCTTTTCAGCTGCTCGCAAATTAACCCATACCGACTACTTCCAAGAATTTTAGACCAACCTGATCCCTTAGCAATGGGCAGGATACTTAGTAGATGAATAATCGTCTGCTGGGCATCCTGCCCTCATGGGCGGATCGGCGAGGTCCTAGGAGGGCCCAAAGGCCTCGCCGTCAATCTCGGACCATCACGAAAGGATGGAACGAATGATATTGCGAAAGCATATCTGGGCCAGCCTCGTGCTGGTTCTGCTTCTCTCCCTCGGGCTTGCAGCCGCGACAGTGTCGCCGGCTCAGGCATCCGAGCTGCTCACGCAGACACTCGGCTTCGCGTCGAGCAACAATCCGACACCGACGTGTCCGCAGGATTTCGTCTTCAACCCGAAGACGGCCACTTGCGACAAGGTCACAGTTACAAACGTGACTGCAGTCGTAGGAGGCAAGTCCGTTAGCGCTCAGAGCGTCGCGAGCGGCGAAGTGATCTTTGGCGTCGAGATGCACATCAAGGGCGTCAAGGTCAACCGAAAGAACTGCTTCTGGACGAAGCCTGGCCAGAAGTGGGGCAACGGATACAAGACCGGCAATGGCGTTGTCTACGAACCGGAGACAACCCCGGCGCAGCTCTGCCACTCGAAGAAATCTCCGACGGGACTCATCAAGGTGGCGGGCGGCAAAACCGGGCGTAAGTGCTTCAACTTCGCCAAGCTCGGGGAAGTTCCCGCCGTCACGGTTGTCATCGTGAACTCGTTCAAGGTCACCATCCCGCTGTTGGCGGAGGTGAGCGTCGAGGTACACGATACGTGCGGCTCGGCTTCAGCGCATGCGATGGCGAAGGCCACGATCTCCCTGAGCAAGTTCATTCGTGTTCGGGGTGCGGTTTCCGCTAGCGTCTTCGAGAAGGCGATCGTCAACCTGTCGACGGCAGTGCAGGCCAACATCAACTGTGGCCCGGTGGTTACGACGACCACCACGCAACCGGGAACGACGGTCACCCAACCGGGTACCACCGTGACCCAGCCGGGGACCACCCAGACTACCTCTACGACGACCACGACCACAACAACGCCGGCTCAACCGCCGTCGGTGAGCAACGTGACGTCGCCGGAGGAGGTCTACGCCAACGGGGAGACGTATCCGAACATCTGCGTCGACGCGTTTGGTAAGAACGGCAACAGCCTGACGGTGGTGTTCAGCGCGAACTTCGGCTCGTTCCCGAGCTCGACGTTCACGTTCACCTCATCGGGGTACGACCGGATCTGCACGACCTACAAGGCGCCTAACGACGCCACGGCGGTCGGCAAGAACGACAGGATCACGGTCAACGTGCACGACAACACCACTGGCCTTAGCGGCCAGTCGGCGCAGTCGATGTCGTTCCCGATCAAGGCACCTCCGCCTCGGCCGTAGAACGAATAGTCGGAAGGGGGCCCGCTTTACGCGGGCCCCCACCCCGGCTGCTGATTGGAGCATCGCTCCTTTTGCCTAAACGGCGAAAGTTCTGGTTTATCCAGACATCAGCAGCCGCGTTTCAACTCATTAAAGCCCAATAACTATCTAGTTTGCCGCAATATTAATGTAATTAAGTACTCTCACACGGAAAGGAGATCGACTATGAAAAGTCTATCTAAACTTGCTGCTTTAGCTTCTGGTATTATCATGACCTTAGCCATCGCAGCTTTCAATTTTTCTCCAGTCTTGGCAGACAGCCCGGGCCAGTTAACAGGTGGCTCGCAAGTTTACCAAGTAAAGAATCTGACTCAAAAAACTAGCTATGCCAACACTGCCAGCGCCGCTTGCGGCGATGAGCTTCAGTACAGCGCAATGCTGCACAACGCTGCCTATGGTGGTTTGACTAACATTCAAGTCAGTGCCAACTTGGCTAACGGCACACTAATTGCTACACCTGCCGAAGGCGCAAGTGCTGGCACAAGTGGTAGCGTTACAGTAAACGTTGCCTCTGGTGGTAGCCTGGCATATGAAAACGGTACAACTACACTCTATGATAGTGATGGCAACGTAATTAAAACTTTGCCTGACACTATTACACAGGGTGGTGTAAACATTGGCGGCATAAACGGCTCTACTACGGAGTTCGTGAATTTTAAAGCCAAGGTCAACTGCCCTACACCTACACCAACCCCGACCCCGACCCCTACACCAACCCCGCCCGCTGCTAAGGCTTTGCCTAACACCGGTCCTGGTAGTGTAGTTGGTCTGTTCGCTGGAGTTAGTGCGATCGCCGGTGCTGGTCACT
The DNA here is from genome assembly GCA_002452155.1 of Candidatus Saccharibacteria bacterium UBA6824. Classification (GTDB taxonomy): domain Bacteria; phylum Patescibacteriota; class Saccharimonadia; order Saccharimonadales; family UBA10212; genus UBA6824. Next base: position 132,570 of record DKEK01000005.1, on the reverse strand, counting down.
ATTTTGTGACTCGCCGCGCTCGCCAATAAAACAAATTTAACCTTTGCAGTGGAGTACGCCTTCCTGGGCGTACTCCACTTACGGGGACTGTCCTTTGCCCGCGGAAGGCTAGTCCCTGCGAACGCTGTGGATAACAGTTGCCCCAAGGGGTAAAATGTGCTAGGGTTTAGGTAGAGCTATCATGACTGACCGCTCGTCGCAACTTACGCACCTACCTCGTTTTAGCTAGTCGCTAAAAGCTTCGGTCTAGTGCTATGTTGCTCCTCTCAATTTTATAAAAACCTGCACTGCGTGTTTTTATAAAATTGTATGAGACCAACGAATTAATGAAACCTTCGGAGTTCCGAGGGTTTTTTTGATGCCATTAAAACACCTTAGAAGTGATAAAATATGGCTGATTATATGATTATCAAAGCGGATGAAGGCCCCATCGTCTAGAGGTTAGGACACCGGGTTTTCATCCCGGCAAGAGGGGTTCGATTCCCCTTGGGGTCACCATCCGCTTTGATACAGATAGCTAAGTTTGACATACTGAAGTAAGAGAAGATGGTGGGGAAAAAAACAATTCGGGACATAAGCCTAAAAGGCAAGCGCATACTGCTGCGGGCCGATTATAATGTGCCAATTAGAGATGGCCGGGTAGTTGACGATTATAGAATCCGCCAGTCACTACCGACTATTGAATATATTCTGGGGCAGAAACCGGCCGCCCTGATTATTATTTCCCACCTTGGCCGGCCCGAGGGTAAGCCTAATGCCGAGCTTAGCCTGTTGCCGGTAGTTAAACGGCTCAGCCAGTTGCGCGGGTCACCAGTTGGTTTTGCCATGGACTGTGTAGGCAAACAAGCTAAAGCCGCCGGCAGGGTAACCTTACTGGAAAATCTGCGCTTCCATGAGGGAGAAGAGAAAAATGATTCCGGGTTCGCCAAAGCTATCATTGAGGCAGCCGGCGCTGAGGTTTTTGTGCAGGATGGCTTTGGCGTAGTCCACCGGGCCCACGCCAGCACTGATGCCATTACCAAACTCTTGCCCTCTGTAGCCGGACTACTGCTGGAAAAAGAAGTTGAGATTATCCAAAAAACTATGGACAGCCCCAACCGGCCGTTTGTAGCCGTGGTCGGCGGCGCTAAAATCAGAGACAAGATTGAGGTGCTGGGCAAGTTTATCGAAGTGGCTGATGCCCTAGTCGTTGGCGGCGCGCTAGCCAATAACTTTTTAGCCGCCGAAGGCCTAAAAATTGGCAAGAGCTATCATGAAGAAGAACTGATGCACGAAACCGAAAATATCCTGCACCAAGCCCGGGCCCAGGAGAAAAAACGTGACTTTAATTTTCTAGTACCGGTAGACGCCGTGGTCAGTCGGTCAATGGCCGGCCGGCTGCCCACTAGGCTGGTAGATCTAACTAGCAACACCCTAGCCGACATTGAAGCCTATCCCAAACAGCCGGCCGCCGGCGCCCACACCGTAGCCGCCGATGAGCTGATCCTAGACATTGGCCCCATCAGCGCGGCTCTGATTGCCGGCGCGGTTAAAATGGCCAAGACGGTGATCTTCGGCGGTACGCTGGGCATGACTGAAACCAAAGGCATTGCCGGTGCGGAGGATCCATTTGCCCACGGCACGCGCACAGTCGTTGAGGCTATGATTGGCGCGACCAATGGCCATAAAAACAAACCATACACAATTGTTGGCGGCGGCGATACGGTAGCTTACGTGGAGTCCGAAAATTTAATCGAGGACTTTAACCACGTTTCAACCGGCGGTAGTGCCAGTCTTGATCTGATGGCCGGTAAAAAGCTACCGGGCATAGAAGCCCTGCAGGACAAATAAATCTAGCCGCGCCACAACTGTTTAATGTACAATAACCATAAGAATGATCGGGTGGAATGCGTAAGCTTTTAATTGTCGGCAACTGGAAGATGCACCTAAATGCCAGCCAGGCGAGTCTTTTACTGCACCGTTTGTCCGAGAGAATTAAAATTCACCATGACATCGAAGTAGTACTGGCGCCCAGCATGCTGGCGTTGCAGCCGCTGAGTACCCAGATCGACCGCCGCAAATTCCGCCTGGCCAGCCAAAACGCCTACTTTCACGACGAAGGCGCTTTTACCGGTGAGGTCAGCTTTACCATGCTGCGCGAGCTGGTACACTACGGCATCATTGGCCACAGCGAGCGGCGGCACATTTTTGACGAAGACCTAAACATGGTTCGAGACAAAGTAGCGGCCGCTATCCGCAATGAAATCACGCCTATTTTATGCGTTGGCGAGACCAAGCATGAACGCGACGAAGGCGAAACCAAGCAGGTATTACACGACCAGCTAATGACTGCGCTGAGTAACTTAACGGCCCATGAAGTAGGCAAAACTGTTATTGCCTACGAACCGGTTTGGGCCATCGGCCAGGTGGCGGCTAAACCGGATCAAGTTGAGGCAGCCGTGACTTATATACGTCGTTACATAGGCGATGTGTTTAACGAGCTAGCCGCCAAAAAAGTCCGTGTCCTATATGGTGGCGACGTCGCGCCGGAAGTTATCCACGGCTTACTAGCCGTGCCGGGTATCGACGGCTTTTTGATCGGCCACTCGAGTTTGAACTACGAGAGCTTTGCGGGTATTGTAGAAGCAGCACACCGCTGGCAGCGCAATCGAAGAAGTAGCGGGGAGGGTGAATAAATGGATAAAAAAAATAGCGGACCGACAGTCTTTGATATTAACAAGCCGTATACTTACGGCGCCGCGCCGTCCGGGCGTCCGGTCATAACCGGCCATCAGCCGATGATGCCCGACCCGATGATCGCGCCCAAGGAAGCATCTGATAGCGAGAAAATAAACGTCAAAACCGATGAGCAGTCTGTCCCCCCGGCTATTATGGAGGGCGAACCGCAACTCTCGCCGCCCTTTAAGCCCCACAGCGATGGCGCATCAGACGCCGAGCGTAGCCCATATATGCCCGTATCTGACCTAACCGGCATTAACCCGGGTCAGCCCAGTAGTGGCTTTGGGCCCGTCAAGGCCAGCGAATTTAGGGACGAACAAATTGTCACCACCGAACCCAAACCAAGTGTTTTTGGCAGCAGTAATCATACGCCCATCAGTGGAGGCCAGGCGCCCAAACATCATGGATCGCGCGCCAAGCGATGGCTAGCGCCACTACTTATACTTATTCTACTGCTCGGTGCCTACGCCGCCATCGATAAGGGCTTGATCCTGGGCAGTATAAATTTACCACTGCACATTTTTAAGAAGGCCGATACGGCGGCTACTAGCGCTCCGCCCAGCGGCTCCGCTACCCAGGCAAGCATCCCGGCCGGCTTTAGCGCCACTAAATTGGTTGAGGCCAACCTGAGTTTTGCCTACCCCACGGCTTGGGGAGCGCCGGCGGCCACGACTGACCAAGGTTTCTCCAAGCGGTCGGCTGCAGCCAAACCCGATGTCGCTTACGCCTTTGTTCTCACCTTTCCCACTAACAAAGATGTAGCCGTAGCTATTACTTCGGGCAAGTTTTTGCCGCCAACCCGCGCCGCCCAATACTATGACTTTTTGGGCTGGTGCGTCGGCACGGCTGATGCGAAGTATTACTTTGGGCACTTGAGCTTTACATCGTCCGGCGGCGTGGACACACCGGGTACGGTAGCCTGCGACCAGGGACCGCTTAATAACGCCGCCAAATTGACCAGTGATACGATTGTCCAGGCAAATATCAAAAATGCCGACGGTAGCCTACAGGGCGATATCTATACCAAGAATCTCAAAAGCAACGACTACGTAGTAGCCCGGGTTAAGGACGCAACCGCCAAAAACGGCGACCTAATCCAGACCATGCTTAGCAGCTTCCAAAACATCCAATAGCCGTTAACCATTTACTATTTACCATTCACCATAAAATAGCCGTGATCCATCCCCCCATAGGTAACAGTCAATGGTTAATGCACGGTAAACGGTTAAGGGTTAATGGTGAAGAGCCGTCGGCTGTTACAATTGAAAGATGTCGCGAGGTGTTAAAGACGTCGATTTTTTACTGGAGGGGCTAAACCCGGAACAAGCCCGGGCGGTTAAAACTACCGAGGGTCCACTGCTAATTTTGGCCGGCGCCGGCAGCGGTAAAACCAAAACCCTGACGCACCGCTTAGCTTACATTTTAGCCACCAACCGGGCCACGCCGTTTAATATTTTAGCTGTGACTTTCACCAACAAAGCGTCCGGCGAAATGCGCCACCGGATTACAGAGCTTTTGGGCGGTAGCCGCGGCAACCGCAACCTGCTGCCTTTTATGGGTACCTTCCACGGCATCTGCGTACGGATCTTGCGCCAAGACGGGCAGCATATCGGCATTCCCAGAAATTTTGTCATTTGGGACGAAGTTGACCGACTAGCCGCTATTAAGCAGGCCAGCCGTCGACTACAGATAGATGAAAAAAAATTTCCGCCGCGGCTACTGGCGGCGCTCATCTCCGGCGCCAAAAATGAAATGGTCACGCCGGCCGAATTTAGTGAGATTGCCGGCAGTCCTGCCGAACAGACGGCGGCTAAAGTTTTCCCGGTTTACGAAGATCTGCTCAAAGAAAATGGCGCCCTGGATTTTGATGATCTGATTGCTCGGACGGTTGAGCTTTTAACAACCCAGGCACCGATCCGCGACAAGTGGCAGCGCCAGTTCAAATACGTCATGATTGACGAATACCAAGACACCAATGCCGCCCAATACCAGTTGGTCAAGCTATTGACAGCAGCCCACCATAACATTGCCGTCGTCGGTGACGACTGGCAAAGTATTTACAGCTGGCGGGGTGCCGACTACCGCAACATTCTTAACTTCGAAAGCGATTACGAGGGGGCTACGGTTATAAAACTGGAGCAAAACTACCGTAGTAGCGCCAACATTTTGGAGGCCGCCCACAATGTCATCAGCCACAACCAAAACCGCAGCCAGAAAAAACTCTGGACGGCCGCCGCGCCCGGTATACCAGTCCAAATACTGCAGGTCAGTTCCGAACGAGCCGAAGCCGAAGCGATTGTCAGGCGGGTACGGGCGGCCGTCGATGCCGGGGCACGTGACTACAGGGACTTCGCTGTGCTGTACCGTACCAATGCCCAAAGCCGGGCCATCGAAGAAGCCTTTGTCAGTTACAGTCTGCCGTACCGGATTGTCGGCGGCGTCCGCTTTTACGAACGCAAGGAAATTAAAGATGTCATGGCTTATTTGCGTTTGATCTATCAGCCGAATGATACGGTCAGTTTTGAACGCGTTGTCAATCTGCCGCCGCGCGGCATCGGTCGCAAATCATTAGAAGTTTTTGACAGCTGGCGCCGCGGCGAGGGGTACGACCTACTGGAAGCCATGACTAGGGTTGAGTCCTGCGCGGCTTTAACCACTAAGGCTCGCCAAGGGCTGAGCGAACTGGCCGATATTATTGCCAGCTTTGGTAGCCAAATTGACAATCTGACACCCGAAGTACTGACCGAAAGACTGCTTAAAAAACTCGACTATTTCCGTCACCTGATTGACGGCACGCCCCAGGGTGAAGCCAGGGTCGAAAACGTTAAAGAATTACTAAGCGTAGCCGCCCAGTATCACGATGTTGGGCTGGGGGGGTTTTTGGAGGAAGTGGCGCTGGTCAGCGACCTGGATACCATCAACATGAAAGAATCCGGCGGAGCAAGCAAGGCCACAAAAGACGAAGACAGACCAAACGCTGTAACACTGATGACCCTGCACTCCGCCAAAGGCCTGGAATTCCCAGCCGTTTTTATAACCGGTCTGGAGGAAACCGTTCTACCCCACAGCCGGGCACTTTATGATGCCAGCGAGCTGGAAGAAGAAAGACGTTTGATGTACGTCGGCATGACCCGGGCCCGGACCGAGCTTTATTTAATTCACGCTGTCGGCCGGGGGCTGCACGGCGGCTACACCAGCAATCCACCAAGCCGTTTTTTGGCCGATATCGAGGATTCACGGGTGGCTACGGCGACCGATTTTGGCTCGCCGGACAGCCTACAGGCCTCTGACGAGCCGCGATACGTGCTAGACCTGGCTGAGGGCGAAGTCGTGAGACACAAAATTTTCGGTGACGGCACGGTTTTGACCCTGGAGGGCGAAACCGCCACCATTTATTTCAAGGGCAAGGGAACTAAAAAACTCAACATCGCATTCGCCCCGCTGGAAAAGTTATAATAGGTAGACTTTTATGAGTCCTTTACGCATCAAAGTAACCAGGCATTACAGGGCGGCCCATGCCAGCGGCAAGCGGCATATTACGAAACGGCCCTATATTGTACCGATTTTTGGCTTGCTACTGGGCTTTGTAATCGTCGGCGCCGCCCTGCTGGGGGGCAACGGTCGGTCACTGCAGCCTAGCGATGCCCATGTGGTTTTTTTGTTTGACGGCAAAGACCGCAAAGTTATCGATACCAAAGCCAAGACGGTAGGTGATATGGTCGCTAAACTGCCCCTGCACTTGATCCCGGAAGATGTCGTCGAACCCAGCTTGGATACGCCAATTCCGGAGGATAACTTTCGGGTTAATATCTACCGCGCCCGCCCGGTAACGGTAGTAGATAACAGCAATAAAGTTGTCACTCTGACTGCCCAAAAAAGCCCGCGGGTAGTAGCCCAAAACGCCGGCCTGGCTCTGCAGCCGGAAGACCGCGCCAGTTTTGACCAAGGTGCCGTGACCGAAAATGTCATCGGTGAAAAAGTAGTTGTTGGCCGGGCCACACCGGTAGCCCTAAATCTCTACGGCGCCCAGCTGACCACTTACACCCAAGCCAAAACCGTTAAAGAACTGCTGGCCGAAAAACAAATCAAATTGTCTGGCGGTGAATCGGTCCAGCCGGCCCAGGATACGCCTATTACCCCCAATCTACCGGTGTTTGTGCTGCGCAAAGACGCCAAGATTGTTACCGCCGAAGAACCAATTCCAGCACCGGAAGAAGTGGTTAATGACCCAACGCTGAGCTTCGGTACAACTGTTGTGCGCCAAAAAGGCGCGCCCGGCAGGAAGTTTTTGACCTACATCCTCCAGACCGACGCTGGCGGCAAAGAAACCTCGCGTCAATTGCTTCAGGAAATCAGGTTGCAGGACCCGGTTCCGCAAATAACCGCCCGGGGTAGCACGATAGCTGTACCGGGCGATAAAACCGGCTTGATGGCCGCCGCCGGTATCAGTGCCGGTGATTATGCCTATGCAAACTATATCGTCAGCCGCGAATCTAACTGGAACCCCGCGGCCCAAAATGCCTCCGGCGCTTACGGACTATGCCAAGCCCTGCCGGGCAGTAAAATGGCTTCAGCCGGCGGCGACTGGGCCACCAACCCCGTCACCCAACTGCGCTGGTGCAGCGGCTATGCCAGCCGCTTTGGTGGTTGGGGCGGAGCCTATAACTTCTGGCTCAGCCATTCGTATTGGTAAAACATGAACTTGGCAAAAAAATCTTTGGGGCAACACTGGCTAAGTCACGGAGCAACCCTAAATTATATTGCCGATGCTGCAGATATTTCGCTAAACGATACCATTTTAGAAATTGGCCCTGGTACCGGCACACTCACACAGAAGCTGCTAGCTACCGGCGCCAAAGTAATAGCTGTCGAAAAAGACGAGACTCTGGCCGCCAAACTGCCATTAAAGCCAAATCTGCAAGTGGTGCCTGGGGACATCCTGAGCTTTGACCTGTCACAGTTGCCGACAGATTATAAAGTCGTCGCCAACATCCCCTATTATTTGACCAGCAATTTACTGCGAACTTTAGCTGAGTCCCCCAATTCTCCGATTACGATGGTTTTACTAGTCCAAAGAGAGGTAGCCGAGCGGATTGCTGCTGGGCCGGGGAAGATGAGTCTGCTGGCCATCAGCGCCCAGCTTTATTACCAGCCCGAGTTAGGCCGTATAGTACCAGCAAAACTATTTGAACCACCGCCAAAAGTCGATTCCCGAGTCGTAATTCTGCGGCGTTATGCCCGACCGCAATTTAAAAATTTAGATAGCCAAATTTTTTTCCAAATCGTTAAAGCCGGCTTTTCGCAGCGCCGTAAAAAACTGCGCAGCTCACTCTCCGGCGGGTTGGGGATGAGTAAAGACCAGGCCGACGACCTCTTAAAACGCGCGGGCATCAATCCCAATGCCCGTGCGCAAGAACTCTCCTTAAAGCAGTGGCACAGCCTATATGTAAAAATTGGGCAATAAACCGCTCGGGTGACGCGGAAGGAGGGCACACCACCAGCCCGCAATCCGCCGTAGGCGGATGAGGACTGGTGGGAGGTTGCCTTAAGCGGCAGGACCCGAGAGGTTTAAAATCCCCGACTCCCCTGCTCCTTCCAAAAATGCTTGACTTGTTAAGTATCTAAGCATAAGCTAGAAAGAAGATGGCATTAAATAAACGTGGCCCATATAACCCCCTCACTTCCCTGCACCGCCTCGAGTTTATTTTACAACATAAATCAGATCTGCTACTGCGGGACTCCGTCGGGGTAGGCTTTGGCCAAGTCCAAATTCTGCAGGCCCTGCACCGCTCAGTGCCCTTAAGTCAGCGCGCCGTTGCCTCAAAGCTCTACCAAACAGAGGCTAACGTCAGCCGCCAGCTGCAGCTGCTAAAAAAGAAGGGGATAGTCAGTATCGGCCGCAATAAAAAAGACAAGCGCCTGCGTGAAGCGGAATTAACCGTCAAAGGCCAAAAAGCCTTCGATAAAGCCGAAAAAATCCTAGCCACCCAGCACAAAGAACTATTGAAACTACTTAATTCTAAAGAGGTTCAAGCCTTCGACCGCGTTGTCTCCCACCTCCTAAAAGCCCTCTAAAAACTTAAGATAAAACCATAAGCCGCTATTGTCAAATCACTGTGCTTGTGTTATAATACTGGCGTACCTTAAGTTAGAAAAATCACCCGCCGAAAGCGCACAATGCAGATATAGCGCAAGGAAGAGCTTCAGCAACGGACGGAATCGTATAAGAATACGGTGAAGGAGTAGCGGAAACTCTGACATAGCGATATACTGCAAGCGATTTTGAATGATGGATTCATTTCATCATCAAAAATCGCGGTTGTGGGGTTTCGGGGGCTGATTTCAGCTTGACGGTGGACTTTAACAACTAGCTTGCAGGTCGGATTGCACTGAACGTTATCCGGTGCAACCACAATAGATGTAAAATCTTTTGTTTCGCGAATGGCTAGCATGTTCAGCATGCCGGTTTTCGCACCAGCTTACGCTTAATTTCGTAAGCCATGCTCGGCTCGATATCAGATAGAGTCTACAGTGTGTCATATCATCTGGTTGCCCAAATCTCAGTGTCCTAGAGATTTGTTAAGATTTTGGACTAGGGAACGAGACTTTTTGGCCATTTAGCGGTCTTCGTTTCCGAACAATATTAAGTGGCCTAAACCTGTAGAGCGCTAGTTAATTAAACCATCGGACGTGGGCGCAATTCCCACCAGCTCCACCAAATGAGCATCAGAAGCATTTTCTGGTGTTTTTTTGATATGATTCATTAGCATGAAAAATGAGGTAGAGCAAAGTTACTTTTTTAGCCACAAGCTGGAAGCGTGGCTTAAGAGTAAAAAGCCAAAAACCCTAACTTCTTTGGATGAAGTCTTTGGTGAAAAAAGCTTTGCCATCACCATACTTCTGCTGATGTTTATACCGTCGCTACCGTTGCCGACCGGCGGGATCACGCACATATTCGAAATCATCACTGTGCTTTTAGCACTGGAGGTGTTATTAGGCCTTAAAACAATTTGGCTACCTAAGCGCTGGAAGCAAATGAAGTTGGCTGGCGTTATCGAACGTCGGGCTATCCCAATGATACTGCGCCGGATCCGTTGGTTTGAAAAACACTCAAGCCAGAAGTTTAATCGGATTTTTCAGCTGTCGTTATTTACGCGGTTAAACGCGCTGGTAATAATCGTATTTACTGCGGCTTCCTTTCTGGCTCCGCCGTTTTCGGGCTTGGATACTCTGCCGGCGCTGGGCGTAGTTTTGCTTTGCCTGTCGGTAATTCTAGAGGACGTTCGGGTATTTTTACTTGGCTATATAACGGGTATAGCTGGCGTGGCAATTGTGGTAGCGGCTGGAGCAGCGACCATTAACATCATCCACCGTCTAATCTAGTTACGGCGGCGGCTTTTGAAGTAGGCAAACAACACCGGCACGGCGGATAGAATAATTATTACGAAGATGATAGGCAGTAAATATTTGTCGATACTGGGAACCTTTTTACCGAGTGTATAGCCGAGGATTGGCACCCCAATGCCCCAGAGTAGACCGCCTAGGCCATTGAAAACCAAAAACTTGCGGTAGTTCATTTTGCCAATGCCAGCGGCAATCGGCACAAAGGTGCGGACCGCCGGAATGAAACGGGCCAAGATAAGTGACTGCGGGCCCTGCTTCTCAAAAAAATTGTGGGCTTCGGTTATCCGTTTTGGCGAGAATAAGAAAGATTTTTGCTTATTGAATAGTCCTGGCCCGGCTTTGTTGCCGGTGTAATAACCAACATTGTTACCCAGGATTGCTGCCGCTACGCTGATAACCACCAGCCCAAAGATATTTAAGAGGCCCTGCGAAGCCAGCAGCCCGGCGCTAAAAAGCAGGCTGTCGCCCGGCAGGAAAAAGCCAAAAAAGACGCCCGATTCCAAAAACAGCGTAATAAATATGCCCAAGTAGCCAAAATCTTTCACCAAGTGGCTGGGGTCTAGCAAATTGTGCATTACTGCAATTATACGTTCTTATATTTAGAAAAGTAATGGCGGCGTGGTACGCGCATAGCGCGCAGTAGAGCGTTCATAGCTCCGCCGAAGCCGCGCAAGCCGCCACGATAAACAATGTAGCGGTCTTCCCACTGCGGTTCGTACTTGGATTTGAAGCGCTTTAGACCCTTGAACGAATAAAAACGGTTGCCAGTGACATAAACCAGGCTCATTAGGGCGTCGATAGCTCCGCGGTCTTTAGCGCCGCTAGCTTTGGCTTCCAGCCCGGCTAGCGGCGCTAATCCCATGTTTAGCCGCTCCGTGCCCTCTGCATGCAAGTGCGATATAAATTCGATCATTAGATAGTCATTTATATTACCGGGACTACTGCTGGTATGGCGTAAAAAATCAAAGTTGGCCTCGGCCGGATTAAAATTCGGCACTTGGTTAACGAAAGCCTGAATAGCGCCAGTCTCGTCCCGAGCGGCCATGACCGGGCACTGCTGCATATAGTCATCGCTGAAGTAGCCCATCATAAAACCGCGCTCAGCCCGGCCCGGCGCCTGCAGCCAATCATTAGAAACTTCGCGCAGGCGCTTCAGGACGGCCGGACTATGCGGCGGTGCCAGCATCTGCACCTGGTAGTTTTGGCGGCTGAACTTATTCGCAATATGGCGGAAGTCTTTACTAGACATGACGTTTTTTACAAAATGACCAATGTCAACAATCGCTTCTTCGCCAATTTTCTGCAGTTCGAAGCCCAGCCGCCTATAAAGACCCAAGTTGGTTTTGTCGGTATGAATTAGCGCCGGCTGCCAGTCGTTGAGCCGGCAGAACTCTTCGAACCTGGCTAGCAAATCGGCAAAGTCTCTGGGCTTGCCGGCCGGATCACCTACCACTAAGGCCATTCCGGCGACGGCTTTATAGGCTAAGCCGGCGTTGCGACCAGGAGTAAAGAAATAGGCTTTGTCGCGCGGCCAGAGCTTGAAAAAATCTTCACTGGTACTTGGATACTTCCTTAGCAGTCCGCGTATATCTTCGAAATCTTGGCCGGAGTGGCTCAGCCGGAAGCGGATGGGCGCGAAAAGTGAAATGACCACATAAAAAACTGACCCGGTACTAAGTACTCCCAGACTATCTAAAAAAAGTTTGGCCCGCTTGGTATGGGGCGTCAGCTGCTTGGAAGTCGTCAAACCGAACTGGTCCAAGGTGTAATGGAGACCGGTAAGAGGCGCAATGTCCTGGTAGAAGTCTCTTTCGTCGAGCAGCTGAAAACCGACCGTGCCATAGACCAGAGCTACGGCCAGTACCAATGCCGAGCGTCTGAGGGCGGTAGTAAAACTGCGGATTTCGCTGCGGACATTGTACTGGTGGCGAAAAATCAGCAGGCCCAAAAAAGCCACTACCGGAATAGCCAAGTTTAAAATAGCCACTAGCAGGCGGACATCTTCAGGAATGTCAAAAATAAAGTGCCGCACATCGCGTACGACCAAAAAGCCATAGAGGGGCACGGCCACCAGCCAGGCGTTATACTTACCCCGTCGCAGCAGAGACGCTAGATAAATGAGACTCAAGCCAGCCAGTAACGTAAAATGGGCATCGCTCATCGCGATATTGCTATGGTGGGCGCGCAAAACGGTCAGTAGCACGCTGCTGATGGTTAGCAGGCCGCTTAAAAGCACTAAGGCGGCAACTATATCCAACCAGCCCTGGTGTCTGATTTCGGCAGTTTTATTTGGGGCTCCCGGCAGGTTTACCACAGTGTTATTATACGATTAACAATGGCTTCAATCGAAAAACTTTGGAACCACCATAAAGTGCCCCTCACCTTGGCTGCTCTGGCAGTAGCAGCTTTTAATAACTGGTTGCTGGCTCTTGTTTTAAACCCCCATTTGTTTTTGAAGGATGGCTCCGTTAGTGAATTTAGCGTGCCCACGCAACCTTATTCTTGGGTTTTTAGGGCGACGGATATAATCTCGGGGCTGCTTTTTCTGGCGCTGTCGGCGTGGGTACTCAAATTCATGAAGAGCAGCCAAAAGGCCCGCAAGTGGTTATATGTCCTGGCCGTCGGTCTGGCGGTTTTTGGTGTCGCTAACGGTGTTGACGGACTTTTGCCGCTCAATTGCTCGGACACAGCAAACAGTACCTGTCAAGTGACGGTTGCCCTTAGCTTATCGCACATAATACTGCCGAGCCACGCCTATAGCAGTGTGCTTATAGCCGTATCATATTTTTTGCTACCGCTGGCCAGTTATAAGTATGCCCGGGCTAATGGGCTGCAGGCGCTGGAACGTGTCAGCCTGGTGAGCTTAGGCGTATCGGTGTTGTCTTTTGTAACGGCCATCCACGAATACGTACATCAGCACTCGCTGAGTGTTCATACCGCCGGCTTTCCACAGGAAGCCCAGATGCTGATCATTGGCTGGTGGCTGCTTGTCTTGTTCTACAGTATCAGGCCCAATAGACAGGCACTAAAAGAGGTGAGTTAGTCGGTCGTGGATCGTGGTGGGCGCTGAACCACCGCACGATTTAGGATCGGTACTAGTATCGTATTTTTGGGCTTTGTTGGTAATACCGGCGTATTCAGTCATAGCGACTTGGTTTGAGCCGCCGTAATCGACTAGTAGTTTATCCTGGTCGCCAATTACGCGGTTGCTAACATTATCTATAGTTTCACCGTTAAGAATGAAGGTTATTTTATGACCGGCATCGGCCAGCAGCATCTGGTCTTGCGTTTCGATAACTTTAGCGTCAACCAGCCAGCCAAGGTTGAGGAAAAACTGGCCCCAAGCAACCGCATGATCGTGGACGTGGACAACGTCGTTGACATTGTCGTGCATGTGGGCCCGTTCTTGCGGTGTCATTTGCTCTTCCTGCGTACATGAGGCTCCTGACTCCTCATATAATGCAGGGTCAGCGAATTGCTCGCGCTGGCCATTTATATAAACTGTAAAATTAGCGTGGTAGTGGGTATGCTCGGGATGATAAGTAAAAAAACGGACGCCTAGAACAAGCAGAGCGCCCAAAAGCACACCACCAGCTATCATCAGCATTGATCGATTAATTTTTTTTAATGCCTTCAAGCGACTCCTGGTATTTATTATAGCAATTGAATTTGATTGGCAAAAAAACTAGTTGACCAGCCTCTTAGAGCGGTGTATAAAGGTACGCATGGCGCAAAAGCACAGCTTTACAGGTTTCATTACTCTCGTCTCTACGAGATAATGCTGTAGTTCGCTAGCGCACCAAAAACACAAGTTAATCAAAGAAAGCACCGGACTACCGCAACAAGTGTCCGGTTTTTTGTTGCCCGACCCCTCATCGTTAGAACGTTTGCGGCGGTGAGGGGTGGGGCAGTAAGACTCGCGGCCAGCACGTTGCGGGAAAGTCCCAGAAACAAGGTAAATGCGCCAGCCTACCCAAAAATGGTGCAGCGTTCTTCGCACAAGCTGCGGGGAACTTTCACAAGGGAGGAGACACCCGTGTCTCGTCGTAAAGAAGAGCTTCCTGAGGCCTACCAGGAGCAGCTGAGCAAGATGAGCGTCAAAGAGGTCGCCACGAAAGCGGCCCACCTGCGCTCGGATAGGCGCGTCTATCCAGGCACCGCCACGGCCTTAATTCTCCGTTGGGCGGTGAATAACATCTGCCCCACAGACGGCGACTACAACGAGTTCTTCGATCATTACCGGCAAGCCTGGCAGATCGAGAAGACTGCGCGCCAGGAAGGAAGGTCTTGCCGGCCGGAAAAACGGCCGGTCATCGGTCGTCGTAAGCCTCGTGCACAGCACCGCGCTCGCATGGGCTTCGCGGACGTGGTCGTCTAGATGCACTTCTGAACGACGCAGGCACTAGGACGGCCGGCTGAAAAGCCGGCCGTCCAGGGCTTATCTCCTCCCCTTAACACTTTTGAAGTATCTTTCTGTTATGCTCATATCGTATGGCCTTAGCATGAGCAGATCAGTTATTTATTTAGGTCTCTTTATCGGCAGCCTGGTCGGGTCTTATCTGCCGGTTCTGTTTGGTTCCAGCTTCATTGGCGGCTGGAGTATATTGGGTGGAGTAGTCGGTGGCTTGGCCGGTATCTGGGCTGCTACCAAGCTCTAACGCCGCGACTTGACTCTATAAATGCTTAAGCATAATCTGGAATGAGTGGTCTTACCTAACACAAAAGCCTTCACTGACAAAATACACCTCCTGCCCCGATACCGGCGTAGTGACCTGACTGCGGATGATGTCCGGGAAGCACGGGAATATATAGCCGCCTATTGGCCAAAACTTACCCGCTACCACCCGAAAGATGACGACAGCCTGCTCGGCCTGCCCAAACCCTATCTAGTGCCAGCCCATGAAGAGGGCCACGAGTTCGACTTCAACGAGCTTTATTACTGGGACAGCTACTTTATGGTCCAGGGACTGCTGGATGAGGAGCATAAAAAACTGGTCCAGGGTATTTTGGATGATTTAATTGACCTCTTTGAACGCTTTGGTATCATCCCCAACGCATCGCGTACCTACCTGATGGGGCGCTCGCAGCCACCGCTGTTAACCAGTTTTATATTAGATGTTTATAAGACCTACGAGCCAGGTAAAACTTGGCTAAAAAAAGGCATCAAAGTTGCCCAAAGCGAATACGAAACGGTCTGGCTGGGGAACGTTAAGCCCAATGCTCGGCTGGTGTACGAAGGTTTAAGCCGCTATTATGATGTCAACTATCATCAGGATCTAGCCGAGGCCGAAAGTGGCTGGGATCTCAACCCGCGCTTTAATCACCACGCGCTTAACTATCTGCCCGTCGACCTCAATAGCTTGCTCTATAAGTATGAGCGGGATTTTAGCTACGTTGCCAATTTACTGGGAGACAAAAAGACCGCCGCTAAATGGGATCGGCTTAGCCACCAGCGGCGAATGACTATGAATAAACTGATGTGGAGTGATTTGCGCGGTCTTTACTATGATTACAATTACGTTAAAAAAACCCGGGGCAGTGTGGCCTCGCTGGCGGCCTATTATCCAATGTGGGCCGGCGCGGCCAGTGAAAAGCAGGCTGCTCGCTTAGTCAACTCACTCAAAAAATTTGAAAAGAAAGGCGGCCTGTCTACTACCGATGCCCCGCAAGTCGGCCAGTTGGTGCCGGGGGCTGTGCCTACTCAATGGGCTTACCCCAATGGCTGGGCACCGCTACACTTTATTGTGGTAAAAGGCCTGCAGCACTACGGCTATCACGAAGATGCCCGGCGGATTGGCCTAAAATGGCTGAAAACTAATCTGGACTGGTTCAACAAACACGGTGTTTTCTTGGAAAAGTACAATGTCGCCCAACCGGGCAAGCCGCCGGCTAAAGGTCTGTACCCCAGCCAAACTGGCTTTGGCTGGACCAATTCAGTATTTGAGCATTTTTGCCAAGAGTTTATAGATGAACGAGGTTGAAGTTTTACCATGTGCCGATAAACTGGCCTTTGATTCCGAAAAAGAGGCACAAGATCAAGCCCGGGTTATTAAATGGCAGCGTGATATTAAGCTAAAGGCCTACAAATGCCGCCACTGCGGGCTATGGCATCTTTCCAGCAACTCTTAGCCTATAATTAAAGCAATGGCTAAAAAACAAAGTGCCGGATTACTTATGTATCGACAGAAAAACGGACAGCTCGAGGTTTTGATCGCTCATCCCGGCGGCCCCTTTTTTGCCAAGAAAGATAATGGCTCTTGGTCTATTCCGAAGGGGTTATATGAGGAGAATGAAGCCCCGTTTGAGGCTGCTAAACGGGAGTTTGAAGAAGAAATTGGCTCACCCGCTCCAAGCAGAGAATACATTGACCTTGGTGAGATAAAACGCAGCGACGGAAAAACCATCAAAGCTTGGGCTGTGGAAGGTGAAATCGACGAAAGTAAAGTTAACAGCAATACGTTTGAGATGGAATGGCCGCCGAGATCCGGTCAAAAGCAGGAATTTCCGGAGATCGACAAAGCCCATTGGTTTGACCTGCCCGGCGCCGCCAAAAAACTACAGTCTGTCCAAGTGCAGTTCCTCAAAAGACTGGCAAGACACTTCAAAGTCAGCTTTGAGCCCCAAGAGGGTGAACCCCAGCAAAACTCCTTATTTTAAGATACAATTATTTCAATGGCAAAATTCTATGTCACGACCTCTATTCCGTATGTAAATACTGAACCGCACATTGGTTTCGGCATGGAGCTGGTACAGGCTGACGTTTTGGCCCGGTATCACCGGCAGCAAGGGGACAATGTACTCTTTAGCGCCGGTACTGACGAACACGGCGGCAAAATCGCCGAAAAGGCCGCCGAAGCCAAAATGGCCCCCAAAGAATTCGCTGATAGGGTTAGCCAGAGCTTTCGCGAGGTCTTAAAAGTTTTAAGCATTAGCAGCGACCGTTTTATCCGTACCACCGACTCCGGGCACGAGCAGCGGGCGCAATTAATTTGGCAAAAATTAGCCGCCGCCGGTCATATCTATAAAGGCAAATATAGCGGCTGGTACTGTACCGGCCACGAAGAATATTTTCCGGAAAAAGTCGTCAAAGACAACAAAGGCGTTTGCCCGGACCATAACCGGCCGTATGAAAAATTAGTAGAAGAAAACTATTTTTTTAAAGCTTCGGCAATGGCTGCGCAAATCGCCGAGGCTATTACGACCGACGTCTTTCGGGTCGTCCCGGGCAGCCGCAAGAACGAAATCCTATCCGTCTTAAAAGCCGGCCTGACCGATACTTCTGTCAGCCGGCCAAAGGATAAAATTAGCTGGGGGATCGCCGTGCCCGGCGACGAAAACCAGGTCATGTACGTCTGGTTCGAAGCCTTGATGAACTACATCACGGTTCTCGGTTATCCGGAACACGCCGACTTTAAAACTTACTGGCCGGCCGACATCCAAGTTATCGGCAAAGACATTTTGCGCTTTCACGCCGCCATCTGGCCGGCCATGCTGCTGGCCCTTGGCCTCAAACTTCCAAAGTCACTCTATGTCCACGGCTTTGTAAATATAAACAACCAGAAAATCAGCAAAACACTGGGCAACGTTATTGCCCCGCGTCAAGTCGTGGAAAAGTATGGCACTGACGCCACCCGCTATTTTTTGACTCGCCACATACCCAGTTACGGTGATGGCGACTTCACCTGGGAAATGATGGAAGCCGCCTACAACAGCGAGCTGGCTAACCAGCTGGGCAATGCCGTTTCACGCACCGCCGCCATGATTACCAAATACCAAAATGGTATCATCGGCGAAGTGCCGCCGGCCGAACACGACGTGGCGGCGTATAGCAGCCACCTTCAAGACTATCGCTTCGATAAGGCCCTGGACGAAGTCTGGGAACAAGTTAAGGGTCTCAACCAATATATTGACGAATCAAAGCCTTGGGAAGTGGCTAAGACTGGCGACGAAGAGCACCTGCGCGAAGTCCTGGCCTACCTAGCTTCCAACCTGCTGGAAATTGCTAGCTTGCTGGCGCCTTTTATGCCCGATACGGCCGCCAAAATCCAAAGCACTTTTGGCACCGGCGTCCTAAAGCCGCTGCCGGCTTCGCTTTTTCCCAAACATCAAACCACGCCCCAGCCGGCCCCTTAAATATGGAACTAATTGATACTCATTGCCATCTTCAATTTGAACAACTGGCTGCCAAACTGGACAGCGTGCTTAAAGATGCCCAAAAAGCGGCTGTAACCGGCTTAGTGTGTGTTGGCACCAGTGTCAGTGATAGCCAAAAGGCTATTGATATCGCCCAGGCTCAGCCAAATGTTTGGGCCAGCGTCGGCGTTCATCCGCACGACGCCGTAAACTTTTTCGGTCGCATGGGCGCCCCGAAAACACTGAAGCGATTACTGGACCAGCCCAAAGTCGTAGCCATCGGCGAAATTGGCCTGGACTTTTACAAAAACTATTCGCCAAAACCCCTTCAAGAGAAACTACTCCGCCTGCAAATTGAGCTGGGTATTCCCACGGATCTGCCTTTTATCTTTCATGTCCGTGACGCCTGGTCGGACTTTTGGCGGATCTACGATTCTTACCAGCCCACTAACCGGCGGCTGCACGGAGTGGTTCACAGTTTCAGTGCCTCTGAAGAGCAGTTGGAAGAAGCCCTGAGTCGCGACCTGCACGTGGCCCTAAATGGCATCATGACCTTCACGAGTGATCAGACCCAGCTCGAAGCCGCCCAAAAGGTGCCAAAGGATAAGTTACTGCTAGAAACCGACGCACCGTTTTTGGCGCCGAAATCGTATCGTGGTAAAACCTGCGAACCGAAACATATTTTGGATATTGCCGATTTTTTGGCTGGCTTACGGGATGAGCCGATTGAAGAACTGGCCGGTTATACAACCAAAAACGCTCGCGGATTGTTCGGCATATGAAACAAATCTATTTAGATTACGCAGCAGCGACCCCAATCGACCCTATGGTTCTAAAGAAAATGGAGCCGTTTTTTAAGAGGCAATTTTATAACCCCTCGGCCGTTTATCTGGCTGGCCGGGCGGTCAGGCAGGCCCTAGAAGACGCCCGGGCTTCCGTTGCCCAAAACTTGGGCGCCCGGCCGGCCGAAATCACTTTCACGGCCGGAGCAACAGAAGCCAACAACCTGGCCGTGCAAGGCATCATGCGGGCTTTTCCGGACAGCGAAGTACTAGTCAGCGCCGTCGAACATGAATCGGTACTGGAACCAGCCAAGTTTTTTAGGCACCGCCAAATCCCAGTCAGCCGCCAAGGAATAGTCGATATTGCCAAGCTGGAAAAAATGATTAGTCCTAGGGCCGTTTTGGTTAGCGTCGGCCTAGTTAATAATGAAATCGGCACAGTTCAACCCTTGCGCGACATTGTCAAAATGCTTAACAGGTTAAGGAAATTACGCGGGTCCCAAGGACTCCCACTATATCTGCACAGCGACGCTGCCCAGGCGCCCAATTATTTTGATCTTCACACTGCTCGCTTGGGCGTTGATTTGTTGAGTATCAACGGCGGTAAAATTTACGGGCCCAAACAAAGCGGGGCGCTATATATACGTGGTGGGGTTAGGCTGCGGCCGCTAATTTTGGGCGGCGGCCAGGAAAACGGCCTGCGCTCCGGTACCGAAAATGTGGCTAGCGTGATTGGTCTGGCTGCCGCCCTGGATATTGCCCAAGAAAAACGGCCTGCCGAGGCCAAACGGGTGGCGCAGCTACGGCAGTTATTTATAGAAACTTTGCAAAGAACATTTCCGCAGGCGGTAGTGAATGGTTCGCCAAAACACAGCGCGCCGCATATTTTGAGCGTCACCTTCCCCGGCATCGATAATGAACGGCTGATGATGGAGCTTGATGAGCGCGGACTGCAAGTAGCTACCGGTAGTGCCTGCAATGCCGGTAGCGATGAACCATCGCACGTACTGGCAGCCATAAGTCTTGGCGCGCCGGCCATCCGCTCCAGCCTGCGTTTTAGTTTCGGCCGCCAGACCAGCCAAAATGATATTAAATACGCGCTCAAAACTCTTTCCCAACTCCTCAAAAATTAACTTAAGGGGTATACTTTTAGGTGAGTATGAGATGGCTGTCCTTGAAATTATTGGCCGTGACGCTGCTACTAGCTTTGGCCGGGATATCTATTCATGCCCGGGCCGAAACCGTAACTCGAAGCTTTAACGGCAAAGGCGCTATTGAACCGGGGCGGGTTGTGGCGCTGGTTGTCTCAGATAAAACCAGTGTTGAGCTGGCTCCGGCAAGTGACCCAACGCGCATTTACGGAGTGGCGGTCGAACCAGCTGCACCACCGGTAACAGCCCAGCAGCCAGGACAAAATGTTTTTGTAGTCACCGGCGGTATTTATCCGGTTTTGGTCAGTACCGAAAATGGGCCAATCGCCTCTGGTGACTATCTCTCAATGTCATCAGCCGACGGCATAGCCGCCCGCCTTAAAGGCCAGACATATGTGCTTGGCCGTGCGGCAAGCAACTTCGATGGCACGTCCGGCGGCCTGGGCAGCGGCAAGAATGGCTCGACTATCGGTAAAATCTCGGTTCAAGTGGCGCCCGGTAAAAACCCCGGACTAGGCGAAAACACTGCCGTACCATCAGTACTGCGTCGGCTGGGCGAGTCCATCGCCGGCAAACCGCTGTCGGCCAGCCGCATCTACGCGGCTCTAATTATTTTTGTCGTAACAGTAATCGTTGCCTTTGGGCTACTTTGGGTGGGCGTTCGCAGCGGCATGATTGCCATCGGCCGAAATCCTTTGAGTAAGCACTCCATTATGCAGGGTCTAGCGCAAGTAATTATCGCCGCGGCGATTGTATTCGTTGGCGGCTTGTTTGGCATATACTTATTATTAAGAATATAAAACTATGGATTTAGGTGGGATTTTATTAATAGTCGGCGGGGCATTAGCAGCGATTGCGGCCATCCTTTATTTTGACTGGCGCGCCAGGCACAAAAAACCGGCAGCAAGCGGGCCAGCAGCCGTCAAAACCAACGAGCCGCCCCAACCAGTTCAAGCCATCAGTCAAATGGCCCAGGAAGACGTCGAACATATCTTTAATGATGACTTTCGCGAAGAATTGCGTAACCGCGGCCGCCTGCATTTTGAAAAAATCATTGGCGAAAACGCCATGTTTTTGCAGCAGGACCTGCGACAGACGACTACCCAGCTCAATGAATACATGCGGACCGAGATTACCCGCACCCTGCAAATCGAATTTAAAAAATACGAGCAGTCTATTACAGACGCCAAACAGCTGGCGCTCGATTCTATCGAAAAGACGGTCACCACAATCGAACAGCAGCGCCAGCTGCTGGAAAGCCAGATGCAAAACCAGTCCGAAGCCGAGCGCAACCAAATCATCGCTCGTTTTGAAGCTCAGATGGCACGGATCGTTAACCACTACGTTATGCAAGCCATCGGTAACCAAATTGACCTCTCCGACCAACTGGAATTTATCCTGACGGAGCTGGAGAATAATAAGGCCGCCATCATAGAGGACATCAAACGTGGCGCTTAAAAGCCAAAAGCCAGTCGAGACTGCCGCGTTTGTACTGCCGGCTCAGCTAAGTGGTAGAACCGACATTAACCACTTACTGCGCGAACTAGAGACGCTTGAAGAAGCCTTAATTAGCCAGCCGGTCCGGGAAACTCAAGCCCCCAAAGTTACCAACCTGCTCGACCAAACCGCCTTGGCTAACGGCTATAAACTGCAGCAACAGCCCCATCGACGACACATGGCCGATCAATTAACCAAAATCCGTGACCACGCGCCGACGGTGCACGTTAGTTTTGCAGCCGAGCCTTCACCGAAAGTGACGGAAACCATACTAAACTGGCTGCGGACAAACGTTCACCGCTATACACTAGTGCAGATTGGCTTGCAGCCGGCGATTGCTGCCGGCTGCGTGCTAAGGACGCCTAATAAAATTTTTGATATGAGCTTAGGCGCCAGCCTGGAAAAACAGACGCCCTATCTCCTGGAACTCTTAAAAGGCGCCGCCCTGGACGCACCGGCACCGGGTACGACAACCACGGCGGGCCTGCCTGCCGGCCAGGCAGGTAAGCCATGAGTCCCGTTAGAGGCCCCAAGGGCCTATATACAATTGATAAAACTATGCTAATCACTCAAATAGCGAACTTCAACAGACTAACGGGCGGTGGGGCTCTAACGGGATGAGCACGAGTTCCAGCCAGCACTTCCAAAAACTGGTCGATGCCGGCCGGCCGGTAGGCGAAGTCATAGCCCTCAACAGTTTTTTGGTGGCGGTGAAGGGTCTCCAGCCGGTTAGCAGCCACTCGCTAATAGTTTTTGAGGATGGCAGCCACGGTTTTACGCGCGACATACTGCCAGAACAGGTGATGGTTTTGCGCCTTGACACAAGCCAGCTTAAAATCGGCACTTTAGCTGTAGTCCAGGACGAGAACTTAAGCGCTAAAGTGGGCAAGGACTTTATCGGCCGGGTTGTTTCGGTGAACGGCGAGCCGCTGGATGGTAAAGGCGCCATCGCGGCTGACGCCAACTGGCCGGTTTTTAACCCGGCGCCGCCAATTTATGAACGTGAGCTGCTAAGTACCCAGCTAGAAACCGGTATCACCCTAATTGATGCCCTTTTTCCAATCGTCCGCGGCCAGCGGCTGGCACTACTCGGCGATAGCAAATCCGGTAAGACTACCCTGGCTACTCAAATTGCCATCAACCAACGCAGCACCGACCAAGTTGTTGTCTATGTCTTAATTGCCAAACGCCGTAGTGATGTTGATATGCTGTTGACGCGCCTATCTGATGCCGGCGTAATGGAAAAATCGATCGTAGTTGTATCAACCATTTTTGAGTCTTTAGTCGCCAGTTATTTGGCGCCTTATGTCGGCTGCGCTTTGGCCGAATATTTGTGGCAAAAATTGGGTCAGGACGTGGTGGTGGTCTATGATGATTTAACCGCCCACGCCCAGGCTTACCGTGAAATATCATTGCTATTGGGTACCAGCCCGGGCCGCGATAGTTATCCCGGTGACATTTTCCACGCCCACTCCAGCTTGCTGGAACGGGCCGGAAAACTAAAAACCAACCATCACAGCTTAACCGCCATACCAGTCGTTTTGACTGAGGGGGGTGACATCTCTACCTACCTGCCGACCAACATTATGTCGATTACCGATGGCCAGTGGATCCTGGATATGGGAGTTTTTCGCAGCGGCCACCGTCCGGCGCTTAACACCGGCTTATCAGTAACCCGGGTTGGTGGTGTCGGTCAAAATTCCCGCCAAAAAGACCAAAATGCCGTAGTCCTTAAGCTGCTCGGCGAATACAAAAAGGCCCAGGAATTTGCCCGTTTTGGGGCCGAGATGTCGGCCGACAGCCAGCAAGTACTGCAAAAAGGCCGACAGTTAGATAAGCTGTTTAGTCAAATCCCAGGTGAAACTTACAGCGTAATGGCCCAGCAAATGATGCTCGATATAATTTTGGCGCCCGATAGCGGCCCGAATCTAAACATCGTTAATCTTAAAAAAGCCGTCGCTGTAGCAGCCGCGGCAGTTAAGACTGAGTCTAATTACCAGCAGCAGCTGGCCAGCCTCAAAACCGGGACAGCCCCGGCTGCCGCCCAAACTTCGGGAGCCGGCGCGTGAGACAGCTCAACGAAATTGCCGATGCGAAAGACAGCGCCGCAATCCTGGTTGAACTAACCAGCGCTTTCGAAGGCATAGCCAGTACGCGCATTGCCCAGGTCAAGGACCAAGTCCAGCGCAGCGGTCGGTTTTTTGATGATCTTTGGCGGATTTATAGTCAGTTGCGGGTGGGCGAATCTTTTAACTTCGGCCGGGCCCAGGCCGGCACAAACGCCAAGCCTAAGGAACTAATGATCCTCATAACTTCGGAAGGTAGTTTTAGTGGTGATATTGACCAGAAACTTATCACCCAGGCTCTTATTGATTACAACCCATCAAAAAAAGACATTATTGTCGTTGGTTACCACGGCATTGCCCAGCTTAGGCAGCATCAGGTCCAGGCGACGCTCAACTTTAAGCTGCCAACTAGCGACCAAAACATAAATGTTGCGCCGCTGGTAGCAGCTGTCCAAAAGTACGCTTCGACAGTCGTTTATTACCAGAGCTATGTTTCGCTGATGCAGCAAGATGTTAAGACTATCGCTCTGGGCGCGGCTATATCCCGCCGCGGGGCTAGCGTAGCGTTGGGCGAAGAAGTCATATCGGAACAAACTTATATTTTCGAGCCCAGCACCCGGGCGGTAATAGGGCATTTGGAGCGCACCATGATCGGCATCGCCCTGTCAGAAGTAATTTTAGAATCAAAGCTGGCCCAGTACGCCAGTCGCTTCCGGGCCAATCGGGCCGCCCATGAAAAGGCCGATGAGTCGCTTGGTAATTTAAGCTGGCTTTATGCGCGCGGCCGACGTCAGCTAAAAGACGAGCGTTTGAAAGAGATCATTAACGGTCTGAGAAATGGAGGCCGCCGCTCATGAGCCAAGGTGCAGTACGCTCTATTCGCGACCTTGTAGTGAGTGTCATGTTTGATCAAGATGGCCCCGAAATTGGCGAACTGCTGCTGGTAGCCAACCAAAATAAGACGCCGCTGCTGGTGAACCATCTTGAATCGGGCAACGTAGCGGTCTGTCTCAATATTTTGAGTGACCAGACGCTGCAGAAAAATATGACTGTTGAGCGGACTAACCGTGGCATCGAAGTTCCGGTTGGCCCGGTGGTTTTGGGCCGGATATTTGATGCCTTGGGCCGGCCGCTGGACGGCCAGCCGCTGCCGGACGCAAAAAATCTGGAGTATAAAAGCATCTGGCAAGTACCGCTGCAAGGCATGTCATTTAGCTCAGCCAAGCCGGAAATTCTAGAAACCGGAATTAAAGCCATCGATTTTTTCACGCCTTTTGTAAAGGGGCGCAAAATGGGTATTATCGGCGGCGCCGGCGTCGGCAAGACGGTCCTGATCATGGAACTAATCCATAATGTTGCTAGATCCGGCGAAGCGCTCAGTTTCTTTACCGGCATTGGCGAGCGTATCCGCGAGGGCCACGAGCTCTATGAAACACTCAAGCAGCGCGGCCTGTTAAAAAATACCTCGATGTTTTTTGGCCAGATGGACCAAAACCCGGCCCAGCGTGTGTTAGTGGCGCTAGCCGGCCTGGCGGTGGCCGAACACGCCCGGGACAACGAAAAAAAAGACATTTTATTCTTCGCCGACAATATGTATCGATACGTCCAAGCTAAAAACGAATTATCGACAATCATGGGGCAGATACCCAGCGAGGGCGGCTATCAGCCGACAATATTCTCCGATATTAAATCGTTCGAAGACCGCCTCAGTAGCAATCAAAACGGCTCCATTACCGCCGTCCAGACTATTTATGTGCCGGCCGATGACCTGTCCGATCCAGCGGTGCAGATGATCCAACACGAGCTCGATGGCACGATTGTGCTGTCGCGCAAAGTCGCCGAAGAAGGCATCCGTCCGGCGGTCGACCTATTGCGCACTAGCTCTTCCTTGCTTAGCCCGGACATTGTCGGCGCTTATCACTATGATCTCAGCGTTAAAGCCCAAGCCGTATTACAGAAGCATGAATCACTCAAGGGTATCATCGCTATCATCGGTGAAAACGAGCTATCGCCCGATGACCGGGCCGATTTCGCTCGCGCCCGCGGGCTAATCGAGTTTTTCTCGCAAAACATGTTCGTGACGGAAGGCTTAACCGGCAAAAAAGGCGCCTATGTTAACCGCAACGAGACGCTGTCCGGCGTGCAGGCTATTTTGGAGGGACAACCAAATGGCAAGTCCGCTTAGCACGGGGGTGATGGCCGTAAAGATCTACGCCCCGTTCAAAGTATATTTTGATGGTCCGGCGGCCAGTGTCTCGGCCGTCAATGACAGCGGCCCATTTGATATTTTACCGCGCCATAAAAACTTCATGTGTTTACTAAGACCGGGGGAAGTCAAAGTGCGGATAGCCGGCAAAGACGACTTTGCCATGACGGTTAACCAAGCCGTCATGCACGTCAAGAGCGACAAAGTCACCGTTTTCCTTGATGTTTGATAAACTATAAGCCAATGAAAACAGTTTACGTTGGCTTAAGCGGGGGCGTTGATTCCTCCGTTAGCGCTTTGCTTCTAAAGGAGCAGGGCTTTCATGTCGTTGGCGTCTATATGAAGAATTGGAGCCAGGACTTGCCCGGCATGAAATGCCCTTGGAAAGAGGACTACCAAGACGCTAAACGTGTAGCCGTGCAGCTTGGGATTGAGTTTAAGGTCTATGATTTTGAGAAAGATTACTTTGATAAAGTGGTCAAATATATGTTGCAAGGCTATGAGACGGGCTTCACGCCCAACCCCGATATTATGTGCAATCAGGAAATTAAATTTAAGTTGTTTTTAGAAACAGCGCTGCGCGGCGGGGCAGACTATATTGCCACCGGTCATTATGCAAAAGTTAAAAACGGCCAGCTACTCACGGCTAAAGATGGCAATAAAGACCAGACTTACTTCTTGCACCGCGTAGACTCCACCGCGCTCAGTAAGACCCTATTCCCGCTTGGCGGACTGACAAAACCCGAAGTCAGAGCCCTGGCTAAAAAAGCCAGCCTAGTAACGGCTGATAAAAAAGAAAGCATGGGCATCTGTTTTGTAGGCAAAGTTAGTATCAAAGATTTTCTAAAGCAGTACATCAAGGAAACGCCGGGCAAGATTATCGACCAAAAAGGCCTGACGCTTGGGGAGCACGATGGCGCTTTTTTCTACACTATCGGCCAGCGCCACGGCCTAGGAACTGGAGGGCGCCTGCCTGCCGGTAGGCAGGGTGGCTTGCCGTTTTACGTGGTCGGTAAAGATATAAAGAAGAATGAGATTCACGTCACAACCGACCTGCAAGACAATAGGTTATGGAATAATCAGATCAAACTGACCGGCATTCATTGGATAAATAGCCAACCTCAAAAGGACCAAGAACTTTTTGTCCGCACTCGTCACCGTGCCAAGTTGATTACAGTAAAAAAACTTAACCGCTCAAGTAATTTCTGGAGTGCTGACTTGGAGGAAGACGTACGGGCACTAACTCCCGGCCAATCCGCCGTCTTCTACTCCGACGACCAATGCCTGGGAGGAGGAATAGTAGTCTAACAAGGCGGCTTGCCCCGATCTAAATCCTGAACGAAGCAGTCGGTAATCGGATTGCGGAGCATCAAGATTTAGTGCTGGGCGGCATCGTAGTTTAATTAGTTTATTACCTCTGTTACAATTAGCTTAATGACGGCGCAGGAGATACGAAAAAAATACTTGGAGTTTTTTGAGGCGCGGGAGCATAAAGTCATACCGCGGGCGCCGCTGGTGCCCAAAGACGACTCAACGACGCTTTTCACCGGCAGCGGCATGCAGCCATTGGTGCCTTATCTTTTGGGCGAAAAACATCCGGCTGGCAAGCGGCTAGTCGATAGCCAGACGTGCTTCCGGGCCGAGGACATGGACGAAGTTGGAGACAACCGCCACACGACCTTTTTCGAAATGCTCGGTAACTGGAGCCTGGGCGATTATTATAAAGCCGAGCAACTGCCCTGGATCTGGGAATTCTTAACCAAAGTCGTTGGGCTGGATCCGCAAAAACTTTACGTTACTTGTTTTATTGGCGATGTAAAAACGGAAACCCCAAAAGATACCGAATCGGCCGGGATTTGGAAGAAACTCTACAAAGAAGCCGGCATTGACGCCAAAGAAGTCGATTTGGGCTCGGAGCAAGATGGTTATGAAAAAGGCATGCAAGATGGCCGGATTTTTTATTACGACGCGTCAAGAAACTGGTGGAGCCGCGAGGGTGAACCCAGCCATATGCGCGAGGGCGAGCCGGGCGGCCCCGATAGCGAAGTTTTTTATGATTTTGGTACACCGCACAACGAAAAATACGGTAAACACTGCCACCTCAACTGCGACTGTGGCCGGTTTTTGGAAATTGCTAACAGCGTTTTTATGGCCTACAAAAAAACGGCCAAGGGTTTTGAGCAGCTACCAAAACCCAATGTCGACTTTGGCGGCGGCCTGGAGCGCATCGCCGCCGCGGCCATCAATAACCCGGACATTTTCCAGATTAGCTTGCTTAAGCCAATAATTAACGGACTAGAGGTTTTGAGCGGCAAAAATTATGATCAATATCAGGCGGCGATGCGCGTAATTGCCGACCATATGCGGGCGGCCGTCTGGCTGGGTGTTGACGGAGTAATCCCGAGCAATAAAGCCCAAGGCTATGTCTTGCGCCGCTTGCTGCGTCGGGCAATCCGCTACGCGTTTGAACTTGGCATCGAGCAGCATCTTTGTGAGGAAGTTGTACCAATTGTCACGAGTCTGTACGAGCCGGATTTTCCGGAAGTCAAAGAGCGCAAAAACAACATCGTGCACGCTTTTATAAAGGAAGAAAACATCTTCCGTCAAACTTTGAGGGCCGGTGTCAGGGAATTTGCAAAAATGTCGCAGAAAAAGCAAACCTTATCTGGTGAAGACGTTTTTAAGCTGTACGACACTTACGGCTTTCCTGCAGAGCTTAGCATCGAAGAAGCCTATCTGCAAAAAGTCGAAGTCGACCCAAATTGGCGGGCTGACTTTGACGAGTCTATGCAGCAGCAGAAAAAGCGCAGTCAGACTGCCAGCCAGGGTATGTTTAAGGGCGGACTAGCCGACCATTCCGAGGCTGTTGTTGAGCTCCACACGACCACACATCTGATGTACGAAGCCCTCAAAGAAGTGTTGGGCGATCACATAGTCCAGCGTGGTAGTAACATTACGGACGAGCGGACTCGCTTTGATTTTTCCCATCCGGAAAAAGTCACCCCCCAGCAGATTAAAAAAGTCGAAGCTATAGTTAACCGTAAAATCGCCGAAGATCTGCCGGTCACTTGGAAAGAAGAGCCCACCGATGAGGCTTTCAAAAAAGGCGCCTCCGGCGCCTTTGGCGATAAATACGGCGACAGCGTCAAAGTTTATACAATTGGCGACCCCAAAAAGCCTTTCAGCCGCGAAATTTGCGGCGGCCCGCACGTGCAGCATACCGGCATGATCGGTGAAGGCGGCAAAAAATTCAAAATCGTTAAAGAAGAAGCTTCTTCTGCCGGCGTCCGCCGCATCAAAGCCGTTCTGGAATAAGGAGTTACAGGGGCCTCCTGTGCTATAATCAACCTGATTATGGCTATTGCCGACAGGGTTAAAAATATCAGGGCAAAAGTGCCAAAAGTCTCACAGCTGAAGGCGCGCCTGCCTGCCGGCAGGCAGGGCAAGCCGGTAGAAAACTACCTGGTAGCGCTGGATATTGGCACCGAATTTATCAAAGCCCTAGTCGGCAGGGTGGTCGGCAATGAAGTCGAGATTATAGGTGTTGGCCGCTCTCACCAAGAACTGGCTGATATGCAGGCTGGGGCGATTGCCGACATCGCGGCTGTGGTGGCTAACTGCGACCAGGCCTTAGCAGCGGCTGAATCCCAAGCCGGAGTTTCCGCCCGGACCGCTGTTATTGGCATTGCTGGCGAACTGGTGAAAGGCACGACCAGTACGGTCAGATTTACCCGCAATAACCAAGCCAAAGAACTGGACATTGATGAGATGGAACGGATTATCGAGCTGGTGCAGGAGCGCGCCGAGCAAAAAGCCCGTCAACAGCTGGCGTGGGAACTAGGCGGTAAGGACGTTCAGGTGCGCTTAGTCAATAGTGCCTTGGTGCGGATTGATATCGACGGCTATAAAGTCACCAACCCCGTTGGCTTCCAGGGCAAGGACATATTAGTAGAAATGTACACGGCTTTTGCGCCGATGATTCATATCGGGGCGCTGGAGCGTACGGCCACCGAACTCGACCTAGAGTTGCTGGCCGTGGCCGCCGAACCTTTTGCGGTTGCCCGCTCGGTAGTTGGCGACGACCCCAACACCAGCCTGAGCGCCATATTGATGGACGTCGGCGGTGGTACAACCGATATTGCCGTGGTCAACGAGGGCGGCGTTGAGGGTACTAAAATGTTTGGCATTGGCGGCCGGGCCTTTACCCACGCCATCGAACGCGAACTGGACATTGATTTTACCAAGGCCGAAGCCCTAAAAGTTGGCCTGGGCGGCCAGTTGGTAGCCGCCAAGCAGCGGCCGGAGATAGAAAAAGCTCTGGAAAAAACCCTGAATGTCTGGATTAGCGGCGTTGAACTGGCACTGGCCGAATTTAGCAAGCTCGACCATTTGCCACACCGTCTGCTGCTATGCGGCGGCGGCTCATCACTTGAAATGTTAATGAAACAGCTGGAAGACGGCAAATGGCATAAAAATCTGCCCTTCACCAAAAAGCCGATTGTCCAGCACATCCAGCCGGAAGAAGTGATAGGTATCACTGATGCCACGGGCGACGTTAACGACCACACTTACATTACCGCCATGGGCTTGCTCCGGGTTGGTATGGATACGGTAAATTCCGGTGCCGCGCCCGAGCGCACCAGCGTAAAGGCTAAACTTAATAAGGTGCTACGGACATGAGTCCCGTTAAAAGTAAGAATTCGGGGAATACTGCCGATTTGCCAGACGCGAATCGGACTTCTAACGGGATGAGCGCCGATAAAAATCTGGCCAAACCGGGCAAAGACGTAGTTTACATTGACCTTGACGATGAGATCACATCGATAATCGACAAAGTTGAAAACGCTAAAGAGAAGATGGTGGCACTGGTACTACCTAAGCGGGCAACCGTCATGCAGAGCATTGTCAATATGCGCCTGCTAAAGAGGGCTGCCGACAGCGCCGGAAGAAGCGCCGTTTTAATAACCAGCGATTCGGCACTGTCACCGTTAGCCGGTGCCGCCGGACTGCACATAGCTAAAAATTTGACTAGCAAGCCGCACATTCCACCCTCACCCGTACCCATCCACGAAGGGCCGGGGAAACCCCTTTCGTCGGCCGAAGCAATAGCCGAGGAGCCAGAAGCAGAGATTGACGAAGGTAACGCCAAAATAGATTATAACCATTCAATCGGCGAGCTGGCCGCGGCCGCTGAAGTGGAAGAACCCGAAACCATCCCCTTGGACGATGTAGAGACTGGCTCCGCGGAAGTTGGGGGGGTAACGGCATCTGCCAAAGCCAAGGCTAAAGCCTTCAAAGACAAGGGATTGAAAGTACCAAACTTTGACAAATTCCGCCTGAGCCTGGGCATGGGCATCGCCGGTTTAGTACTCTTTATTGTCTTTTTGATCTTGGCACTATTTGTGCTGCCCAAGGCCACCATAACCCTCAAAACTATCAGTCTGCCGGTTTCAGCCAGCTTTAATTTAACAGCTGACGGCGGCGCCAAAACTCTTGACGAGGCCAAAGGCATCATTCCGGCCGCCCTGCAAACCAAGGACCAAACGGCCACGACTGCCGTTAATGCCACCGGCCAGCAGAATAACGGCGATAAAGCCAGCGGTTCGGTAACAATGTCAGCTCAAGACTGCTCGGCGCCCTTTAGCACCCCAGATGACGTACCGGCAGGCACCGGTCTTAGCCATAACAGTCTAACTTATATAACCCAAGCCAAGACGAGCTTTAGTATAAGTGGCGCCGCTGGTAGCTGTGTGAATTATTCTGCTAACAGCCCGACAGCCATCAAGGCCCAAACTGGTGGCAGTAAATATAATGTTGGTTCAACCAGCTTCAGTGTGTCCGGCCGCCCAGATGTGGCCGCCAGCGGCAGCGCCAGCGGCGGTACTGATAATACAGCTACTGTCCTTAGCCAGTCAGACGTCGATGGCGCTAAACAAAAAATTACCAGTGCCGACACCGACAAATTCACTAAAGACTGGCAAAAACAACTTAGCGACCAGGGACTATACCTCATTACCTCAACCCTTAAACTGAGCGACCCGGCGCTAACTTCATCAGTGCCGGTCGGTCAGCCGGCCACCAATGCCAATGTGACCGTTAAAATTACCTATACCCTACTAACGCTCAAAAATGACGACCTCAGAAAAGCGGTTGCCGACCAGATGTCTAAGCAGATTGACACTAAAAAACAAAAACTCAGCAGCGACGATGTGCTTAAGGGCTTGACGGTCAGTGTCACGTCTCAAGAGGCGCCGACCAAAGTCACATTAGCGCTAAGGGAAGACACCACCGCGGTGCCGATCATTGATGTCGCCGCTGTCAAAAAAACCGCCGCCGGCCAAAAAACCGGTGATATCCGCTCAGCGCTCGGCAATCTGCCGGGTGTCAAAGAAGTCGATGTCAAACTCAGCCCGTTTTGGGTCAGTAAAACTCCTAAAAATGCCGGCAAAATACATGTCGTTCAACAGCAGGTTAGTAGTGGAAATACTAGCCCTTGATATAGGTAGCAAACGGGTGGGAATTGCCCGGGCATCGCTAAAAGCCCGCTTGGCCCAGCCACTTAATACCGTTAAAACTGATGAAGCAATTGAACAGTTGAAGGAAATTATTAAACAAAACCAGGTTAAGATGATCGTAGCCGGCCTGCCTCGAAACTTATCTGGCGACGATACCCAGCAGACCCGCTGGGTAAGAGATTGGGTGGCTATAGCAAAAACGCAGCTGGGCGTGCCTTTTTACTGGCAGGACGAAGCCCTGACCAGTCATGAAGTAGAGAAACAAAACCGGGGTGCTAAAGTGGCAGATGTGGATGCCCAGGCTGCAGCCATTATCCTGGAAGACTTCTTAAAAACCGATAAAATTGACCGGGTTTTGGTATAGTTTTATGATGCGGCTGAATAAACCGGTGCCTCCTCGACCATCCAAACGGCTGCTCATTGCCTTGGCAGTTATCATTTTAGTGTTGGGCGGCGGTGTTATTTCGCTTCGCACTTGGTACGTACATAACCTAAGACCGGTATCATCTTTGACTACCAGTAAGTATTTTACAGTTACACCTGGGGCCAGCTTGCATCAAATCGCCATTAAACTTAAAAGCGCCGGGCTGGTCAGAAATGCCCGGGTTTTTGAAACCTATGTCCGCAGCAACGAACTCCACGACAAGTTGCAAGCCGGCACTTATTCGCTGGGTCCTTCTATGGGGGTCGAACAGATCGTCAAAAAAATGGTGGGCGGCGACGTGGCTAAAAATCTGCTGACTATTCTGCCGCAAAAGCGCCTCGACGAAGTTAAACAAGCTTTTGCGGCCGCCGGTTACAGCGCCGGTCAAATTGATCAGGCCTTTGACCCGGCCAGCTACCGTGGCCATCCAGTGCTGGCCAGCCTGCCTGCCGGCGCTTCGCTAGAAGGCTACTTATATCCCGACTCTTTTGAAAAGCAGGCCGATACCCCGGCTATCGACATCGTCCGCGAATCGCTTGACGAAATGCAAAAATACCTAACACAAGATGTAATCAATGGTTTCGGGACCCACTCGTTGAACGTCTACCAAGGGATTACGCTGGCTTCTATCGTTGCCCAAGAGACCGATGATCCGACCTACCAGCCAACAGCTGCCCAAGTCTTTTTGTCACGCCTAGCGGGCAACATGGCGCTTGGTTCTGACGTTACGGCTTTTTACGCTTCGGCTATCGCCGGCGTGAAACCGCCAAACCTGGCTATTGATTCGCCATATAACACTCACTTATATCCAGGCCTCCCACCTGGGCCGATTAGCAATATGACCAAAGACGCACTTAACGCTGTGGCTCACCCTGCCACCACTGACTATCTATATTTTGTAGCCGGTGATGACGGCAAGATGCACTTTGCCCACACCCAAGCCGAACACGAGGATAATATTCGTAAATATTGCGTCAAAAAGTGCCCCCAGTAGCCTATTGTCAATGCACGCCCAACAGGGGTGAAACAGAACCCTTTGGATCAACTCTTGGTATAATAATACCTATGCGGAAGGTCCTTACATCTTTCGTTTATTTTGGAGGTTTTTAAAATTCCTATTTCAAAAATTCGCCGGCCATCAGTTTCCGTAAATGACATTGTAAATAAGGTCCCGTCGGTGGACTCTTTGCCGTCATTACCCGAGAATTATAAGTACAAAAACCTGAATAAGAAATCCAAGCGCCGCTTAACCCGCTGGGGGCTAGTGGTGGGCAACCTGCTGCTGCTGCTGGGCATCGGCATATTTATACTGACCAACCACTCGGTCAGCCAAACTATCCGCTCGGGCACTGTTAATAGCGCTATTTCTATATCTAGCTCCCAGCAAAATCCGCTAGACCAGTTATCGGCTGCCCAAATTGCCCTAACCGCTGCCCAAATGGCCCAACTGCCAGAAATAAAAGCCGTCCGCAGCCAAGCCGACAGTGATAGCATTTTGCTGGCCCAAACGCCCAGCGACACTACCATTTTAGCCAAACCCCAGATCGTACCCACTACCCAAAAATCCAAACAAGGCATCATTAAATATGTTGCCTTGGCTGGTGATACTATCCAGAGTATCGCCGACAAGTACGGCGTGTCGGCCGATAGCGTGCGCTGGTCTAACAACCTGGCTGGCAACGGCATTGCCGCCGGCACCAAGCTGGTTATACCACCAGTCAACGGGGTAGTTTATACGGTAAAAGCCGGTGACACACCGGCCAGCTTGGCGGCTAAATACCAGGCCGACGAAAGCCAAATCGTGACCTATAACGACGCCGAACTTAACGGTCTAACGCCAGGCGAGCAGATTATTATTCCTAACGGACAAAAGAACGCGCCGCTAACTTACGGTGTCTTTGTAGCTAGTTATGGCGGCAACGGCTACGACTACGGCTACTGTACCTACTATGTGGCTTCAAAGCTTGCCGTGCCCAACAACTGGGGCAACGCCAATACCTGGGACAACTATGCGGCGGCTTCCGGCTGGACGGTTAGTACTTCGCCCCGGGTAGGCGCTATCGCCCAATCCGACGGCGGTTATCTGGGGCACGTAGGGATTGTCGAGGCGGTCTCTGCCGATGGCACAATGATTAAATATTCGGACATGAACGGCCTGGCCGGCTGGGGGCGGGTGGGCTTCAGCGATTGGGTGCCAGCTAATTCCCATTACAACCACTTCATCTACCAGTAGCAGCGGCTCCGCCTTTTGAAGGACAACCTACGGTTTTCCTTCAACCACGCTTTTGGAATGAATCCAAATTCGCGCAATGCGCGAACCGCGTCTACTACCTTTCCCCTTAAAAGCTATATACTTTGTGTATGAGTTTTGTGGATAGAGTGCAGGTGACGTTAAAAGCCGGCGATGGCGGCAACGGTATCGTCAGTTTCCGGCGTGAAAAATTTGTCGATAAAGGTGGCCCCGACGGTGGCAATGGCGGCAGCGGCGGCGATATTATTTTGGTGGCCAGCCGTAACCAAAATACCCTGGCGGCTTTCCGCTATCAAAAACTGGTTAAGGCAAATGACGGCAAGCCCGGCACCGAGCGTAAGCGCCACGGCAAAAGCGCTCCGGCCCTGGAAGTGCCGGTACCGGTGGGGACAAGCGTAGTGGTGGACGAACAAATTCTGGCTGACCTAACCCGCGACGGCCAAAGAGTCGTGATTGCCAAAGGCGGCAAGGGCGGATTTGGCAATGCCCACTTCAAAAGCTCTACCCGCCAAGCTCCGCGGGTGGCCGAAAAAGGCGAAAAGGGCCAGCAAATAGATGGGGTTTTAGAACTAAAAATGATTGCCGATGTCGGTATAGTCGGTCTGCCCAATGCCGGCAAATCAACTCTGCTTTCGGTTATTAGTAACGCCAAACCGGAAATCGCCAATTACCCGTTTACCACACTTACCCCCAATTTAGGGGTGGTTGATGTCGACAAGTATACCAGTCTTTTGTTTGCCGACATCCCGGGCCTCATCGAGGGCGCCAGCGCCGGCAAAGGTTTGGGTGACGAATTTCTGCGCCACGTCGAGCGCACCAGCCTGCTAGTGCACTTAATTGACGCTTATAACGAAGATATTGAAGCGGCTTACAAAACTATTATGAAAGAACTAAAAGATTACAAAATCGACTTAAGCCGCCGGCCACAAATCGTAGCTTTGACTAAAATCGAGGGAATCCCAAAAAAACAGATTGAAAAGTACGTAAAAGCTCTTAAAAAAATAGTCCCGCGGGGCACCCCGGTACTGGCTATTTCCAGCCCTAGCGGCGAGGGCGTGAAGGAACTGCTGCGGCTGGTCCAAAAAAACATGGAAAAGGTTAAAAAACGCACCGCCAAAGATATGCCCGCAGATGAGCTGCCGGTAATCGGCCTGCGCGAGGATGATGACTCCTGGCAGCTATCCCAAGACGCAAACAAATTCGTATTAACTGGTAAAAAAATCGAACGCTTTGCTAGCCGTACCGACTTTGATGATTACTATGGTGAACAACGCCTGCGCGATATCATGGGCAAAATGGGCATCATGGCCGAGCTAGAACGCCAAGGCGTCGAACCCGGCCAAAAAATCCAAATCGGCCGCCCCGAAATCAGCCACATTGAGTATTAAACTATGGCTCTTAGTTTTTATTTTTATGATCTAGAAACCAGTGGCGTTAGGTCACGTCAGGCCCGCATTATGCAGTTCGGCGGCCAGCGGACTGATATGAACCTCAAACCAATCGGGGAGCCGGATAATATCTTAATTAAATTAAGCGATGACATTTTACCGGAGCCTGATGCCATTTTGATCCACGGCATTACGCCGCAAAAAACCAGGGCCGATGGTATAAGCGAAGCCGACTTCGCCCGATTTTTGATCAATAAAATTGCCACCCCCGACACTATAATCATTGGCTTCAATAATATCCGTTTTGACGACGAATTCATCCGGCATTTGCTGTGGCGCAATTTTTACGATGCATATGAATGGCAGTGGAAAGATGGCCGCAGCCGCTGGGACCTGCTGGACGCGGTGCGCATGACACGGGCACTCAGGCCGGGGGGTATCAAGTGGCCGTTCGCGCCCGATGGCCAAGCCAGCAACCGGCTGGAATTTCTAAGCGCAGTCAATAAACTTGACCACGATAGCGCCCATGACGCACTTAGCGATGTCAGGGCCTCAATGGCCATCGCCCGGCTGATAAGGAACAAACAACCAAAACTGTTTGACTATCTGCTGAACCTGCGCGATAAAACCAAAGTCGAGGCGCTGGTAGGCAAACGCGACCCGGTGATTTACTCCAGTGGCCGTTACCCAAGCGAATTCGAAAAAACCACCGTCGCCGTAATAATTGCCCACCGTACCGATCGGCCAGGAGCGTTAATGTATGACCTGCGTATCGATCCTGATGAATTTACAAAACTCTCAGTGGCCGAGCTGGCCCAGCGGTGGTCGGCGCGCGGCGAGGGCACACCGTACTTTCCGGTTAAAGCGCTGTCCTATAACAAGTCTCCGGCTATCGCACCGCTGTCGGTTCTCGATAAGCAAAGTGCCAAAAGGCTCCAGCTCGATAAAGTTCAGATTGATGAGCACCTCAAGAAGCTGCGTGGCGCCAAGGATTTTGGCGATAAACTAAACTATGCTCTGCAAACTGTCTATCCGCCGAAGCAGCCGGAAATGGTTATTGACGAACAAAACGTTGACGAGCAGCTTTATGACAATTTTGTTAAAGATGCCGACCGGGTCAAAATGGGCGTCGTCCGGGCGGCCGACCTAGCCGAACTTGGCCAGCTAAAATTGGATTTTACCGATGACCGGCTCCAAGCACTGCTGCCTCTATATAAGGCCCGTAACTTCCCGCAAACTTTGTCGAGTGAGGAGCAGGCTGCGTGGGAGAAGTTCAAAACCAAGCGTCTGCTAAGTGGTGGACAGGCCAGCCGAGCCGCCAAATACTTCAATCGCCTCGAAGAGTTGGGCAAACAATCCCAGCTGAACAAACAGCAAAAATACTTGCTGAAAGAATTGCAGCTTTACGCACAGTCTATCCTTCCCCCCACCTAATTGACCAAAATCCCCATTTTCCAACATATGACTGGAAACGGGGATTATTTTTCCAGCAAATTTTTGAACTGGCGGCGCAGGTGTCTCCTGGAAGCTTCGTCAACTATGTCAACCTCCATTAGACTGCAGTGGCGCAAAACGTTATAGTGACTGGTGATTTCTTCAACCTCCGTAAAACACGGGAACGGATGAACCCATAGACTTTTTTGGAGCATCACAAACCCCAGGCTTTGCAGCTTCTCCACAAATTCTTGACGCTGCCGCGACTGCTTAACCGGCACATCAAAGGCCACCAACCGCCATTTTTTATCCCATTTCTTGGGCGGTGGTATGCGTATTTCGTCAATCCCTAGTTCTTGTAGGCGGTAGGCTCCGGCCGGAGTTAGTGTGTATCTAATTCGGCCCGGCTGGGCAGCAACCTCAACTAAGCCGCGGCGCTTTAAATCATATAAAAGGCGGTTGGTGCTGATATGTTTGGCGCCGTGTTTGCGTAGTAGCAGCACCAAACCGCGGCTGGCAGAAGGAGCCGAAACGCTTAGGCCGGAAAAACCGGCCGAACCAATAACTTTCAAAGCTTGGTTAATACTATCTCTGTTAGCCATACCCTAATTCTAACATATGTCGGAAAAGGGGGATCAGTGGTGGAGGCGGTGGAGACTGCGGAAATGGTAGATATAAAAGGCTGTTAAACGAAACCGTTGGGCGTACTTGCGGCGCAGGGCCGGCCGACGCCAAAGCTGCAGTCCGATACAAATTGCCAGGGTGCCAAAAACTAGCTCCCAAAAAGACAGTTGGAAATCTGTGCCAGGGATCTGGCCTAAAACGAGTAGGAAGTCTAACATTTTTACGCCTTAGAAGGGTTTAAAGTATTAGCATTGTACTACTTATTTGCTAAATATGCAATATCTTTATATTACTAATGCTTATTTGCGGTGCCACACCGTAGGACTAGAAAAATTCGGAAAATTTGTGTATAATCATCCAGCACATTTTGCAGGCGTTTTCGTAATCTGATTGCAGACTACTATCACCCCGAAAATGTGCT
The DNA here is from genome assembly GCA_002452155.1 of Candidatus Saccharibacteria bacterium UBA6824. Classification (GTDB taxonomy): domain Bacteria; phylum Patescibacteriota; class Saccharimonadia; order Saccharimonadales; family UBA10212; genus UBA6824. The sequence goes on along the minus strand of DKEK01000005.1, from coordinate 93,556 downwards.
GGACAGGTTCGGCTTATTTTTTTTGGAGGTATTTTGTCTGATTTTATATCTGTACGGGGGGCTCGTGAGCATAATCTTAAGAATGTTAGCCTACAGATCCCGCGCGAGAAACTGATTGTTATAACCGGCCTGTCGGGTTCCGGCAAGTCTTCTTTGGCATTCGATACGATCTATGCTGAGGGACAGCGGCGTTACGTAGAATCGCTGAGTGCATATGCCCGGCAGTTTTTGGGCATTATGGAAAAACCGGACGTCGACCAGATCGACGGTCTCAGCCCGGCAATCAGCATTGACCAAAAATCGACCAGCCGCAACCCGCGCAGTACGGTGGCCACAGTGACCGAAATTTATGATTACTTGCGCCTACTCTTTGCCCGGATTGGCATTCCGCACTGCCCGATCTGCGGCAAACCGGTCACCCGCCAAACCTCTGGCGCCATACTTGATCAAATAATTGAAGCTACCAAAAGTGCCAAAATTATCATCCTAGCACCAGTGGTAATTGATAAAAAGGGCGCCTTCGAACACATTCCCGAACAGTTCCAGCGCGCCGGCTTTGCCCGGGCGCGGGTCGACGGTGTGATTTATGCCCTCGATGAATTTCCGCAATTGGACAAGAACTTCAAGCACAATATTGACATCGTCGTTGACCGCTTGGTCAATAACAGCGAAAGCCGAACACGTCTGGCCCAAAGCGTGGAACAAACGCTGGATATAGCCGATGGTTTAATCACCGTCCACGATGCTGACACCAAGCAGGACCTGCACTATTCGCTCAAGTATGCTTGTGTCGACCATCCCGATGTCGCCATCCCGGAATTAGAACCCCGCACCTTTAGCTTTAACTCGCCGCACGGTGCTTGTCCAGTGTGTACAGGACTAGGCAACCGCCTGGAAGTCGACCCGGATCTAGTCATTCCCAACGGCCGGCTGACCATCGCCGAAGGCGCCATCCGCCCCTTTAACCGAATTAATACCGACGCCTGGTGGATGAAAAAACTGCAAGCCGTAGCCGATAAATTCAGATTCAGCCTGCATGTGCCTACTAGCGAGCTGACCAAGAGCCAGTTAGATACCATCATGTACGGTACAGGTGGTGAAACCTACAGCGTCTCGTTGGGCATGGGCCGGACATTTAATACAACCTATGAGGGCGTGATTCCCAATCTGGAACGCCGGCACAAAGAAACAGACAGCGACTTTATTCGCCGCGATATCCAAAGATATATGCAGGAACGTCCCTGCCACGCCTGTGGCGGTAAGCGCCTCAAGCCCGAGGTTTTGGCCGTGACAGTTGCCGCCAAATCCATCACGGATATCTGTGAAATGGACATCGATAAAGCCGCCCTGTTTTTTGGCACTGTTAAGCTTAGTGCCACCGAGGCTAAAATCGCTAGTCAGATTCTAAAAGAAATCAATGCTCGGCTGAAGTTTTTACAAGACGTCGGCCTAAATTATTTAAACTTGGCGCGCAGTGCCGTGAGTTTGGCTGGTGGCGAGGCTCAGCGCATTCGTTTGGCCACCCAAATCGGTTCGGGCCTGCAGGGCGTACTCTACGTTCTAGATGAACCAAGCATCGGCCTGCACCAGCGCGACAACCGGCGCCTTTTAAATACCTTGGAAAAATTACGCGATCTCGGCAACACTGTAATTGTCGTCGAGCACGACGAGGAGACCATTAGAAGCGCCGATTTTTTGGTCGATATCGGACCCGGTGCCGGTATCCACGGCGGTAAAATCGTAGCTACCGGTGCGCCGGATCAGGTCGTTAAAGTTAAAAACTCTGTTACTGCCCAATTTTTGCGCGGCGAACGAAAGATCGACACCCCCAAATATCGTCGTCCGGGCAATGGCAGCGAACTGCTTATTAAAGGTGCCCGCGAAAATAACCTCAAAAACCTGGATGTAAAAATCCCGCTTGGCCAGCTAGTGGTTGTCAGTGGCGTGTCCGGCTCGGGCAAGTCAAGTTTGATAAACGATATCCTAGCCAAGGAACTGCAGGCCCGGCTGATGCGGGCCCAGACCGTGCCGGGCCGCCATTATGATATTGAAGGCATTAAAAATCTCGACAAAGCGATTGTCATAGACCAATCACCCATTGGCCGGACGCCGCGCAGTAACCCGGCGACCTATACTGGGGTTTTTACACCTATCCGTGAACTTTTTGCGGCCACGCCGGAAGCCCGGTTGCGCGGCTACAGTCCCGGCCGCTTCAGTTTCAACGTTAAGGGCGGCCGTTGCGAAAACTGTGCCGGCGACGGCGTCATAAAAATCGAAATGCACTTTTTGCCCGATGTCTACGTAACCTGCGAAGTCTGCCACGGCAAACGCTACAACCGTGAGGCGCTAGAGATCCATTACAAAGGCAAAATCATAAGTGACGTGCTGGAAATGACAACCGAACAGGCACTGGAATTTTTTGAAAATATTCCCAGCATTGCCCGCAAACTGCAAACACTGGTCGATGTCGGTCTGGGCTACATCAAGCTCGGCCAGCCAGCCACGACTCTGTCAGGGGGCGAGGCCCAGCGGGTAAAATTAGCTACCGAGCTCAGCCGCCGCCCCACCGGCCGCACGCTTTATATTTTGGACGAACCGACCACCGGTCTGCACATGGCCGATGTCGACAAGCTCTTGCAAGTCCTACACGCCTTAGTTGATACTGGCAACAGCATGATTGTGATCGAACATAATCTGGACGTGATTAAAAATGCCGACCACGTTATAGACATGGGCCCTGAAGGCGGCGACGCCGGCGGCCAAATTGTGGCCCAGGGCACGCCCGAACAAGTTGCTAAGAACAAACAAAGCTACACCGGCCAATTCCTGAAAAAGATGCTGAAGGTTGGATGAAGTGAGAACCGAACGAATCAACGCGGTAATTCATAATTTACAGCTCGCCCAGCTAAAACAAGATAATCCCATGGTCGCAGAGCAGGAATTACAGTGGCGCCTAGACTTACTTCCCAAGCAGACCCCAGAAGGATTAGCCCAAGTCCAAGAGTCTGTAGGGTTTGCTCTTCGCGAAGAGCTTAGGCGGGCGGAGTTACATGCCGAAAGAGAAGGGCGCCCACTAGTTGATAGATCGATTTTTGATATTATTGCCCATTTGATGATTTATGGAAAGGGTAAGTCTAGTTAATTTTCAATTTTCTTACGGCCGAAGTAGTGCCGCCAATCTTCCTTAATCTGAGTTTTTAGTCTTTTTCTAGCCTCCGGATTTTTAAAAATATGGATTAGGGCAATGGCTACCAGCACGTGCGCCGAAATTATCAGTGACCAAATGAAATATTTATCGATACCGGGGAACGAGTTGCCAATCAGGTATCCGACCAGCGGTAAACCAATGCCCCACAATATGCCGCCCAGGAGATTATAAAAAGCGAACAACTGCCACTGCATTTTGCCCATGCCGGCCACGACTGGGGCAAAAGTCCGGATGTAGGCGATAAAGCGGGCGGCCACAATCGTTTTGCCGCCATGGCGATTGTAAAAATCCTGGGTCTTTTTAATGTAATCCGCACGGAATAACAGGCCATTTTTGCGCTTAAAAACCTGGGGGCCAAGCTTTCGTCCGATGCGGTAGCCAACATTATCGCCCAGGACTGCGGCAACCACCGTAACTACTATCAGCCAAACTATCGGTAGCTTACCCTGGCCGGCAAAAAAGCCAGCCGCTAGAAGCAGTGTATCGCCAGGGAAAATAAAGCCAAAAAGCAGACCGCTCTCGGCAAAAACTATCAGGCCAATGGCCAGTAGGCCGCCGCTTTGGATAATATGTTCTGAGTTAAACAACATTTCAGCCTAAGTTTAACAGTTTAATTTTATAATTACATCTGTTATAATAGCTCTAGACAAAAACAAGGAGTGAGAGAGTTGGCCAATTTAGATGCGCCATTAAAGTTGCGTCGTCGCACAGTCGTCCGTAAGAAGCTAGCTACTTTGCGGGCCGATGGACTAGTGCCGGCAGTTATTCATAACCACGGCCAGGAGTCGATCTATGTTATGGCGCCGGAACTTGAAATTGGCAAAATTTACCGCGAAGCTGGTAAGCACCACCCCCTAAATCTGGACGTTGATGACCAAAAATTCCTAGCCCTTATCAAAGATGTCCACTATCATCCTGCCAAGCGCCGGATGGAGCATGTGGTATTCCAAGCCATCCGTAGAGATGAAAAAGTTGAAGCCGAAGTGCCGATCCACCTGGAAGGCGAAATCCCAGCCGAAAAAGTTGGGCTGATGGTACTGCATCAGCTGGACCACGTAGAAGTAGAAGCCTTGCCGAAAGATTTGATCGATGAATTCAAGGTTGACGCTTCTGTCTTAGCCGAAATAGGCGATCAAATTACAGTCGCCGACTTGGTTGTACCCGAAAGCATCACAGTTTTAACTGAAGCCGACCACCCAATAGCCAGAGTCGTGGAGACCAAGGCGATGATTTCTGAGGACGAGCTGGCCGCCGATGCCGAAGCCGCCGCGGCCCAAGCTGCCGAAGGTGAGGAAGGTGCTGAAGGCGAAGGCGCCGCCGAAGGCGAAGCCAAGCCGGGCGAAGCCGACGAAACACCTCCAGAAGAACCTGCCGAAACAAAATAAAGGTCGCATTGAAAATACTTAACAGGTCAAGCATTTTCTTTCGGTGTAGGAAGGTAGAATATAAATATGACTAAAAAAGTCGAAAATAAACTCAAGAAGTTGCCGGCTGCGCCGGGCATCTATTTCCATAAAAATGCCGCCGGTGAAATTATTTATATCGGTAAAGCTGCGAATTTGCGCAACCGCGTCCGGCAGTATTTTCAGGCTAGCCACTTCCGTGATCCAAAAACCGACCTCTTGGTAAATGAGATCGCTGACGTTGACTGGACGGAAGTAGAGACTGAAGTCGACGCCCTGTTTTTGGAGGCCGAAATGGTACGGCGCTACATGCCGCCCTATAACATTTTGCTGCGTGACGACAAAAGCCTCAGCTACGTCCGGATAGATTATAAAAGCGACTACCCGACGGTTACATTTATCCGCCGGCCCCTGGACGATGGCGCCGAATATTTTGGCCCTTATATCAGTATTTTTGAGGTCAAAAAGGCCCTGCGCTATTTGCGTCGGGCTTTCCCTTACGCTACTTCAAAGCCCATAAACCAGAAGCGGGCCGGCCTGCACTATCACCTGGGGCTTGACCCGGGCCTTGAAGATGGCCGTACCAGTCTTCCAGATTACCGTGTCAACTTACGAAAATTGACGGCCTATTTGCGCGGTAACCGGGTGACGCTTCAGCGGGAGATTGAAAAGGAAATGAAGCGTGCTGCCAAAACCAAGGATTTTGAGCTGGCGGCCAACCTGCGCAACCAGTTATTCTCGCTGCAGGCACTAAACCACCAGGTACTGTTTTCGGACCGTGAAATGTTAGATGCATCCAAAGACCAGGCGCTGGTTGAGCTTACCGGGCTGCTTGGCCTGACCACGCCGCCACGGCGCATAGAGGGCTTTGACATTAGCCACATCCAAGGGTCGGATACGGTAGCTAGTATGGTGGTATTTATTAATGGTGTCCCCAGTAAGACCGACTACCGCAAATTTAAAATGCGCCTACCCGGCAACGACGATTTTGCCCATATGGCAGAGGCTATCAAACGGCGCCTGCGGGACGAAAATATCAAAAAATGGGATATCCCGGACCTGATTTTAATAGATGGCGGCAAGGGCCAGCTAGCCGCAGCCATGGCAGCCCGTGACACAGCCAACCAATCAAGGCTGCCAATGATTGGACTGGCCAAACGGTTTGAGGAAATCATTGTGCCGAAGGGCCAGAATTTTGAAGTCTTGGCGCTGTCGCAAAACTCTCATTTGGTGAAACTGCTGCAGCGCATCCGCGACGAATCGCACCGCTTCGCCGTCAGTTATCACAGTACCCTGCGAAGAGGTCGCCAGACCGCCAGCTTGCTTGACGATGTCCCTGGCATTGGGCCAGCCACCCGGAAGAAACTTATCAGACGTTTTGGCTCAATGAAGGCGCTACTCGCGGCCGAAGAACCGGAATTGCAAAATGCCCTAGGGCCTAAAACCGGTAAAACAATTGCGAAATACCTGTCCGCCATCAAAAGTTAATGCAATTTTTGTTAAGCGAGGTCCAGTGTTTTTTCAGGCCTACGGAGCAAACCCGAGCAGATGTTGTAGTAAAATGAGCGGGCTTGGCTGCCTGCAGCTGTTTGACGAGAAAATTATCTGGTAGATGATTTTCGCGGAGTTCTGCAGGCAAGCTTATTTTTTACTAACGGATGCATCGAGTTTGCGAAGTGCCTGAAAAAACACTGGGGCGAGCACCTTTTGATACAATAGTTGCTAGATATGCAGAATTTTTTGTTCAGATTTGGAGTCCGCTGGTTTGTGTCGACGCTGGGGCTATGGGTTGCTGCCTCACTGCTTGGCGCTGAGCGTTTAAGTATTGGCCAGGGCATAGGCACCGTAGCCGGCGCCGGCTTTTTCCTGGCGCTTGTAAACATGGCGCTTAAGCCAATATTAGTCATATTGTCTTTTCCGGCCATAATTTTTAGCCTGGGGCTTTTTATGTTGGTACTAAACGGCTTTTTAATCCTGATTGTCAGTTGGTTGTACAGCCCGCTGTATGTTAAAAACCTAGGCATGGCTATTGTGGCCGGCGCAATTGTTGGCCTGGTTAACTTTTTAGTAAGCAAAGTTTTGGAGGATGTAAAGTAGGATGAATATTTGGAACTACGTTACGATTTTCTCGGTAACACTGGTTATAATTCTGATTTTAATTCAAACCCGCGGCGCGTCGTTAGGCGCCGGACTGGGTGGCAGCGGTGAAGTTAATACAGTTAGGCGCGGCTCGGACAAAAGCATACACCAGCTGACAATTATTTTGGTTTTTATTTTTGCGGCTAGCATATTAATGACCATAGTCTCCCAGTAACCAGAATCAAGTACCACCACTCTGCCACCCGGCAAAGCCGGCTTAGCACTAGTGGTTCTTGGCGCATTGCGGCGTCAGCTGCGTCTGTCGCTCGCTCACCGTACGTCTCTGTACGGCTTGCTCGCTCCTCCTGGCTTCCTTGCACTGCATCCAAGTACGTGGTTCTGGGGAGCGCATGACTACAAGCATAATGGTAAAGTATTTGTATGTCTGTAATCGATGATAAGACTAAGCGCCGCTGGCGGAGGGATTTCCGAAAAAATAGGCGGGATGCAGTTGAGTTCGGCCAGCAGGCCGATCGGCAGATAGAAAGGCTTCTGCTGCGGCGGTTTGATCGGTTGCTGTTTGTCCGGCGGTTTGTTTTTTTGTGGATGGCCTTGTTTGTGGCTTTGATTTTTTTGACATTTTTCCAGGCTCGCGGCCTATCAACTTATTACCAATCCCTCCAACCGGTTCCGGGCGGAATCTATAGCGAGGGGATTGCCGGCACGTTTACTAACGCCAACCCACTTTATGCCTCAAGTGCGGCTGACCGGGCGGTTAGCCGGCTAGTTTTTGCCGGCCTCTTGAAATATGATAATGGTAATAATTTAGTCGGTGATCTAGCCCAGGACTTTGTGCTAGGGCCGGCTCAAACTCACTACACAGTTCATCTAAAAAAGAATTTGACCTGGCACGACGGCCAGCCGCTGACTGCCGCTGACGTTGTTTTTACTTTTAATACAATTAAGAACATCCAGGCGCAGTCATCGCTTTATAATGCCTGGAAAGACGTTATCGTCATCGCACCGAACTCCAGCACGGTTACCTTTGATCTGCCGGCACCGTTGGCCTCATTCCCCCATTCACTAGTCGAGGGTATTATTCCGGCCCATTTGCTAAAAAATATTTCGCCAGCCGGTCTGCGCAGCGCGCCATTTAACGCTGCACCGGTTGGTGCCGGGCCTTTTGCCTGGAAATTTATCGAAGTACTGGGCAATCCAACAACCGATCGCCAGCAGCGCATAACCATGGCGGCTTTTGACAAATACACTGGCGGCCGGCCCAAGCTTGACGGCTTCAATCTAATTACCTATAGCGACGAAAAACTGCTAGTCTCAGCTTTTAAGAAGAAACAAATCAATGCCATGAGCGGGCTGGAATCGATTCCTGAGGAACTAGCTAAAGATAAAGGCGTACAGCTCCGTAGCACGCCGCTAACCAGTATCGTCATGGCGTTCTTCAACACTTCGCGTGGGGCGCTTGGTGACATCGGTGTCCGCCGCGCACTAGCGGCCGGTGTTGAGCGGCAGCCGCTGGCCAATATAACCGGCCGTCCAACCCAGCTAGCTGACGGCCCGCTGCTGCGCGGCCAGCTGGGCTACAGTCCGGAGCTTACCCAGCGCGGCTATAATTTTGATCAAGCCAATCAGCTACTAGATGGGGCTGGTTGGGCTCGGGGCGACCGGAATCTGCGCTACAAAAACGGCCAAGTTTTGGAAGTTTCCCTGCGCTCACAAGACACCCAACAGTATTCGCTGACAACCCAATATTTGCAGCAACAATGGGAAAGGCTGGGCGTAAAGGTCAATGTTACATATTATAGTGGTGACGACCTGCAGGGCCAGATAGTTTCTAACCACGACTACGATATTTTAGTTTATGGCATAGGTATCGGCGCTGACCCGGACGTTTTTGCCTACTGGGACAGTTCGCAGGCCAGTATTACATCACAGGGACACTCTAATTTAAGCGAATATAAATCCGCGGTCGCCGATGAAGCGCTGGAAGCCGGGCGGAGTCGTACAGACAACGCGGTGCGGGTAGTTAAATACAAAGCTTTTTTGACAGCCTGGACGGCCGACGTGCCGGCGCTGGCACTCTACCAGCCAAATTATATTTATATTACTCGCGGCCCGGTCTTTGGCTATAACCGTAAGGCCGACAACGGGGCGGCGGACCGATTTTATAACGTCGAAAATTGGATAGTCCGCCAAAAACACCAAACCAACTAAAGCCTTTTTACCCGTTTTACGGGGAGCTCCGTAAAACGAAAAAGGAGCAGCAATACAAAACCCCGCTAAATTTGTGCAACTTGCTTGCACAAATTTCTAGAGGGGTTGATATTAGTTGCGACGTGGTGGGCGCTGAGGGACTCGAACCCCCGACCCTCTCGGTGTAAACGAGATGCTCTAGCCAACTGAGCTAAGCGCCCTTATTCTTTCGCTTACCTTGCCGACGGACAGTATCATTATAACTGCTCCATCCCTGAAAGCTACCTCTTTATAACCATAATTTTCGAACAGTTTCTTTGGGACAATCCAATTGAGAACTATTTCTATCGCATTCCTGTATCGGCTGATAAATCCAAACTATTCGTTCCATTAATCACATCCACCTCATTGCCCTTAAGAACCCCCGAACCAATGCTGGGCACCAAGACTAGGCTATAGTGTCCTGGTTTTAAATGCAGTGTGTACTTGCCGTTACTGTCGGTTTTGGTGGTGGTGACAATCTTCCCATCTGAGTCTTCAGCTTCAATTGTGTGGTTGCTAACTACTGAGTAGCAGCCGCCGCTTGTTGAGCAGACTGGCGCAGTAGGCCCTTGCGTAACCACACCACTTAAAATGGCCAGACCAGCTGTATTTAGCGAGTTACTAGTATCAGCTGGGTTGGTGAATGACTTACCGTCGGGAGTTTTACATTGCCCCGGATAAGTTAGTAATATCGGGTAGCCCTTGTTCACACATTCTTGGTAATTTTTTACCAGGGGCTGGCTTCTGGCTTTATTGACATACCAGCCAGCAAAACCGACGACCCCTAAGGCTACTAAAATGGCAAGCACCCCTATGACGCCAAAACCACTCTGTTTTCCAGTTTTCATGCTCTCAGAATAAACTCAAATAGACCGACAAACAATAGTGCTTATACGTGGCGGGGTTTAGAGTCGGATTTCAGAACGATTTTTAGCAGTGTGCTCAAAAACTAAGACCCACGGTTCTTGAGTGAAAGTAGCTACATAACGAACTTTGGTGGCGGCTTCATGCCAATCCGGAATTTAACTTCTGTAAATAGAAGTCAGCGCTCTCTGTGTGATAACTGTCCTATCTTTCTAGCTAAGCGGTCTTTTATATTTAGAGGTTTAGCAGTCTCCATAAGGTATATTGCTAAAGCATTTTTAATAGGTTCCCCCAGTTGGCTGAAAGCTAGCTCAGACACAGAAATGTTTTCAGAACCAAATAGCCTACTTAATCGTGCCAGCTCTTCATCTAGGGGAGGAGAGCCGGAATCTAAAGATGGTTCTAGGTTGCGATAAAACAAAAAGCCATCAGGTGCCAAGCTCTGTCTCTTTTGGCTAGTGTCAGCATCAACTAACTCTGAAATACTAACGGGCTCAACTTCGATCATGTACTTATACTAGCATATTTATTGCAAATAGTCAATATGACGACTACGCTCAGGATCATTCAACTTATGTGGTTTACCATGAGTGAACGAAGTGAGTCAAATGGTGGGTGAGAGAGGACTTGAACCTCCACGCCTTGCGGCACAGCCACCTCAAGGCTGCGTGTATACCAGTTTCACCACTCACCCGAACGGGCTTGTACATTGTAATTTAACAGAGGCAAGAATACAATTGTAGTGTAAGGAGGCAGATGTGATGATAGGTGTTTGGATTGCGGCTGTCGTTGTTTTGATAATAATTTTGGCCGGTGTTCGAATTATCAACCAGTACGAGCGTGGCGTGGTGTTGCGGCTGGGTAAAGTAAGACCCGCCGTTAAAGAGCCTGGCCTCAGAGTAATTATTCCTTTTGTCGACCAGATGAGAAAGATAAGCATCCGGATTGTTACCTTACCGGTAGACAGCCAGCAAGTAATAACCAAAGATAATGTTTCCATCGATGTTGCCGCGGTAGCTTATTACCAGGTTAACGATCCAATAAAGTCGGTGGTCGAAATCGAGAATGTTATCAGTGCTACTTACCAAATCGCCCAAACGACAGTCAGAAACGTCGTCGGTCAAAGTTCTTTAGATGAAGTATTGAGCCAAACCGCATCAATCAACGATAAAATCAAAAAAATACTAGATGTAGCTACCGCAAAGTGGGGAATATACGTTAGCACAGTAGAACTTAAAGATATTAAACTGCCTGATAGTATGCAGAGGGCGATGGCCAAACAGGCCGAGGCCGAGCGTGAAAAGCGGGCCAAGATTATCGCTGCCGAAGGTGAACAGCTTAGCGCTACTAAACTTGGCCAGGCCGCCGACATTATCGCAAAACACCCTATTGCGCTGCAGCTTAGAAACCTACAGACTCTAACCGAGATATCAAGCGAGAAAAACAGCACGGTTATCTTTCCCGCCCAGTTTATGAGCACCGTCGAAGACGTAAAGAACTTCCTAGCCAAAGAGAAATAAAGTGGTGGCTCCTCCCAGACTCGAACTGGGGACACAAGGCTCTTCAAGCCTCTGCTCTACCAACTGAGCTAAAGAGCCGCGTCGGAATCGACATGTCGACTTTCGTAAACAAACAATAATTTGTTTACTTACAGCCTCGGGTCGCTTCCTCCTCCTCAATTTTACAAGAATCTGGCTTATGCACGATCTTGCAAAATTGGTAACAGCTGCATGAGTAATTCTATTACAGGTCACCAGCTCTAAGCAATGAGCTTTGAACTGGATGCATTATTGTTGTGTTTTTTAGTTTGTCAGTTTTATGGTGCTATACTGAACTTACTAAATAGGAGGTGCTCATGCGATATAACATCGCCACTGGCGTTAAACACGTCAAAACAAAAACGCAAAAAACACTAATCGGATTAACAGCTTTAACTTTTCCAGCAGTTATTGCTTTGTCTGGAGGGGTAGCTTCTGCAGCGGTCGGATACTCACTGTTTGGTGATGCCACCATCGTTTCTGGCGGCAATCCCGGTAATGCAGTACAAATGATATCTAGTACCACAAATCCGTATGGAGGCGTTGATTACACTGATGCTACTGGTTTTACATTTAATAATCTAACTAACCTGGGTACTGACTACAAAATTACTGCGGGTGATTGCGGTGGCGGCTCACCAAGATTTCAAGTTAATATCGGTGGCCATAATGTATTTGTCTACATAGGGCCATTTCCTAGCTTTACTGGCTGCACGTTGAATACTTGGGTATCAACAGGAAATTTGACTACCTCACCTGATGCTCGTTTTGATACTAGTCAGTACGCTGGCGGTAATTTTTACAGTACGTATGCACAGGCTGAAGCACTTCTAGGCACACAAACCGTAACTGGTGTTCAATTAGTTACAGACAGTGGTTGGGCGGTTGCAGGTGGCAACCAGACCGTATTAGCGGACAACACCCAAATAAATACGACCACCTACACCTACGAAGTACCACAGCCGCAGAACAAGAACGATTGTAAAAACGGCGGCTGGATGGACTTAGCTCGAGCTAATGGCAGTACCTTCAAGAACCAAGGTGACTGTGTTAGTTACACCAACACGGGCCGATAAAATAGGCTAAAATAGAAGTAAACAAAAAGGTTATCGTGCGCGGGCAAAAAAGCCCGCGCACTTTGTTTTAAGAGTCTTTTATTTGTGTTTTTTGCTAAAAATACTTGCCCCGTACCTTTTCAGGGTGGGAGTAATCTGCAATCAGATTACGAGAACGCCTGCAAAAGGTGTGGGGTGGTGCTACAATGAAGCTACAAATTAAGGAGGACCTATGAGGTACAAAATTGGTGAACGCGTACAACGCGACAAAGGAAGCATTAAGAAATATATAGTTAGCGTCGTCGCTAGCATGGTGATGGTCGGCGGGGCAGCGATTCCAGCTCTTGCCGTAAACGGTGGCGGAGGGTACTGCGTAAATTCTTCCAACGGCTGTGAAAGTGCAGCTGCAGCTGGAGCTCAATGCGATACAGGAGCTGGTTCAGGAGCCTTTGGCGCATTTGGAGAGCACGGTGATGTAACACATGACTTTCGTGGTGGCGCAAATGGCCAGCAGACGGGCTTAAACAACAGTGCTCTGTGTGGCAACCGCCAGGGTAATCTCTAAATCACAAAACAAGCCAAAATAAAGTTAAACAAAAAGCTTATGTGCGCGGGCAAAAAAACCCGCGCATTTTGTTTTTACAGGGTTTTTTGCTAGAAGGCGCTGGTTTGGCTGTCTAGCTGGACGCTGTCACTGCTGTTAGCAGTACCCGGGTCGGTTTGGTCAAGTGCCTGGGATGCCTTGTCTAAGTCGTTTGCGGAGCTGATAGTGGGCGCGGTGCTTACACTGATGGTGCTAGCGGCCTGATTGGTTGCTACTGGCGCCGCGGTGTTGTGACGGCGGTTATTCACCGTATAACCGGCAAGGCCCAGTATCGCAACAACGGCGATGACTAAAACTAGCTCAAAAGCCGAGAAGCCTGAGTGATCACTGCGAGTTTTCATTACTGGCCTCCTTCGACGGATTTCACGCCTACGATTAAGTTCTTAACGGCTGTGCGGTAATCTTTCAGAGCCGAAATTTCCGATTTTAGCTGGGTCTTGAATGACTCGGCGGCGCCCTTGGGATCCGTGCCGTCGCATTTAAAGCTGACACTGTCGGACTTTATGGTGTCTACGGCAGTTTGGGCGGCGGCTTTTTTAGCTGTAACATCGGCTACCAAGGCATCGTAGTTGCTAAGTGTCTTGCCCTTATTTACGTAAAAAGTCTCTGTGCGGGTGGCGATTGTGCTGAATAAGTCCAGCTGTTTTTGCCCCCGGTTAGCGATACGCGCCAATATATTGTTAATTGTCTTTTCGCGGTTCTGGCAAGCCTTAAGTTTAGCATCTGCCAGCCTGGTTTCAGCTAGCGCTACGCGGTCGACCGCCTGGCTGCCCGCACCGGTTGCTTGGGCGTTGGGATGGGAATTGACCGCCCCTATGGCTAGGGCCGGTACACCGCTAAGCGTCATGGCAACCACTGTGGCCACCGTAACCGTTAGTTTATTAATGCGCATATTTTTCCTTTATTTAATAGTGTTTTTAGCTTATGCCTAGAGCTCGGTGGTGTCAATATAGGCCACAGGCTCGGGTTTTTGCTTTTAACGGGGGTATTTGTTGTCTAGATAAGAGCTGGGATTTACACAACTTGCTTTAGTAATTATGCACTGGCCTTTTTTCTGTCATAATTAAAACATTAAGGGAAAAGTAAACAATGAGTTCTCAGGAAGCAAGGCTAGGTTCCGAAAAAAGTGAAGCTCAACGTAGACTCGAGCTAATTGCGGAGGGGAGGAGTTGGTTTGAGCTTCTTGGCGAGCAGAAATTAATTGGAATGTCTATTACTACACAGGATGGGCGGGAACTTGTAGCCGAAGAATTTCCCCTTATATATAAGGAGGCGTTATATATGGAGCGAGTACATCCGTTTTATTTGGCCCTGGAAGCCGATCCTGATAACGAGAAACTCAAATCAGCACTGCGGCAAATGCTGTATGCCCATTTAAAGCTGACAGAGGAAGCATCGTAGTTTTATGGAGGTGGAAGTTATTGACGAGATCCAAAGCGATAGTGTGACTGGCCTCATCGCGGAGACAAGCGATGTTATGGAATCTACTGAAGTTTATAACTACACTCACGAAAGCGGCCTAACAGTATCTGCCACAGTTGAAGAGATGGGGAGATGCGCAGTTCTAGGCAGTTTGCCACCGGAGGTAAGAGCTGAATTAGCTAGGGCACATATCGAGGGACGTAGGCTACAAGCCGAAGAAGAAAAAGAGGAAGAAGTACAAGAAACGGAAACTGAGGAGGAAGCCGAAAATAAAGAGGATAAAACCGAACAGAAGGCAGAAATCAAAGAGCCCAAGAAAAGTGCCGACGACGCTCCACAAAAAAAGCAGGTAGCTTCTAAGCAAGAAGCACCGAAAATCGAACAGTTACAAGCACTAAATGTCCCAAAAGAGGAGGCCGCAGCGATCAGTGTTATAGCTGATAAAACGGAGGTAGCCGATAATACTTCTGCTGCAAGCGGTGGTACATCCCCACTCAGGACAATTAATGCGCTCTCGCCCGAAGCCGCAGTTGCGTCGATACCGGAGGCACAAACTACCAGCGGCAATAGCGGCTATTCTGTAGAATCAAAAATCTCTGAACCTATTAGATCAATAGTGGCGGAAGTTTCCGAACCGACAATTAGCGCGGCAGTGACAGAAGTCTCCGACACAGACACTACTTCAACAGAGATTGACACTCAACCTATATTGGTAGGAGAAGTGTCAGAACCGGCCGAAGTCAGCGTAGCGACCGAGCAAACCGACGAGTCCGACATAGGGCCTCATGAAAATTTGCAAATCGACGAGTTATATAAAGCATTGGATTCGGAAATCGATACAAAAACTGATTACACAGGGATAAACGCAAACGAAGATCTAGCCGGTGATGGAGAATTTCATCAGCTGTTAACAGCTGGTGATGAACAAAGACAATTCCCAGAAGATTTTGTTGAGTACGAAATACCCGAAGAGCAGGCTAATGATTTTATTGTTCCTGCCGAAACCCAAGCTTTTAATATGACAGAATTCGCCCAAGAAAGTTCAGAGGCTACAGCTGAACTTAGCGTACCAGTAGAAGAAGTAGAAGAATCTATCATGTTGGTCGCAGATACCATCGAGGAAATGGGATCAGAGGAGGCGGAAACAGCCCATCAAATACTTGATGAAATTATCCACAAGGTCGCCGAAGCTCAAACACTAACGGAAAATGACGCGGAAAATCAAGAGGTTGCCTTAGAGGCTGAAGGACCGGAAGAGGAGCTAAAGGAATTATTCATCCTGTTATTTGATCACATCGAAATGGAATATACCCCGGAACTAATAGAATCTTGCGTCAAACTTGCATTAAAAGGAGACATGTCCGAGTTAATTGTGACGATGGAAAAAGACGAAGAAACTAATATTCCCCAGGATAGTGGGACTCACGAAGTTATAAAACAACTATTAGCGACTATTAGCAGCATTAAGAAGTCTGCCCAGCATGCTTATCAAATAGGCAAATCAGCCCTGCAGCTGTACTCTCAGGAACTACTGCTTGATTTAAAACGCCGCCCGGTCTATGGAGACGGGTAGCTATTAGGAAATATTTTTTGAAGGTGGCGCACATCTTTGGCGCGATATGGGGTATTTTAGGTGTTACGCTCATTCTAGGCAGTGCGACTGCGCGTGTTTTGCCTCACGTTTTTGATGCTTTTAAAGTAAGGTTATCCCCGCTCGAATGGATAGTATTGATACTTTGGTGTGTGTTCATGGTCGTAGCTGAGGGCTACCGGGGCTTTCAGAAACTATTTTCACCTCGTGTCGCTGCGCGTACTTGGCACCTAGTTAATCATGGTCGTCCAATTGACTTAATTTTAGCTCCGCTATATTGCATAGGTTATTTCCATACAACCCGAAAACGTATGATTACTAGTTGGTCTTTAACGGTAGGCATTGCTCTGATAGTTGTAATAGTCCGTTATTTACCTCAACCATGGAGGGGTATTATTGACACTGGAGTTGTGCTAGGCCTGCTTTACGGCCTGATCTGGGTATATGTGTTCACAATCCGTACCTTTAAGAGCCATACGTATGTAGTCGATCCGGAAGTTACGAAAACCATTAAATATCGTACAGTTTGAACGCTGTCTTATTATACTTATGCTTGGTGCAGTAAGTAGGAAGATCATTACACCTGATTGGGGATGAGATGGTGAGGTGGAGGAAGATATTGGAAGTGCCGTATCAGGAGTATCTACTAACCAAGTGAGAGCTGGGAGTTACACGTAAGAAACTATACACGCCAAATTAGTTTGGAGACCTTCAGCCACTCGGGCAGTCGGTTTAAGCCTGGTATGTAAGGGAATGCAATAAGTAACAGTAAGAATAACCCCATGATTATGGCACCGTCTCGGTCACCGTTATCGTCATGAGCCAGTACGGTATGATTAAGCAGGCCGATTGGCGCTAGCCACCAAGCACCGGGGGGAATACGCCCCTTTTCTTCGCGCAGCATACCATATTGGTCGGTGGTAATGCCTAGAGCTTGCGCCCGGTCATCCATGACACCGGTGTCGGCCAAAAAACGCAGGCCGTAGGTCGTTTGGTCGCCCGACGGGCTAGCCGAGTTAAGCGCCGGCTGGTACAGCCCGGCTGAAGCCATGTTTATCAAAGATATTACGACTGGCTCAAGCGGGTTGTTAGCATCGGCTTTGGCCGGGTAGGCATTATCAAAGTAGTCTTGGGCAGCTTTCAGTTGAGAGTCCTGCAAAGCCTGCGGCTCAGAATTATATTTTTGCAGCAAGTTTGGCGTATGTAACAGGCTAGACAACTGAGCATATGGCTGCTCTACATAAATACTCCTTGTATCATATTTATAGGGGTCAATACTATCGAGATACCCCGCGGTGTCGGAAGAGCGGTCAAATTCTTTTATGAGAGTTTGGCCTACCAGTTTAGGGTCGCTGGCGGCGACTTGTTTAGCGGTGTTAGGTTCCAAAAATGGTGATGGCAATAAAACAGACAAGGCTAAGATTAGTCCTATTAGTACACCACCCCGGACAAACAGCGCCTTGTGGTTTGCCCTAACTGTCGGCACATGAACGTCTTTCCGGTAGGGCTCGGCAATGCCCAAGATACGTATTCGTAAGTAGTGTAAAAACAGCAGCCCCAGCAGGATAATCGGAATTGCTACAACATGAATGCCATAAATCTGTCGGTAGTTAATATTGTTAATCCAGGCGCCGATGCCAGTACCGTTATAGAAATCGGCTCCTTGTAGAGAGCGCCATTGGCCGGAAAAATCGCCCCGCAGTACATAACCAAACTCGGCTTCGGCTATCACGAAGAAGAACATTATGGCACCTATTACCCAAGTCAAACGCCGCGGTTTTTTAAAGCCGGAAGTCAAAAATACAATCAGAAGATGCAGAATAATAAACAGTACAAAAGCTTGGGTGGCCCAAAGATGGACACTGCGAAAGTATCTGCCAATCCCGCTAGTCAGCCACCAATCGGGACCGAAACCCGCCATTACGACTCCCGTCACGAGCAGAATCATAAAACAAGTCATCGACAGAAATCCAAGGGAGTAGAAAAACTTGTTGGCGTAAGCCGGTACATCTTGAATCATGGTCTGCCTCAAGGCTTTTAGCAGAGGTCGTTTGTTGCTCATTGTGTCTATTAACCTTAATCTCAGTATATACCTAAATAAAAAACCCCTGAATAAACAGAGGTCATAATACTTATGCTTGGTGCGGGTGACCCACCCTACGCTAAAGCTTCGGCGGGCAGGTGGAACTAAAAAAGATGTCTTCTGGCAAAAGCAATGCCCGATCCTGTTTTTAGGTACTTCTCAAATTCCCTTGCTCTTGATTCAGATTCAAAACCAAAATACGTTACCAGTTTCCAGGGTTTGTATTTGCTTGTATGCGGACTTTTTCCTTCGTTGTGGTGATTTAATCTTATTTGGACGTCTCTCGAGAAACCGACATAAGTCTGGTTATAATTAAGACTCCTAAGTAGATATACGTAAAACATAGTCATACAATAAGCCCTCCGTCGCCAAAAGGCTATGGAGGGCATCCTACTTCGCACAAATCCTACGAAGCTTTACGCGAAGTAGGATGGTGCGGGTGAGGGGACTCTAACCCCTGGCCTCGTCCTTGGCAAGGACGCGCTCTAAACAACTGAGCTACACCCGCGTCGTCCGCCTAGGCGGACTCCTTTCAATTTCGTAAAAACTGCTAAAGCGGGTTTTCACAAAATTGGATTAGACTGAGAACAGGGGTAAGTATAGCAAATATAAAAAATCCCGGCCACAATGAGCGGGGATTTTTTATTCTCGAGAATAGAAATTTAGCGCCAGAAGGCGAATGCTGGTAGATCAGCGACTTTGGCTCGGCCGCTGACAACCGCGATGGCTACGCTGACGCCGACAAGCGCCACGCTTGCCATGAGCAGAAACAGGCCAAGAGCGATAGGTGAGCTCCAATCCCAGGACATAAATATCCCCTCTACCCACCGCTTATGTTTAGTATCCTTACGATAACGTTTATTTATAAATTATGCAATCTTTGAATGCAACTTGAGCCCTGTGGCTAACCCGTTTTACGGGGAGCTACGTAAAACGGAAAAGGAAGAATCATGCTAGACCAAACAAAAAAGGCACCACTTGATTGCGCCTTTTTGATGTTTGGTCGTAAAGAATTCTGACGTGGTGGGCGGGGAGGGACTCGAACCCTCAAGCCTTGCGGCAACGGATTTTAAGTCCGCAGCGTATACCAATTCCGCCACCCGCCCAGGTGGAGGCGCGAACGGGATTCGCACCCGTGTAAAAGGTTTTGCAGACCTTTGCCTAACTCCTCGGCCATCGCGCCGTACCAGATATATTCTACTACAGTACAGAGGTATAGGTCCGGCAAGCACGAGCGCATTAACTTCGGGGCAGATAGTCGTAAAAATTGGACAAACTATAACTACTTCGCATTAGAACTTTTATTTCTTCTGTTGAAGCGGTCTTTACACCAGGATTTAAAATCCCTCGCGGGTCGAATATCTTTTTGACGCTCAGCATTAGAGCATGAACCTCCGGGCCGTAGACCATGGGGCTATAAGGGGCCCGGACCCGGCCGTCCCCGGCTGATGCGCTAATGCTGCCGCCATGGCGCACAGCCGCGGCGTACAGGCTACCCTGGATCTTAAACAGTTTCTGGCGGTCACCGGTTTGTCCCAGATCCAGCGCCGGCCACATCCGTACTACGCCGATACCGGCTTGACCCCAGAGGGCGGGAGGCAGGCCAACCTCGCGGTAGACCAGCTGGATTTTCTTCAGAAAGTCGGCCAGCTTGTCCACCGGGACAGAGATATCTTCGGCTATTGGCGTGGCTACAGCTGGGCCCTGCGGCTGGAGAAGTATTGCTACGCTGCCACTCAGTTTGCGTAGGCGCTCCTGGCTCTGCAAATCTTCATAAACTTCTGACCATGCACCAAGCCCATCGACAATTTTTTGCAGATGTTTTACTTTTTTCTTTCTATCGGCCTCTTTCGAGTCGTCAAACTCAATAAACAAGTGCATGAAAGCCTCATGAGGCATTGATAAGTCAGACAATTGATTAGGGTTAAGCTCCAGGATTTGTTGGACGGCTGCGCGGCTGAGCATATCGGCCATACTTGGCTTGAGGTCCAAAAGACTCGGTAGGATATCGCCTAAGTCCTCAAGTTCTTCCAGGCTGACCAGCATTTGGGTGGTGCGCGGGTGGTGCGGAGCAACCCTAAACGTGACTTCCGTAATGACCCCCAATGTACCCAATGAACCGGTAAATAAAGGTGTTAAATCGAACTGACCATTTTTTTTGACGTCAAAGATGTTATAGCCGATGCTGCTAAAGCGGGCTTTAAGGCGCTCCCGGCCAACCGGCAAAAGGTGGGCATTTTCTTCAAGTAGGGCGTCAATCAAGCGATAAATTTCGCCCTCCAAAGTCTGCAACCCCATCTTGTGGCTGAGTTCTTTTTGGCTCAAGGGGCCGGTTTCAATAAGCTCGCCATTGCTCAGCACTACCCGCAGACTTTGAACAAAATCGGCCATGGCCCCATATTTGACCGATTTTTCGCCAATGGCATTATTAGCCACAGCGCCGCCGATGGTCGCGTAATCTTTTGACGCAGGATAAGGCGGCAAAAACAGGCCGTGAGTTTGGAGCATTTGCAAAAGCGCCCCAAAGTTGGCGCCCGGTTGGGCAGACATTGTGCGCTTCTTGGTATCCAGTGAGACAACTTTATTCATGTGGGCCGGGAAAACCAAAACAATACCGCTACCGATCGCGGAACCCGAGGTGCCGCTACCCATACCGCGCGGCGTGATAGGTAGTTTTCTACCACGTCCAGCGAGCTGCCAGGCGAAACGAATACTTTTGCGGACGTCGTTTTCATTACGCGGGTAAACAATAGCCGTTGGAACTATTTCTAAGATACTGGCATCATGCGCAAAGTACCGCCTAGCATCCGGGTTAGAAGTAACTTCTCCGGCGATATGTCCCTGCAAATAATGCGCGATTTTATTCAAATATAACCCCTTAGATCATTCGCTAATATCATAGCATGAGTTAATATTCTATCTGTTAAACTGAATACAGTTATTCCGGGCGAATGGCGGAATTGGTAGACCTGCCTGCCGCCTGCCTGCCGGTAGGCAGGCGGCAGGCAGGCGCGCTACGATTGGACATAGATTATGTACAAAGTTTATGCACTGAAAAGCCTAACTAAAAACTATATATACGTGGCTTGACTAGTGACCTTGATAGACGTGTCAAGCGACATAATCAAGGGCATGAAAGAACGACTCGATCATATGCGCCTTTTAGGATTATCTATCAAGAAACATGTGCGAGTCGTCTCGCTGCCCGTACAAGAGAGAAGTATTTAAAGTCCGGTGCTGGTAAAGAATATCTAAAATCACTAGTATAATAATTTTGATGGCGCAGTGGTGAAATTGGTATACACGCTACGTTCAGGACGTAGTGGGCTTACGCCCGTGAAGGTTCAAGTCCTTTCTGCGCCACCAAAAATAGGCTGTGGAGGTTAGCCCCGCGCGATAGCCGGAGCGCTGTCCTCTTTCGCCCACCACGTCGCAACCAACTTCAACCTCTCCTTAGTGCAGGAGGCGCCAGTACCAGGGTGGGCTAGATATGCCACTTTTCAAAACGGCTGGAACGGAGGTAGTTTTTTGACCGCTGGCTACTGATAGCAAGCCAACAACGGCGCCGGCTTTGGCCGGCGCCTTAACCTCACTCAATTTAGCAGTGACTTGGATCTGGCTGCCGCGCCAAGCCAGTAGACTTAAATCCTGATCGGCGACAGCGTTGGTAGTAGCACCCCACGGCGTTTTATAAGTTCCGACAGCCTGGCCTTTGGCGACGGCTTTAACAGTTTCGAACCCGCCATCACTAGCCCGGATTAGTCTGCGGGAGTCGGCGATAACAGTGTTGAGGTCAGGCGCCTGCATTAAGGCTCCAATCAAGGATACGGTTTGGCCGGCAATACTGCGCCTAGCGACGAATAAGAAACAGCCGCCGGCTTCATCGGTGTTACCGGTTTTGATGCCCACCACGCCGTCTTCCCCCAACAGCCAGTTGACATTCTTGACGCTACCAGCAACCGGCAAGCTAGCCGTTTGCTGGGCGACAAGGCTAACCAGCACTGGATTTTCAATGGCAACTAGACCCAATTTAACCAAGTCTTCGGCAGTGCTAAGCGTTTGGGGCGATAGCCCGCTGGCATCGGCAATTTTGGTTGAACCAAGATGCATACCGGCGACCATTTTATTAGCGTAAGATAGGTAATTATCCATCGAGCCAAAAGCCCAAATAGCCAATGTGTCGGCAATATTATTGGCAGATGGTATAAGCAGGGCTTGCAATGCCTCAAGCTGGCTCAGCTGCTCGCCGTTCTCGACCTTAACTACCGAACCACCCTGGGAATAGTAGGAATTATAAATCGCTACATCGCCGCTGTTTATAGTGATAGTTGGCCCCTGTTGGCCTACGGCCAGCGGTTTTTGCTTCAATACGGCCAGCGCGGTTACTACTTTGGCGACAGAGGCTATCGGAACGGCTTTTTGTTCGCCATGCTTCTGCAGTAGCCCAAGGTCTTGGGTTGCCAGCGCCCCTTGTCCATAAGCCGGCCAGGGCAAGTCTATGGCCGCGCTTGTTTTGGCCGTGCTGGTTGCTGGGACTGCCGCCACAGGGGAGGTGGGCCGCCTGTATTGATAAAATCCAACTGCCAGCAAAAATAAAACCACCAAAAGCACGATTTTGTTTGGACTCATGCTAAGGCTCATCATACTTGATGTATAATTTAAGGAGAAGCCTATAAGGAGGTAAATATTCAATGGTCATTGCGTTAATTGCTGTCGGCGTTGTTTTGCTGGCTATCGTCCTCATCTATAACAGCTTGGTGCGGGTCAAAGTTCGTACCGATGAAGCATGGAGCGATATCACCGTTCAAATGAAGCGTCGCTTCGATCTAATCCCCAATTTGGTTGAGTCAGTCAAAGCTTATGCCAAACACGAAAGCACCGTATTTCAAAAAGTAACTGAGGCCCGGGCAAATTCATTGGGCGCCCAAACCGTCGGGGAAGTCAGTAAGGCAGAGGGCGATTTCCAAAAAGCCCTCAAGAGCTTGTTTGCGGTAGCCGAAGCTTATCCGCAGTTACGTGCTAGTGAAAACTTCCAAAAACTGCAGGACGAAATTACCGATACTGAGGATAAAATTCAAGCCGCCCGTCGTTTTTACAATGGCACCGCCCGCGACCTGAACATTAAAATCCAGACTTTCCCGACCAATATTTTCGCCGGCATGATGGGTTTCAGGCTCCGAGAATTCTTTGAGGTTGGAGCCAGCGAATCGGCCCAAGTGGCGGACCCCGTAAAAGTCGATTTTTCTGCTAAGAAATAATGTACGGACAGATATCTGCCAACAAGCGCCGGACCGTAATCTTACTACTAGCTTTTGTGGGCCTACTCTGGGGCTTTGCATATGTCATGAGCAAAGCCTTTGCTAACCCGGGCCTACTGTTTGTAATCGGAACATTCTCTTTGGGCTATGCAGTTTTTAGTTATTTTGCCGGCGCCAAAATGGCCCTGGCTCTAAACCGCGCCAAACAAATAGAAAAAAAAGACGACCCACGGCTTTGGCGGATTGTCGAAAACCTGGCCATTACCGAAGGTTTGCCAATGCCGAGGGTTTATATAGTGGATGACCCGGCTCTCAACGCCTTTGCCACCGGGCGCAAGCCAGTTGTTTCGGCTGTCTGTGCTACGACTGGACTGCTTCAGGCTTTGGACGACCAGGAACTGGAAGGCGTTATGGCCCACGAACTAGGGCACGTTAAAAACTTAGACATGCGTGTCAGCACTCTGGCTTTTGCCTTGGTGGGCATTATTTCGATGATTGCCGACTTTTTTTGGCACATTACATTTTGGGGCGGCGATAACAGGCGCGAGGGCAACCAACTGATATACGTCTTGGCCATAGTGGCTGTTATTTTGGCGCCGATTGCCGCCAGCTTGTTGCAGTTAGCGATTAGCCGCCGCCGGGAATATCTGGCCGATGCCACCGGCGCACTGACGACCCGCTATCCCGAAGGTCTGGCATCAGCGCTGGAAAAAATCGGCGAGCGCGGCAGCTCACTACGTAAACCCAATACCGCCACAGCCCACATGTTTTTTGCAAACCCACTCCATAGCGGTGGAATCGCCAACTTATTCAGCACTCATCCGCCAATTGAGGCACGCATTAAAGCCCTGCGCGAAATGAAACTCTAAACTAGAGTAAAATTACCCCTGTTGAGCTATAATATAGGTATGGCAAAAGCAGGCAAAGCTAAGGCGGTGGAAACGACACGGCGACGGAAATTAACCCGTAGGCAAAGCAATCGGGTTGCTAAAAAACAAGCCAGCGACCAATCTGTTCCGACCAGCTTCCATATACTCCCGCGAGTCTTTAGATTACTACGGAGCCACTGGAAAGTACTTGGTGGGATTACGCTGGTTTATCTTGCCCTAAATATCGTCCTGGCCAGCGGACTAAGCACCGTAATGAATAATTTTAGTTCGGTTAAGGCTACTTTAGACGGCGGCCATAATTTTTCCGACGGCTTGCGCGGCTTTAGCTCGCTTTTGGGCGGCAGCGCCGGTGCCGGCTCCTCGGCGGCCGCAATCCTGCAAAGCCTGTTAATAGTGCTGGAGAGTCTGGTGATTATTTGGGCCCTGCGCCAGCTGCTGGCCGGTAAA
Source organism: Candidatus Saccharibacteria bacterium UBA6824 (assembly GCA_002452155.1). GTDB lineage: Bacteria > Patescibacteriota > Saccharimonadia > Saccharimonadales > UBA10212 > UBA6824. The sequence goes on along the minus strand of DKEK01000005.1, from coordinate 68,864 downwards.
AAATTCACTGTTAAAGAGGCTTACTATAAATCCATGTTTCCATTGGTGCCGTTTTTGCTGGTGCTACTGGTTATTATCATTCAGCTTCTGCCAATAGTGCTGGGTTCTGCGCTGGTGGCGCTAATATCTTCGACTCTCGCCAGCAGCGGCTTGGCTACTTTTATCATGGTCTTGCTCGTAATACCGCTTTTTGGCTGGTCAGTCTATATGATCAGCAGCTCAATCTTCGGACTCTACATCGTGACCTTACCGGATATGCAGCCGCGCCAGGCTTTGCGCTCAGCCAAAAAGCTGGTAAATTTCCGGCGCTTAAAAATCATTCGGCGAATAGTCTTCTTGCCAATTTTTATATTTTTGGTCATGGCGGCAATTATGCTGCCACTAATACTGTTCGTACACCTGCTGGTCGTGCCGGTATTTTATTTGCTGTCAATTTCGCTGCTCCTGTTCGTCCATGCATATCTATACACGTTGTATAGGGGGCTGCTGGATGGCTGAACAAAAAGAAGCAGAGCGAGCGGCTAAATTGCGCGATTTGATTTCGGATTACCGCTATAACTATCACGTACTTAACAAATCAATGATGAGCGAGGCGGCAGCCGACAGTCTCAAACACGAACTTAGCCAAATCGAAGATAAACATCCGGAACTCATCACGCCGGACTCGCCCACCCAGCGTGTCGCTGGCCAGCCGCTGCCGGGTTTTAAGCAAATCCCCCACAGCACGCGAATGCTAAGTCTCAACGACGTCTTTAATGAAGAAGAACTGCGGGCCTGGGTGGCCCGTATTGGTAAACTGGCGTCGCCCAGCACTCAGCTGGAATACTTTATGGATATCAAAATGGACGGCCTGGCGGCCGCGCTGGTATATGAAAACGGCGTGCTGTCTCAGGCTATCACCCGCGGCGATGGTTTTGTCGGCGAAGACGTAACTATGAATGTCCGGACTATCGAATCGGTGCCACTGCGGCTACGTAGAACTAAAGAATCCGAAAAATTTCTGCAGGGCCGAACCGAGATTCGGGGCGAGATTGTTATGTATAAAGAAGACTTCAAGAAGCTAAATGAAAGGCAGGCAAAAGCCGGCTTGCCGGCTTTTGCCAACCCGCGCAACACAGCCGCCGGCACCATCCGCCAGCTGGATCCAAAGTTAGTCGCCGCCCGGCCGCTGCATTTCCATGCCTATGATTTGATTCGTGAAAACCGGGACGAAATGCCAACCAACGATTTTGTCTACAAAACCCTGCGTGAGCTAGGGGTTATAGCCAATTCCATCGCCAGCACCGCTCCTTCGGAGGCAGAAATCAGGAAGTTTTACAAACGCTGGGAAGACAAGCGGCACGATTTGCCGTTTAACACCGACGGTTTAGTCATAAAAGTCAACGACCGGCGACTCCACGAACGGCTGGGTGTTGTCGGCAAGGCGCCGCGCGGTTCGGTGGCCTTCAAATATCCGGCCGAGCAGGCGACGACCAAAGTCAAAGGAATACTAGTCAGCATCGGCCGCACCGGCGCCGCCACACCGGTAGCAATGCTGGAGCCGGTGGTAGCTGCCGGCAGTACCGTCCAAATGGCGACGCTACACAACGAGGGCGAAGTCCATCGTAAAGACATTCGGATTGGCGACACGGTGATTGTTCAAAAAGCCGGCGACGTCATCCCCGAAGTCGTCAAACCGCTACAAGAGCTGCGCGATGGATCGGAAAAAAGGTTCGTTATGCCTACCCATTGCCCAGACTGCGGCACCAAGCTTGTTAAAGCCAAAGAAACCGAGGCTGTTTGGCGCTGCCCCAACAATGCCTGCCCTTCACGTGCCTGGAAACAAATCCAGCACTTTGCCAGCAAGCCGGCCTTAGATATTGAGGGGTTGGGGGAGAAAAATGTCATAGCCCTGATTGGGGCTGGGTTGGTAAAAGACCCAGCTGATTTATACATCGTAAAAAAAGAAGATTTATTGGCTCTGGAGCGTTTCGCAGAGGTCTCGGCCGGCAAATTGGTTGAAGCCGTACAAGATAAGAAGAATCCGCCTTTGCCGCGCTTCATCTACGGCCTTGGCATACGGCACGTCGGCATTCAAACCGCCATTGACCTAGCCAACCACTTCCATTCGTTAGAAAAACTAGGCGGAGCTACTATCGATGAGCTATCCAAAGTAGAAGGTATTGGCGGAGTAGTGGCCGAAGCGATCGTGGAGTGGTTTGAACAACCAGACAATAAGGTGCTTCTTGATAAATTCAAGAAATTTGGCGTTGAACCCGAAAAAACCGAAGCAGTGAAGGGGCCGCTAAGTGGCAAAAACTTCGTGGTTACCGGCAGTCTAGAGTCGATGAGCCGCGAAGAGGCGGCCGAGCGCATCCGGGCTCTCGGAGGTACATTTCAAAGCTCAGTCGGCACTGAGACAGATTATTTAGTGGTGGGCGCTAACGTTGGTGAATCTAAACTTTCAAAAGCCCGCAAGTTAGGTACCAAACAGGTCGGCGAAAAAGAACTCCTTAAACTGATTGACCCAGCACTTACGGCCAATAAATAAAATCTCTATGCACTATCTCTACCTTTTGTATAGCTCTAAAAACAAAGAGTTTTACGTGGGAACCACCCCAGATCTAAAGAAGAGATTTTATTTACATAACCAACGTCAAAACATCGCCACAAAGTCTGGTGCTCCATGGACGCTTGTTTACTATGAAGCCTACCCGACTAAAGAAGACGCTTTGAAACGAGAACAAAACTTGAAGTACTATGGCCAGGGTTTAAGGCGACTCAAAGAGAGAATAACTCTAGTCGATCGGACGTAAGTGCTGGGTTGACAAAAAATAAGCGTAAGCGTGTAATAGAGGTAGCTTCGCGCACCGGGCCCGTCTAGTTTTGCTCGCAATAACTAGATGCGAAGACAAATATAAACATCACTAAAATAAATTCGCCCGGGCCCAGGGTGGGCTGCGCGAAGGGCGCAACCTGAGACCGCTGAACAATCGGCGGTCTCTTGCGTCTATAATAGAGGTGTATCTTCCAATTTTGTAAGGTCGTGCGTAGCAGACTCTTGCAAAATTGAGAGGAGGAACATAGTACCAAGCCGAAGCTTTTGGTAATGGCAAAACGAGGCAGGTGCGAAAGTTCCGATGAGGGGATATAGCTCAGCTGATAGAGCGCCGCATTCGCATTGCGGAGGTCGAGGGTTTGAATCCCTCTATCTCCACCATTCTTAAGCTGCAACAAAGGAATATTAAATGGATAACTTAACTAAACAAGCCATAAACCACACCCTTCATTGTCTGCTGGGCTGCAGTATTGGTGAGGTATTGGGCATGGTCGTCGCTACTGCCTTAAAATGGTCTAACTTTGCCAGCATAGCCTTGGCAATAGTCTTGGCCTTTTTCTTTGGCTATCTTCTAACTTTCCAATCTGTTTATCGTAAGAATAAGAACTCTAGGACTGCTGTAAAAACAGCTGTAGCTATTGACACTACATCAATCATCTCGATGGAAGCTGTTGACAACGTTTTTATTCTACTTGTGCCCAGCGCTATCAACGCCAACGTAGATACCAGACTTTTTTGGTGGAGCCTTCTAATTTCTTTGGTCGTGGCGTTTGTTATCACGGTTCCGGTCAATCGCTTCTTGATCTCCCGCAGCGGTCACATGCACCATCACTTATAAATTGATATAATAACCGAGGTAATTTCGGGGCATTGGCGCAGTTGGCTAGCGCGCTTCCATGGCATGGAAGAGGTCGAGGGTTCGAATCCCTCATGCTCCACCATTTTTATGCGCAAAACTATATATATTATTCTGGCGATATTCTTCTTTCAGCACTTAATACGGGACTATTTGCAGGATAAAGGCATCAAAAATTGGTATACCACTTTCGCCCACCTGAGATTCATACATGATAGCCCCTTGAACAATCACATAGGAATGGTTATTGTCTTTTCACTTGGCTGCCTATTTTTATATTTGGCTTTTCATTAATGAGGTTAAATGCGTATTTGGCACGTGCGGGAGTGGCTTCGCGGCGCGGGGCTGACCGCTTGATTTTAGAGGGTCGAGTCACAGTTAATGGTGAGCCGGGCCAGCTTAACGATGATATTTCTGAAGATGACTCGGTAGCAGTTGATGACAAGCTAATTAAAAGCCAAAAACTGCGCTACATTTTGCTCTATAAACCTGACAGAACAATTACGACGCTAAAGGATACGGAAAATCGGCCCAAGGTCACGGATCTTATCGATATTCCCGAGCGGGTAGTACCGGTAGGGCGACTGGACTTTGACACAACCGGCGTACTGCTGCTAAGCAACGATGGCGATTTAGGACACAAGTTAATGCATCCAAGTTTTGAAGTCGACAAAGTCTATGAAGCTGAAGTAAAAGGGCACATTACGCCAAAGATACTTGACTTGTTAAGTAATCCCATTCAACTCGAGGATGGTCCAACTGCACCGGCTAAAGCCCGTAAACTAACAGAAAACAAAATCGAACTGACAATCCACGAAGGCCGTAACCACCAAATCAAGCGTATGCTGGCAGCTGTTGGATTGCCGGTAAAAAGACTCCACCGGCCCAAATACGGCCCGCTTGATTTGGCTGGCCTAAAATCCGGTCAATGGCGTGAGCTGACCAAAGATGAAGTGGCCCAACTAAAACAGAGATAGCTTGTTATACTTAAGGGGTGCAGAAACTGGCTAAAAAAATAGTTGTAGCTGTTCTTGGCTGGCAGGTGCGTCGTCTTTATAAAAAAAATGGCTTTAAGGTTGTGGCCGTTGCCGGGAGCTTGGGCAAAACTAGTACCAAATTAGCTATAGCCCAGGTTTTAAATGCGAAATACAAAGTCCGCCATCAAGGCGGCAATTATAACGATATAGTAACCGTGCCCCTAATATTCTTTGCGGAGGATTTGCCGAACCTCTTTAATCCATTTGCGTGGATAGCTGTTTTTTGGCGCAACCATCAGCAGCTCGGAAAAAAATATCCTTACGATGTCGTGGTAGTCGAAGTCGGCACCGATGGCCCGGGACAGATTACCAAATACGCTAAGTATCTAAAGAATGACATTGGAGTACTTAGCGCTATTGCGCCCGAACACATGGAGTTTTTTGATGACCTTGACGCCGTGGCAGCTGAAGAGTTACAAATCGCCAATTTGTCTAAAAAGCTAATTGTAAATGTCGACCAGGTTGAGTCGAAATACTCAAAAAGAATTAAAAAACCTACTAGCACCTATTCCCTGAAGGAAAGGGCAAATATTCAGCTAAAAAATGTGAAATTTGATGGTTTTTCGGCTGATTTCGATGTTCTGGAAAATGAAGCGCTGTTGCTTCGGGCCGAACACGAAGCTATTGCCGAGCCGCGCCTGTATGCTGTGGCGGCCGCAGTAGCTGTTGCCAGAGAGCTCGGGATGAGCCCAAGCGAAATCAAACAAGGCCTAAATAATCTCAAGCCGGTAGCTGGCCGCATGCAAAAACTTCAGGGAGCAAATAGCTCGACAATTATTGACGACACCTACAATGCCAGTCCTCCGGCCATGAAAGCGGCGCTTGATACACTTTATCGTCTAGATGCACCTCAAAAAATTGCCATTTTGGGTAACATGAACGAACTAGGAAAATACAGCCGGGCCGCTCACGAAGAAATGGGCGACTACTGCGACCCCAAGAAACTAGATTTAGTGATCACGCTTGGCCCTGACGCCAATAAATATTTAGCACCGGGCGCAGAAGCTAAGGGCTGCAGAGTCCAACAATTTGACGACCCGTACTCGGCGGGTGATTACCTAAAGCCGCTAATTAAAAGCGGGGCCTTGATTTTAGCCAAGGGTTCGCAAAATAGAGTCTTCGCCGAGGAGACAGTTAAACTGTTGTTGGCGAGACCCTCGGACGCGAAAAATTTGGTCCGCCAATCCCCTGACTGGCTAAAAATAAAAAAACAAGCTTTCAAAAGATGAATATTTTAGTGCTGGGCGGCGCTGATTCGCCGGAAAGGGAAGTATCTTTGCGCTCGGCTAAAGCAGTCGCCAGCGCCGCCCGTCAAGCCGGCTTTGAGGTAACGGAAGCTGACCCAGCGGAGGGATTGGCGGCTATTTTAGATAGGCTGCCCAAAAATACTGTAGTGCTGCCCATTTTGCATGGTAAAAACGGGGAAGATGGGGTTTTGCAAGCTGAACTTGAGAAAAGAGATCTGGCGTATCTTGGCAGTGACAGCCAGGTTTCGGCAGCTTGTTTTGATAAATGGCAGACTTTGGAAAGGCTGAGGGGTGAAGGAGTAAATGTGCCCGAGGGTGTTCGAGTAAACAAAAACAACTACAAAGACCAACCCCTTGCTCAAAAGCCCCACGCTCTTAAGATAATCCATGGCGGTTCGAGCATAGGCACAATAATTGTCCGGGACTCAAAAAAAGTGGATCAAAAACAAATCGATGAATTATTTGAACTGGAAAACGATGCTGTCCTGGAAGAACTGGTCGAAGGTATAGAGGTCACGGTGCCGATTTTAGATCAAGTGGCCCTTCCGCCAATAGAAGTACGGCCGCCAGAGGGAGGCGAGTTTGATTATGAAAATAAGTATAACGGCGCCAGCGCCGAACTCTGTCCGCCGCCTTCGCTCGACGAAGAACAAATAAAAAACGCTCAAAGACTAGCTGAACAAATTCACAAAATTATGAAGTGCCGACATCTTTCAAGAGTAGATACAATAATGCGGCCAGATGGCAGCTTCACAGCACTGGAAATCAACACCATGCCTGGCCTGACCGACCAAAGCCTATATCCGAAAGCTGCGGCTGTATCGGGAATTCCAATGCCCGAACTTGTCAAGCGCTTCATTAATATGGCTATTCGTGACCACTGAGTTTTATTCCGGGTTGGTGTATTGCCGCGGTAGATAGGTGCTATAGCTGGCGGCTGATTTTTCGCAATTTTCTACCGAAGAGCAGACGCCGGAGTCAAAGTGGCTATAAGCAAAGAAAGCGTCCTCTTTAGCTTGCAAATCAGCTCCAGAAACATTGGCAACCCTTGAGAATACCGGGTAACCAATGTAGTAGTTAATCGGGATACGGCTGTCATATTGCTGCCAGGCATGACGCGTTAAACGGCTGACGGCCAGGTGGTCGCTATGATCGGGATAACGTCGATCGACAAGGGCGGCTTGGGTATGAATTTCGGCCGGCCCGTAAACTCGCATCAGCTCCAGTATGGCGCTCTGGAGCTGAGCGTAGCTGTATTCAGACTGTTTGTCCACCGAGCCCATAGAACCAATTTTGCCGGCTTCGAGTCTTCCTAAACTCTGGTAATTAGTAGCCCTAAAGCCTTGGCCCTTGATATTACCATCAGGTAGCCGCATAAAAATCAGCGACACCTTGGAGTTACCGCGCGGGTTGCCTACCCTTATGTACTGGTTGTCTCCCAAACGGACAATTCTTTTTATCCAAACACCGCTGTAGCCAATCATTTTGGAATAAGCGGCTTCCGAACCTTGTTCCCGGCTTAACCAATAGAATTGGTCACTGCCGGCGTCGCCGGCTGTTAGGTAAATTGTTCGCACACACTTGTCACTGCGCAGATCGTGCAACAAGTCGGGAGTCATAAATAACAGGTCGTCATCTTGGTGGGCGACGGTGTTAATGACGGTTTTTGTCGTACAGTTGACGTTGGGCAGCTGGCTAAGGGAAATCGGAAAGACCGTGCTGGGCGGCAGGGCAGGGGCATTAATTGTCGGCGAACTTATATTGATTCCGTTGTCATAAAAAAGTAACAGTTCCCTGGGATGGGACAGGTTGCCGGAGATTAAGGTACTGGTATTTGGACGGCCATAAATAGCTACGACCTGGTCAAGTGTGCAAACTGGGTAGTCCGTTAAACCGCGATCAAGACTTAGAAGGTAAGCGAATTTCTTGTGGTTTAAATCCGGCTGCCAGACTTTAGAGCTAAGTTCTGCCCGAGGGTGGGTGCAGCTATCTAGAGGCATAACCCTAAGCTGAGGGTCAGACGCCAATTTAATAGGCACTATCCGCCAATAATCGCCAATTAACAAATCTACGTGGTGACGACGTAGGACAGAGGCCACTACGGAATCGCGCCTATTTATGGCAGCCAGAGCCGACTTATCGGTATTGTAAACCCGCGAGGCCTGGCTAATACCTAAAATAACCCCTATGAATATAAGCCCGCCGGCAAGAACCAGCAGCTGCGGGGAGATCTTTTTTTGACTTATGTATGTAGCTACCGCGATGAAAAGAGCAAAAACAGCAATAGCCAGGTAGCGGGCATCCACCGCCCAGGCGTGGCGGGCTAACACGAAGGCTGCGATTGCGGCGATGGTCGATGCGACGAGCATGAGAGAAAGCTTCGTGAAGTTATCTTTTTTAGCGGTTAGCGTTCGTTTCTTTGGCGTGAAAGTCAGGCGAATGTACACTAACCGGCCGACTAAAAAGACACCAATCATCAGCAAGCCAAAATTAATCACATACGACAGGCCGTCAACATCACTCAAACGGCTATGCAGCTGGGCAGGGATATTTCTAAGGACCCCACTATCAAAGGCCGGGTTGGCGCCAAAGTTAGTCAAAAAGCCGGTTAGAGCGTAAACGATACCCAGGCCAATACTGTGGGCATCGTGGACCAGGCTGTAGGGACTACCCGTTTGGGAAATGTGGGTTAGGCTGCGGCCGACCAGCCATAGCACACCAGCTGCTCCTGCCCATGCCGCCAGACTGCCTAGTAACCAGGTTTTAGCCAAGCGCAAAAGTTCAAATTGACCAACAAAAGTGTAGATGAGCAAAGATAGTAGTGCGCCGCCCAAACTGAGAGTTAAAAACAGCTTGTCGCTGGCAAACAGTAGAGCCAACAAAACGGTAGCTACAGTAAAGTCACGGCTTCTAAACCTCCGCGTCCGGACAAACAAGAACAAACTGCCAATATAAAACACATACTCTAGGTTGCGAGTAGCCAGCATCGCCATATTGACCGGCAGCAAGCCGCCGGCGTAAGGTTGGGCGGGCACCAGCAGCAGGACTGATGCAAGAGCCAGACAAAGCGTACCAAGTTGTAGCGGCCGCGGCTCAATTTTGCGTAGCAAAAAGACCAGGCCGCCAACAGTTGATAGGCTTATAAGCACCGTAAAAAGCCCCAAAGTAAAAGCCGAAGCATGGGCCAAATGGATTAAATAAAACAGCGGCCACTTAATTAGAAATGTATGAGCGCCGGGCAGCGTCGCACTGTGCAGAGTCTGCCAGTCATTAAATAGGTAGGGGTTAATGATTTGGTCGGCGTTACTGCGCTGCAAACTGGCGCCCAAGATGGTCCAAAACAGCGTCGCGCCAAAAAGTACGGCTAGACAAAACAGCGCGTAGCGCTTAGCGAAGATATCTGATCTAACTTGCTTTCGGTAGTGTTTAGCCCGATGTCGAAGTCTGCGCTCAATATGTAAGCGGAGCTTGTCCCACGAAGTCTTATTTTTAGGGCTCACCATTCACTCATCTCATCTTAATCCGCCAAAACAACGTCTTCTGACTTAAAAATGTGCCTCTTGTACAAATAAAAGTTCCACAGTGTGATAATGGCAATTACGCCCGTCCTAATAATAAAGACCGAGAAAGTGTCCGATAGCAACTTCACCATGACCAGAGTGAAAAGATAATTCCAAACTATTAGGAGGCTATATATGCCCAGCTGGCGGCTCAACACCTTCGCGCCCCGTTCATAGTTTTTGAAGACAATCGTTTTTTGCAGGACAAAAGCTACGATGAATCCCACCCAAAAGCTAATCGCGACCGAAGCCAGCGGGCCCAGGCCAAGCCCATGGTGCAGCCCATAAAGAGTTCCCATTTCGACCAAGTAAGCGCTGCCGCCGACAAGTATATAGCGGACCAAGGTAGCATGCGACTTTAACATTCTGTGGTCAGTATAACGACTCTCTCTATCTGTTACAATGGAGACAATGAGACGGTACAATCCGAAGCAAATTGAGCCCAAGTGGCAGACGGTGTGGGAAAAGTCCAAGATCTACGAGGTCACAGAGGATAAGAGCCAGCCTAAGCGTTATGTGTTGGAGTATTTTCCATACCCCAGCGGTGCGGCTATGCACGTTGGACATGTACGCAACTACACCATTGGCGACGCCGTAGCCCGCTACGCCCGGATGAGCGGCAGCAACGTTCTACACCCTATGGGCTGGGATGGTTTTGGCCTGCCGGCCGAAAATTACGCCATTAAAACCGGCATCAGTCCCCAAGAAGCGGTGGCTAAAAACGTCGAGAACTTTAAGCAGCAGTTAATGCAGATGGGCTTTTCCTACGATTGGTCCCGTGAAATCAATAGTACTGACCCAAGCTATTACAAATGGACCCAGTGGCTTTTTTTATTGCTTTTTGAAAAAGGCTTAGCCTACCAACAGGAAAGTTCCCAGTGGTGGTGCCCCAACGATAAGACCGTTTTGGCCGACGAACAGGTGGAAAACGGTCGTTGCTGGCGCTGCGGCCATGAAGTCGAGCGCAAAAGTCTCAAACAATGGTTCTTCAAAATCCGGGATTATGCCGACCGTCTAGAAAAAGACCTCGATAAAGTTAATTGGTCGGAATCCATCAAGTCCATGCAGCGTAACTGGATTGGCCGCAGCGAAGGGATGGTCTTTACATCGCCGGTTAAGGATATGAGCTTGAAAATCAAAACCTTTTCTGCCCATTTTGAAGCTTTCCGGGCTGACACTTTTGTGGTTATTGCACCCGACCATCCGCTACTCGCCGAACTTGTTAAAGGCACTAAGGACGAAAAAAAAGTCCTTAGTTTTGCAGACAAAATTCTTAAAAAACGCGTCGCCCAAGGTTTTACTGACGAAGAGCACGTCGAGGGTATTTTTACCGGGCGCTACATAAAGGACCCGGTCGGAAACGACGATCTGCCGATTTGGGTGGCTAGCTATGCGCTGGCCCATTACGGTACGGGCATTATTAAGTGCTCGGCACACGATGAGCGTGATTTTAAGTTTGCCAAGAAGTACGGCATCAAGCTCAAGCCGGTGCTATTCCCGCCCGATCCTAAACAAGCCGAAAAAATCCGCCGGCTGGAGGTCTGCTACAGCGACATGGTGCACGGAATATTAGCCGAGCCTGAAGAATTTAAGGGCAAAGTGGCCGGCCAAGTCCGACCAGGAATAATTAAATACTTGCTCAAGAATAAACTAGCCGAGCCCCAAGTTTCTTATAAAATCCGCGACTGGCTGATATCCCGTCAGCGCTACTGGGGCGCGCCGATCCCGATTATCCATTGCCCGAAACACGGCGCCGTGCCAGTGCCGGATAGTGATCTGCCGGTCGTGCTACCCGAAGTAAAAAGCTACGAACCGAGTGGCGATGGCCGCAGTCCACTGGCCCGGGTGCCGGAATTTGTGAATACGCAGTGCCCCGTCTGCGGCGAGCCAGCCCAGCGTGAGACCGACACCATGGACGGTTTTGCTTGTTCCAGCTGGTACTTCCTGCGCTTTGCCGACCCACACAACGACAAAAAAGCCTTTGATAAATCCAAAGTTGATTTTTGGCTGCCGGTCGATGATTACATCGGCGGTGCCGAGCACGCTGTAATGCACCTGCTGTACGCCCGCTTTTGGACAAAAGTTATGTACGACGGCAAAATGATCGATTTTGATGAACCTTTCACCACGCTGCGCAACCATGGCATGATTTTAGCGCCTGACGGCCAAAAAATGAGCAAAAGCAAGGGCAATACCATTGAACCCGACAGCATAATAGACCAAGGTTATGGCGCTGATTCAATCCGTTTGATGGAGCTGTTTATTGGCCCCTGGAATCAATCAGCTGCCTGGAGCGTGGAAGGCCTCGGCGGGACTTTCCGTTTCTTGCAAAGGACCTGGGCGCTGGTTCAAGAATTTTTGGAAACCAGCCCTCAGGCCGGTGGTCATAACGCTGAGCTGGAAACCCAAATCACACGGGTGGTCAGCAGGACAATCAAAAAAGTCAGCCAGGACCTTGGAACCCTGAGCCTAAATACGGCAATCGCGGCCCTGATGGAGTGCGTAAATGAGCTTTATAAGCTAAAAAGCGACCATAATTTTGGGCTGGCTCATAAAACTTGGCACCAGTCTTTAAGTAATTTAATTCAATTACTGGCGCCATTTGCACCGCATATTACCGAGGAGATGTGGCAGGACCTAGGACATGACGGGTCGGTTCACATTAGCCGGTGGCCTACTTGGGATGAAGAGCTACTCAAAGAAGACCTGCTAACCATTGCTGTCCAGGTAAACGGTAAGCTACGCGGCGAACTGCTACTGCCGGCTGATGTCAGCGAGGCAGAAGCAATAGAAGCCGCCCAAAAGGACGAAAGAGTCGCAAAAAACCTTGAAGGCAAAAAAATTAAAAAGTCAATTTACGTGCCCGGCCGTCTGGTCAACCTGGTGGTATAATAGAAGTAATATCCAAATAAAAAACAGGGAGTTAAAGTGGGTAAGCCGAAGAAACGAACTAGCTCGCGCCGGACGGGCATGCGCCGCAGTCATCTGTTGGGTAAGCTGGCCAAAAGCGTGAATGCCAAAAGTCCGGTAAAAGTTAATCTCAAAAAAACAGCCGCGAAGTAAGAGGTTATATCCTTACAATAGGTTATAATTGTAGCTAAGGACCAACTTAACAATATGAGCCGCAAGTCGTCATGAGTGCCAATCGCCACCTGGGCCGCATAGTCGCGCTGCAAACCCTCTACGAAGAGGATTTTCGCCGCGAATGTGCGGACGAGGCCTTTAAGCTAGGCGAGGTTTTGGCGCGCAACATCACCCGTTACCGCGAAACAATCGATGACAAGCAGTTCATCGAGCAGTTAGTCAACGGCGTCGCCGCAAGGCAAGAGGCGATCGATGACATTATCCGCCCGGTAGCTCCGGAATGGCCGATTGAGCAGATTGCCCGTATTGACCGAGTAGTTTTGCGTATCGGCGTCTACGAGCTGATTTTTACGGCTAATATACCGCCTAAAGTGGCCATTAACGAAGCCGTGGAACTAGCCAAGGCTTTTGGTGGGGATAACTCATCCAAGTTCATAAATGGCGTACTGGGCACGGTCCTACGAAATAAAGAAGCCGAGACTGACAAGCCGGCCGGCAAAAAGCAAAAACCGATCAGCAAAAAGTCAACCCCTAAGAAGAAAGATCAGACTGTTGAAAAGACCTAAACCCATTGCCGGTTTCCGAAAACTGGTCCGGCGCCCAGCTATTAATGAAGTAGTGCGCGAGCCAACCGCCGGCGGCATAATCTTCCGGCGCAGGTCAGCTGACTCCGGCAATATCGAAATTTTACTTATCGCCGATAGCAAGGGTCGCTGGACTATACCCAAAGGTCATATCGAGGAGGGCGAAACTGCCCGCCAGACCGCCGAGCGCGAAGTTCGGGAGGAGACAGGTCTGCAGCAAATGAAAGTGCTGGATTGGCTCGGAAAAATCAATTTTCGTTACCGCCGAGGCAGCAGCCTGGTGCTCATGACAACCGAGATATTTTTAGTCAAAGCCGAGGGTAAGAGCGATAGCGTCCAGGCCGAAAAGTGGATGACCAACGTAGCTTGGATGTCAGCGACGGATGCGCTTGATAAAATTGCCTACGAAGATATAGGTAAACTGATACTGCTTGGACTCAAAAAAATCAGAAAGCAGAATCTGTAAGGAAAGGACATGATGGATACAACCAAATACCAAGCCTTTGCCGACCAACAATTTGGCGGTTTGGCTGACCTTGAGCTTTTGATTACAGCCTTCACTCACCGGTCTTACCTCAATGAGCACAAGGACAGCGCCAAGGGCCACAACGAGCGCCTGGAATTTCTGGGCGATGCCGTTTTAGAGCTGGTGGTTACCGAGCATTTATATAACAACTTTGAAGAACCCGAGGGTATTTTAACCAATTGGCGCAGCGCCCTGGTGCGCACCGAAAGTATTAGTGCAGCCGCCGACCGAGAGGGCTTTGAGCCGCTGCTGCGGCTATCGCGCGGCGAAAAGCGCGGCAGCGAGCGCGCCCGCCAGCAAATTCTGGCCAATTGCTACGAAGCAGTGGTTGGCGCGCTATATATAGATAAAGGCTACGAAGCGGTCAAAGATTACATCGACCGTACACTGCTACCGACTTTGAAGGAAATTTTGCAAAGCGGCACCTGGCTGGATCCTAAGTCAAAACTTCAAGAACTTGTGCAAAGCCGCGACGGTTTTACGCCGGTCTATAAAGTCATGCAAGAAGATGGCCCGGACCACGATAAAATGTTTATAGTCGGCGTTTATGTAAACGATGTATTTATGGGTAAGGGCGAGGGCCCGAGTAAACAAGCCGCCCAGGTAACTGCCGCCGCCGAGGCCCTCAAGACCTACACAAAAGAAAAATAGAGCCCAGTTGACAACAGAGGTCGATATCTGTAAAATGGCTTGGATATGTTGACCATTAGGATGCAGCGCACAGGCCGCAGCGGCCACGCCCACTTTAGGGTGGTGGTTCAAGACAGCCGCTTCCATCCAACCAGCGGCCGGGTAGTGTCTTACGTCGGAAATTATGATCCGCACACCAAAGCCGCCACCCTTGACGGCGAAAAAATTAGTAAATACCTGAAGAGCGGTGCCCAGCCCTCAGACCGAGTGGCTAAGCTTTTATCAAAAGAAGGAATAAAATTGCCGGACTGGTTCCAGGCTTCAGCACCCAAAAAGGGGGCTGTTAAAAATGCCGATAAGCGCCGCAGCACGCGGCCACCCGAGGCAAAAGTAGAGAAACCAGCTGAAACTGAGGCGCCTGAGGCCGAGTCTCCTGCAGAACCAGCCGAGCCGGCCGAACCGGCAGAAGAAGCCGCCCCAGCTGCGGAAACTGCGGCTGAGGATACACAGGTGCCGGAGACGGAAACGACCCCAGCAGTTGAACAATCATCCGCGGAAACCGAAGCACCCGAACCTAAACCCCAACCAGAACCCGAAAAACCCGTCAAATAATTTTTCCCAGCACCTAGGTCTGAGTGCTTCGCAAGTATCCGCCCGTGGGCGGATAGTCTCAGCCCTAGGTGCTGGGTTTGCTATAATCAAATTACAATTTATTTCAGAACAAGGAGGAACCTGCCGTGGCTGTAAGCATAGACCAGCAATTCATAGAATATATCGTTAAATCAGTAGTCGGACACCCGGACGAGGTCAAAATTGAGCGCCGGATTGATGAAAAAGGCGTATTACTTGAACTTTCGGTTAACCCCGAAGACTTGGGCCGGGTAATTGGCAAACGCGGCGCTACTGCCCAAAGCTTGCGCACCCTTCTTCGAGCACTAGGTACTAAAAATGATGCCCGTTATAATCTCAAAATTATTGATACCGGCTATCCGGAAGGCAAAGGGCCAAAAGCAGATGACTCGGCCCAGGCCCCAGATGAACCGCCCGCGGCTGACGATTCCACTGCTGCACCAACGGACGAACCAGCATCGACCGCGGCGCAAGACCAAACTGTTACAGATGAGCTGGAGGAACCGCGCAAAGACGAAAACACCGTTTCTGATGATGTCGATATGAGCGAAGATGAAGAATTACCAGAATCTGCTAGTGACCATTCAGATGTAGTCAGCCGCACCCGCAAAGAACTCGCCGACCTCGACGACCTCGACGTTTAGCTTTCTTGCCATGAAAATTCAAATCATTACACTTTTTCCGGAGATGTTTGAAGGTGTGCTTAACACTAGCATGCTGTGGAAGGCGCAGGATAAAAAACTGGCTGAATACAATCTCATTAACTTGCGGGATTTTGGCATTGGTCCCCGCAAGCAAGTCGATGACACACCATATGGCGGCGGTGACGGCATGGTGCTACGGCCGGAGCCGCTATTTCAGGCTGTAGAAAAAGCCAAAGAAGAAGATCCGGATGCCCAGGTTCTGCTGATGACGCCCCGCGGGGATTTATTTAGCCAGGAAATGGCCCGTGAATTTGCCGCCACTGAAGCCGGCCTAATTATCATTTGCGGCCGCTATGAAGGATATGACGAGCGTATTACTACGATTGTGGATAAACAAATTTCTGTTGGCGACTTTGTGCTGACCGGTGGTGAGTTGCCGGCGATGGTGGTTGTAGATGCTGTGACCAGACTCATACCGGGCGTGCTGGGCGGCGAAACCAGCGCCGCCAAAGAAAGCCACAGCGAGCCCGGTGTCATCGAACATCCGCAGTACACCCGTCCGGAAGAATTCCGCGGGCTCAAGGTCCCGGAAACCTTACTAAGCGGGCACCACGGCGAAATTGCCAAGTGGCGCGTCAAAGAGTCCAAGAAGGACTAGTGGTACTATTAAGAGTAGGTAATTGGAGGGATTAGATATGTTTGTATTGCCGGAACTTGGTTACGAATTTGGCGCGCTGGAGCCGCATATCGACGCCAAAACGATGGAGATTCACCACGACAAGCACCACGCCGCCTACATCGAGAAGCTAAATGCGGCACTGGAAAAATATCCCGACTTTCAAAGCAAAAAGATCGAGGAACTATTGAGCGACATTAAAGATATACCCGAAGATATTCGCACTGCCGTCCAAAATAACGGCGGGGGGCACCACAACCACACGCTGTTTTGGGCGAGTATGAAACCCGGCGGCTCACAAAACGTGCCCGAAGCAATTTCCAAAGCTTTTGGCAACCTGGATGGCTTTAAGGCTAAAATGACCGATGCCGGCATCACCCGTTTTGGCTCCGGCTGGGCGTGGTTGGTCAAAAGTGCCAATAATTTGGAAGTTTACTCGACTGCTAACCAAGACAGCCCGCTGACAGAAGGAAAAATTCCGATTCTAGGCCTGGACGTCTGGGAGCATGCCTATTATCTGAAATATCAAAACCGCCGCCCTGAATATATAGAGAACTGGTGGAGCGTCGTGAACTGGGACGTGGTCTCGGAAAGATTGAGTAAGTAGCTAGAAGCTAGTTTCTAGGCTAATATGTTGACGGCGCGGGCAGTTACAAGCACAACCGTCACCAAGGATATAAAAGCCTGGACGCTCATCAGACCTTTGGCGATGTGGGTCAGCGGCATCGTGTCAGTTGGGCTGAAGGCCGTGCCGTTGGTTAGTGAAACGTATAAGTAATCCAAAAAACCTGGTCGCCAACGATTAGCTTGTTCATGCATTGATTCGTTTTGCGGAAACTGAAAATTGGTTTCTATAGCCCGTTTGTGACGGCCGGAAAGACCTGGGCTGTCAAGCTCCCAATACCACAGACCAAACATAATTATGTTAGTCAAAAAAATGGCCAAGGCGCCGCTGAGCAGGGTTTTCCCGGGCAGGTGCGAACCGTTTATGAGAGCTTTGGTAAGTAAGGCTAGTTCGCCAGCATTGGCGATAGACACCAATCCAATCAACAAAATAGAAATGGTTTTATGGGCAGTAGCCGCCGTGCTATGGCGGCGTGGTGCGGTAAAACCAATAGCTAAAACTAAAAGTGCTTCCAGGGCCGCGACCAGGAACTTGGGGCCGACGCGCAGGGCGCTGGTGACGGTTAGCTGAAGCAGGATAGCGACACCAAGCGTGATTTGGGCATACCAAAGTTCATTGCGCTCTATCGGATGCATCATATGTGATCTCAGTATAACCTACTGATGAGCTGTAAACAGCGAAACTATAAAACCTTAAAAAATAGAGACTTTTAGTTCGAGCTATAATGGTAATTAGAAATTGTAATCTAAGGAGGAATTGTGAGTAAAGTAACATTGGACGCGTATCTGTTTTTTGACGGCAACTGCAAAGAAGCCATGGAATTTTATAAAAGTGTTTTTGGCGGAGAGCTGAGCCTAAACACCATGAAAGATACTCCCGGCACTAAACCGGAGGACAAAGACCGGATAATGCACGCCAGCCTGGAAGGCGGAGACATTAACCTAATGGCCAGCGACAGCCATACAGCCAGCCCCAAAATGGCAAAAGTAGAGCTCAGTTTAAGCGGCACGGATGAGCCAAAACTGACCAAAATGTTCAAAAGCCTAGCAGGCGGCGGCAAAGTACGGATGCCACTGGGCAAACAATCCTGGGGCGACACCTTCGGCATGCTGAGCGACAAATACGGCGTTGACTGGATGGTCAACATCGGCACTAAAAAAGACTAGGCTAGGATTAAAACCCCTTAGACCTTATAATATTTAAGGCTTTTTAATGGGACGTGGCCAAGCGGTAAGGCACTGGGTTCTGGTCCCAGGATCGTAGGTTCGAATCCTACCGTCCCAGCCATCGATTTGACAACGGGCATTGCTCGTTCTCAAATCGATAATTGAGGGGTAAGGATTCGAACCGATAGGCGAAAACAGCCGGTGGCTGTTTAAGTTTTCCCTTGGAGCCCAGTTAGGGCGAAGGCGAGACTGTAATCGAGCCAAACAAAAAAACTCGAATCCTACCGTCCCAGCCAAGTATTGCACCAAAGGAGACCTATTGCCTAGTAATCTTTTTTACAGAGGTCATGAAATCATCGTATCGCCAACTTTATTAAAATCTAGTTTTAGCTTCAAAATCGGTTATATCTGTTATGAAGGTTCGAATCCTATACTCGTCCCAAGTATAAGCGTGTTAGTATGTGATTGAAAGAATAAGTATGGCTAAATTACTGAAAAATCAAAAGGGCTTTCATCACATTGTGCTATTGCTGATAATTGTTATCGTGGCAGTGGTTGGCCTCGTTGGCTACCGGGTATTTAAAGCATCTGGCCCGGGATGTCCGAAGAGTCTCTCGGGGGTTTTTACTAAATCATTTGTCGACCCCGAAAAGATTTTGGCTCTTCGACCACTCGGATCTACCGACGGCATGGGCCATATTTTACCAATGGATCACACCGAATTTACGTTCAAGGCCGCTGTGGATGAAAAGATACCGGTCTACGCGCCGACCCAAATTACGATCACCAAAATCGCCAAGCACACCGATTACAGTGCGGACGGAACGCCGCTCACGACCCAGTCCAATTACATGTTCGATTTTACGATTTGTCGGGGGGTCACAGGCTGGTCGGAGTTCATCCACGAACTTTCGCCGGACATTCAAAGCGTCTGGGACAAGGCCAAAAAAACCCATGATGAAGGTCCGCTGAATCAAGGCGCCAAGGCGGTGAATGATACCGCGAGGGCCGGTATAACCCTTAAGGCCGGCCTACTACTCGGCTACACCAACACCGAGCCTTCACTAGCGCTCTCAATTTACGACACAAGATCCAAGCCAAACGATGTAAATGCTAGCTACTACGGCAACAACCAAAGAATCGTAAATGCCGTCTGCTTTACCGATCTTTACGCCGGAGACCTAAAAAATACATTAAACGCAAAGTACGGCTACTATGAAGATAGGCAAGGTTCAACACCGGGCTTCACTCCCCGCACGATTGAACCGAGATGCGGCCAAGTCATCCAAAACATCACTGGTACTGTCCAAGGCGATTGGTTCGCTAACCGTGCGAAAAAGGACGAGAACCTTGAATCAGAAGGTAAAACCATCAGCTTCATCCACAACAACTACGATCCGAGCTTGGCGGAGATCTCCATTGGCGGGAACATCGTGCCGAATCCGCAGACCTTTGCATTTAAACCGTCGCATGCCGGAATTGTTGGCCGGGAGTTTTCTGAAACCCAGGCGGGTGAAACTTACTGTTACAAGAATGCCCCTGCGCGTCCTGGATTCATCTTTGTGCCAGCGAACAACGATAGCCGAGTTCTTGTGAAGCTCTTGGACGAGCATCACTTAAAGATCGAGGTTCAAACGGGAGATTGTGAGAATAGCCCGGAATTTATGAAGGCCATTATTTACGAACGCTGATAGGATCCTAGACCTCCTCCACCTCTGTTACACTGGTACCTGACCTGTATGCTCAACCAGATGGTAAGCTTTATATAGGCATTTTAGTTAAGTAGAAATGAGAGAATATGACCGCTAGACTTCCGGGCGACGAGACATCTTTATGGTTGGCAACGACCGCTAAGACAGATTATCCCCCGCTACCTGCAAATGGAGGCGTCTTTGATGTGGCGATTGTTGGCGGCGGAATTTCCGGCATTTTAACAGCTTGGATGTGTCAAAAAGAGGGCTTAAAAACAGTTCTAGTCGAGAAAGATCGCATTATTGCCAACACCACCGGCAATACCACCGCCAAACTAACCTCCCAGCATAATTTGGTCTACCATTATTTGCTGGCCAAGCACGGCAGGCAGGTGGCTAAGGCCTTTGGGCAGGCCAACCAGCAGGCGATTGAAGACATAGATGCGGTTGCCCAGTCGCTTGGTATAGATTGCGACTTTGAGCGGGCCGACGCCCACGCCTACACCCAGCAGTCCAAGGGGCTGCAGGCTATTAAAGATGAAGTAAAAGCCGCTAAAAGTTTAGGCCTGCCGGCCAGTTTTGTTACCAATACTGATCTGCCTTTTGCCGTAAAAGGCGCGGTTAAATTCACAGGCCAAGCCCAGTTCCATCCACGCAAATTTCTGCTCGGGGTAGCAGCTGATTATATGGCCGCCGGCGGCATAATTTTTGAACAAACCGAGGCGCTGGATATAAAGACCGGTCGGCCCAACACCCTAAAGACGAAGCAGGGTGAGTTGAAAGCAGGCTCCATAGTCGTAGCCAGCAAATATCCTTTTTGGCGCCGGGAAATTTTCGACAAGGCGACATGGGTCAAACTGTCGTACGCCTTAGGTGTAACCTTGCGCGAAGACCTCTACCCGCGCGGTATGTATATTTCAACAGAGGCTCCGGTGCGGACAATCCGGTCGCACCCTTATAAAAAAAGCCGGATTTTAATTTTTGGCGGCGAGAGCCACAAATTGACGAAAGGCTATGACAAATCCGAGCATTACAAAAACCTAGTCACCGATGTGGGCCAAAAGTTTCCGGTAGATAAAATCATCTACCGCTGGGTGGCTGGTGACATGATGCCGCGCGACCATTTGCCCTACATCGGGCTCTATCCGAAGCAGTCTAGCGTCTATGTTATTACCGGTTTCCATGCCTGGGGGCTGACATGGGGCATGGTGGCGGCCGGGATGATCCGCGATCAAATCAATGGCCGGGCCAATCCTTTGCGTGAGCTTTTTAGCCCAAAAAGGCTGGAGGCCTAAACGTATGAGCATGAGGCAGGGCAGCATAATCCCCATTACTTAATTAGAAGTACTTAACTTGTTAAGTATTTATCGGTGGTGGCGCTTTTTGAGGCGGGCGACTTGAAGCTTAGCGCTACTGTGGCGCAGCAAGTGCTGGGCTTCGGCCAGGGCGGTTTGGCTGCCGGCTGATTTGACCAACTCCTCGGCGCGCCGCAGAGCCGCTGTAGCCTCTTGCTCGCTAAGCTCGTCAGGCGCCGTAACGTCGTCGGCTATAAAGTAAACTGTCTTGCCGTCTACATGGACCACACCGCCATTGATAGCGAAATTCTCTAGTTCGCTGTCCGGGTCACCAGCCTTTTTGCGGACACTAAGGACTCCGGGCTGGGCGGCCGAAATAAGCGGCATATGGTCTTTGAAGATGGCTATCGTCCCACCAAGCGTCGGCACTAAGACTTCGTAGGCTTCGGCGTCGTATTTGGTACCGGTTATAGAGACTAGTTGAAACTGCATTATTTTTTAGCTTCTGATTTCTTGGCTTTAGCGGCCGGTTCGGTTTTGCCAGAAGAATCGCCGCGGACTCCGGAAATAGCACCCTTCATGTAAAAGGCTTGTTCGCTCTTGGCGTCGTGTTTGCCGTCCAGAATTTCCTTAAAGCCACGGACGGTGTCTTCCAATTTGACGTAGACACCGGACTGGCCGGTAAAGGCTTCGGCAACATGGAATGGCTGGGTCAAAAAACGCTGGATGCGCCGGGCTCGGGCGACCAGCTGCTTGTCTTCCTCGGACAATTCTTCCATGCCCAAGATGGCGATAATGTCTTGCAGGTCCTTATAGCGCTGCAGTACTCGTTGGACCTCCCGGGCTACGCGGTAGTGTTCTTCGCCGACAATTTCCGGATCGAGCAATGTCGAGCTGGAGTCCAACGGATCAACGGCCGGATACAGACCAAGCTCGGTCAAGGCTCGCGAAAGGACAATAGTCGAGTCGAGGTGGGCAAAAGTGGTGGCCGGCGCCGGGTCGGTTAGGTCGTCGGCCGGTACAAAGACAGCTTGGACAGAGGTAATAGAACCTTGCTTGGTAGAGGTAATTCGTTCCTGTAAAGCCCCCATTTCGGTACTAAGGTTCGGTTGGTAACCGACGGCGCTCGGCAGCCGACCCAGCAGAGCCGAAACTTCACTGCCGGCTTGGGTAAAGCGGAAAATATTATCAATGAAAAGCAGCACATCACCGCCTTGGTCGCGGAAGCTCTCGGCGATGGCCAGGCCGGAAAGACCGACCCGCAGACGGGCACCCGGCGGTTCGTTCATCTGGCCAAATACCAGTGAGGTCTTGTCCAGGACGCCGGACTCTTTCATCTCATTGTAGAGGTCATTGCCTTCGCGAGTCCGTTCGCCGACGCCGGCAAAGACCGAGCGGCCCTTATGGAACTTAGCGATGTTATTTATGAGCTCTTGGATAAAGACGGTTTTACCGACGCCGGCGCCGCCGAACAGGCCGACCTTACCGCCTTTGGCGAACGGCGCGATGAGATCAACCACTTTAATACCGGTTTCAAAGATTTCTATCTTGCCGCTTTGGTCGGAAAGGCCGGGCGGCTCGCGGTGGATGGAACCCAGCGGCGGATTTTTCAGGGCCGGCAGGCCGTCAATTGGATCACCGATGACATTAAACATTCGTCCAAGTGTGGTGTCACCGACCGGCACCCTAATCGGGGCGCCGCTGTCAGTGGCCGCCGCGCCGCGCCGGAGGCCATCGGTTGGACCCAGGGCGACGGCCCGGACGGTGCTTTGGCTTAGGTGTTGGGCCACTTCCAGCATCAAGACGCTATCTTTTTGCTCTACCCGTAGGGCGTTATAAATCGCCGGCAAATGGCCGCCAAACTCCACATCAACCACCACGCCCACGACTTGGACGATGCGTCCCTTTTTAGTGCTTAGGTTTTCTTTAACAGCTGTTGGCATAATTTCTCTTTCTTTAAGCGGCCATGGCCTCGGCGCCGCCGGTTATTTCGGCAATCTCTTGAGTAATGGCGGCTTGGCGCGTGGCATTCAGCTCCAACGTCAGATCGTCGATTAAATCTGAAGCGTTGCGGTTGGCGTTGCCCATCGCCACCATGCGCATGGCGTGCTCGGCGGCGGCTGACTCTACCCGGGCCTGCATTAGCTTGGCTTCAAAATAAAGCTTCAGGGCCTGGCTAACAACTATATTTACCTCAGGCTCAAATTCGTAGACTTTGGACACTTGCACGGCCGTTTCGACTGGAGCTGATAAATCTACCGGCAGCAGTTGAAAAGACGTAGCTTTTTGGACTAGCGGCGAGACAAACTCGGTATAAATTAACTGCACGCTGGCAAATTCGCCGCTGCTCATACCACTCTCAATAGTTTCTAAGACCGGCGCAAAAACATTAATGTCCGGAAAATCAGCTAGGTCTTGATATTCAGCCAAGAGGTTTATATCACTTAGGCGGGCGAAAAACCTAGCACCTTTGCGGCCAAAAACTATCACCGAGGGCATAATAGCGCCGGCCCGGTCTTGCCTAAAGCCGTCTAGCGCTTGGTGAAAAATATTGGAGTTAAAGGCACCAGCTTGCCCCCGGTCACTGGTAATAATTACGTATAATTTAGCCTTTGAGCTGCCGGGTTCAAAAAAAGGCTGATGCCTGGCTTCTTCAGTACCGGCGACCCCCCGCATAATGATTTCGGCCGTCTGGCCGTATTTGCGCACCTGGGCCACGGCATCTTGGATCCGGCGCATACGGGAAGCGGCCACGACTTCCAGCGCCTTGGTAATTTGCTTGGCATTTCTAACCGAGCGAATGCGGCGTTTTATGACTTGGGTCTGGGCCACTACTTCTCCTCCTTCCGGATCGTCCTATATTGCTGGGCGACTTGGCTAGCGACGCTCAAAATAGCTTTCTTAGCAGTCTCAGACGGCGCGTCGTCACCGCTGAGTTCTGTGATTAACTTAGCGTGCTTGCTGGCCAAGGTATTTAACAGTGCTTCCTGGGCCGGCTTGACGTTGGAAGTAGGCAGTCCGTCAAAGGCGCCACTGGTAGCCGCTAAAATACTGGCCACTTGTTGCCAAACTGCCAGCGGCGAATACTGCGGCTGTTTCAAAATCTCCGTTAGCAGCAGGCCGCGCGACAGACGGGCCTGCGTTTCAGCGTCCAGGTCTGAAGAAAATTGCGAGAAAGCCGCCAGTTCGCGATACTGGGCCAGGTCCAGGCGCAGACTACCGGCGACCGAGCGGGTGGCTTTGGGTTGGGCCGAACCGCCGACGCGTGACACGGATAGACCAACCGAAATGGCCGGGCGAATACCCTGATAAAATAAGTCGGTTTCCAAATAAATCTGGCCGTCGGTGATGGAAATAACATTAGTCGGAATGTAAGAGCTAACGTCACCAGCCTGGGTCTCAATTATCGGCAGGGCAGTTAGGCTGCCGGCACCGAGTTTGTCAGACAACTTGGCGGCTCGTTCCAGCAGCCGCGAGTGCAGATAGAAAACATCGCCCGGATAAGCTTCGCGGCCGGGCGGCCGGCGCAGCAGCAGCGACATCTG
>DKEK01000005.1:0-44111 GCA_002452155.1 Candidatus Saccharibacteria bacterium UBA6824 | reverse complement strand
CAGCAGCGACATCTGGCGGTAGGCTACGGCGTGTTTTGAAAGGTCGTCATAAATAATCAAAGCATGTTTTTTATTGTCACGGAACCATTCACCCATGGCCGCGCCGGCATAGGGCGCTAGGTACTGCAAACTGGCCGGGTCGGAAGCCGACGTGGCGACAATAATGGTTTGGTCCATAACTCCCTCGCGCCGCAACCGCTCGACTAGTCGCGCGATACGGGCATTTTTTTGACCGATAGCCACATAGACATTAATAACACCGGTTTTTTGCTTGGTTTGGTTGATCATTGTGTCAATCGCGATGGCGCTTTTGCCGGTTTGGCGGTCACCCAGGATCAACTCCCGCTGGCCGCGACCGATCGGAATCATAGCGTCAATGGCTGTGATGCCACTCAACAACGGTTCATGGACACTCTTACGGTCGATAACACCGGGTGCCGGGTTTTCAATCGCGCCGGTGGCAGAGGTTTTGATTGGTCCCTTGGCGTCCAGCGGCCGGCCCAACGGATCAACTACCCGTCCGACTAACTCCGGACCCACCGGGACGGACAAAACTTTGCCGGTCAGTCTGACCCGGGCACCGGCTTTAACGGCCTGGTCTTCGCCTAGCAGTACGGCGCCGATCTCGTCTTCCAGTAAATTGAGGGCAAAGGCCGTAACTGTGCCGCTTTGGCCTTCAATTTGGAGCATTTCCGAATAGCCGGCGTCTCGCAGCCCGTAGATCCAGGCCACGCCATCACCCACACGGGTAACGATGCCGGCAGACTGTTCCTCGCCAGAAGTTTTAAGGCCGGCAATGGCTTTCTTGACATCTGTCGTAAGTTCTTTGAGCTGCGTCTCAAGTCCGGCCATCTAAAATGCCTCCTTTAGCTCGTTAAGTTGGCGGACGGCAGTTTTGTCCCAGACGCGGGTAGCCGTTTCTATACGCACGCCACCGATAACCGATTTTTCGACTTGCTCGCTTAAAATCACTTGGTCGACCTTGGTGGCCTTTTTGACCAAGCCGCTAATCTCGTTTCTTAGCTTGTCTGTTATGTCGTGAGCGGTTGTGACTTGGGTGGTGGCGGCATGGCCCCGGCTCTCGAGTTCAAAATTTATGTCGGCTAGCAGCAGGTCAACTTCATTCTGACGCTGATCGACAACTAAAACAGCCGCTATGGCTTTGGCCACTTCGCCGGCTGGTTCACCCCCCAGCAGGCGCTTGGCGGCGTAGCGGGCTAAATTCCTGCGGGATACCTTGTTCACGCAAGATCCTTGAGCGACTGCTCAATTAAGACTCGGTCGGCCTGTTCGTCCAATTTTTTACGGAGTATCTTTTCGGTTGCCAGGGCCACCAGCTCGGCCAGTTCTGCCCGCAGCTGCGTACGCAGAGCTTGGCGTTCTTGGTCCAGCCGGGCTTCGGCGTCTTTGATGATCAGGGCAGCTCGCTCACTAGCGGCTGTTTCGGCACTGGCAATGATACCCTCGGCAGTCTTTCTAGCTTCCACCAGTACCTCGTCGGCAGCCGCCCGGGCACGGGAAATGATTTGCTCGGCCCGGCTTTCAGCGCTCGCTAGAGCTTCTTCGGTGGCTTTGGCGTCCGCTAAGCTCTGTTCCAGCGCCAGACGGCGGTTTTCCATAGTCTTCATTAGTGGCGGCAACACCCAGCGCTTCAGTACCAGCAGTACCAACGCGAAGGTTATTAGCTGAAATAAGAATGATTTAAGGTTCAGGTTAAAAGCCCCAATACCACCACTGGCCTGCGCAAAATCTAAAGACATATTATTTAAAAGCACCAATCTCTACCTCTTCTTAAGTTGTAAACAAAATTAATAGTACGAAGGCTAGGACGGCATCAACCAGGCCGATCATAATGAAGGCGGTTGACAGAATCTTGCCCTGGATTTCCGGATTTCGGCCAACGGCGCCTACGACGGCAGCACCGATCAGGCCCACACCAATGGCCGGCCCAATAGCACCGAGGCCGATAGTTAGTCCTTTAATTAATGCTGGATCGATCTGTGTCATACATTTACTCCTTTAGACCTTAATTGACTCATGCTTTAGCCGCTGCCGAACTATGCGCAGCCTCCGACTCTTGTTCCTCGTGAGATGTTGCCATCACCAAATAGGTTGCTGTTAACATCATAAACAAATAAGCCTGGACAATCGAGAAGAAAATTTCCAAAAACATAATTGGCAGTGTGGCTGCCCAGGCAAAATTACCGGACAGCTGCGAAATAGCGTGCAGTAGGGCCTCGCCGCCGTAGATAACTCCAAATAGTCGCAAACTAAGGGTTACCAGCCGCAATACTTCACCAAAAACTTCATTCAAGCCGATAAATATATTCATGGGGTTTAGCAAGTTGCCGGAGAAATAATGACGAAAGCGGCCGACAATCCCCAGTTCCCTAAGAGCATAAATATGTACGGTGGCCAGGCTTATGACAGCCATAGCTAGTGTTGAGTTTAAGTCGGTAGTAAAGGCTCTCAGTAGCGAGGTCTTCTGACCGGCGACATTTAAGGTCAGGCTGCCGACACCTGGCAGTAAGCCGCTTAGATTGCTGGCCAGAATAAAAACAAACAAAGTCAGCAGTAGTGGAAAAAAACGCATAGCTTTTTTACGGTCGCCGAATGATTCGGTCATGAGTCCTAGTACTAGCTCGACAAAACTCTCAATCCAAAAAGCCAAGCGGCTCTTGGGCCACAATTGACTAGCTCTAGCAGCCAGGCCGAAAAGTATTAGAACGAAAAGGGCCGTTAACAGCCCGAACAACATGCTGTTAGTCAGGGGGATCGGTCCAATATTGGTCAGCTTTTCGGCGGCTAAGGGGGCGGCGTCACTGGCTCCGAAAAAGGGCATTAGCATAAAATACTCCCACCCATAGCGGTGCGAACGGCTGGAAATCCGCCAGCTGGCGGACCGGTCGTTAGACGTTCCCTAAAACTCATTCGCGAACCAGTATAACAGTTCCACCCCTGACTTTCAAGGGATAATTCAGCCTACGGCCTCTATTTTTCGGACGGCTGAGTATACTTATGTATATGGAGAAACTGCCGCCAACAATCTTAGTGATTTTTGGTATCACCGGCGATCTATCACGCCGCTATTTGCTGCCGGCTCTGGCCGAAATTTGCAAAAATACCGAACTCGACAAGGACTTTAAAATTTTGGGGATTTCGCGCCGGCAGATCAGCCTAGACAAAGTTTTCGGCAGCGGACAGAAAAACTTAAGAAGCTATAGCCAAATGCTCATGATGAACCTGGCGGATGAGGCGGAATACCAGCAGCTGGCGCGCAAAATTGAAGAAATTAGCCAGAAGTTTGAACAAAAACCACAAGCAATTTTCTACTTGTCGGTACCGCCTACCGCAGCCGCAGGTATCATTGAGCACTTAGGCAACGCCCACTTGAACAAACCGCATATGAAACTCCTACTGGAAAAGCCCTTCGGTTATGACTATGAGTCAGCCAAAGAAATGATCGCCCAGACTTCAAAACATTTCTCCGAGCCACAGGTATACCGCATCGACCATTACCTGGCTAAGGAAATGGCCCAAAACATAACGGTTTTCCTTGGCAGCAATACCATTTTCCGCGACCTCTGGAACAGCCGGTTTATAAAGAATATTAAAATTACCGCGATCGAGAAAATCGGCATCCAGGGCAGGACTAATTTTTATGAAAGCACCGGTGCCTTGCGGGACTTTGTCCAAAGCCACCTGTTGCAATTAGCCGCCCTAATCCTAATGGAACCGTGTTCGGACATTTTCGATTTCGAAGAGATTCCCCGCCGCCGCCTGGCCGCGCTCAAAGCCATTGCGCCAGTACCCCAAGATAAGTGCGGGGAGCTTGTGCTGCGGGCTCAATATGACGGCTATGAGGCTGAAGTTAAAAATCCGGGCAGCCGGGTTGAGACTTTTGTGTCGCTGAGCCTTGAATCTACCGACCCGCGGTGGCGGGGAGTGCCCATAAGACTAATAACGGGCAAAAGTATGAACCAAAAACTAACTGAAATAAGGATAACTTTTAAAAAAACCTCAGCCTCGGCCAGCAACACTTTGGTTTTTCGGATCCAGCCAAACGAAGGTATCGAGCTGGACCTGGTCGCTAAAAAACCTGGCTACGAGCGCCAGCTACAAGATTTGAAATGGACTTTTGACTACGACCAGCACTTCACCGGCCGCCTGCCCGACGCCTACGAAATGGTGATTGTCGATGCCATGCGCGGCAACCACAGTTTATTTGCCAGCAGTGACGAAGTGCTGGCCAGCTGGCAAATCCTGCAGCCGGTACTGGATTGCTGGAACATGACCAGCGGCGACCTAAAGACCTACAAGCCCGGTAGCACCATCCAGGAAATTCTCGGATCCCGAGAGTAGGCTATAATAGGTAGCCGTATGAGTTTGAAATTTGCCGTAGAAGCCCGTGATGTAGTTAAGACATTCGGCGACATTAAAGCCGTCGACCATGTCAGCTTCGGCGTAAAACCGGGCGAGATTTTTGCATTCCTGGGACCTAACGGCGCCGGCAAGAGCACCACTATTAAGATGTTAACCACCATGCTGCGGCCGACGTCCGGCAAACTTTACCTAAACGGCCACGATGTCGCCCGCGAGCAAGACTCGGTCCGCAAATCTTTCGGCATTGTTTTTCAAGACCCAAGCCTGGAAGAAGAGCTGACGGCTTATGAAAACATGGAGTTTCACGCCGTACTTTATGGCGTGCCCAAAAAACAAATGGCCAAGCGGATCGAAGACCTCATGAGGCTGGTAGACCTTTGGGACCGCCGTAAGTCGTATGTAAAAACATATTCGGGCGGCATGCGCCGCCGGTTGGAAATTGCCCGCGGCCTGCTGCACCATCCTAAAGTCTTGTTTTTAGATGAGCCGACGCTGGGTTTGGACACCCAAACCCGCAACCTTATGTGGGACTATGTCCAAAAACTCAGCAAAAGCGAAGGCATGACAATCTTCTTTACCACGCACTATTTGGACGAAGCCGAAGCTGTGGCGGAGCGTATCGCTATCATCGACAACGGCAAGATTATCGCTTGCGGTACAGTAGCCGAGCTTAGCAAGCAGACAAATACCAAAACTCTCGAGGAGGCTTATCTACAATTAACTGGCAAGGAAGTCCGCGATAAAGAGAGCCTGGACAATAACGGCCTTAACGTTCGAAACGCCTTGCGTAACAGCAACCTAAGGTAACGAAGTGGATGTAATTTATATTTTATGGCTCCGGCAAATGAAGCGCTACGGCCGCAGCCGTTCGCGAGTCATTGGCGCTATCGGACAACCGGTTTTGTTCCTTTTGGCACTTGGCTACGGCCTCGGTTCGGTCTACAAACGCGCCGGGCAGGGCAATTACTTGGAGTTTTTGGTGCCCGGTATTATTGTCCAGACTCTTTTGTTCTCGGGTATTTTTTGGGGCATCCAGATTCTGTTCGATAAGCGCTTCGGCTTTTTGAAGGAAATGCTGGTGGCGCCGGTCAGCCGCTTGCGAATACTGCTGGGTAGCGCGCTCGGTGGCGCAACCATATCTTTAATACAAGCCATGCTGGTTTTTATCATTTCGTTCGGGCTCGGTTTCCGCCCCTATAGCTGGGTGATGCTGCCGCTGGCACTTCTAATTATGCTGGTTCTGTCTCTCGCCTTGACCAGCTTCGGCGCCGGCATCGCCTCTATGGTCGAAGATTTTCAAGGTTTTCAAAGCATTAACAACTTTTTAATCTTCCCGCTGTTTTTCTTATCCAGCGCGCTCTACCCTTTGACTAGCGCTCCCAGTCTGCTGCGGATCCTCTCTTCGGCTAATCCGCTGAGCTACTGTGTCGATGCGCTGCGCTACACGCTTATTCACCAAACCCATTTCGGTTTGGCTAAGGACCTGGCGGTCATGACCCTTATGCTAAGCGTTTCTGTAGCTTTCGCTGTCAATCGCTTCAACCGTATCGAAGTCTGAGCCGAGGTATAACTATTAAATTAAGCCCGGGCGGATTTTTCTAAAAGATGCAGAACGCAGTGTTCGTCAGAGGTCATATAGTTGGAGCGGGCCAATTTTTTGATGGCCTCGCGAACTTTATATAAATCATTCGTGACTACGTAAGCCGATATAACCCGTGGGTCGATATAGGATGCCCGGGCAATGGCCGGTGTGTTGCCCAGTTTTTGGGCGACCAATCTGACACACTCAGTTACGGCCTTTTTGCGTTCACTAATAGAACGTGCCCGTTCGGTTTGGCTAAGCTCTATGCTGGCCAGCAAGGTGCCGCCCCAAGTACGGAAATCTTTAGCGCTAAATTCCTCGCCCATAACCTCTTTTATATATTCATTAACATCGTCGCTATGGATGTCGTGCAACTCGCCATCCTGGTCTACATATTTAAAAATTTCATAGCCGGGCAGGTCATCAAGTTGTTTGACGATCTTGGCCAGCCGCTTGTCGGTGACTTTTTTGAGGTGCGGCTGGCCGCTTTTACCGACAAAGTCAAAAATGATGGTGTCGCCTTTTACCTCGGTGTGTTTACTGCGAAGGGTGGTCAGGCCATAACTTTGATTTTCTTTGGCGTATTCCTCGTTGCCGACTCTAAAGTAGGCCTTGTCCATCAGCTGGACTGTGCAGGCCAACACCTTTTCGCGTTCCAGCCCAGGATGGCTTAAGTGTTCGGCAGTCACCCGGCGCATTTTAGGCAGGGCCCGGGCAAAGCGCAAAATGCGTTCGAATTTTTCCTTTTCTTGATGGGCTCGAAACTTCGGATGGTAAATGTATTGCAGGCGGCCGGCCTTATCGACCCCGGTGGCTAAAATTCTGGCATTACGGCTGGCCGATATCTTGACTTCTTGCCAAGCCGGCGGTACACCCACCGACTTTAAATAAGACAGTTCGTCTTTACCGCTCACTTGCCGCCCACCATGAAAATACTGGAATGATCTTTGCCCGGTACGCTTACGCTCAATGTATCGCTTGGCCATTACTAACTAACATACACTAAAAACCACGCGCCGGGCTCAATTGACTAACAAAAAGCTTAAGCCTAAACTTAACCCCGTAGGAATAAGGGGGCATGTTTTGATAAATAACACTTTTATTGTAAAATAAATCCAGGTTTATGGATAAATCAAAACCGGATTCAAACAAAAATACCAATTACGCCTTTATTGACGGCCAAAACCTCAATATGGGCATCAAAAAACTGGGCTGGAACCTCGATTTCCGCAAATTCCACTACTACTTGCAGCGTAAATATGGCGTCACCAAGGCCTACTTTTTTGTCGGCATGGTTGAGGAGCAGGCCGACCTGTATGCCAATCTGCTGTCAATGGGCTACACCTTGATCCTTAAGCCGACGGTCGAGCATAAAGAGGGCACAGTCAAAGGCAATATCGACGCCGACCTGGTACTGCACGCCATGATCGAATTTCCAAATTATGATAAAGCCGTCGTGGTTTCCGGCGATGGCGACTTCTACGGGCTTTATGAATACCTCCAGGCTAAAAATAAACTGGGGCGGATTATTGTGCCTAACCGACAATTTTCGTCGCTGCTCAACAGCTTTCTGCCGCGCATCGACCGCCTCGATGGGCTTAAACGACACCTGGCCTACAAAAAAGCTCCCCGAAAAATTACCCCTGGCCCAACCCAATAATCCAAAGGGTTTTTTATCGCTTGCAAATCTCACAAGTTTCTTCGTTTTGGAAGGTTGCTTCTAGCCGTCGGCCAGCTTTCCACCACGGTTCGTATTCATGGTAGCCGGCAAAATCTGCCAGGTTCCGTAGCAGCCAACCACCCCATCCGTAGATCCGGGCTCTACCCCACAAAACGGCCGCCCAGTGCGGCCCGACGGCTATTATATAAATCGGTTTTTTAGCACTGTAGCTCCTACGCTTTTTCCCATCAGATTGTCGCTTCAAGTCTTCGGCCACAAATTTGCCGTCGTACAAGGCTGTTTGGGCCATGCCGGAATACTGGGTATCGGCGTTGTCGCCAATCACGTAAATATTCTCAGTGGCCCTAAGATAATTATCAACTTGTGCTCTACCATTTTCGGACAAAGCAAAGTCGTTGTCTTTCAAAAACGGATGATTAGTAACGCCGGCCGTCCAAACTACGCTATGGCTGTCTATGGAGTGACCAGTTACCATCAACTTATCGGCCGTTTCGGCCAGCACCTTTTCACTTAAATGTAATGAGACACTCAATTGACGCAGCCGTTTCTCAATAGCGCGCGAATACTGCTGAGGCATTCGAGGCACCAGCCGCGGCGCGGCTTCTACCAAATCTACATGGATGGGACGGTCGGCTAAATTGTGCCGCCGCATAATGTAGCGAATGTAGCCAGGCAGGGCGCCGGCCAGCTCCACCCCAGTAGGGCCGCCTCCAATCACAACATAGTTAATGTCTGGCTTTTGTTTTTCTATCAACAGTTTATGCAAATGCTCACGTAAACGGCGCGAATCTTCCTGTGTCTTAATGCCGTAGGCGTATTTATCCAGGCCTTTGATACCGAAAAAATTTGTGACCACGCCCAGTGCCACCACTAATGCGTCATAGCTATAGGCTTTGCCAGAGCTACCCTTAACTTTTTTGGCGACCCTGTCGAGACTAAGCGCACCATCTTTAACTAGTTTAATTTGCTTGCCGGCCAGAGTTTCACTCAGGGGAATTTCAGAAGCTACTTGGCTACCACCGGTTGCGGTTCGATAAAGCATCGGGTAGTAGCGGAAATTGTCTTGGTCGGATATTAGCGTGACACTAAAAGCAGAGTGGGCAGACAGCTCTAGCGCTGCCTTGATACCACCGAAGCCACCACCCAATACCAGTATTTTTCGTTTTTGGCTCATCGACTTTAGTCTAACTTAAAGCCCAGGCTTTTAAAATCTAAAAGAGCATGGTTAAATGATTCTCAATAATCGAGTTTTAATCGGAGGGTTCACTAATCAGCGCAAAAAAAGAATTATCAAAACACGCTCAGAATAAATGGGTAGTCTTGATGTTGCTGGCCTTGGCCCAGTTCATGGTCATTTTGGATGTAGCAATTGTTAATGTAGCCTTGCCCTCGATCGCGCGCGAACTACATTTTACAGCCAGTAACCTGCAATGGGTAATTACGGCCTACACACTGACCTTCGGCGGTTTCTTACTGCTGGGCGGCCGGGCGGCTGATCTTTACGGCCGGCGTAAGATTTTTATGACCTCAGTCAGCGTTTTTGCCTTGGCGTCCTTGGCTTGCGGCCTGGCCCAATCAGAAACTCAGCTTATCGTACTAAGAGCCGTCCAGGGCTTGGCGGGAGCCTTTATGTCTCCAGCGGCTTTGTCGATAGTGTTGACGACCTTCAGGGAAGGCAAAGACCGAAATACAGCTATGGGTGTTTGGGCGGGTGTGGCCGCCGGCGGCGCCGCCTTTGGCGTCCTGCTTGGTGGGGTACTGACCCAGTATCTGAGTTGGCGTTGGAACTTCTTTGTCAACGTGCCGGTTGGTCTATTCGTAGTACTGGGCTCGGCCCGGTTGCTGCCGCACCATATCGGCGAAGAGAACAAGAAGTTAAAGCTAGATTTACCGGGAGCTTTTTTGGCAACTTCGGGACTAATGTCATTAGTTTATGGTCTATCGAAGGCCCCCAGCCTAGGCTGGGGCTCAAACACCGTTGTAGGCTTTATAACGACGGGGGTAGCACTACTGCTGGCCTTTCTTTGGAACGAGAAACGGACTGACCAGCCGCTGATGGATCTGGCTATTTTTAAAATTAAAAACGTTTTAGGCGCCAACTTGGCGTTTTTGGTAATCGCTTGCACAATGTTCTCGATGTTCTTCTTCCTGACTCTTTACGTTCAACAAGTACTAGGCTATTCACCGGTTAAATCCGGACTTAGTTTTTTACCGGTTACCTTCATTATCGGCATAACCTCTGGCGTCGTTTCTAAACTGGTTGCTAGAGTCGGTTACAAGCCGTTCATGATAGCCGGGCCATCAGTTTTGGCCATTGGCTTATTTATACTCTCGCATATCCTCAAGGTCGGCGGAAATTACTGGCACAACGTTTTTCCCGGGCTGGCAGTTTGTGCTCTCGGCATGGGCCTGACTTTCGTAGCCGGAACGCTTGCCGCTACTTCGGGAGTACCGAAATATTTTTCTGGACTGGCTTCTGGCGTACTAAATACTGCTCAGCAGGTCGGCGGAGCCATCGGCCTAGCCATACTGTCGGCAGTGGCATTTTCTGCTATTAGGGCTGAGACTTCAGCCGGCGGACCCGCCAAGTATGCTCAAGTCCACGGCTATCAAGCCGGACTGCAGGTCGGTATCGGCCTGGCCATTCTGGCTGCGCTGGTGGTCGTATTTGTGGTTAAGAATCATAAAGTTGATGCTAAAGAAGCTTTAATGGCTTAAAGTTTAGTCTACTTTCCGGCAATTCTCACAAAGTCCGTAAACTTCCAGCTGGTGGCCCCTTGGCGAAAAACCTTCTTTGGACGAGACTGAATCGATCATAGTCTCCAGCATCGAATTGGGCGGCAGATTGTAGGTTTTCTGGCAGTTGGTGCAATAAAAATGGTGATGGTGGCCGCTAAACATATCAGATAACTCAATTTTGTATTTCCAGCCAATATTGAGGCGATGAACAATACCCAGCTCCTCAAACAGCTCAACCGTCCTGTAAATAGTGGCGCGGTCGACTTTGCCGACCGCTCGGTGGACTAAAACCTGGACAGTTTGCGGCTCCTGATCGAGTAGGAGGTCGAATACCAATTTCCTGGGCTTGGTTAAACTGGAACCATTTTTGCGCAGCAGGGCAGTTAAATCATCATGCATATAGTCAATTTTACATAAAATTGCGACAAATTTGCAAATATATATGACAAAATTTAAAATTTAATCATGACAGCATTCCTGTTATCTTTAGTCGCCGCCGCCGCCGCTTTGATTGGCGGGTTTATCGCCATTCGGGGACGGAGAAATCTAAACCAAGCGTTGGGTTTCACGGCCGGAATAATCTTAGGACTGGTCGCTTTTGATTTGCTGCCGGAGATTTTCAATATTGTTAATAACACAGGACTGGATCCGACCAGACCGATGATTGCTCTAGTTGTCGGTTTTCTAGCATTTCACGTCATTGAGAAATTTATACTTATTCATCACCCCAATGAAGGTAAGTACCAAAGCCATACCCACCCTCACGTTGGTATTGCCAGCGCCCTTGCTTTATCGGGCCACAGTTTTTTAGACGGTGTGGCTATTGGCGTGGCCTTCCAAGTCAACGCTACCGTTGGTACAGCTGTGGCTATTGCCGTCATTTCACACCGCTTTGCCGACGGCTTCAACACAACCAATGTGATGCTGCACCACCGCAACAACCCTAAGAGAGCTAGGAACATGCTACTGTTAGCCGCCAGTATGCCGATTCTTGGCGTGCTATCCACCCAGCTCTTCACGTTTTCAGAAAAGTCGCTTGGTATATATCTAGGATTCTTTGCCGGCTTTTTACTGTACATCGGCGCTAGCGACATTTTGCCGCAGGCTCACAGCAAAGGTTCTTCGCGCTGGACAATTTTGCTAACAATCCTAGGTACAGCCTTCATGTTCGCGGCCACCCGCCTAGCTTAAAGGTATAATTAAAGCACATGTTGGTAGCTGTCATTATTTTAGGAGTGCTGGTTGTAGCTTTGGGGGCTTTGCTGGCTTGGAAATTATTGAGGCCGGCTGGCAGCTCTGATGCCACAATGCTGCTCAAGGCCGATATGACCGAGCTGACTAAATCGATGGGGTTGCTGCAGCAAGGGCTACAAAAGCAATTAACAGACCAGCTGGGGACAAGCAATAAGCAGATGGCCGCCCAGTATGCGCAAAGCGCCAAAATTATCCGTGAAGTCACCCAAAAACTGACCGAACTAGATAGGACCAATAAAAATGTCGGCGACATTGCGTCGGAATTGAAAACACTGCAAAACGTCCTGCAAAACCCCAAACAAAGAGGAGTTTTGGGGGAATATTATCTAGAGCAAATCCTAAAGAACGTCTTGCCGCCCGGAGCCTTTGAGCTTCAATATAAATTGGGCGATGGGTTAGTGGTTGATGCCGTTGTTAAGCTAGAGGATAAGCTACTGCCTATAGACAGTAAGTTCAGTCTGGAAAATTATAACCGCCTGGTTGAGGCCAAGCCGGGGGAGCGGCCAGCGCTAGAGCGGGCTTTTAAGGAAGACCTAAAAAAACGTATCGATGAAGCAGCCAAATATATTAAGCCCGGCAAAGGCACGCTGGACCAGGCGTTAATGTTTATCCCAAGCGAGGGCATCTACTACGATTTATTAGCCAACAAAGTCGGTCTAAGCGGTGTTAGCGGCCGCAACCTGATACAGTACGCGGCGGCCGATAAAAAAGTCACAATCGTTGGTCCCAGTACGCTGGCGGCTATGCTGCAAATCATCGTTCAGGGCTTGCGCTCTATAGATATTCATAAAGATACCGAAAAAATCCGCAAGAATATTGAACAACTAAGCCGGCACCTGGTTGCCCATAACGGCTACATGCAAAAACTTGGCGGTTCTTTGGGCACGACCGTCGGACACTTTAATACCACCTACAAAGAGCTCGGTAAAATTGATAAAGACGTAGTTAAAATAGCAGATACTAATCCCAGCGTCGAACCGATGCTTCTAGACCGCCCCAGTCTCGACGAAGACTAAGCCCACGCTACATCGGCAATCCCTATTTTCAGTCATATGACTGAAAATAGGGATTGTTTTAAGAAGTTTTGAGTAGGTCGATGGTCAGGGCGGCCGTCCAGGAAAAGCTAGGCGCGCCCTCGGGATGGCCATTAAGCGGATTGAAATATTCATTCAGGCCGTTCCTCGCCACTAGCTCCAAGCTTTTTTGGCGCAATTTATCGGCTTCATCTTGGTAGCCATAACTTTCTAAGCCTTTGATTATCAGCCAATTAGTGTTTATCCAAGTCGGGCCCTGCCAGTAGCGTGACGGGTCAAAATATGATGAACGCAATGGCACGCTGGGTATTGGCCAGTTGGCCTTGAACCATTTGCGGCTGGCCAAAAGTTGAACTAGTCTAGCAGCTCTTTCTTTAGAGATAGTGCCGGCATAAAGCGGCAGTAGCGCGGCGATAGTCGGCTCTTCTATCAATTTGTGGCTAATAAAACTGCGGCTGTAGTAAATACCATCGGTTTCGTCCCAGAGTTGCTCGATCGCAGCTTCAGTTCTGGTCATAGCTGCCAGGAATTCTTGGGGCAGCGGGCGGGCAATAGTTTCGGAAATTTTCTGCAAGTCTGTGTTGGCGCGGATCAAAAGGCAGTTAAATGCTAAATCTTCAACGGCGAAAAGCGGCCGGTTCAGAATTGCTTCTGAGTTGTAAGCATGCCGCCGCAGGCGCCGTAGCGCCGCCCAGTGGCTCAAAGCTTCTATATTGCTGGTACGCTGCCCGGGTGGTATGTGGCGTGTATCGCGGCGAACTAAATTCACCACGCCGTCTAACCGTAGTTTTTCAATCGCAGCAACCCACCACGGCATGCTGTGTTTGCGCAATTCGCTGACCCATGGCGGTGAGTTATCCAACCCAGCTTCGTAGGGGTGCAACAAAATTATTAGGCCTTCTTTGTGCGGGTCGCGTTCGGTATAGAGCCATTCGTGATAGCGTACCAAGGCCGGGTACATTTTTTTGTACCAGCTACGACGCTCGGGTAGTTTTAGCTTTTCGCCGACCTGTACAACCGCTTCGGCTAGCATGGGGGGCTGAGTCAGACCGCTAGTAGATACACCGTCAGGGGAGTAAGGGCTGAGGTAGCTACGCCATAGCTCGCGGTCACGGTGGTACTTGTGGCCCTCTGAAAATATGATGTTTGGCAGCATGCCGTTGCTCCACTGGCCGCGCAACAGACTCGTAAGCTCTGTTTGGGCGCGCTCTATATCCAGATGCCGAAGGCCGATAGCAATAAAACAGCTATCCCACAGCCACTGGTGTGGGTACAAATCGGCGGCTGGCACCATCCAACTGCCGCGGTCATTGAGCTTCAAAACTCCTTTGGCTTTTTCTAGCAGTTTGTCTTCGTTCATTACCGCTTAAGTATACCCGGTAGTAGACTTTCGAGTCAGCTCGTCGAAGCATGAAATATTTATTCGACAACAGGGCTATCGATACCTTGAAAGAATTACGGCTTTCGCAAATCTTTATGACGAGCTGAATAGCTCAAGGTCAGTCGAATAATCTCGAAAGCTCACTACCGGGTATAACAACACACGATAGTCAGTATAGGTGTTGATTGCTATAATTGTGCCAAGTATGGAGTACAAGAATAAAGAGGTGCAGGCGGCTGCTAAAGTTCTGCGTGAAAAACTTGAAAAGCTTGAGGATAAGCGGGCGATTTTGCGGGCGCCAGAACTCGGCGCACTTTACGAGCGCATAAAAACTTTGCCGGCCGGTAAAGCCCGCGCCGAGTTCGGTAAGCAGGCAAATGCTCTAAAATCCGAGCTCGAATCCCTGGTCCGAAAAACTGTAACCTCTAATCTGTCACCCGCAACCTCCATCGATGTTACTGCTCCCTTTGATGTCAATGTTAAGGCCGAAGACCGGCCTAAACTGCTGACAGCCGACAGTGGCAGTCGCCATCCGTTAATGAGCGAACTGGAAACAATCCTCGACATTTTTTGCCGCATGGGCTTCACGGCTGTAGAATCACGTGAAATTGACGACGACTATCATATGTTTAGCTCGCTCAATTTCCCACCTGGCCACCCGGCCCGCGATGAATACGACACCTTTGTGACAGACGAAGGCTTAATCGCGCCGGCCCACACCTCCATCATGCAAAACCGGGTTTTCGGGTCTATGGAAACACCAATTCGGGCGGTAATCCCGGGACGGGTTTTTAGAAACGAGGACTTAGATGCTCGCCACGAGCATACCTTCTACCAATTAGAAGGTGTCTATGTTGATGAGGGTATTAATGCCGGCCATTTGATAGCCACACTTAAAACTTTCTTCCAGGAGTATTTTCAGAAGGATATAGAAGTTAAAACCCAGCCATTTTACTTTCCTTTTACCGAACCAAGCTTCGAATTCGCCGCCAGCTGTCCGTTTTGTGATGGCAAAGGCTGCAATATTTGCAGCCAAACCGGCTGGATAGAACTTTTGGGCTGCGGCATGATTCACCCCAGTGTTCTAAAAGAAGGCAACATTGACCCCAGCAAATATACCGGCTTTGCCTGGGGCGGCGGAATTGAACGATTAGTGATGATCAAGTATGGCATTGAAGATATTCGCCACTTCCACTCCGGCAATCTAAAATTCTTGAGACAATTTGCGTGAAGGTTAGCGTTAACTGGATTCGGGATATAAATAACAAATACCACTGTTCGGCGGATCCAATGCCAGACGGTATCGATACTTTAGTCGAAAAGATTGGCGCCCAGCTGGGCGCAGTAGAAGAAGTTATCGATCTTGGCAAAAAATATCAAGGAATCGTAGTCGCCAAGGTTGTTAAATGCGAAAAACACCCCAACGCCGACAAACTTAGCGTTTGTTTAATTGATGATGGTAAAACGGTCAAAAACGTTAAGCGAAATAAGGATAGACTAGTCGAAGTTGTTTGCGGTGCCCCCAATGTGGCTGCCGGACAACTGGTAGCATGGATTCCGCCTGGCGTGACCGTGCCCAGTACAGAAGATAAAGAATCGTTTGTACTGGAAGCTCGGGAAATTCGGGGAGTGGTGAGCAATGGCATGATTGCCAGCGCGAAAGAACTGGCTCTGGGCGACGATCATTCGGGCATCGTAGTGATTGACGAGCCGGCCAAACCGGGCCAGCCGTTTGCCGAGGTTTACGGTCTGAATGATTACATTATCGACATCGAAAACAAGATGTTCACCCACCGCCCAGATCTGTTTGGAATGCTCGGAATTGCCCGCGAGCTGGCTGGCATCCAGAATCAAGTTTTTAAAAGCCCCGGCTGGTATAAAGAAAAGGTCGAAGTACCAAAGCCTAGGGGTAATGGCCTCAAATTGACAATTAAAAACCAGTTACCGCAGCTTGTACCGCGCTTTATGGCTGTTGCCATTCGCGATATTGAGGTAAGGCCGAGCCCGGTGCGGCTACAAGCTTATCTAAGTCGCATCGGCATCAGGCCGATAAATAACATCGTAGATCTTACTAATTTCTTCATGATGGAAACCGCCCAGCCACTGCATGCCTATGATTACGACAAACTCTCAGCCGGCAGCATCGAGACAAGACTGGCCAAAGCCGGCGAAGAATTAGTAGTACTGGGCGGTAAAAAAATTAAATTGCACAAAGAGGATATTGTCATCGCCTCTGGCGGAAAAGCTATTGGGCTCGGTGGGGTGATGGGCGGCGCTGGTACCGAAGTCGATGCTAGTACCAAAAATATTGTTATAGAAGTCGCTAACTTTGGCATGAACAGCATCCGTCGGACAGCGATGACCCATGGTTTATTTACAGATGCGGCTACTCGTTTTACCAAAAATCAGAGCCCGCGTCAAAACCTAGCTGTGATGGCCAAGGCTATGGCAGATATTATGAGCATGGCTGGCGGCCGCCAGGCCAGCGCATTAGTCGATGACAAGCATTTCAAGCAAGTCGAGCAGAAGGTTAGGGTCACGGTGGATTTCATAAACGCCCGCTTAGGTGAGCAATTGACCTTGGTGCAGATTAAGAAACTGATGGAAAACGTCGAATTCAAAGTTGAAATTAGTGGTGAAACGCTAAAAATTGAAGCGCCTTTTTGGCGCACTGACATTGAGATTCCGGAAGACGTTGTCGAAGAAGTCGGCCGACTTTATGGCTACGACCACCTGCCGCTGGAACTGCCCAGCCGTAACCTCACACCGGCTGAGCTGAACCGAAGTCTAGCCTTCAAACAGCAAATCAGTGAAATATTATCGGCTGCCGGCGCTAACGAGGTGCTGAACTATAGTTTTGTCCATGGCTCTCTAATAGAAAAAGCCGGTCAAGACATTGCCTTAGCCTTCCATATAAAAAATGCTCTTAGTCCCGATCTCCAATACTACCGCCCAAGCTTGGCGCCAAGCCTGCTGGAAAAAGTCCACCCAAACATTAAAGCCGGCTTTGATAGCTTTTGCCTGTTTGAGATAGGCCGCGCCCACGTCCGCGGCATATTAGACAAAGGAAAATTACCAGCTGAACTGGACCGTTTAGCCTTTGTATTTGCCGACAAAAGAGCCGATAAATCTCGTGGAGCGTCTTATTACCAGGCCAAACACTACGTGCTATTTCTGGCAGACAGACTTGGCGTCGGAGAATTTATATCAGTCCCGCTTTCCGAAGCCGACCTGGCACCGGAATGGCGCCAGGTCGCCAAAGCTTACGCGCCGGCCCGCTCGGCTGCCATCTTTAGCGACCAGACTTTTTTGGGCTTGGTCGGTGAACCCAGCAGTAGCTTAAGAACCGGCCTAAAATTGCCAAGCTATACAGCCCAAGCCGAGCTAGACTTGGTAGCTTTAGCGACAGTCAGTATGGGTTCGGTTTATGAGCCGCTCAACCGTTACCCCAGCCTGGAGCAGGATATAACACTTAAAGTTCCGGCCGAACTTACTTATGCTGAAATAGTTGATTTTGTCAGCAACTTTTTGGACAAGCTCAGCCAACCAGCCGGCTACCAAGGCAGCGTCGGGCCGCTGGATATTTTCCAAAGCTCAACAGATAAGACCCATAAAAACGTTACCCTACGGATCGTTATGACCCACCCCGGGCGGACTCTAACCACCCAGGAGGTCAACAAACTTCTCGACGAACTGGCCGCAGAGGCTAAAACCAGCCTAAAAGCGGATAGGATATAATACCCAGGATGGGAAGTCTTTTGAAGCGGGCCGGCTGGATTTTACTGGCGCTACTGTTTGTGGGTACCGGCCTGGGCGTCGGTGTGGTAGCATTTTGGCAGGCAACTCATCAGAAGGAGGCAAACCCTGTCGTGAATACTTCCGCCACTCCCCCCAGCCAAAAACTCAAGGGCACCCAACTAAGTGATTTTACCCCAGTGGCTAAGATTGATTCTTTGCAAAAAAATGACATTCAGCCCGGCGCTGGCGCCGAGGCTAAGGCCAGCTCGACCGTGACCGTTCATTACACCGGCGCGGTGGCCGCTACCGGCGTGATCTTTGAAAGTTCAATTGACAGCGGCCAACCAGTATCTTTGGGCCTTGACCAAGTTATTAAAGGCTGGCAAGAGGGCGTACCCGGCATGAAGGTCAACGGCCAGCGCCGGCTGCTGATTCCAGCCAGCCTGGGCTATGGCGCCAATCCGCCGCCGGGTTCGGACATTCCAGCCAACGCCGACCTAGTTTTCGATATCGTTTTGCTGGATGTCAAATAGTGGATAAACGAAGCAAAAACCACAATATGTAGTGCTATTGCTTTTACTACCGACACCATTTATGATTAATCTAGTTACAAAAAATTAACAAAAAGGATCTACCAACTAATGCCAAAAAATATTACCATCTATACCACTAACACCTGCTCTTACTGCCCGATGGTCAAGCGGTACTTAAAAAGCAAAGGCCTGCCCTACGATGAAGTAAATCTCGAAAAACACCCCGAACGCCAAGACGAAGTCTTTAAGATGAGCGGTGCCCTAACGGTGCCCGTGACGATTGTTACCCAGCAGGATGATAGTCAAGAAGTCGTGGTGGGCTACAACCTCTCTCGACTAGCCCCGGCCATCGCTTAATCTGCTATATTTAAATAATGACTGAGACCCCATCGGTGGACCGCCGAGACTCTGAGAAAGTACCGCACGATCTTGTAATTGTGGGTGCCGGGCCGGCGGCTCTTTCGGCCGCGCTCTATACCTCGCGAGAGGACATAGATACTGTACTCTTTGAGAAGGGCGCCATCGGCGGCTTGGCGGCTGTGACCGATTGGGTAGATAATTATCCGGGTTTTGAAAAAGGTATCGCTGGCTTGGACCTATCCGAGCAAATGCGCAAGCAGGCTGAACGCTTTGGCGCTAAAATTGAACTCGGTGAGGTCAGCAAGATCGAGGACCAAGGCAAGCTCAAAAAACTGACAACGACCGAAGGCGATGTTTATGCCAAAGCGGTGTTAGTGGCCACAGGCAGTGAATACAAGCAAATTGGCGTCCCGGGCGAAAAAGAATACTACGCCCGCGGCGTTCATTACTGCGCGACCTGCGACGGCGCATTTTACCGCGACAAGAAACTGGTAGTGGTGGGGGGTGGTAATTCGGCTGCCCAGGAATCAATGTTTCTGACCAAGTTTGCTAGCCATATTGATATGTTAGTGCGCAGTAAGCTGCGGGCCAGTGACGTACTGATTAAAGAATTAGAGAAGCATAAAGATAAAATTACGGTTCATTTGGGAACAACAACTGACGAAATCGTGGGCAAAGACAGCAAAGTCACCAAAGTCATCGGCACCGATGCTGCTAGTGGTAAAAAGGTCGAATTTCCGACCGACGGAGTGTTTGTATTTGTTGGACTCTTGCCCAATACCAAGTTCCTAGCTGGCAGCGCCATTGAAGTGGATGACTTTGGTTTTATAAAGAGCGATTTACATCTTATGACGAACGTAGCTGGTATCTTCGTGGCTGGTGACGTCCGTAGCGGCGCAACCCTGCAAATTGCCAGCGCCAGCGGCGAGGGCGCCACAGCTGCCTTGATGATTAGGGAGTATCTGGAAATGCAAGAAAGGGGACCGCTACCGGAAGCGG
Organism: Candidatus Saccharibacteria bacterium UBA6824; assembly: GCA_002452155.1. Taxonomy (GTDB): domain Bacteria; phylum Patescibacteriota; class Saccharimonadia; order Saccharimonadales; family UBA10212; genus UBA6824. The sequence goes on along the minus strand of DKEK01000005.1, from coordinate 24,427 downwards.
TGGTAGGCCATCCGCAGTTGTACGGCTAAGGCCTTAAAAGCGATCCGGAAAATCGGTTACTACGCCGGCTAGGCCGTATTTGGCCCAGCGCCTGGCTTTTTTTGGATTATTCATAGTGTAGGCATAAAGCTCATAGCCCCGCCGCCGCATGGCCGATATAAAGCCGAACCATAAAAAGCGCTGGTTCATACTAATCAGCTTGGTGCTAAGCGGCCTGGCTCGGTAGGTGGCCTTGACGCCGGACCAGGGCTCGATGACGATTTTCGGAACATCCGGCAGTAATTTATGCAGTTCGCGCAAGGTCTTTTGGTTTTTAGAGCCAACAAATATTCTGTTGTGCTGATACTTTCTTATAATCTTTGCAATCGGCTGTGTCGGTTCACCGCGCTTAACCTCGATACACAAAGGAACTTTAGTGGCAAATGTTTCAAGGGCTGCTTCAAGCGTGATTAGGTCTGGCTTGTGATTCTTTAACTCCTCAAAACTATGATCGGCTAAATCTAAGTGATTACCGGAAGTATCACGTAGTTTCTGGCCGTGGTGCAAAACTGGTATGCCGTCTTTTGTGACTCGGACGTCGAATTCAATCTCGTCAACTTTGTGCTTGAGGGCTTTTTGGAGACCGGCAATTGTATTTTCCGGCGCCAATCCGCGGGCGCCGCGGTGGCCGATAATTTTCACTAAGATTATTGTATACTACTAAGTAAGAATAAGGAGAAAAGATGCCTGATTTCAATAAAGTCTTAGAACCGGGTGATTACCAAAACGGCAAGGTCAATACGGTCGTTGAAATCCCTAAAGGCTCGACCCTGAAGATCGAATGGGACCGCCAGCGGGCGGCATTTGTGTTGGACCGTGTTGAACCGGCAATTTTCGCCAAGCCGGTCAATTATGGCTTCATTCCTCAGACCTTAGACGAAGACGGCGATGAACTTGATACGCTAATCGTAACTGAAAAACCACTAGAAACAGGTGTCTGGCTCGAAGCCAAAATTATCGGCATTATGAATTTTGAAGATCAGGGTGAGGCCGACCATAAAGTGGTGGTCGTGCCGGCTGATGACCGCCACACCAACGACAGCATAAACTCTTTAGAAGACTTGGGTAGCCGCTGGAAAGAACAAATTGAACACCACTTTAGCCACTACAAAGATTTATATAAACCCGGCAGCACTAAAGTTTTGGGCTGGGGTAACGTCGAAGAAGCCAAAAAAGTCATCGAGCAGTCCATAGCCCGCGCTAAAAAATAATGATCGATGAAGTCGTAGCGCAGTACCTCAAGCTATACCCGGAGGATAACCGGCGGTTGTCTCTTTTAAAAAAACAGCTAAGAGCAGGTCAAAAGTTGTACGATCGGCACAACTACACCGGCCATGTAGCTGGAAGTGCTATTATTTTCTCTCCCGATAAGAAGAAGGTTCTGATGATCTATCACCCAACATTCCAGCGTTGGCAGCAGCCCGGCGGTCACTGGGATGACGGCGAAGCCGGACCGTGGCTAACGGCCCGGAGGGAGGCACTTGAAGAAACCGGCGTGCAGCTGGGTAAATCGCTAAAATCGAGCGATAGGCACATACCAGTTCATATTGACTCCCATATTGTTCCAACTCGGCCGCCAAAAAATGAGCCCCGTCACTACCATCATGATTTTCGCTACGCCTTTGTGGCATCCAGTGAAATGCTTTCGATAAATGACGCTGTAATCAAGCAGGCCCGTTGGCTTGCCTTGGATGAAGTGAAAGATGAAGATCTGCGCCAGGCTATCGCCCGGGCCCAACAACAACTGAGGTTGAAAGCTTAAGCATAAACCCCTACAATTCTAAGGTAGATAATTTATAATCTAACGACTGGTGGGCATCCAAACGTGAAAACCAAAATTGCTATCAATGGCTTCGGACGGATTGGCCGCAACGCCTTTAAGGTTGCTTTTGAGCGTCCGGACCTGGAAATCGTAGCCGTCAATGATCTAACAGATACAAAAACGCTGGCACACCTTCTAAAACACGACAGCAATTACGGCGAGTACCATCATAAAGTTGACTTTGACGATCAGAATTTAATCATTGAAGACCAAAAAGTCAAAGTCCTGGCCGAGAAAGATCCGGCGGCACTGCCATGGAAAGACTTGAGCGTTGATATCGTTATCGAATCGACCGGACTGTTTGTCGACCCCGAAAAAGCCAAAGCCCACGTCGCCGCCGGCGCCCGGAAAGTCATTATCAGCGCGCCGGCCAAGGGTGACGGCGCCGAAACTATCGTTTTGGGTGTCAATGAAGAAAAAATCGAAACCGCCGGCGAAGTAATCAGTAATGCCAGCTGTACCACTAACTGCATCACGCCGGTAATGGCCATCATTGAAGAAAATTTTGGCATTGAAAAGGCCATGATGACGACGGTCCATAGCTACACTGCCAGCCAGCGGCTTTTAGATGCGCCGGCCAAAGACCTGCGCGAAGCTCGTAACGCTGCCACTAATATTGTGCCGACTACAACCGGCGCGTCAATCGCCGCGGCTAAAGCTATGCCCAGCCTTGAAGGACTATTCGGCGGCTTGAGTGTCCGGGTACCGACACCGGTTGTCAGTCTTAGTGATTTTGCTATTGTCACCAAAAAAAATGTCACAGTTGAGCAGGTCAACGAAGCCTTCAAGAAGGCCGCTGCCGAGCGCTATTTTCAGGGCATCTTAGCTGTCACCGAAGAACCGCTAGTTAGCAGCGATTTTATCGGTAACAGCCACTCGGCAATTGTCGACCTAGCCTTAACGGCTGTAGTTGGCGGAAATTTACTGAAAGTGGTGGCTTGGTATGACAACGAATGGGGCTACTGTAACCGTTTGGTCGAGCTGACCGCCGATGTCGCCCGGGTGCTTGGTGGCAGACCGGCCGAATCTACTGCCGCAGCCCCAGTTTCGCCGATCCACGCAACTGAACCCAAACCAACTGCCGATGAGCCCCTACGGGAAGCGCCGCACGATAGTTTGTTGGAATCCCCCAAACCTGATGCTCCGTCGCCAGAATCTGACTCTGGTCCCCCCGGCGGCGCTAAAAATATTGACGGCGTCCACAGGTTTTAGCGATGACGATAGCCCTTGCGTCCGACCACGCCGGTTTCGAACAATTAAAGCAGCTCGAGAAGTTTTTGGAAGGTCTGGGGCATAAGTGCCACAACTTCGGGCCGGTATCACTTAGGCCTGACGATGATTACCCGGACTTTATATTTCCAGCCGCTAAAGCGGTGGCCAGCGGTGGTTGCGAGCGCGGCATTATCATGGGGCGCAGCGGTGAGGGTGAAGCCATGGCCGCCAATCGCCTGAAGGGCGTGCGATGCGCGGTTTTTTATGGTCCGGCGGTTGCCCGGGGAATTGTCGATGCCCGGGGTAGAACCAGCCACGACCCCTACGAAATTATCAGGCTCGTGCGCCAGCACAACGATTCAAATATGTTGAGTTTGGGTGCCAGCTTTGTCAATTTTGAGGATATCAAGAACGCCGTTAAGCTGTGGCTAGAAACACCATTTTCCAACGAGGACCGCCATGGCCGACGCAATAAAAAGCTAGACGAGGTCTAAACCGTGCCTGTTATCTGCCCGGCCATACTAGCGCCCGATGAGTACACTTACCGCCAGCAAATTGAAAAAGTAGCTCATTTTGTCCACCGTATCCAGATCGATCTAACAGATGGTAAATTTGCCAAAAACCAAACCGTAGAGCCACGGGCGGCCTGGTGGCCGGTTGGCGTCAAAGCCGATTTCCATCTAATGTTTCAAGATCCTTTGGCCGCCGTCAAAACTATTTTAGAGCACCAGCCGCATTTAATTATTGTCCATGCCGAAGCCAAGGGCAGCTTTGAGGCTTTTGCGGCTCAGTGTCGCGAGCACCATATAAAAGTCGGCGTGGCCTTACTGCCTAAAACCCAGCCACAAACCATTGCCGGCGCCCTGCATAAAATCGATCACGTCTTAATTTTTAGCGGCGATCTTGGCCGTTTTGGTGGTCATGCCGACCTGGATCTTCTACGAAAGGTGCATTTTCTAAAGGACCATAAGCCGCAGCTGGAAATCGGCTGGGACGGTGGAATAACTGATCAAAACATATCACAGCTGGCTGCTGGCGGTGTTGATGTATTTAATGTCGGCGGTTTCATTCAGAGCTCAAATGATCCCGAAAAGACATTCCATAAATTGCAGCGTATTGCCGACGAGACGGGGACGACTTGACTCTTCTAGCATTACCCTCGGCACTTTAGGTATAATCTTAAGAAGTATGGGTGGTAAGTTGACGACTAAAGAACTCCAGAAAAAGGCCAATGATATCCGCGTCGATATTATCCGGATGTTAGAGCACGCCGGCAGCGGCCACTCAGCCGGCCCGTTGGGCTTGGCCGACATCTTTAGCGCCCTTTATTTTCATATCTTAAAACACGACCCCAAAAACCCCGATTGGCAGGAGCGCGATATCCTAGTCCAATCTAACGGCCACTGTGTGCCGGTACGTTATGTCACTATGGCCCATGCCGGCTATTTCCCCAAGGCGGAACTTATGACGCTACGGAAATTTGGCTCGCGTTTGCAAGGCCACCCGGAGCGACTAAGGTTGCCGGGTTTGGAAACTACCAGTGGACCCTTAGGCTCTGGTCTTAGCCAAGCTACCGGTATGGCCTTGGCCCTGAAAATGGATAACGCCCGCGATCGCCGGGTCTATGTACTCTTAAGCGACGGCGAGCTGGATGAGGGCAATAGCTGGGAAGCGGCCATGCTAGGGGCCAAGTATAACCCGGGTAATCTGATTGCTCTGGTTGACCGTAATAACATCCAAATTGACGGGCCGACTGAAACTGTGATGCCGCTGGAAAGCCTGCGCGCCAAATGGGAGGCCTTTGGCTGGTTCGTGCTGGAAATCAATGGCAATGACATCGAGGCCATAATTGGCGCCTATGACATGGCCAAAGCAATCGTTGAAAAACCGGTAGTTATTATTGCCCATACGGTACCCGGCAAAGGTGTTGATTTCATGGAGTACGACTTTCACTGGCATGGCAAACCGCCTGACCATAAAGAAGCTATTAAAGCTCTCCACGAGCTACGTACTTTGGGCGGCAAGATAAAAAGCGAGCACCAGTAATGGCTGAGATGCACCTCAAAAAAGACTGGGGCCAGGAAGAGTCGATCCGTAAGGGTTTTGGCCGGGGACTTTTAGAAGCCGGTAAAGCTGATAAAAATGTCGTCGCGGCCTGTGCCGACCTGACCGAATCGACCCAAATGATACATTTCGCCGAAGCTTTTCCCGAGCGTTTTTTAGAGGTCGGTGTGGCCGAGCAAAACTTGGTAACTATTGGCGCCGGCCTGGCGGCTATAGGCAAAATCCCCTTCGTTTCAAGTTATGCGGCCTTTAGCCCCGGACGCAACTGGGAACAAATTCGAACCACGGTTTGCATAAATGACCGGCCGGTCAAAATTATCGGCTCGCATGCTGGTGTCAGCGTCGGCCCCGATGGCGCCACCCACCAGATGCTGGAAGATATTGCCCTTATGCGAGCGCTGCCAAATATGGTGGTTATCGCACCCTGCGACTCTGTTGAGGCCCAAAAAGCCACGCTGGCCATGGCTAAAGACAAACGGCCGAATTATATACGCCTGTCGCGGGCTGACACACCGGTTTTTACCTCACCGCATACACCGTTTGAAATTGGCAAGGGCTATGTGTTTAGGGCCGGCTCGGACGTCACAATTGTGGCTACCGGGACTATGACTTACCAGGCCCTTGAGGCAGCCAAACTCCTGGCTAACAAAGACATTAGTGCCGAAGTGGTGCATATTTCAACTATAAAACCGCTTGACGGCGAAGTTATCCTGGCCAGCGCCAAAAAAACCCGCCACGTGGTCACGGCCGAAGAAGCCCAGATTAATGGTGGCCTTGGCGGCGCGGTGGCTGAACTGCTGGGTGAGAGACTGCCTACATCCATGATCCGGGTTGGCATGGCTGACCGTTTTGGCGAATCGGGTGAGCCTGATGAGCTGCTGAAACACTTTGGCCTGGACGCCGAATCGATCGCCAGAGCCGCCCAAAAAATATTAACCGATCATACTAATCATTCGCATTAGGGAAAATATGTCGCTGACACTTAACCAAATCCGCCAAAATTGCCAAGCTGCCCGCACGGCATTTGCCCGGACCCGGACGGAACATTTTGCCCTGGGGGCTTTTAATCTGGATAATCAAGAAACTCTGATTGCCGTGGTGCGGGCGGCGGTGGCTAAAAAAGCACCCATTCTAGTAGAGGTTAGCCACGGTGAAGTCAATGCAATGGGGCTGGATAATGTCCGCGACATGGTCGATAACTATAAATATCAATACGGTGTCGAAATTTACATTAACCTAGACCATAGCGCGACAGTGCAGGACGCCATAGCTGGAATTGAGGCTGGTTTCGAATGTATTCATATAGATATTTCCGAGGCCAAACACGAGGCGTCGGACGAAGAAATCATTGCCGGCACCAAGCAAGTCGTCGAAGCGGCCAAGTTAACCGGCGCGCTTGTGGAGGCCGAGCCGCACTATTTTGCCGGCAGCAGCAACGTCCATGAAGAAACTATAGATTATGAGGAAATTAAAAAAACTTTCAGTACCCCCGAGGGCGCCAAGGCGTTTGTAGAAGCCACCGGCATTGATACTTACGCTGCCGCCATTGGCAACTTGCACGGCGCTTATCCGGTGCCTAAAACTTTGGACCTCGAACTGCTGAAAAGAGTCCGCCAGGCGATTGATTGCAATATCTCACTCCACGGTGGCAGTGGCACGCCGGGTCATTATTTTATTGAAGCTGTCAAAATCGGTGTCAGCAAGGTAAACATTAACAGTGATATCCGCATGGCCTACCGTAACACCCTGGAAAAAGTCCTGGCCGAGAACAAAACCGAATACGCGGTCGTAAAATTGATGCCCAGAGTCATTGACGAAGTCCAAAAAGTCATCGAAGCCAAAATCGACATGTTCAACAGCGCTGACAAAGCGCGCCCACAAGATAAGCTTATGCTAAAATAGCCGTAAGGATTATGGCTCAAAAACAGATAGACGTATTGGCGGTTGGCGACGTTGTTACAGATGCTTTCATAAAGCTACTCGACGAGCAGGCAAGGGTAGAAAAGGACGACAAGGGCCCGCGCCTGAGCTTACCTTTTGCCACCAAGGTGCCATTCGACCACAGCGAAGTTGTAGAGGCCGTCGGCAATGCCGGCAATGCCTCGGTCGTCTTTGCCAGGCTAGGTTTTTCCAGTGCTCTGGTAGCTAATGTTGGCAGCGACCAGTATGGCCGGGATATCATAGCTGCACTGCATAAAAACGATGTCGACACCAGGTTCGTTCACATTAACCCGGGCCGAAAGAGCAACTACCATTACGTGCTTTGGTATAAAGAAGACCGGACAATTTTAATCAAGCATGAAGAATACGCCTATCATTGGCCGCGTTTTAGAATCATCGATATTCCAAAATGGGTCTACTTTAGCTCGCTCAGCCAACACGCGCAGGAATATCATGACCAAATTATGGAGTGGTTGGAGGGCCATCCGCCGGTAAAGCTAGCCTTTCAGCCCGGTACCTTTCAGATTGAACTCGGCGCCCACCGCCTAAAACGGCTCTACGCTCGAACCGAAATTTTGGCGCTTAATCGCGAAGAAGCCGCAACCGTCTCTGGCGGCAAGCCCGATGACATAGATGAGTTGTTTGATAGGCTTCACGCCCTGGGCCCAAAAATCGTCGTTATTAGCGACGGCCCAAGGGGCGCCTACGCCAGCGACGGCCAGAGCAGGTACAAAATGCCGATTTATCCCGACCCTAAGCCACCGTTCGAACGTACCGGCGCCGGTGATGCCTTTAGTTCGACCTTTGTGGCGGCCATTATGAAAGGTGCCACCGTTGAGGGAGCGCTGCTGTGGGCGCCGATCAATGCCATGAGCGTTGTCCAAAAAGTCGGCGCCCAAGCCGGGCTGTTGAGTGTCCACCAGATTGATCAATATTTACGTCTGGCCCCAAGCTCTTACCACCCGGAAAGGATAAGGTAATATGTCAGCCAATCTAGCCAAAATGCTCGGCCAACCCCAAAAAGATGTGGCGAAGTTCATCGGCGACATGGAGGACAAGTTTGGCCACCCCAGCCACGACGTCCGCTTGCTGGCTGAGGTTGTTCAAGCCGTTAAAGGCAAGATTGCCGGCCTGGGGCTGGACCCAAGCGACACCACGCCCGAGGAACTTTACCACGCCCTGCAGGCCAAGTTTGCTAGCGACAGTGCTCAGATAGATGGAGCGCTAGGTCTAAAACCGGATAGCGATTTTGCTGGTCGTCTGCACCAGGCGATTGAAGTGACGCAGCATATAGTGGCTGGCGCGGAGGTCTGGAGCTTAAAACCGACGGTTGCCAAAAGTCTTATGCTTAGCTTGCCGCCCAAAAAGCTAATGAAGCAGTTACATTACCGTTCGACAGCCTCAATGCTCAAGCACGAAAATATCGGTGAGCTTTATCAGCTGGCATCATATGTGGAGTCTAAGACCTGGCAAAATGCGCTCACTAAAGCCGCCGCCCGTCTGTCCAGCAACGATTACACGCTTGGCCCTATAAATTTTGTTTACCCAATGGCTGCCGGGTGGGGCAGTATGCACCAGCCGACTGACTTCAATGTTTGCAATAAGCTGTGCGGCTCGGTGAGTATCTATCCCGCCAAGAGCCTAAGCAGAGCGCCGCTTGTTACGCTGGCCTTAATGCTGCTACAGAGCGTCCGGCAACTAGGCGTTAGCCTTGACAGTAGGTCACTGGCGGCCGTGCACCCGGCTATGCTGTGGTGGGCCAGTATGGAGCACTTGGTTTCGCCGGAGCGGGTGTCTCTCAATATCAATGACGTCGCCCACAACCACCTGAATTCTCTGTCTCACGAGGACAGTGCCACTCACCATGGCGCCCAGGCACTTTTGGCCGAACTGACAGGCCGCTACCAATCGCTGGCCGGTGAAGTGCAGCAGGCCGCCCAAGACTCCGCCGAAAAATTAATGCCGGCGACTTTCGCCGAGCAGTACCAAGAGGTTTAAGGAGTAAGGGTGGGGACTCATTACCAAATATGTGTTTCGGGCGCAGCCAAAGGACCAAGCGCTGAGCTAGGGCACAAACTGGCCGCAGAAGTCGGCGCCGCAATTGCTAAAGCCGGCCACAGTTTAATGACCGGTGCCACCACCGGCCTGCCCAGCGAAGCCGCCCGCGGCTACAAAAAAGCCGGCGGCAAAATGAGCTTGGGTCTAAGTCCGGCCGCCACTAAAGTCGAACACGTCCTGAAGTATCGGTTACCAGTCGAAGATTACGACGCCATTTTATACACCGGCCTGCACTACGGCGGCCGTGACGCCCTGCTTATCAACTCGGCCGACGCCGTTATTAGCATTGGCGGCCGGCTAGGCACGCTGCACGAATTCACTATCGCCGCCGAAACCCATACACCGATCGGTATTTTGGAAGGGGCCGGAGGTATCAGCCTGCAAATTGAAGGATTGCTTAAGCTTTTGCCCAATGCCAAGCCTGAATTAGTAATTTTTGAAGCAGATCCCGATGAACTGATTGCTAAAATCACTAAGTTGCTCGACAAGCTCCACGCCCACTACCGTGACATCTACAACTAGCCGTAGGTTGGTACAATTGAAGGATGTCCAAGTTTGTTCTTAAGAGTGACTATAAGCCGACCGGCGACCAGCCGGCGGCGATTGCTAAGTTGACTGAAGGGCTAGAGCAAAAGCTTAATCACCAGACTCTACTTGGAGTCACCGGCAGCGGCAAAACCTTCGCCATGGCCAATGTTATTAACAATGTCCAGCGGCCGACGCTGGTGCTCAGTCACAACAAAACTTTGGCCGCCCAACTGTATAATGAATTCCGGCTGTTTTTTCCTGGTAACGCTGTACACTACTTCGTCAGCTATTTTGATTATTACCAGCCCGAAGCCTACATGCCGCGCAGCGACACCTACATCGAAAAAGACAGTGATATCAACGAGGAAATCGAGCGTCTGCGCCACGCTGCCACGGCGGCGTTGCTGTCGCGCCGCGACGTTATTATCGTTGCCAGCGTAAGTTGTATTTATGGCATTGGTTCGGTGGAAGATTACGCCGGTATGACCATTAAACTCAAAGCCGGCGAGCGACAACTGCGTGATAAGTTTCTGCGCCGTCTGACGGATATCCAGTACCGGCGCAACGACCTGGATTTCCACCGCAGCACCTTTAGGGTCAGGGGTGACGTGGTCGATATTTATCCGGTCGGCGAAGAGACAGCATATAGGATTGAGTTCTTCGGCGACGAGGTCGAGCGCATGACCCAAATTAATCCACTGACTGGCGAGATCGAAAAAACCCTTGACTCGTTAAGTATTTTCCCCGGCAGCCACTATGTGACGCCCGAAGCCAAGCTCAAGCAGGCACTGGGCAAAATCCGGGAGGAGACCGAGCAGCGCCTGGCCTACTTTAATAAAGAAGGCAAGCTGCTGGAAGCTCAGCGCTTACAGCAGCGTGTCAAGTTCGACCTGGAAATGCTGGAGCAAACGGGCTTTGTAAAGGGCATCGAAAATTACAGCCGCTTTTTAACCAACCGCGAAGAAGGCGAACAGCCGGCGACCCTGATGGACTATTTCCCGGATGACTACCTGATGTTTATAGACGAGTCGCACATGAGCATCCCGCAAGTTCGGGGCATGTATAACGGCGACCGGGCACGTAAAGAAGTGCTCGTGGAGCACGGCTTTCGTCTGCCTTCGGCACTGGATAACCGGCCGCTGACTTTCAGCGAATTCGAGCGCCATATGAACCAAACAATTTATGTCAGCGCCACGCCGGCGGAGTATGAGCTCAGCCGCAGTCCCGAGCCTGTGTCGCAAGTAATTCGTCCAACCGGCTTGGTCGACCCTGCGATTGACGTCCGGCCGATTGAAGGCCAAATCGATGACTTGATTGCCGAGATCCGCGACACAGTCGGCAAGGGGCAGAGAGTTTTAGTGACGACCCTGACCAAACGGATGGCCGAGGACTTAGCCGAATACCTGAAAGAGCTGAACATGAAAGTGACATATATCCACAGCGAAATTGATACATTGGAGCGGACTGATGTTCTGCGTGATCTGCGCCTAGGCGTTTATGACATACTTGTCGGTATCAACCTGCTGCGTGAAGGCCTTGATCTGCCCGAAGTCAGTTTAGTAGCCATTATGGACGCCGATAAAGAAGGTTTCTTGCGTAGCGAGCAGGCGCTAATCCAAACCATCGGCCGGGCCGCCCGCCACCAGGAAGGTCGGGTTATCATGTATGCCGACCATGAAACCGGCAGTATGAAACGGGCCATTCAAGTGACAAATAGTCGTCGCCAGGTCCAGGAGCAGTACAATGCCAAGCACGGCATTACGCCAACCAGTATTAGCCGGGCAGTCGATGAACTGTTGCCGCGGGCGGCTAAAGAAGAAAAGCCCAAGCTCGATCTGCGTAAAATCCCTAAAGATGAATATAAACATCTCATCCATGACTTGAGCGCCCAGATGGACCTGGCGGCCGCCAATCTGGAATTTGAAAAGGCCGCCGACCTGCGCGATCTTATCGCCGAGGTAAAGAGCAAGCTATGATAGACGGTTTAAAGACAATTCGGACGATCCAGTCGACTGACCGGTTTGACGCCTATGAAGCGCAATACCAAGGCCGCAAGGTCTTCGCGAAAAAAGCCAAGAGCGAAAAAACCAAAGCACTTTTGGCCGGCCTTTCCAAAAACTCAGACGTTGTGAACCAACTGGGAAAAGAATCTACAACTATTAAATTCCGGGCGCCTGAAGTCTACCAGAGCGACGAGGAATCTATAATAACGGAGTGGATTGAAGGTAATTCTATGGAGGAGTTCCTACAAAATGACCCTCGTGCTATAGCAGACGTTTTGTCTAAATTTTTCGTCGTTTTTGATGAGCAATCAGTAGCCGACCAGGGATTTAGAAAGATATTTACCAAAAATGGTTTGGAGGGGCGCATGCACGAACGGATACCTAAAGATTTGGATGCTGAGGGCAGGGAGGTACTGGCCGCCGCCAAACAATTATTCGATAAACTTCAGCCCCAGCTGGTGCCGGCTTTGCAGGATGCCGACATCAGACCGGACCACATCTTTAGCGATCCCAAAAAACCGGGCGCGTATATACTAGTTGATTCGGAGCATTTGGGCCCGCAATGGCCGCGGTTCTACGACCTTGGGAATAATTTCGCCAAATTTTGGGTCCGGCAACAGAAAGACTTTTCGGTCGCGCTGCTAAAAGCTTTCTTGAATCGCAGCGGTCATTCTAAAGAAATTGTCTTCAGGCCACTGCTGGCGACCTTAATCGTTAGAGGCATATCGCTCCACTGGGAGGCCGACTATGATCCGGGAGCCGAAAGTTACAACATTCCACGGGCCGAGGCTATGCTTAAAGCCTGCCTGGCGGCAAATAACCTCGATGATTTGCTATACTAACCAATTAGACATATGAGTAAGCTTTCCCGCGACGCAGTCTTAAAATTGGCTGATCTCTCACGCCTTAAACTAACGGCTGAAGAAATTGAGCGCTTCCGGGAGGAGCTATCGGCTATCTTAGACTTTGTCGAGATGCTCGACAAAGTTGATGTCAAGGGGCTGGAACCAACCTACCAGGTGACCGGCCTAAAGAATGTCATGCGTGAGGATAAGCCCCGGGACTACCAAGCCAAACCGGTAGATCTACTAAAAGGCGCACCGGCTATTGAAAAAAACCAGTTCAAAGTAAAGCGGGTTTTATAAATTATGGACAGTTGGCCAGCTATCGATGATATGGCCGCGGGCGTCCAAAAGGCTGAACTCAGGGCTGTTGATTTAGTTAAACGGTCGCTAGAGAAAATCGACAAAAGTAAGGAATATGACGCACTTATTTCGATAAACAAGGAGGGCGCCTTGGAGCGGGCAGAAGCGATTGATAAAAGAGTAGCCAAGGGCGAAAAAATCGGCAAACTGGCCGGTGTGCCGTTTATCGCCAAGGACAACTTCTTAACACTGTCCGGCAAGACTACGGCTGCTTCTAATATGCTCAAGCCTTTTGAGGCACCGTACCAGGCCACAGCTATCAATAAGCTGGAAGCCGAGGGCGCAATCTGCGTCGCCAAGGCCAACCTGGACGCTTTTGCCCATGGCAGCAGCACCGAAAATAGCGATTTTTTTGTGACCAAAAATCCACATGATAAAACCCGGGTGCCGGGTGGCAGTTCCGGTGGTTCAGCAGCAGCCGTGGCACTTTCCATGGTGCCTTTTGCGCTGGGCACTGATACCGGCGGCTCAATTCGTTTGCCTGCCGCCTTTAGCGGTGTGGTTGGCTATAAACCAACTTACGGACTTGTCAGCCGCAGCGGCGTAGTGGCAATGGCTAGCAGCACGGATGTTATCGGACCGCTTAGTAGGACGGTTGACGACGCGGCTTTGATCTTAGAAGTAATGAGCGGGCCCGACGAACTGGATAGTACAACCATCAGCCGTGATAAAAAGCCCTACAATGATCTGCTGCCGCAAATAAGAGGCCAAAAAGTCGGTATTATTAAAGAGTACTTCGATGAGGGCTTAGAGCCGGGTGTACGACAAGTTGTCGATGATGCTATAAAAAAACTCAAATCGGCCGGCGCTGACGTATCAGAAGTCAGCCTGCCAAGTTTGCCGCTCGCCCTGGCCGTCTATTATATTATTTGTCCGGCCGAAGTCAGTAGTAACCTGGCGCGTTACGACGGCCAGCGCTACGGCCACTTCGCCAAAGAAGCCAGGACCCTGCAAGACAGCTATAAGCTAGCCCGGGAGCAGGGCTTTGGGCTAGAGGCCAAACGACGGATTATGATTGGCGCCCACGTGTTGTCCAGTGGCTATTACGACGCTTATTATAAAAAAGCTCAAACCGTCCGCACCAAGATCATTAAAGAATTTGAAGCAGCCTTTTTAAAATACGATTTTTTGGTGGGGCCAACGTCGCCTACGACGGCTTTTAAGATTGGCGAGAAGACAAGCGATCCATTGAAGATGTATTTGGTAGATATTATGACCGTGGCGGCTAACATCAGCGGCGTGCCGGCAATTAGTATACCCGCCGGTATGTCAGATAATTTACCTGTCGGCTTTCAAATTATCGGGCCCCAAAATTCCGATCGGAAGTTACTGGCTATGGCTAAAGCATTTGAGGGCCTAAAGTGACTAAGAGCCCATCTTACACCCTCCCTCCAGCTTCAAGATATTTTGACGGCCTGCAACAGACATGCCGCTCGTCAGCGTACCCTACGGATACGCCTTCTCGCCTGACGTCTGTTTCGGCTTCGCCAAAAGATCTTTCACTTAACAGAGGGCAGGAATAAGATGGGCTCTATAGTATTTTTAGTCATCGCCATTGTTTTTGGCCTGGTAGTTCTATTTATTCTCAGCCGCCTGGTGGCCCATAAGCCGAAACGCTTCAACCAGCAATACTACCAAAAGAAATGGCTGGAAATTCTGGCACGCGTAAAAACCTATGACGGTATGATTTTAGCCGTCATCGACGCCGACAATTTATTTGATGAAGCTCTAAAAAAGTCCAATTACCGGGGTAAAACTATGGGCGAGAGGCTGGTTGCCGCTCAGCGCGACATCACCGACAATGACGCTGTTTGGTATGCCCATAAGCTGCGTAATCGTTTGGTGCACGAACCGAGCGTCCGGCTACGGGAGAACGAAGCCAAAAATGCCCTGGCCGGTTTTCGCCGGGGATTAAAGGACCTGGGGGCGCTTTAGATGAGCAGTAAATATCTGCCGACTATCGGTATAGAAACTCACGTCCAGCTAAATACTAAGACTAAGTTATTTGCGGCTGTTGGCAACGACGCCCGCGAAGTGGCGCCAAACACACTGATCAGCCATATATGCGTCGGTATGCCAGGCGCCCTGCCGGTGCTCAACGAAGGCGCGATCAAACTTAGTGCGGCGGCGGCCTTGGCGCTCGGCACGGCACCGCAAAAACTCAGCCACTTTGAGCGCAAACACTATTTTTACCCAGACTTACCCAAGGGCTACCAAATAACCCAATACCAAGCGCCGATAATCGTCGGCGGCCATTTACATATAGATAATAACGGCCAAAAAAAATGCATAAGAATTGAAAGAGCCAACCTGGAAGAAGACGCCGGCAAAAACACCCATCCGGCCGGGGCTGATTATAGTCTGGTGGACCTAAACCGGGCCGGCACGCCGCTGCTGGAAATTGTTAGCCGCCCCGATCTAAATAGCCCGGCCGAAGCCAAAGCCTATGCCCGGGAACTATGGCTGCTAATGAAATATGCCGGAGTAACAGATGGCGATTTATACCATGGTCATGTCCGCTTTGATGTAAATATCAGTCTTAGTAAAGATCCAGATAAACTAGGCACCCGCAGCGAGATTAAAAATCTAAATAGCTTCCGTAGTGTAGAGGGCGCCGTGACTTATGAGATTGAACGCCAAACTGAGCTTTTGGAAAAAGGCCAGCCAGTTGTCCAAGAGACCCGCGGCTGGGACGAAGTCCAACAAAAAAGTGTTTCCCAGCGCAGTAAAGAAGAGGCAGAGGATTATCGATACATGCCAGAACCAGATGTCCCGCCGGTGGAGCTGGACGATAAATATATAGAGGACATCGAAAAACAAATGCCCGAACTTCCCCCAAAGATCCGACAAGAACTGGCCAAAATAAAATTCGACAGCAAAGTCATTGAAGATATTTTGGATAGGCCAGAAGCCGTGGCGTTAATTCTAAAGGTACTGGATACCGCCGACAGTGAAGCTACCCGGCGGACAGCTTTTTGGGTGCTGCAATCGGCAGGGAACCCAGCTAATCTTAAAGCCGATAAGGTAGTAGAGCTTTCTAAGATGGTTGATGACGGCAAGTTGAGTTCAACAGCCGGAAAAACTATTTTTGAAGAAATGATTAAATCCCCCGAGACGCCTGATAAAATTGCGAAGCGCCTAAAGTTGGTTCAAGTATCAGACGAGTCCGAGATCGAAAAAATTGTCGCCGAAGTCATAACTCAAAACCCCAAGGCAGCTGAAGATGTTAAGGCCGGCCAAGCCAAGGCCATCGGCTTTTTAGTCGGCCAGGTCATGGCCAAAAGTAAGGGCCAAGCTAACCCGGAAGTAGCCCAAAAACTTATCAAAAAACAACTTGGCGGCTAAGCAATTTAGTTGTCCCCCATCTCGGATAAATGTATACTAAAGAACATGGAAACAGCCGCCCAGACGCTTCTTATAATTGTTAGCTCGGTACTGTCTGTCTTTTTAATTATTCTTAGCGTCACAGCCATCTATGTTATCCGGGTAGTCAAACGGGTCAACCAAATGGCCGACCGGGCAGAACACGTGGCCAGCAGCGTAGAGAACGCCGCCGAAGCCGTAAAAAATACGGCCGTGGCTATGCCCCTGGTTCGCTTGATTAGCAAAGCAATTTCATTGTCCCAAAAAAAAGGTAAAAAAGGTAAGAAAGGTAAGAAAGGATAAAGTATATGACTAGAAAAGGTAAACACGCAGGCAGGAAGTTAGCAATTGGCGCGGCCCTAGCCGGTGCCGTCGGCTATGTATCCGGTATTTTGACGGCGCCCAAAAGCGGCCGCGAAACACGCGAAGATATTGCCGATAAAGCCGAAGATGTAAAAGAAGGCGCCGAAGAACAGCTACAAAACGCCCACGATGAGCTAGGTGAACTTGTTCAAACAGCCAAAAATAAATCGGTCGCGCTGGGGTCTAAAGCCCGGGTTGAATTTAACGAGGCAGTGGTCGCGGCCAAAGACGCCCAGAACAAAGCCGCTCATGTACTCAAAGCCGTCCGCGCCGGACAGGCCGATGACCCGGCGCTCAATAAAGCTATCAAACAAGCCAAACAAGCCCAAAAAAACCTCTCCAAATATTTGAAGTCCTAAAAACAGACGCCGCGTTGTAAATAAGAGAGTCGCTCCGCGCATGCGGCTCTTTTCGTTTATAATTGAGTGTGACATGGGGGCGAAACTTAAACCAAGTGATTTTGTGCATCTGCACAACCACACCCAGTATTCTCTATTGGACGGCCTTACAAAAGTACCGCAGCTGGTTAAGTACATAAAGCAAAAGGGTATGGACGCCGTAGCCATTACCGACCATGGCACCATGAGCGGCGCCATTGAATTTTATAAAGAAGCAAAAGCCGCCGGCGTCAAGCCCATAATCGGCATGGAGGCTTACATAGCGCCACGCAAATACACCGATAAAGAACACGAGCGTGACCGTCAATACTATCACTTGACAATGCTGGCGATGGACAGTAGCGGCTACCAGAATCTGATGCGGCTAGCGACACTGGCCAACTTGAAGGGTTTTTATTACCGGCCGCGTATAGATCACGACCTACTGGAAAAATACAGCACGGGCATAATTGTGCTTTCGGGCTGTATGGGCGGCGAGCTTAGCGATGCCCTACGCCAGGGTCAGTACGAACAGGCCGAAAAGGTCGCCCGGTGGTATAAAAAAATCTTTGGCGACCGCTACTACATAGAGCTTATGGATCATGGCCATGCCAACCACCCATCAGCTTGGGAGGAGCAAAAAGAAGTCAACGACCAACTGCTTAAACTATCTTATGAGCTTTCTATCCCGGCAGTTGTAACCTGTGACGCCCACTATTTAAAGCACGAAGACAAAGAAGCCCACGAGATTTTACTGTGCGTCCAAACAAACGCTTTTTTGTCTGACGAAGGCCGCTTCTCGCTTAAAGATTTTGAGCTGCACGTCATGGATCCCGCCGAAATCATCAAACGGTGGGGCGAGGCTCACCCCGAGCTAATAAGTAATAGTAAGGCGATAGCCGGCAGATGCAATGTCGAAATTGTACTCGGTAATATTTTAATTCCTACATTCGCCACGCCGGCCGGTGAGAGCGAAAAAAGCCTGCTGGAAAAAATGGTCTGGCGGGGGCTGGCCTGGCGCTACGGGGGCCTCCCCCGATCAAAAATTAACGACCTGGGGGTATCGGCATCTAAAAAAAATCTTTCTCCCCAGATTATAAAACGGGCCGAAAATGAGCTGAAGGTTATTGATAAAGTCGGCTATAACGGCTTCTTTTTGATAGTCAATGATTTCGTAAATTGGGGCAAGGACCGCGGGATTGTTTTTGGGCCGGGCAGGGGTAGCACGGCCGGGTCAATTGTGGCCTACGCTCTGCGGATTACCGACTTGGATCCGCTGGAGTATGATCTGTTGTTTGAGCGATTTTTGACGGCTGACCGGGTCAGTATGCCGGATATGGACATCGATATCCAAGACTCGCGTCGCGACGAAGTCATTAATTACTGTATCGAAAAATACGGTGATGAAAAAGTCACAAATATTGTCACTTTTGGTCGCATGGCGGCCCGCAACTCGGTGCGTGATGTCGCCCGAGTTTTGCAGGTTCCCTATGCCGAGGCCGACCGCTTGGCCAAAATGATTCCGCCGCCCGTCCAGGGCCGCCACACCCCCCTAGCCAAGCACTTGGATGACGTCGATGAAATTAAACAGCAATATAATTCCAACCCCCAGACAAAAAGGGTTTTGGACCTGGCAATGAGGCTCGAAGGCACAATTCGCAGCCATGGCGTTCATGCCGCGGGCGTCATAATCGCACCCGAAGACCTGGTCAAATACGTACCGCTGGAAATGAGCCAGAAGGGCGTGACGGCTACCCAATATTCAATGGGTCCGGTGGAAGATATTGGGCTGCTCAAGATAGACTTTCTGGGACTTTCCAACCTGACGACAATCAAAAATGCCCTTCGCATAGTCAAAAAAGTTTACAAGCAGGACATAGATATAGCCGGGATTCCGCTGGATGACAAACAGACCTACGCTCTGCTCCAGCGGGGCGAAACGACAGGTGTTTTCCAGCTGGAATCAGCCGGTATGAAGCGCTATTTAAAACAGCTAAAGCCGACCGTCTTTGACGATATCGTGGCCATGGTGGCGCTGTACCGGCCCGGCCCGATGCAGTGGATCGATGATTTCATTGCCCGTAAACACGGCCTGCGCCAGATCAGCTACGTGCATCCCATCATGAAGAACGCTCTGGAAAATACTTACGGCGTGATTGTTTACCAGGAACAGGTGATGCAAATCAGCAAGGACCTGGCCGGCTTTAGCGGAGTCCAGGCCGATACACTCAGAAAAGGCATCGGAAAAAAAATTCCCGAAGTCCTAGCCAAGATGAAAACCCAGTTCATAGAAGGCGCGGTAAACCACCAAAAAGCCGATCGTAGAATTATGGAAAGGTTTTGGAACCAGTTGGAGGATTTTGCCGCCTATTGCTTCAACAAAAGCCACGCCGCCTGCTACGGACTGATCGCCTATCAAACCGCCTATCTAAAAGCTAACTATCCGGCGGCCTTTATGGCGGCGCTGATGACCAGTGACTACGATAATATCGACCGCCTGGCGATTGAGATTGCCGAGTGCAAACATATGGGTATCGAGGTTTTGCCCCCCGACGTCAATGAATCATTCCACGAATTTGGCGTGGTACCGGGTAAAAATAAAATCCGTTTCGGGCTTGACGCAATTAAGAACGTTGGCCATGGGGCGGCCGCGGAAATCCTACGGGCCCGCGAAAAACTGGGCGGCAAATTCGATAGCTTAGAAGATTTTTGTAAGACTGTTAGTCCACAAGCAGTTAACCGTAAAAGTTTGGAAAGCCTGGTCAAATCCGGCGCCCTTGATAAGTATGGCGACCGTAGCCAGCTGATCCACAACATTGATAATATCCTGGCTCTGGCCAACCGGCTGCAAAAAGATGCCGCCGCCGGTCAGGTTGGGCTTTTTGGCGAAGATAGCAGCAGCGGCATGGCACCGAGCTTGAATTTAGAAGCCGCCAGTGTTCAATTCTCTCCCGGCGAACAGCTGCAATGGGAGCGCGAGCTGCTGGGCTTATATCTAAGCAAGCATCCGCTGGAGGATTACGAGGCCTTTCTGGCCGATCAGGCTGTCAAAATAACTGACCTAAAACCAGGCATGGACGGCGCGCCGGTTATAGTCGGCGGCTCGATCACCGAGCTGCGCGAGATAACTACCAAAAATGGCTCCAAGATGGCCTTCGCCAAGCTAGCCGATATGAATGGTGAAATAGAGCTGGTGCTGTTTCCTAAATTATATAAGCAGATAGAAATTGTCCGTGATAGCGTGATTTTGGCCAAGGGCAGGCTAAACACCCGCGACCGCCAGTCGGGCGCAGCCCTTGAGGAGTTGAAAATAATTCCCGATAGTATAGAAATAATCTCCGGCGAAGAAGCCAAAAACTACAAACCTCGGTCTAGAAAAAAACTGGTGCCGGAAGCTGTCGAACCGCCGCCAATAAGCCTAACCCAAAGACTGTATATTCGGATCGAAGACAGTGAAAACCAAAACCAGCTGATGGCTTTAAAGCAAAAGTTGGACGATCACCGCGGTGAAACAGAAGTCGTAATTGTCACAGGGCCCAGCGAAAGCAAACAGGTCATAAAGTTGCCGCAAATGGTCAGCTTAAACGAGCAAAGCATGCGCGATCTGGCCGCCGTCTTTGGTCCCACCAACGTAGTAGTGCGCTAGTGTATTAAACCGACAGTTCTGGTTAGTAGATAAGAAAGAGCGGCTATTATTACCAGCCCGACATCAAAGAATGGGTGGGTAAAAACAAATCTTTCGCCGGTTGCTAGAGTCCGACGTAGAGCCCGCAAGTGCCTGCCCGCCCAGATTAAGATGGCCATCAGCACGGCGCCGATTGCCAGGTCTGTAGCCAGGCCAACGACCGGCAACTTGGAAGTTGCGACTTGGGCCAGGGAGACGCTGGTCGATGCGTTGTCACCTTTGATGGCCGCAACCACCGGTTCGCCACTAGCCGGTTTGCCATAAAAGGCTACGATAATGGTCATTGGGCCGCCACCGGCAGAGGTATAATCCGGGTTCGTAGCGACACCAAAACCAACCTGGCTGAAGCTGGCGTCTAGCAAGTTTTCCCTGTGGTGGGAGCTACCCATCCAGCCATTAATAGCCGCCTGTTCATTATCAAAGCCGGCGGCCAAATTTTCGCCCAGTTTTTGGTAGGAGTAGTTTTGGTTGGCCACGAAGACCCATGGCGGGCTGCCATCCGGCGTATTGTGACTCCAGTAGTTGCGCGTTGCCATGTCTTGGGCTTTAGCCTGGGCGGCTTGGTCTAGCTGGGCGTTTTCGCCCAGTAGCGGCACATGTGCCTGGACCCGCTGGTTGTTAGTGTCCAGCAGCAGTGCCTGGGCCTGCATGCTGGAGGCATAAGATAAAACCGAGCCGCTGGGGTGAGTCACCAGGTTTTGGAAATTGCCCTGGCTGATGCCCAGGCTGCTTAGCAGGCCAATGACCAATATAACAGGCAGGTAGGGCCAGTAGACTTGATTAAAGGCCCGGTGGCTAATCTTTTTAGGTTTGAATGGATGGTCATACCCCCGATGCCGTGGAGTAGTTTTTATTTTAGCCGTCATTTATGGCATATTTTATAACACCATAAGCGGTTTGTCTACAGATGATGCAGGTGATACAGGGCGATGGCTGCGGCTACGCTTACATTAAAGGATTCCTTTTTGCCCGACATCGGTATCTGTACATGCGTATCGCACAGATCAAGAACCGATTTTTCCAGCCCGCCGACTTCGCTGCCGACAATCAAAGCAACTTTGCCGACCGGTTTCAATTGCCTGAGTTCAATCGCCTCGTCAGTTTGCTCAAGAGCTACCAGCTTATAAGCCTGCGCCCGCAGCTCGCCAATCACTTTTTTGACATCCGGCTCAAAGCGCCAAATAACCGACTTTTCGGCGCCCAGGGCTGTTTTATGTATCTGGTGGGCGGTTTTAGCAGCCATATGGGGCAGGCGGATATCATCCTTTGACGAAGGGTAGGGTGTGTAGCCGGTTAAATAGACGCAGGCAATACCCAACCCATCGGCCGTCCGCAGCATCGAGCCGACGTTATGGGCCGAGCGCACATTATGAACCACCAGTGCAATCTTTCTCATCCTCTTAAATATAACTTATCATCTCTCGCTTAAGATATCGCTCATGCTTTATACTAAACTTTGGATGGATGACGCTCGAAAATCCGAAGAGCTAGTTACCCAGCGCCGTGCCGGTGTCATTGGTTTGAATTATTTTGATACCAGCAGCGGCGACAAAAAGCTCTACAATGACATTCTGCCCGTGCTCGAACTCTACCAGCTAAAAGTTGTACCGCTTAGCGCCGACGAATATCACATCCATTTTGGTATCACCACAACCACCGCCCAGCAAATCATTAAACAGCTAACCGAGCGATTTTCTGACCAGCGTCTCAACTTTTCAATAATCTCCGAGACCGGCTTCAAAGACTATATGAAGCTTTATGACCCGCCCAAAAAAGTAAAGTATCAGGATATCGCCATTTCGGGCGGCGACCACACCGACATGATCGCGGCTGTCAGCGCCACTCTGGACAGCGTCCGTCCGGATGACATGCTGGCCTACCTGGTGCAGCAAGCCTACAGTTTAAAGGCCAGCGACATCCACCTGGAATGCCAGCGCGAAAATGTCCGCGTCCGTTTTAGGGTAGATGGAGTCCTGCACCCAGTAGCCTCACTCAGTTATGAAAAATACCGCCACCTGGTTTCGGTGGTCGCCAGCGCCGCCAACATTTCTACCGAAGAAAAAGATGCCCAGACCGGCCACATCAGCCGGGCTTACAAACTGGCCACCGGCGAAGACGTGACGCTAAATTTGCGTGTCGAA
The DNA here is from genome assembly GCA_002452155.1 of Candidatus Saccharibacteria bacterium UBA6824. Taxonomy (GTDB): domain Bacteria; phylum Patescibacteriota; class Saccharimonadia; order Saccharimonadales; family UBA10212; genus UBA6824. Next base: position 1,626 of record DKEK01000005.1, on the reverse strand, counting down.
GCCGTGCCGACCGTCTACGGCATGGACATCGTGGCCCGCCTGTTTAACCTTAAGCTGGAGTTTTTCCATCTGGAAAATCTTGGTCTCAGCCCGGACGAATCAAAAATCGTCGACGATATAATCCGGCATCCCACCGGCATGGTCTTGGTAGTCGGCCCCACCGGTTCGGGCAAGACCACGACTCTATATTCGCTAATCAACACTTTAAATACGCCGGAGAGAAAAATCATAACGCTGGAAGATCCGGTCGAATATAATATGCCCGGTGTCGTCCAAATTCCGGTAGTCGGACAATTGGAGGGAAAGAATTTTGCCGAAAAGCTGCGGGCTGTTCTGCGGCTGGACCCCGATGTTGTGATGGTCGGCGAAATCCGCGACCAGGATACCGCCAAAACCGCCCTGCAGGGCGCGCTGACCGGCCATTTAGTACTTAGTACCTTCCACGGCGCCAGCGCCAGCGCCGCCCTAACGCGTATGCTAGATATGGTCGGCATTAATCCCCTGTTTGCCAGTGCCATGCGGCTGGTCATGGCCCAGCGTTTGGTACGGCGTCTGGACGATAAACTAAAACAGCCCTATAAGCCGGACGAGGCCCTAAAGACTCAGCTGAGGGCCGTCATTGATACTTTTCCGCCTGATATGCAGCGGCCGGATATTAGCCAAGTAACACTTTATAAACCCGGGACCTCAAACGAAAACCCGTTTGGCTACAGCGGCCAACTGGCGCTGCGCGAACAACTGTTAATGACGCCCGGAGTTCAGGAAATTTTAAAACTGCCCCCCAACCAGATAACTACCGAGGCGCTGGAGAAAAAAGCCGTCGCCGAGGGGATGCGCACCATGCTCCAGGACGGCCTGCTCAAAGCCTTTGCCGGCCAAACCACCCTGGAAGAGGTCTACCGCGTCGTCGGCTAGTAGCTTGCCCCGCACCAATTCCTGATTGAAGAAGAGGTTGTCCGCCTGCGGCGGATCGGAATATCAAGAATTGGTGCGGGGTTGAAATTACCGGTGTTATAAGGTAGAATTTACGGGACTTATGAGCGCCATCAAAACAATTGAAGACCGTTATAAGAAAAAAGCCGTCGTCGATCTTAAAAGCGGCGACACGGTCAAAGTACACCAAAAAATCCGCGAAGGCGGCAAAGAGCGCATCCAGATTTTTGAAGGCTTAGTTATCAGAACCGGCCGCCGTGCCAGCCTGACCAGCACCTTCACGGTGCGCCGGGTGGCCAGTGGCGTAGGCGTCGAAAAAACTTATCTTATCCACTCGCCCAATATCCTAAAAATCGAAATCGTCAAGCGCAGCAAAGTCCGCCGAAACTACTTAACCTATATGCGCGAACTAACCGGCAAGAGCGCCCGTTTGGCCGGTGTTGATTTTGATAAAGAAGCTGTTAACGCCATCGCCGACGAAGAGGCTGAAGCCGAGGAAGCCAAAATCCATGAAGAAGCGCTGGCCAAGCACGACGAACTAGCCGCCGAAGAGACTAAAGAAAAAGCCAAAGAAGAAGCCAAAGCCGCCGAAGCCCTGGCTAAGCACGCCGAGAAATCGGAAGCTCAAAAAATCGAAGAGCAGCCCGTCGAAAAAGCCGACGAAAAAAACTAGACCCTAGACCCTAGACCCTA
>DKEK01000002.1:62554-175510 GCA_002452155.1 Candidatus Saccharibacteria bacterium UBA6824 | reverse complement strand
AGATGTGTATAAGAGACAGCAAGTGTGCCAGCCCTACCCAAAGGCATTACCGGGAAACTCCGGATTAGGGGATCGGCGGGGACGAAGATTGTGCTCTCGGATGCTGGCCCACGGTTTCTTGACCCAAACAGGACAGCAGACTACGACACTTTCCAGAATCTTGAGATTAGCGACTTCCTGATCGACGCGGGCGCTCTCTCGGCGGGCGGACGCGGAGCAATGATCTTTGGGAGTGCTGGGCCTGCGTCTGCGCTTATGCGTTTGAATTTTCAGGATATTGCAATTCGACGGGTAAAGGTGATAAATGCGCCAACGGATTTCTCGACTTTTGCAGGTAGATACGGTGTTTGGCTTGCTTGCACACAAACGGCTACGGGCGAAGCTACGCAGAATTTTATCAAACGTATCCTAATTGAAGAAGTTGACGTGTACGGAGGTTGGGCCGGTGTGGTTGTGATCGGCAACACAACGGGTGCTAGCGTTGCCGGATACAACATTTTCCTAGACGACATCACGGTCTCTCGTTGTCGCCACATTCAACCCGCGATTGTCGGTCGCGGGGCGAACGACGGTTCAAACGTCTGGGGCGTGAGTGTACACGTCGGAAGCCTCGGCTATGGCCGCAAGGCGCGGATCAGAGACTGTTACTCCTACGGCATCGGCGACGTTTCAGTCGAGGTCAACGCCCTACGTGACGTGATCGTGGAAAACTGTGTTTCCGAGGAGGCTGCTGGTTACCCGTTCTATCACACGAACTACAACTGGCCAGACACAACCGACGTGGCCGGAACGGCCCCTGCTGCCGCACCTCGGGGGCAGACGATCATCTTTCGTAACTGCCGTGCGAGCCGTCGCGTCAGTGAACTGTACGGCACGGCTTTTCGCTTTAACTACAACTTCTCAGTTCCGCTCGGGAAAGTCGTGTACGACAAATGCCACTACTACCGCAGCATGGCCTCGACTGATTGGAAAGCGTTGCAAGAAGCTTTCGGTGCGGGAACGGCAGTCCCGATCTCTCACGTTGTCGTCAAGGACTGTTCGGCGGTAATCGAGAACGTTAACTACACCGATGCTGGAAATGTCACCGCCTATATGTGCCGCTGGGATGTCGCGCCCCGCACTGATTTTACGCAGAGCGCAGTCCAGTTCGACATCGACGGCTTGACAACGGAAATCTACGGAGTAACTGCGGCGGGCGGCGATGTCAGTTATCGGCACGTAAACTTTACTACGGGGCCTGTTCAGTTGCGAGTCGCACGGGTGACAATGCGCGAACAGATGACGGTCAAGACTATCTCGGATACACACGGCTTTGATTTTCAGACAAACTGCACACTCTCGGGGATTATCGAGAAATGCAACTTCTTCAATCCGGCGTCTGGCAGCGACGGCTCGTTCCACGCTTTCCAGATTGCTGGTACTGCACAGCTTGGCATCACCAATAGTCTCGTCATTCGTGATTGTGACTTCAGATACCTTTCTGGTGCGGCGTTCACGTTCAATGACGCGACGAATCGGCCGAAGGTCTACCTATACCACAACAGGCTTCCGGTGTTTCCCAACCCATCGGTGGCTATGGGCACCACGAACTTCGCGGCAGCCACTTTCACGACCGCGACAGGCAACCAGTATATCGGCGGCACCGAGGCGGACATCCACTTCGCGACCGGAACCGGGGCTGCGATCACGGCCATCGCGACCTCCAAGGACGGCACCACCTATGAGCAGGTGTATGCGCAGACGTCGGGGGCGATGGCTCAGGACGTGCTCGTCCCGGTTGAGAACGCCGACTACGTCAAGGTGACATTCGCGACGACGCAACCGACCACCCGCGTCCGCTTCCACCGCTAAGACTTCGCTTAGCTGATATCAAATCGCTTTTGTTATACTTATAAAGATGATTTTGCTCGATAGGGTTACAAAAACCTATAACACAAGAGGGTCGGCGCTAGAGCGAGTCAGTTTGCACGTCGAGCCCAAGGAATTTGTAATTATTGTCGGCCAGAGCGGCGCCGGCAAATCGACTTTATTTAAACTTTTGACCAGGGAAGAAAAACCAACCAGCGGCAAGATAATCGTCGGTGGCATGGACTATGATAAATTGCGTGATAAAGACATTCCGTTGCTGCGGCGCAAAATCGGCGTCGTGTTTCAGGACTTCAAACTGCTTAGCGATAGAACGGTTTCGGAAAACGTGGCTTTTGCGCTGGAAATCGCCGGACTGCCAACAGCCGAAATTAAACATACAGTGCCCAAAGTGCTGGACGTCGTTAACCTAAAGAGCAAGGAAAATAACTATCCGCGCGAACTTTCCGGCGGTGAGCGCCAGCGCGTGGCCATTGCCCGGGCGATTGTCCGTCAGCCCAAAATCCTGATTGCCGACGAACCAACCGGCAACCTTGATCCCAAACATGCCTTTGATGTCATTAAAGTCCTCGAAAAAATTAATCAGTTTGGTACTACCGTGCTACTGACCACCCACAACCAGGAAATTGTCAATTACCTCAAACGACGGGTGGTGACCATCAAGGATGGGAAAATTATTAGCGACCGGGCTGTGGGGAAATACAAGCTATGAGCCTAAAAAAGAAGACCCGAGCCAAGACTAACCCCAAAATGAAGCAGGATCATAAATTCATAACATTGGAGCGGATTTTTAAAAACGGCTTTGTCAACTTTGGCCGCAATATCTGGCTGGCTATTGCCGCCATGGCTATGATGGGTATCACCTTGACCATCTTACTTTTCGCCGTGGTGGCCAACGCCACCTTTAGCCACACTATCACCGATATCACCAGCCACATTGATGTGTCGGTTTATCTTAAGGACAATGTCACTAATAAGCAACGAAACGACCTCATAAATAACCTAAAAAGTATCGATAATATCCAAGCCGTGGCCTATATTAGCAAGGACCAGGCGCTCAAAAATTACCGGGGCCAAAATCTCAACAATAAAGAGCTGCTGGCCGCCATTTCCGAAACAGACAATCCGCTGCCGGCCTCGCTGGTTATATCACCCAAAGATCCAAATAAGCTGGCCAGCATAAAAGATTATCTGGATAAACCGGCCGTCAAGTCGCTGCAGTCTGACCCGACCAGTTACAGCGGCGACCGTAAGGCGGCGATTGATAAAATCGCCAAAGCCACCCACTTTTTCCGCCAAGCGGGCATTATTGGCATTATCGTTTTTATATTTATTTCGATGTTAATTATCTTTAACACCATCCGAATGACCATCTTTAACCGCCGCGACGAGCTGGTGATTATGCGCCTGCTAGGCGCCACGCCGGGTTATATCCGCGGCCCGTTTGTGGTCGAAACGATGCTTTACGGCGTAGTCGCGGCGATAGTGTCACTGGTAATTTGCGGTGGCTTATTCGCGGTGGCTAGTTCGACCCTGCAAGCCAGCAGCCTGGGGCTTCTGGATATCAAATATTCCGGCGACTATTTTAAGAAGAACTTATGGCTAATTTTGACTACCCAAATCCTGGCCGGTATAATAATAGGTGCCTTATCTTCCACCATTGCTGCCAGAAGGTATTTACGGCTACGGTAGCAAGCTACCTCCGCCTTATAAGACAAACCTACGGTTTTTCTTATCGCGCCGGGTGCGAAATGAATTCGCTCGCTCTGGGCTATCTTTTCCCTAGACCAACGGAAAAAGCGGAAAAGACTTGAAACTGAAATAACAAAGATTTTTTAAAGTTCGCCGGATCATTTTATTAAATTAGCTCGTACTTGCGTGCGAGCGGGGGAAAGTGCTATCATAAATTTACTGCTAATGCTAAAACAAAAATTCAAAAATAGCGGCAGAATTAAGCATTTCCTCGGCGCGCTTGTGGTCGGGGTAACTTTGAGCGCCAGCTTTTTTGTTGGTGCCGTAGTCCGTGCTGACCAATTTGACGAGCAAATCCGGGCTCTCCAACAAGATAATGCAGCCAAAAAGGCAGTCTCTAGCCAATTAGCTGCCCAAGCCTCTTCTTATCAGGACGCTGTTTATCGTTTGAGCGTTCAGATCAACAGCATCCGCCAGACGATTTTAGATTATCAGCACCAAAGTGATGATATCCAAAAACAGATCGAGGCCGACCAAATTGAGCTGGACCATCAAAAAGCGGTATTGGGCGAAAACATCAAAACCATGTACCTGGAAGGTCAGATATCGACCCTCGAAATTTTAGCCAGCAGCAAAGATCTGAGTGAATTTGTCGACAAACAACAGTACCGCAACTCCGTTCAGAGTAAGGTCACAGCAACGGTCGATAAAATTACCGACCTCAAACTGCAGCTGCAAGTCAAACAGCGCGAAATCGAGGGGCTAATCAAAGATCAGCAGGCTCAACAGGCCCAGTTGGATGGTTCTTTGGGCCAGCAAAGCCAACTGCTTAATATGACGGCTAGCCAAAAGGCTGCCAAAGACGCCGAAATTAAAACCAATAATAGCCAAATCTCCGCTCTGCGTGCCGCTCAGCTGGCGGCTAACCGCCGGTTGGGTGGGACGGCCGAGGCGGGTGACCCTAACCACGGTGGCTACCCAGCCTATTGGGACAACGCGCCGCAAGATAGTATGATCGACAGCTGGGGAATGCTAAACCGCGAATGTGTTAGCTACACAGCCTGGAAGGTTTATGAAGCCTACGGCTATATGCCTTATTGGGGCGGGGTAGGTAATGCCAACCAGTGGCCGGCTGATGCCCAGGCTGCCGGTATTCCAACCGGTTCGACGCCCAAGGCCGGCTCAGTCGCCATATCAATGGGCGGCGCCTATGGCCATGCCATGTGGGTGGAAGGTGTTAGCGGCGACTACATCCGTGTCAGTCAATATAATTACGACCTGGCCGGCCACTACAGTGAAATGACAATCAATGGCGGCGGTTTGACATACATTTACTTCGGCGAATAGGTCACTCATCCCAGCTCCCCGCGGTCGCTTCCTCGACTTGACGTATCTGTTGTTTAAAACAGGCTTGCTCGAGAACTCCTCACAAACTTGCTTCTAAGCAACTTCCAAAGCCAAGCTTATTTTTGACAATCAGCTAGTCACGGCGAGGCAGCGTCTGAAAAAATTAGGGGCGAGTGATCTCTGGTATAATTTAAGTCATAAGCTATTTAAAGAGAGATTCATGGATTATATAAATCCAAGTTCTAATATACCTGTGCCGCCAAAGCCCAAAAAACGCTGGACGCTCTTAAAGATTCTGGCGACCTTGGCCTTGACCATCTTGGTCTTTGGCGGCGGCGTAGCCGTCGGTCGGGGCGACGTGCACCTGCGGGGCTTAAATCTAGGCAAGGCTAGTTCCAGCGCCACTAATTTGGATTACAGCTCAGTCGATCAGCTTTACAGCCTGCTGAAGAGTGATTTTGACGGCCAGCTGGACGGGGGCAAACTGATCGATGGACTCAAGACCGGCCTGGTTGATGCCGCCAACGACCCCTATACGGCCTATTTCAACCAAGCCGACGCCAAAACTTTCAACCAGGAATTAACCGGTAGTTTCATCGGCATCGGCGCCGAACTTGGCACTGACGCCGACAACCACATCGTCATCGTTTCACCCCTGTCAGGCTATCCGGCCGAAAAAGCCGGCCTTAAGCCTAAAGACATTATTGCCGCCATCGATGGCCAACCGACCACCGGCTTGAGCGTCGATAAAGTTGTCCAAAAAATCCGCGGCACCGCCGGAACCTCAGTAAAACTGACTATCGTTCGCGGCGCCGACAAGCCGTTCGAGCTCAGCATTACCCGCGAGCAAATTACAATTGCCAGTGTTAAATCGTCGGTGGATGGCGCTGTCGGCTACCTTAAAATTAGCCAGTTTACCAACGACACCACAAAACTAGCCAAGAGCGCGACCGACGATTTCAAAGCTAAAGGCGTCAAAGCCATAATCCTGGATCTTCGAAGCGACCCCGGCGGCTACCTCAAAACAGCCGTCGAGATTTCTAGTCTTTGGCTGGACCAGGGCAAAACCGTAGTTTCCGAGCGCCGAGGCGGCCAAATCCTTAGCACTGACTACGCTCTGGGCGGTAACGTTTTTAAGGGCTTGCCAACCGTCGTTTTAGTAAATAGCGGTAGCGCCAGTGCTAGCGAAATAACAGCCGGCGCTTTGCGCGATAATGGCGTGGCCACGATTGTCGGCGAAAAAAGTTTTGGCAAGGGCAGCGTCCAGCAAGTGGAAAACCTGCCCGGCGGCGGCGAGCTAAAGGTTACTATTGCCCGTTGGTTCACGCCGGCCGGCAAAAATATCGACAAACAGGGCATAACGCCGGATGTGCTTGTCACCATCAGCGACGCTGATGTGGCTGCCGGCAAAGATCCGCAAAAAGACAAAGCCACCGCAATTTTACTTAGTAAAATTGGGCAATGATCAATGGGCAATGATCATTGACCATTGACACTTGAACATTGAGCAGTTACCCCTGTTCATGGTAGTATTTAATCATTAAGTGCCAGGGAAAGGAGAGTGCGCGTGGCCGCCCGTGCCAAGCAGACTAAATTTATATTTGTTACCGGTGGCGTGCTATCAGGCGTCGGCAAGGGTATCACCGCCGCTTCTATCGGCACCATCTTAAAGGCTCGCGGCCTCTCGGTTAACATCCAAAAGTGCGACCCATATCTTAATGTTGACGCCGGTTTGCTCAACCCGCGCGAGCACGGCGAAGTCTTTGTGACCAAAGATGGCGCCGAAACTGACCTGGACGTCGGCCACTACGAGCGCTTTTTAGACGAAGACCTAACCCAAGCTTCTAGCTTGATGAGCGGTCGGGTGCTGTTAAAAGTAATAGAGGATGAACGGGCGGGTAAATACCAGGGCGAGGACGTACAGATAATTCCCCACCTGACGGCTGCCATCCAGGACAATATAACTGAAGCCGCCAAAGGCTTCGATGTCCATATCGTGGAAATCGGCGGCACGGTCGGCGATATCGAGAGTCTCAGCTTTCTCGAGGCCATCCGCGAAATGAGTCTCAAGCTCGGGCCCGACAACTGCCTGTTTGTCCAAGTTGTTTACTTGCCCTATTTGGGCACCAGCGGCGAGTTCAAAACCAAGCCGGCTCAAAACGCCGTACGGGAGCTACTGCGGCTTGGCATTGCGCCGGATATTTTGATGGCCAGGAGTGAGTTCAAACCACCAGCCCGGGTAGTTATCCCTAAGCTAAGTATGTTTAGCGGTGTCGAACAGAGGGCCATAGTCCTGCTGCCCAACGCCCAAACCATTTATCAGGTACCGCTGACTCTCGAAGAAGCCAAAATCGCCGATTTTATAACCCAACGCCTGAACCTGCGCAATCATAAACCGGACATGAACGCCTGGCACAGAATTGTAAAAAGTGCCCTCACGCGTTATCGAAAGACTATCCGCGTAGGGGTTATCGCTAAATACACCGACAACCAAGATACTTATTTTTGCGTCTTTGAAGCCCTGCGCACAGCCGGCTGGGCCAACGAAGTAAATGTCGATATTGTCTGGGTTAATGCCGAAATTTTGCCGCGCGACAGCAAAGAGCAGGCCAAGCTTGAAACGCTGGACGCTATTATTGTGCCCGGTGGTTTTGGCCCGCGCGGCATCGAAGGTAAAGTCTTGGCGGCCACTTACGCACTCGACAATAAAGTACCTTATCTTGGCCTATGCCTGGGCCTGCAGGTGGCCTTAATCGCCGCCGCCCGCCGGGCCGGGCTTAAAGGAGCTAACTCGACTGAGTTTGACAAATCTACGCCCGATCCGGTGGTCAGCACCATGGCCGAGCAGATTGGTAAAGAAAACACTGGCGGCACCATGCGCCTGGGCGATTATACCTGTCTGTTGGAGCGGGGTAGCGCCGCCAGGAAAGCCTATGGGCAAGAGAAGATTGTCGAACGTCACCGCCACCGCTACGAAGCCAATAATAAATACCGTGATAGCTATGAAGCATGGGGCTTAAAGGGCAGCGGAGTCTCGCCCGACGGTACCTTAGTCGAAATGATCGAGGCCATCGACCATCCTTATTTTCTTACCACCCAGGCCCACCCGGAGTTCCTGTCGCGCCCGGCCCGTCCGCACCCGCTTTTTACCGGACTGCTGCGGGCAGTTCTTAATAAATAACTTACTCTACAATGACTTCGGTGCGCGGTACAGATCGGCCACTGAATTTTTTGACCCGCCTACTGGCAAATTTAACGACTCCGTCTTTGCCGGCGTGGATAGTATAGTTGCGGCTGGCGAATGTACCTCTGCCGGGGCGTTTGGTCATACCAACCTGGCGGACCAGCACATCACCGGTTTTGACGCTCTGGCCACCAAATACTTTAAGCCCCAGCCGCTGACCGGGACTATTATGGACATTTTTGGCTGTGCCGCCGGCTTTAGTCTTACTCATCTATCTGCCTTTTCTAAAATTAAAAGTTCACGGGCGACGATCTGGCCTTCTCGGAAGTAAACCAATTCGTCGTTTTTGGCGTGAACAAAACTCCTCCGAGTATAGCCCAAAGGTGTTAAATTATCAAGTAGTGGCAAATGCATAAAACCATTTTGGCTCTTCCAGGCCGGGACGGCCAAGGCGACGGTCTGGCCCTTTTTGAGCTGCGGCGCCAGGTTTTGCAGAAATTTTTTGGTAATGGTATTGACGTCGGAAACTATGGCTTTGAGCGCCGCCGGCTCGGGCAGGCTTTTTAGCGGGCGCCCCAAATAAACCTCGCTGACCACACAGCTAAAGCGTGGCCACTGATGAGCGGTTGCATCGGCGACCTCAATAACAACTTGTGTAGCAAGGGTCGGGTATTTTCTAAATAGCCACCGGATGTTGGCTTTGGCATAATCAACCATTCGGGGATCGATATCGGTGCCAATGACGTGATAGCCCACCAAAAGCGCTTCCTGCAAAATTACGCCGGTGCCACAAAATGGATCCAAAATCCGGATCGGTCTCCTTTTCCCGTCGCTTCTTTTCGGGGAACTTTTTTCTGGCGCGGCCAAATTTATCAATATTTGGCCGAGCTTAGGCGGCAGCATTCCCACCCGTGCGTCGCGCTTAGGTCGTGCCTGGTCACGGCCAGCGTAGGCTTCAATATCTTGCACAAAAAGAGTTTGCGCCAGGTACGTTTGGCCTCCGCTGCGCACCAGCAGCAGCTCCCAGGCGCCGCGGTGCGTCAGTTTGTTGTGCAATACCTGGGCGCTATTGAGCGCCAATTCTTTATTAGGGACAATGCGTACCGAGCGGCCGGAAGCTTTAATGATTTTTTTCAGGGACAACAAATCGGCGCTAAGTTTTTTGGGCTTTACGTCCATGCCATATACACTAATCCCCAATGTAAAAGTGCCCGCGGGCATATGCTGCAAGTGTTTTGGGATACTATCCGCCAAATAATCGTAGGCGGACCTCCAACTGCCTCCCGGTAGTATATTCAAAAGCCGGGCTACTTTCAGTGTGCCGCCTAGGCGCTTGAAATTAATTTCCTCAGCAGGGATATCCATCAGGGCAGCCCCAGGCAGCGTCTTTATATGCTCGGCTCCATACAGGCTTTCCAGCTCAGCCAGCCCCAGTGCCGGCTGGCGCCCCAAAATACAAATACTTTTTGGCGTAAACTCACTCATCTAATCCAGTATAATCTAATGCAGATGACTGACGGAGACATAAAAAACAAACGGTCCAAATGGCGACTGATCCTAACCATCGCGACCTTTATCGCGCTGGCCATCCTTATTTATAGTCTACGCAAGCAGATTGGCGGCGTGATCACTAATCTCGGCCGGGTCAACACCTTGGCCCTGCTTTTGATCATCCCCTGTGAATTTCTTAACTACGATGCCTATGCCCGTCTGTACCGCAGCCTGTTTGCCACGCTGGGCAAGAGGGTCCGTTATTGGCCGATGTTTAAAGTCACGCTGGAGCTCAACTTCGTGAATCACATCCTGCCTAGCGGCGGCTTGTCCGGCATTTCCTATTTTAATGTCCGCACCCGAGCCGAAGGTATTAGTGCCGCCACCTCCACACTGGCCCAGGTTACGAAACTATTCCTACTATTCACCAGCTTCCAGCCGCTGCTGATTTTGGGTGTCTTTTTGCTGGCACTGCGCGGCCATACCAACAATTTGATTATGGTTATCGTCAGCTCAATAATAACGCTGCTAATCGTCGGCACATTTATCGGTCTTTATATCATTGAAAGCCGCAGCCGGATTAATTCGTTTCTGACGGCTATCACTAAAATCCTAAATAGCCTCATTCATTTGATACGCCCCAAATACCCCGAAACTATTAATATTTTGAGCGCCCAAAAGGCCTTCAACGAACTGCACGATAATTACGAAATTTTCAAAAAGAACCTGCCGGCGCTTAAAATGCCATTTATTTATATGCTAATTGCCAACGCCACAGAGGTCGCCGCCCTTTACGTGGTCTATATTGCCTTTGGCGAATTTGTGAATGTTGGGGCGGTTATTTTAGCCTACTCCGTGGCTAATTTTGCCGGCCTAATTTCTGTCTTGCCGGCCGGTATCGGAATTTATGAAGGTTTGATGACAGCCGTGCTGGTGGCCACCGGTATCCCGGCCGAGCTGAGTATCCCAGTAACGCTGATGTACCGCGTAATCAACATGTTTATCCAGCTGACGCCTGGCTACTATTTTTACCAAAAGGCTGTCCGCGAAGGCCTGGGCAAAAAAGTCTAAACCATGCGAACCCTGGACTGGATCTTCTGGGCCGTCTGGGCGCTGGGGGTCTTACTAATACTGGCCTATGGCTCTGTCATCCCGTTTGGTGCGCCGTTTTTACCGACTCTGAAAAAAGACCGTCAAGCGGCGCTGGATATGTTGGACTTAAAACCGGGGCAGGTATTTATTGACCTGGGCAGCGGCGACGGCAGCTTGCTGGTGCTAGCTGCCCAGCGCGGACTAAAAGCCGTCGGTTACGAGATCAACCCGTTTTTATGGCTGTATTCGTGGCTGCGGACGCGCCGCTTCGGCCGGCAGGTTAGGGTTAAGCTGCGTTCGTTTTGGCGGGCTGACTTAAGCCAGGCAGACGGGGTGTTTGTTTTTTTGATCACCCACCATATGCAGCGCCTGGCTAGGCTAATCGATTCACGGTCTGCCAAAAAACCACTGCGGCTTGTTAGCCACGCCTTCAAAATTCCCGGTCAAAAACCGACCCAAAAAGTCGGCGCCCTATTTCTTTACATCTATAAGTAAGTCATTTAACATAAGCGTATATGTTAAAACGAAGTCAGGACGGTTCGGTTGCCTCATTTGCAATTATCATTGTTTTGGCGTTGACGCTTTTAGGGGCGGCCGTTTTTGGCGGCTGGGCATTTATGAGCCGCCAGGACTTTAAAAATAACTCCGACAAAAAGGCCGTTACTGCGGTCGAAGTCGCCAAAAAGGTCCAGGCGGTCGAACTGCAAAAAGCTTTTGCCGAGCAGGAAAAAAGACCAACCAAAACCTATAAGGGCCCCACAACTTATGGCACCATCACCTTCGACTATCCTAAAACCTGGAGCGGCTATGTCGACGAATCAGCCAGTAACCAACCCATCAACGGCTATTTTTATCCGGTTGTTGTGCCCGGCCTGCAAAGTAAAACAGCTTACGCGTTGCGCATAGAACTGGTCGATAGTGATTATAGCTCGGTGCTGGCCCAGCATGACTCACAAATCAAGGATGGCAGTCTCAAAGTCAGCGCTATCATCCCACCCAAAATGAACGGCGTCGCTAATGTCCAACCCGGCACTCGCCTGGACGGCGCCCTAGACCAGGACACTAACGGCTCGATGATTATCATCAAAGTCCGCGATAAGACGCTTCAGGTTTATACCCAGTCCAACGATTTTCTAAACGACTTCAACTCTACCATTCTACCCAGCTTAACTTTCGCGCCATAAAAACCCGTCCTTAGCTAAAATCACAATATTTCGCGCCTAATCCAAGTGCTATACTCATGAGCAGAAGATCTTAGGGGTATGAGAAAAAATAAAGTCGATCGGGATGCGGCCCAAACGTCGCAAATGTACGCACTACTGGGTGCCCTCAGTGATGACCTTAGCTTGCCGCTGCTGCAAATTAAAAGCAGTGTCGAGGTCCTTGAGCAGGTTAGTTTTGCCCGGGCAGCCAGCCGGGCGCAGGCTGAGCGGATATCCTTAAGTGCCGACAACGGCCTCCAGCTAATTGAGGCTTACCGGCTGGTACTAAAAAGCAGCCAGATAACCGATATGGACTATGAGCCGGTGGCCATTGGCGCTGTGCTGGAAGAAGTCGCCCACCAGCTTAGTCCCTACGCCAAAAAATACGATACCGAGCTGCTGGTAAATGTCCAGCATCACCTCACACCAGTGCTGGCGCACCAGCCCAGCCTAAGCGCGGCGCTTCAAGTGCTCAGCGCCAGTATGATTCGCGCCCAGGCAGCACAGGTGAGGCAAAAGCATTACAAGTTATTGCTGGGCGCCCACCGCAGCCCCGACAGCGTTATATCAGCCGGTGTTTTTAGCAATGTCCAGGGCCTCAGCGACAAAACCTTGCGTAGCGCCCGCGGCCTGGTTGGCAAAGCCCGCCAGCCGCTGCCGGCAATTCCGGCTGGCGCCGCTAGCGGCGTACTGATTGCCGATATGCTATGCACGGCCATGTGGCAGCCCCTGCGAGCGGCTGCCCACGGCGGTATGCACGGCCTGGCAACGGCCGTGCCTATCAGTAAACAACTGGTGTTCGTCTAATCCATGGCTCATATTTTATTTATAGAATCAGACCATCTGCTGGGCAGCAACGCCAAAAAGATTTTGCAGCACTCGGGCCACAGCGTGGACTGGCACGTCGACCCCCAAGCCGCTCTAGATAGCGCCGACGGGGCGCAGCCCGATATTATTGTTCTCGATCTGATCCTAGCCGCCCGCTCGGGTGTCGAGTTTTTATATGAACTGCGCAGTTATCCGGACTGGGCCAACCTGCCGGTGATTATTTATAGCAACGTTCCCGTGGAAGAATTCGCTGGCGCTGGTGTCGGCGCTTTGCAGCTGGATATCGCCGCCTATCATTACAAGCCAGCGACCTCCATTACGCAGTTGTGCCGGTCCGTTGACCAAATTCTACGACCAACAGATGTGAATTTTCGGCTTCGCGTTTAGATGCTGCGCAAGGCGCCAGCGAGGAACATACTGAGACGTATATAATATTACGTTGAAGGAGTACCGCAGATGGCAACACAGCGCAGCGCTAAAAAGACTGGCAGTGCCAGCAGCTTTGCTGCGGGGCAGGACAGTCTGTCGCGCAGATCGAGACAGTTTGTGACGAAAGGGATTGTCTTAACCAGAACAGACTACGGCGAAGCCGACCGTATCTTGAGCTTTTTAACAGCCGACCATGGCAAAGTACGGGCTATCGCCAAGGGAGTGCGCAAAAGCAAAAGTAAACTGGCCGGAGGCATCGAACTATTTAGTATCAGCGATCTAACTTTAATTGTTGGTCGCAGCGAGCTTAATACGTTAATATCGTCGCGCTTGGTGCGCCACTACGGCAACATCGTCAAAGACATCGAGCGTACTCAACTGGCCTACGAACTGCTGAGAATTATCAACCGGGCCACCGAAGATGAACCGGAAGCAGCCTATTTTAAACTGCTTGACCAAAGCCTGGCGGCGCTTGATGATCCGGCGCTGGATACCGGCTTAACCCAACTTTGGTTTGAGATGCAGCTACTCAAATTGGCCGGCCACATACCAAATCTGCACACTGGTTCCACCGGCACCAAATTAGCCGACTCTAAAACCTACAACGTCAACCTTGAACAAATGAGTTTTGAACCGGCCAGCCGCGGCAGCTTGAGCGCCAACCATATAAAATTCCTGCGTCTCGGCTTTAGATCAGACCGGCCGCAGACCATCCAGCGCGTGAAGGGTGCCGCAAAGTTGGCCGAGGCCTGTGCCCCTATCATCCAAACTATGCTCCGCACCCACGTCAGGGTATAATCTGTAGTCAATGAGCGAAGTTAAATTAGAAGATATTGTTTCGCTGGCCAAACGCCGTGGTTTTATTTACCAGGGCAGTGAAATCTACGGCGGCTTGGCCGGCACCTGGGACTACGGCCCCCTTGGGGCGGTACTGAAGCGCAATATAGTTAATGAATGGCTAAAGTTCTTTGTCGATGGCTGGGACGACATGTACCTCATCGACACTTCCATTTTAATGAACCCCAAAGTCTGGCAGGCCAGCGGCCATCTTGACACTTTCCACGACCCGCTAGTCGAGTGTAAAAACTGCGGTGGCCGCTTCCGCGGAGATAAAATCGATAAGGGCAAGTGCCCTAACTGCGGCAAGCCAAATACTTTTGGGAAGCCGCGGCAGTTTAACATGATGTTCAAGACTAATGTCGGACCATTGGAGGACGAGAATTCAGCAGCCTACTTGCGACCCGAGACTGCGCAGGGGATGTTCACCAACTACAAAAATATCATCGATAGTTTTTCCCCGGATTTGCCATTTGGTATCGCCCAAGTCGGCCGTAACTTTCGTAACGAAATTAGTCCGCGCGATTTTATTTTCCGCGCTCGTGAATTCGAAATCATGGAGTTCGAATACTTCATCGAACCTAAAGATTGGGAGAAGAGTTTCGCAAAGTGGCAAAAGGACATGCACTCCTGGTTTAACAAGCTAGGGCTGGATAAAGCCAAAATTAAAGAGGTTGAGGTCCCAGCCGAAGACCGCGCCCACTACAGTAAGCGCACCATCGATTTTTATTACGATTTCCCATCGCTTGGCTTTGACGAGGTAGCCGGCTTGGCATATCGCACAGACTTTGACCTAAAAAATCACCAAAAAGCATCCGGCAAAAATCTCGAATATCGACCTAAAGATGGCAGCAAGCCTTTTATTCCGCACGTCATCGAACCAACCTTTGGCTTAGACCGCCACGTCATGGCCGTTCTATCTAACGCCTATTCCGAAGATGAACAGGGCGGGGAAAAGCGAATCTACTTAAAACTGCCAGCCCATTTAGCCCCGGTCAAAGTTGCAGTCTTCCCGCTGCTCAAAAACAAGCTGGAGCTTGTCAAAAAAGCTCGCGAAGTTTACGAGAAGCTCAAAAAAGAAGTGCAGGGGACTGTGATGTGGGACGACAACGGCAACATCGGCAAAAGATATAGGAGACAGGATGAGATTGGTACTCCCCACACCATAACTATCGACTTCCAAACCCTAGAAGACGACACCGTTACCGTCCGTAACCGCGACACCACTCAGCAGAAAAGAGCTGCTATCTCCGACATCCTTCAAAAGATAAAATAGGACCAAATGAAGAACGCGATTATTTTACACGGCCGACCGGGAAAAGCGGAGTATTATGATCCGACTATTCCCAGTGCATCAAATGCTCACTGGTTCCCGTGGCTACAAAAGCAGCTGCTGGTAAAAGACATTAAGGCTGATACACCGGAGGTCCAATTTGCCTTTGCTCCTGAGTGGAAACACTGGGTTAAGGAGGTAGAACGATTTCAAATTGGGCCAGAGACAATTCTCGTTGGTCACAGTACCGGTGGCGGCTTTTGGATTCGTTATCTTAGCGACCACCCGGACCTAAAAGTAGGAAAGGTGGTGCTAGTAGCGCCCTATCTGGACGTAGAAAAAGAAAGTATCCCGCAGTTCTTTGACTTTGAGATTGACAGCAATATGACCGCCAGAACCAAAGGCCTGACAGTCTTCCATTCAGATAACGATAAACCTGAAATGCAGAGCACGGTTAAACTATTGAGGAAGAAACTAAAAAACTTTGAGTACAGGGAGTTCCACAATTATGGCCACTTCACACTTAAAGATATGAAAACTAACGAATTCCCAGAACTCTTGAAAGAATGCCTAAAATGACTGAATTATCAAGATCCGTAGTGGAGCAGGGGATACTTAACATGACAGAACTTGCTCCAACCATAAGCGATGATATAGGGCTTCCGGGGAATGAAGTCTATGACATGAACGTTGCGCTTCTTAGCTCTCTGAGTGAATTGGAAAGCAAGAACGAACACTTTATTCGGAGGGAGCGTCTTTGGCGAAGAATAGGAGTGGGAGGCGCAATAGGCCCCCTTGTTGTGGCTGGCGCCTGGATGGCTACTTCAAGAGGCCACAGAATGGACCTCGACAATAAAATAATAGTGGATTTTACAGCAGGGTGGAGCTCCTTTTTTCTAGGAATGGGTTCTTGGTTAAGATCCCAAAAAATTAGGGAAAACGGGCAGCAACTAGCTGAATCCGCTCTTCCGGTATCCCAGACCGTGAATGGCACTACACAACCCTGGATCCAACATAGGCTCAACCAAAAAGAAGAAGATTTACGCAAACAAAAAGGCAAAGAGCTATATAAATGAGGGCAGGGGATACTTAACAAGTCAAGTGATTTATGATTAGAACCCACCCAGATTCAGGCCTTGGGGATATAATAAAACCATGAAAGAGCGCAAAGTTTCGACGGACGAGGCAAAAAAGATCGGCGGCCAGATTGGTATCAGCTGGGATGAAGTTAAGCTGGAAGAATTCCGCCGCGGGCTGGAAGTAGAGCAGGAGCATGGCAGTCTTTGGGGAGATGCCACGAATGTCACTAAAGACGACCCGCTCTTCACTGGCCGGATTGCCTGGGCACACCTCAAAGAAATGCCCGATTACTATACCCGTCTAGACAAAATGGAATCCGAAGCCGAGAATCCTTAAGTCAACTCCGCTCGCCAAGGGTTATAATAAAAAGATGAAGATAACTAGGTATTTCCAAAGCTGTCTTTTGGTGGAGGAAGGCAATAGCCGCATTCTTATTGACCCCAGCGGCGCCGAAGCGGGGCGATTGAACAAATTCGGCAAGCTAGACGCCGTTTTTTACACCCATGAACACGCTGATCATTTTGACGCGCCGCTATGTGAGCAGCTGCGGGCAGCCGGGGCAATTATTCACGCCAACGCCAGCACCGCGAAGTTAATAAAAGGCGATGTAAAAATTGTTCACGACAGGGAAGAATTTAGTGCCGGCAGCCTGGGCTTAAAAGCTATTGAGCTGCCGCATTGCCTGATGCCCGACGGCAGCAAGGGGCCGCAAAACACCGGTTATTTAATTAACAAAAAACTCTTCCACCCTGGCGATGGGGTAGAGCTTATGGGCTTTGAGTTCCCAAATCTTGCTTTGCCAATCGCCGGACCGGACGTATCGATCAAAGACGCGTTGGCCTTTGCCAAAGATGTGAAAGCCAATAAAGTCATCCCAATCCACTACGACTACATAGGCGTCAAACCGGAAGTCGTTGCCAGCTTCGCCAAAAATTACGGCTTTAGCTTCGAAATAATAACCCTCGGCATAGGCGACTCCACCGAAATCTAAAGTTCGCCAAAATAAACAACGTTAGCGGCTTGACTTTCCACCCTAGCCAAACTAAGCTTTTTAGAGAATTCGGTCTTTTTGGAGGGAAAATTTATAAAAAACGCCCTAAAAAAACGCAGATTTCGCTAAAAATGGCATTAAATAGTAAAAATACTTATATCAAAGTAGCCTCCCACGAAGGGCGCAAGGGCGAGGTTAAAAAGGTTGTTTTGCTCTATTCCGGCGGTCTGGACACATCGACCATGGTCAAATGGATACAGGATGAGTACAAGGCGCAGGTTATCGCCCTGACTGTTGATATTGGCCAGCAGGCCGATGATTTAGAAGAGATCCGCAAAAAAGCTCTAAAACTCGGCGCCGTCAAAGCCATCGTCGTAGATGCCCGTGAAGAATTTGCCGATGAATATATTGCCCGCAGCATTAAGGCTAACGGTATGTACCAGGGCCGCTACTATCTTTCGACACCTTTGGGCCGGCCACTGCTAGCCAAATGGGCCGTCAAAATCGCCGCCCGGGAAGGCGCTGACGCTATTGCCCACGGCGCTACCGGCAAAGGCAATGACCAAATCCGCATCGAAGGCTCGGCGCTAGCCCTTAACCCCGACATTAAAGTAATCGCACCGGTGCGCGAATGGGGAATGGGGCGAGACGAACAGCTGGAGTACTGCCGTAAGCACGGCATACCGGTAAAGCAAACCAAGGAAAAACCTTATTCTTATGACGATAATATGTGGGGCGTAACAGGTGAAGGCGGCGAAATCGAGAACCCGGAACTTATCCCGCCGCTAGAGAATATCTTGCAGGTTTGCCGGACTCCGGAAAAGGCCAAGACTAAACCGGAATATATACGGATTGAATTTGAAAAGGGACGGCCGGTAGCAGTCGAGGATAAGCAAATGTCACTGGTGCAGTTAATCGAACATCTTAATAAACGGGCTGCCGCCCATGCTGTCGGCATTGTCCACTTGCTGGAAGACAGAGTCATCGGCCTGAAAGTCCGGGGAGTCTATGAAGCCCCGGCTGCCGAAACTATAATTACTGCCCACAAGGCGCTGGAGCGCTACACCTCGACCAGGCTGGAAAATGAATTCAAGACGATTCTAGACGAGAAGTGGGCCTATTTATGCTACGGGGCGCTATGGTTCGAGCCGCTGATGGAAGACATAAATGCCTACCAGGATAAGGTCAACGATAAAATCACCGGCATTGTTACTCTAAAGCTCTACAAAGGCTCGGTCGAAGCCGTGGCGATTGAAACAGCCAATACAATTTTTGATGAAAAGCTGGCAACTTTCATGAAGGACAACAACCAGTTTAACCAAAACGCCTCGGCCGGCTTCATCGAACACTATACCTTCCAGATGAAATTAGCCCAGCGCCGACGGCGCACGGCGCTGCTGGCCATCGGCGGCCGTGACAAGAAACTCAAACTTCTGCCGCAAATGAAGGCCCTAAACGAGATGGGCTACCAGCTCTATGCCACTTATAAAACCACAAAGCTACTCAAAGCCAACGGCATAGAAGCAATTTTGGTTAATAAAATCAGCCACCCCCAGCTAAAGCCGAACCTCGGGGACTTATTGGACGCCAACCGCTTCGACCTAATTATCAATATATCGTCAGCCGATCGGCCAGAGCAGGCCAAGCAAAGCGAAAAGACTGACGGCCAAATTATCCGTGAAAAAGCCGTAAAAAATAGCACGCCGCTGATCACTACAGTTTCGGTTGCCCAAGAAGTAGTCGCCAAGCTTCAAGGGGCAAAAGTCTAGGGCATGGGCGCGGCCCAGATAAAACGCGTGCTGCTGTGCCGCCCGACCCATTTCACCGTCGACTACATCATCAACCCGCATATGCGGCCTTACAGGGTCGATCAGCCTCGGGCTATGCACCAATGGGACGAGTTAGTAAAAACTCTTGAGGGCTTGAAAATCAAGGTTGAGGTTATCGAACAAAAACCGGACGTGCCCGATATGGTTTTCGCCACCGACCAAGGCATCGTTAAGGACGGGACGGTTCTGCTGGCTAACTTCCGCTACCCTCAGCGGGCCAAAGAGAGGGTTTACTACCGCGACTGGTTCCGCCGGCACGACTTTCGCCTGAGAGCCTTATCCAATGTCTTTCCGTTTGAAGGAGGCGACGCGCTTTTGTTTGGCGACAAACTTTTAATCGGTACCGGCTTTAGGGCCACCACTGCAACTTGTGAAGAACTGGCGCGTAAACTTAATATGGACGTGGTACCGCTGCGGCTGGTAGACCCCTATTTTTATCATCTGGATATGGCTCTTTTGGTAATTGACGAGGCAACAGCCTTTTACTATCCGCCGGCTTTTTCCAGGAATTCGCAGAATCGGCTTATGCGGATCATTCCTAATCTATTTCTAATGTCGGCAGAAGCCGCCAACGCCTACGCCGCCAACTCTTTTGTCAGCGGGCAGGATATCATAGTGCACAGTGCTACGCCGGCCGATTTTCATAAACAGCTAGATGCGCAGGGACTACGCGTCCACCAGGTTGACGTTAGCGAGTTTATAAAAGCCGGCGGCGGTATTCATTGTTTAATAAATACATTGGCTTAAAATATGCAAGATTTTATTGACCCCAAAGACTTACTGCTAAAAAAAATTCGCGCGCGCGGCGGCTTTGTAAATGCCCACGCCCATATAGACCGGGCCTATATTTTGAACAAGACAAATTACAAACTTACCAGCGCCACGCTTCAGCAAAAATGGGATTTTCCGGATCAATATAAAGCCAAAGCCAGCGTAGGCGATATTTATAGCAATATGGCCAGAGTAGTCGAAAGTATGTGTGCACAGGGCGTGCAGGCCATTGGCAGCTTTATCGATGTCGACCCGGTAGTTAAAGACAAAGCCATCCTTGCCTCCCAAAAACTGCGCGATAACTTCAAAAAGGACATAAAAATCGTCTTTATAAACCAAGTGGTGAAGGGCGTGATAGAGCCCGAGGCCAAGCGCTGGTTTGAAATTGGCGCCCAGTATGCAGACATCATTGGCGGCTTACTCGAAAAAGATAAGGGCAGGGAAGCCGAGCATCTGGATATACTGTTCCAAACCGCCAAGAAAAACGGCAAAAAATTGCTCCACGTTCACGTGGATCAATTTAATTCTCCCCGGCAGCGCGATACCGAACTACTGGTCAAAAAAACCTTGGAGCACGGCTACGAAGGGAAGGTAACAGCCATTCACTGTTTATCGGTAGCCGCCCAACCGAAGGCCTATCGTCAAAAATTATATAAACAGATGAAGAAAGCCGATATTAAAGTGGTGGCTTGTCCGGTAGCCTGGATCGACAGCCCGCGCAGTGAAGTGCTGGCCCCATCGCACAACGCCGTGACGCCGGTAGACGAAATGGTGGCAGCCGGCCTGAGTGTCGGACTGGGCACCGATAACATTAGCGACATTTATAAGCCATTTAACGATGGCGACATGTGGACGGAACTTCACTTTTTGCTGGAGGCCTGCCACATTTACGATATAGACACCCTCAGCGATATCGCTAGCGTCAACGGTCTAAAGACCCTTGGTTTGTAAGACGCTATATTTGGTTACTGCCGTCAAAGATGGCCGAGACCGAACTTTCTTCGTGAATGGCTTTAATGGCGGCCGCCAAAAGAGCCGCCACTGAAACTACTTCGATTTTTGGCTTGGACAGTTTTATAGACAGTGGCACTGTGTCGCTGACCACGATCGAATCAATCGCCGAGGCAGCCAGACTCTGCTGGGCGGGTGGCGAAAATAGGCCGTGGCTGGCCGCCGCCGAAACACTGCGCGCACCGCGCCGCTTTAGCAGATCGGCGGCGGCGCAAATAGTACCGCCGGTGTCAATCATGTCGTCGACTATTATGCAGTCTCGCCCAGCCACTTCGCCAATCACGTCAAGGGCCTCAGCTTTGTTGGTTTCGGCGCGTCGCTTGTGAACAATAGCCAGATCCGCCCCTATTTGCTTAGCATAACGATCGGCTAACTTCACTCTGCCGGAATCAGGCGACACTACAACCGCCCCGCCATTGAATTTCTTCTTTAGATACTTCGCCAGCACCGGCAGGGCGGTTAGGTGATCGAAGGGTCCATTAAAAAAACCTTGGGTTTGACCGCTATGCAGATTTACGGCGACTATCCTATCAGCACCAGCCATCGCTAAAATATCAATCACTAGCCTAGCCGTAATCGGTTCGCGCCCGTAGGCCTTGCGGTCTTGGCGCGAATAACCCAAATATGGACAAACAGCCGTAATATTTTTGGCCGAGGCCCGTTTGGCGGCGTCTATAATAATCGCCTGTTCAACAATCGCGTCGTTTACCGGCTGGCTGTGCGTCTGAAAAACAAACACATTACCGCCGCGGACCGACTCCTCAAGCTGGTATTTTATTTCGCCGTTGGCAAATCTCTCCATTTTTAAGGGATGGAGCGGCGACTTCAATCTTTTGGCAACTTTCTGGACCAGGTCGATACTGTGACTGCCGCTTAAAATATGCAGACGTTTTTCCATGATCTCCCCGTCAAATACTTGTTGCCAGTTTAACATATCTGCATAATGGGGTGCATATGGGCGATTCAAAAGCGCGACAGAAGATTATATTGTCAATCGATACTTCAGTAGATGAAGAGGCTGTAAAGTTTGCTAAATTGGCTCAAGTAGCCGGCGCTAAATATATAAAATTGGGACTAGAGCTTTCCAGCGCTACCAGCTGGCGTTACTGCGCTGAACTGGCCGCCGCCCATAACCTGCAGTGGGTGGCTGATGTCAAACTCCATGATATTCCCAATACCGTTAAAGCCGCCGTTAGAAACCTTAAAAGTTTTGGCCACCCGCCGTTTGGCATAACTATACACACAGCATCCGGTACTGAAGCCATGAGGTTGGCCCAAACCGAAGCCGGGGATATTAAGATGCTGGGCGTGACTGTGTTGACTTCCATCGCAGAACAGGAGGGAGAGGAAATTTTCCACGTACCTATTGCGCAGAAAGTTATGGAACTGGCCTACGCCGCTGCCGAAGCCGGTATAGCTGGCATTGTGGCTTCGCCGCTCGAAGTCGGGGCTATCAAAAAAGACCCCAAGACTAAAAACTTATTCGCCATGATTCCAGGTACCCGCCCCACAGGGGCCCACCGCGACGACCAGGTCCGGGTAACTACTCCGGCCGTCGCCATAAAAAACGGCGCCGATCTGCTAGTTATCGGGCGGCAAATCACGCAGGCCAAAGATCCTCTCGGAGCGTATAATGATTTAATAACAGAGATAGAACGGGCCTAGGGGAGCACGGCAGTGGACAACAAGGAATTAATTATCCAGCTTAGCAAAATCGGTGGTATAAAATTTGGCGAATTTACCCTCAAAAACGGCATGGTTTCGCCGATTTATATCGACCTTAGAATCTTGGTGTCATACCCCAAAGTAATGAAACAAGTGGCGAAGACCTACGCCCAGTTGCTGGAGGGACTGGACTTCCAGCGCATGGCGGCCGTACCGTACTCGGCATTGCCAATCGTCGCGGCTATTTCGGCGGTTAACGAAAAGCCATGGATTTATACCCGCAAGGAAGTCAAAGATTACGGCACTAAAAAACTAATAGAGGGCGAATATAAAGCCGGCGAAACTATCGTCGTGGTTGACGATATGACGACTGACGGGGCATCTAAACTC
Organism: Candidatus Saccharibacteria bacterium UBA6824; assembly: GCA_002452155.1. Taxonomy (GTDB): domain Bacteria; phylum Patescibacteriota; class Saccharimonadia; order Saccharimonadales; family UBA10212; genus UBA6824. The sequence continues at coordinate 152,532 of DKEK01000002.1, read as the reverse complement.
GAGGTCATCGCGCCTTTTGAAAAAGAAGGTCTTCTGGTCAAAGATGTGGTAGTACTGCTCGATCGTGAACAAGGCGCTGCGAAAAACCTGGCCGACAAGGGCTACCGCCTGCATTCTGTCATTACACTAAGCGAAGCCCTCAAAGTTTTATCGGAAGCCAAAATCATAGATAAGGCCATGCTCGACAAAGTTAAAAAATTCCTGGCCGCAAACAGTAGCTAAAAAAACGTTATTTATTATTATCTGGAGTTTAAATACTGCTTAATTTCGTGAGCTAGGAGAGGATTCCACATAGCCCCAGTCGCCGTCATTACAATATCGGCCCCCATGTCACGATACTGTTGAAAATCTTTTGGGCTCATTACTCCCCCAACGCCAATAATCTCAAAATTAAGACCTAGTTTTTTACGGATTCGGCTTAAACGACTGACCATGTCTAAACCGGCCCATTTAATACCTGACCCACATACTCCGCTAATTAAGCGATTTGGCCCCGGCAAAGCTTGATCGCCATTTTCATTAACAACCGGTGCCGGAATAGTATTTATAGCCGAAACGGCGGACATATAAGGACCGACATCTCTAAGCGTTTTAACTAATAATTTTTCTTGATCATTACTAAAATAGCCCAGCTTAAGAATTAACGGTAGTTTGCCAATCCTTTCCTTAACCCCCTCCGTTATTGCCAAAACTGAACCTGGCGTATAGCAGAGTATCCCTTCGGTGGCAACATTAGGACATGAAAGATTAACCTCAATTGCTTCTACTCCGGTGCTGGCTGCAAGCTGAGCGGCCTTAGCGAAATCATCAAAGTAATCCTTATCAGTAAAGCCTTTCTTCACAGTACCAACAACGCTAGCGATTAAAAGCTGACCTTTGCGCTGACTACTTAAGGCCTTTTTCATATCGGGTACCCAAAAACCCGGTCCGCGCGAAGGATTACCAAAAGAATTAGTAATAGAGAAGTGCTTCGGCGATCCTTTGGCCCGGCTTCTACCTGTCAGTGCCTGCTTTGATTTTTCAATTGTCAGGTCGCCTTTAATGTCTAGGTACAGCACATTCGGAAATTCATTGGCACTAAAGCTCACTGTCCGCTGAGTTTTATAAACGTTTACGTCAAAGCCTCGACTGAATACGTATTTAATATGTCTGCTATTAAGCAGAGGCCCAGCTGCTATGCCCAGAGGCGAATATATTGGCTTACCTAAAAAAGTATATTCTGGTTCGCCTTTGTTGGTATATGGTTTCTCATCCTCAAAAACCGTGAAAGGGCCATTATCGAAATTATCATCGTAGGTGCGTGCTGGATCATAAAAGGCTCTCGGAGCCGGATTGACTTTACCCATTTACCATTAGCATACCATGTAAAACCAAGCCAATTAAGGAGAGTAGACTGGCGCTTGAAGGGAATGATAAAAATTTAGCCGAAGTTCTGGAAAAGGGCGTTGTTGACGATGGGAATGTCTGGTTAGCCTGGAGCGGACCATTAGCCGACGAACTAGTTATGCACTCCAAAGCCTAATATTTATTCAAAGCCCCGACTGGACAGAACTATTCAAAAAACGGCAACATTGTTTTAAGAGTTCTGGGAGCTATAGTCTTACCTTGTAGCCGCATTCGCCTGGCTATTTCTGGGACTTTTATCTCGATGATGCTTAAATTTATTCTTTCATCAGCGGACAGGGCAGGTAGCAATTCTGTTAAGATCTGATATCTTCCAAAGCGTTTCATTATAGTTTTGGGAGTCTTAGCCCCCATGAAAAGACGGGTAGGCACCTCACCTGAGTCTAAAGCACCTTGAATCTCTCCTCCAATTTCTAATAGAAGCGCTTCATCTTGGTCTCCAGCTAAAATCTTTCCAATCATTTTTTTTATTTGTTTTCTTCGCTCCTCCTCCAGCTTAGACAGCCTTTCCTTTAACATAGCCTCCTTTTTCTTTAGCTCAGATTCTCGTAAATTCAACCCGGCTTCTATTTCGTCTATTTCCGAATCCATTCGTTCTAAGTCGGACTTTAGCTCAGATTCTCGTAAATCCAACTCAGCTTCTATTTTGTCCAGATCTGACTTCATTAGTATTAAGTAGGATCCTATACCTCGAGTTTCTAGTAAAGCTTGTTGAAAAGCGGGTATGGAGCCGAATAATTTCCGGCATATCCTCCGGCCAGGTCCAGTTTTATCGCGGGAAGCATCATTTATATCTTCTTCTTTCGGTACCCTTATGTGCTGTTCCATGAAATCCGAGCCCCACTCAAGCGCATCATTAGCATCCCAAACGAGCTTGTAGCCCGCAGCTTCTACTACACGGATATATCCACTTTTACCATCCTCGGAAAAATGCTTAAGGAACATATGGGGTGAGGGGATTTTCCCTGTCCGGCGGTATTCTCTTTCAATCTCTCTAAACTTTGGAGCATGACCTAAGGCTTCTCCTAATTCCCCGACCATGACAACCGCTTGCTCAAAGGTGATATCATTAAAGTCATGAATACGGTGAGTCCCGGGTATCTCGGCTTCTGTATATAGATTTCTGAATGTGCCAAACATTCTCTCAAACACAGTACCGGGACTACGATTAAAGCTGGCCGCAAGACCCAGGACTCTAGCTCGATAAAAATATTTTTCATTGATAGTTTTTTGGTTTCTGGTTGGCACCCTGCTTTTCAAGGCAATATCAGCTAACCATTTAGTGAAATTTATATAGTCGCTTCTATCCCACTTATCCTGGAGTCGTTCGTATTCTAAATCCGGCAATTCAAAATCCGGATCTGAAACATCGGCAAGTGGGTGGACATCAGCCGGATGACCGCCTGCCTCAATATGTACTTCTAGAGCCACTCCCCCCAATAACTCTTGGCCGTTTAAGACATCAAAATAATATTCCGTTGGCGGTTTTGGCTTAACTTCTTCCACTAGAATGTATTTTATAAGATTGCAAGTAGATGTCGAAGCTATAGCGGCTTGAGGGAAAGCGGTTTGCTACAATGTTGGTAATGGCAAAAAATAAAAATTCTAAATTTCCAGAGGGTTTTTTGTGGGGCGCTAGTACGTCGGCGCACCAAGTCGAGGGCGGCAACCATAACCAGTGGAGCCAGTGGGAGCAGGCTCACGCCAATGAGCTGGCGGCAACGGCTGAAAAAAGGCTGGCTCACTGGCTACCTACCTGGAAAGAGATAAAAGACCAGGCCGAGGATCCAGCCAACTACATTAGCGGCCGCGGCGTCGAACATTATCAGCGCTACGAAGAAGATTTTGACATTGCCCAAAAACTCAATCTCAACGCGCTGCGTTTTGGCATTGAATGGTCGCGGATTGAGCCTGAAGAAGGTCAGTGGGACCAGGAAGCTATCGATCACTACAAAAAATACATCGCCGAGCTTAAAAAACGGGGTATCCAGCCGGTGGTTAACCTGTGGCACTGGACACTGCCGGTCTGGTTTGACCAAAAAGGCGGCTTTGTCCATCGTCGCAATATAGACTACTTTGTCCGCTTTGTGCAGCGGATTGCCGAAGATTTGGTCGTGCCCTGCAAATGGGTGCTGACGATAAATGAACCCAATACTTATATTGGTATGAGTTACTTAGAAGGGCACTGGCCGCCACAGAAATATAATCCGATTGAGGCGGCTCAAGTCTATTATAATCTGGCCTTAGCCCATCGCCGGACGTATCGGCTGCTTAAAAAAATAGAGCCGCAGTTGATGGTTGGTGTAGCCACACAATGCAACAATAACCAGCCCAAACGGCCTGGAAATTTGATCGACAAAACCGTAGCAGCGCTGGCAAATTATGTCTGGAACTGGTGGTTTTTAAATCGAGTCAGAAAGCACCAGGACTTTGTCGGCTTTAATTATTACTTTACAGATTATTTTAAGGGTTTTATCAGAAAAAATCCTATGCGTTACAACCGCGATCCGCATCGAACCGGCCGCTTAGGCCACCGCGGACCGTTTAAAAAACGACGCCACAACCCGCCAGGTCCCTTAAACGACCTAGGCTGGTACATGGAGCCCGACGGCATTTATAAGATCATCAAGCACGTAGCTAAAAAGTACAAACAGCCTATTTTGGTGACCGAGAATGGCGTAGCCGATGAGCATGACCATTACCGTAAATGGTGGATAGAAGAAACACTGTCCGCCATCGAGAAAGCTAATGCGAAAGGCGCTAACGTCATCGGCTACTTCCACTGGAGCCTGCTGGACAACTTTGAATGGTCAACCGGCTGGTGGCCCAAGTTTGGCCTGGTAGCAGTTGACAGGCAAGGCGGCATGAAGCGGACTGTCAAGCAAAGCGGCAAATGGTTCGCCGCCCGGATTGCGAAGGGGTAAGCCAAGAACTAAGCTTGACCTTTTTAACACTTTGTGCTAGTATATAAACTGTTATGGCAACCGAAGCTGAAAAACTAACTGGTAAGAAATTTAATCAAGACCCTAAATTTAAGAGACGCCGGGTTGGCGGAGTCACTTTGTTGGCCGCCGGGGTTATAGGTGCAGGGGTAGCAGCTAATACGGCAATGGATAGAGTTCAGGGCACAGGGCCCACGGTCGAAAACCCAAGGGCTGAACATCCAGAGCGACACTACAATAGCTATACAGTCCAAGGTGGCGATACTCTAACGGAAATTGTCAATAAAGCCTATCCGGACCTAGATCCGTACGGAGTAGAGTTCCAAGAAAAGGTAGCCGCTCTTAACAGACAGCTCCCTAAGCAAGCTCAAACACTAGGGGAGATTCACCCCGGAGATACGGTGCTTCAGCTGGATGCCACCGCAAATATGAAAAATCTCGAACCCAAGTCCAACGGCTAACCTAGCGCTATCTGGTAACCCCAAACCGCTACATATTGCGCATAAATTGTAAACTCACCACTTTCTGTGGATAAGTGCCCCTACGACAGGGGAGCTTTTTTTATAAAGTGCTTGCTTGTGGGTAGATAGGGCCTGTACACTCAGCTTAGTGGGTAAACGTGGGTAGCCAAAATAGCTCCTCACCAAAAATAAAAACCACTATTAAAAAAGGGACCAATGGGAGACTACTTCGAAAGAAAACTTGACGACAAGCGGCGGCTGGGCATTCCGGCCGAACTTCGAGCCGAGTTTGACAGCGGCGTAGTTATAACCAAAGGTTTTAAAAACTATTTACACCTCTATCCTAAGTCCGTCTGGGACGAACAGGTCGAGCCGCAGCTGCAGGGGAATATCCTCGACGAGCAGACGGCTGATCTTAACGTCCAGTTCAGAATGGGCAGGATTGAGGGTGTCATTGACGCGCGTCAGGGCAGAATCACGCTGGAACAGCACCTGCTGGACCACGCCGGTATCAGCCGCGACGTCGTAGCCGTCAGGGCAGGGCGCTATTGGCGCCTGATGGCCAAACCGTAAATAGCCTTCGCATCTTAAAAACTCGGCGGTAACCAAAACCAAATAGACACTTCGAGATCAGCTATTTGGCAGTCAGTCGGTGGTATATAGGGTAACATCGTTAAAAACACCCTTGTACATTTTTAAACGTAACACCTCCCAAAACTCCACCTCACAAAGTCTCTCACAAGAACTTTAGAGCCTATGGCAAGAAATTTATTTCGCGCCGTAAGCTCCTAATTCGCCTTTTAGGCGGATAAACAAAAACAAAAAACAATCCAAAAACAAAAAACTGGCTGCTGAATAGGTGATCTTGCAAAAACAAAAACACCAAAACAAAAACGAGAATGCCAAAACAAAAAATTGTCCATAACCCCGTGCTGCTGCGCGAGGTACTCCATCTACTGGCCCCCAAAGCCGGCGAGTCGTACCTAGACTTGACCGCCGGATTGGGTGGCCACGCCGGCGCCATTTTAGAACTCACCCGGGCGCCCAAGCAGGCTCTACTCATAGATAGAGATCCCGAAGCCGTCAAAATGCTGAAAAAAAAGTTCAAGGACATAGATATCCTACAAAGCGACTTTTTAGCAGCCAGCCAGGAGCTGGTAGAGCGGGGGAAACGTTTCGACCTAATTTTGGCCGATCTCGGTGTAAGTTCACTGCACTTTGAGCAAGCACTACGCGGTTTTTCCTTTGTTCGCCCCGGGCCGCTTGATATGCGGATGGACAACTCGCAGCATTTAACTGCCGGCGAGATTGTTAACCACTGGGACGAGCAGAAAATAGCCAATCTTTTAAAAAACTACGGCGAGGAGCCAAAAAGCCGAGCCGTAGCAGCGAAGATTGTGACTAACCGGCCGATCCACTCCACTGACCAGCTGGCCAAAGTTGTGGCCAGCACTTACCGTTTTCGCAGCAAGACCCATCCGGCGACCAGAACTTTTCAGGCGCTGCGGATAGCCGTCAATGACGAACTGGCCCAAATACAAGACAGCTTGCCGCTGATGCTGCAGCTGCTGGAGCCCGGCGGCCGTCTGGCAGTCATCAGCTTCCACAGCCTGGAAGACCGCTTAGTCAAGCAAGCCTTCAAAGAGGCGGCGGGGCAGGGCTATGAGGCCGAAATTCGCCTACTAAGCAAAAAACCGATTACCGCCAAGGCCGAAGAAATAGCTTTAAATCCGCGCGCTCGCAGTGCAAAACTGCGGGCCGTAGCCAAAATAAAAACATAGAAAGGTCTAGAAAACTCATGCCAATCAAGGTAGAGTACAAAAACTCCCGTGCCGCTAGAGTGCCCGTAAGGGTCATACACTAGCATAAGATCACCGGGATTATTGCTCGGCCGTATTTACCCTAAAAGAAAATGCGGCCGGGCCCTGGAAAACACCCCACACCTTTTCATGAAGTTCCGTAATCTGATTACAGACTACTCCACTCAGAAAAGGTAAGGGGCAAGCAAAAATAAAAATAGAAACAAAAAATATATGACATATTCAAGCTCAGTCGCCGCTTCTAAATCTGGTTATGCCCGCCGCGGCCAAAATGCCGTGTCGTTTGTGGCCGTCAGCCGCACATTGGGACCGGTCAGTAACACTATCATCTTAATAGTTTTGGCTTGTTTGATCGGCTTGCTGTATCTAACGCAGGTCACCAAGACCAATAGCTACGGTTACACTATCAACAGCCTGCAACAGCAGCAATCGGAGCTCAAAGACCAAAAAGCCAATCTGGAGGTCAGCTCGGCTAGGTTGCAGTCGCTCGAGAGGGTAGCTAATAGTGATGCCGCCAAGGGGCTGGTTTCGGTTGCACCGACGGGCAGCATCAGTCAATAATTAATTGATGACACCAAGCCTAAACCCGGCGCCGGCGCCAAAAACGCCTCAATCTGCTAAACGCCTATCCATCTGGTACGGCGTTTTGATTTTTATTATGGTGGTTTTCATCGCCCGGCTTTTTTATTTGCAAATTATCCGCCACGACCACTACCGCGCCCAGGCCCTATCTGACCAGTTAAAAGAATATATTATTCCAGCCCCGCGGGGCATAATTTCGGCTAAAAGCGGCAGTGGCACAGTTCCAGTGGTGCTAAACGAAAAACTCTATACACTCTATGCCGACCCGGCCTTTATCAAAAATGCTCCAGAGACCGCTGCTAAGGCGGCTGCTATTACTAAAGCCGACGGTGGCGAGTACGAAAAAGCCATGAAAAGCAAAAACAGCCGCTACGTAGTGCTGGCCCGTCGCGTCAGTGAAGACCAAAAAAAACAGATTGCCGCCCTTAAATTACCGGGCATCGGTACCCAGGCTCAAGACTATCGGACCTATCCGCAGGGCTCTTTAGCCGCCCAGGTGCTGGGTTTTGTGAATAACGACGGCAAGGGGAACTACGGACTCGAGCAGGCGCTAGATAAGACACTTATGGGCATACCAGGCAAGCTCAAAGCTATTACCGACGCCGAAGGCGTACCGCTGGCGGCTAGCCGCGACAATGTCCAGGTCGATCCGAGACCCGGCCAGGATCTAGTGATGACAATTGATCTCGGGATGCAAAAAACACTGGAAACAATCTTGAAAGCCGGCACGCAGCGGGCCAGCAGCCCCGGCGCCAGCGCCCTGATAATGGATCCTAACACCGGCGCCATTAAAGCCATGGCCAACTACCCAACCTACGAACCGTCCCAGTATTTTAACGTCAGCGACGCCAACTTATTTAATAACGCCGCCGTCAGCTCACCGCTGGAAGTCGGCTCGATAATGAAAACCCTGACGGCATCGGCAGCGCTCGACAGCGGCGCCATCAAGCCGAGCACCACCTACAATGATCCCGGCCACTGGGAGCTCGATGGTCACAGCATTACCAACATCGAAGAAGACGGCGGCCCCGGCCTGCACAGCATAACCGATATTTTAAACCTATCGATTAACACCGGGGCCACCTGGATGCTAATGCAAATGGGCGGCCAAACCGGGCAGGTGACCCAGGCCGCGCGCGACAAGTGGCATGATTATATGGTCAAACATTTTGGCCTGGGGCAGTTAACGGGTATCGAACAGGGCTACGAGGCCAGCGGTTATATCCCCGACCCGGACAAAGGCTACGGCTTGCAGCTAACTTACGCCAACACCGCTTTCGGCCAAGCCATGACGGCCACACCGCTGCAAATGGCCGCCGCGCTGTCCAGTGTCTTAAACGGCGGCACATATTATCAGCCGCGATTAGTGGACGCCGTGGTTGATGGCTCGGGCAAACTAACTCCTAAAAAACCGGTTGTGACGCGCAAGAGCGTAGTTTCGCCCAGCGTTGGCGAAAGCTTGCGTTCGATGCTGGAGTTCGCCGTTAAAGATCACTTTAAGTCCGGATTCTCATATTTAAATTTTGGCGATAACTTTAGTGTTGGCGGCAAAACCGGGACTGCCGAGATTGCCAACCCGGCCGGCGGCTATTTTACCAACCGCTTTAATGGCACCTATGTCGGTTTTGTCGGCGGCGACAAAGTGCAATATGTAATTGCCGTGCGCATCAACGAACCGCACCTGGGCAAATACGCCGGCAGCGGCGCCGCTCAACCGATTTTTGGCGCTCTGGCCCACATGCTAATCGACAACTTCAATGTTATTCCTCGGGGTGGCGGATAGGGCTACGGGTGGTATAATTAGATCCGGTATGACAAAACAAACACGACCAGTAAAGGGCGTCTAAGTTGACTTCCATTTTACAAATAGTTGTCGATTCTTCTACCGTCGAACAAATATTTATGTTTGGCCTGTTGAGTTTTTTGATCAGCATGCTCTTGACTCCACTATATACCACGGCTGCCTTTTCCGGTAAATGGTGGAAAAAACAGCGTACAACCGCCATGACTGGCGAAACGGCTACGGTCTATAACAAACTGCACGCCGCCAAACACGCCCGCAACATACCGACCATGGCCGGCATGATCTTTGTGCTGTCCACTATCTTAGTGACGGTGGCTGGTAATCTGTCGCGGTCCGAAACCTGGCTACCGCTGGCAGCCATGGCCGGGGCGGGGCTAATCGGCCTGTTCGACGACATTATTAATATCAAGAGTATCAAGGGTGGTATTGCCGGCATGCGGGCCAAAATCAAAGCCCTGCTACTTATCGGCATCTCACTAGTAGGCGGCCTCTGGTTTTTTGCTAAATTAGGCGTCACGGCCATCGACATACCTTTTGTTGGCAGCCTGCACCTCGGCTGGCTGATCGTACCGCTGTTTGTCTTGGTGGTTTTTGCCACTGCCAACGCCGTAAATATTACTGACGGACTGGACGGCCTGGCCGGCGGCCTAGCGGTCTCAGCCTTTAGCGCCTATGCGCTGATTGCCTTTATCGAAAAGAAATACGGCGTCGCCGGTTTTTGTATGACCATTGTTGGTGCATTGCTTAGCTACACCTGGTTTAATATCTACCCGGCGCGTTTTTTTATGGGCGACGTTGGATCTTTTGCGCTCGGCACGGCGCTTGGTGTAGTGGCGCTACTCACCAACACCATACTGCTGCTGCCAATCATCGGCCTGGTATTTGTAATTGAAACCGGGTCAGTGGTCCTGCAGATTGCCAGCAAGAAACTGCGCCACGGTAAAAAGATATTTATATCAAGTCCAATCCACCACCATTTTGAGGCCATCGGTTGGCCGGAGACCAAGATCACCATGCGTTTTTGGGTGCTTGGCCAGGTAGCGGCAATTTTAGGCGTAATTATGTTTGCGGTCGGTGGAGTATCTTAAATTTTGTGCGTGCCAGACGTAGCCACTTGGGCCAAAGTTCGGACCTAGCCACCAGCACGGGGCAGACCTCAAGGCGTCACCGGCCGGATTACGTAATCCTGGTTTTAACTGCCCTACTGATGCTTATTGGTTTGATTGTTGTTTATTCTATAAGCCCGGGCTTAAGCGCCTCCCAGCACGTTAGCCAGGGTTACTTTGTTAGCAAACAATTACTTGATGTCGGCTTGGGCGCAGTGGCATTTATGGTGGCGGCCTACTTGCCCATCCGTCGTTGGGCGGAGCTGGCTAAACCACTGGTAATAACCGCTCTAGTCGGATCGCTAATTGTTTTGTTCACCCCCATTAACGAAATATATCCGGCCCATCGCTGGATCCGCTTGGGCGGCTTTTCTTTCCAGATAGCCGAGCTTATTAAACTGGCCCTAATTGTTTGGTTGGCCAATTTCTTGAACGGACAGTGGCGAAAAGGCAAACTAGCCGATACCAAAGCTACCCTTAAACCGCTGATAGCGGCTTTGGTCTTAATCGCAATCGTGGTAGCCAAACTCCAAAGTGACCTCGGTTCGGCCGCCGTAATGATTGCCATAATGGGGGCTATGGCCTTTACGGTCGGTATTCCACTGAAAAAAGTAGCTTTAATTTCGGTTGTAGTCGCCGGGGTAGTAATACTGGCCATCAGCTCTAGCGGTTACCGCCGCGACCGCCTGGCCAGCTATTTGCACCCGGGCCGCGACTGCAAAGGCAATAGTTACCAGGCCTGCCAGGCTCTAATCGCTGTCGGTTCGGGCGGTGTCTTTGGCCTGGGGCTGGGCTACAGTGTCCAGGCCTATGGCTATTTACCCGAAGCTTCCAACGACTCCATATTTGCTATTATGGCCGAGAAGTTTGGCTTTATTGGTACTACACTCATCATTAGCCTCTACGCTGTCTTTATTACCCGAATTAAGAAACTTATCGAGCGTACCCCGGACCAATTCCCGCGGCTCATTTTAGTGGGGGTATTGGCTTGGTTGTCGACCCAAATGGTAGTCAATGTCGGCGCTATGCTTGGCCTGCTGCCCCTAAAGGGAATCACCTTGCCGCTAATTAGCCAGGGCGGTACCAGCTTGGTCTTTTTGACAGCCGCTCTCGGGATAGTTTTCCAGATTTCGCGCTATACTAGTTATAATGTCCAAGAACCAAAAACGGGCTCCGGTGCGGGCTCATCAGACCAAAATAATCTTAACGGGCGGCGGCTCCGGGGGACATATAACCCCTCTCTTACCACTCGCCCGCGCACTTAAAGCCAAAGACCCCCGGTGCCTGGTCATCTACATTGGCCTAAAGGGTGAGCAAATTGACCTTTCGCCGGCGGCTGAGCCGGCTTTTGACAAAGTCTGCCGGCTGAGCTCGGGTAAATTTCGCCGCTACCACGATGAAAGCCTGCTGTCCCATCTGAGCGATATAAAAACGCTGCTACTCAATTTTCGTGATATTTTTAAGGTTCTTTTTGGTACTCTCACCGCCCTGCGGCTACTCGGAAAATATAAGCCGGACGTGGTCTTTAGCAAAGGCGGCTACGTGGTAGTGCCGGTCGGAATTGCCGCTCGCCTACGCGGCGTACCAATCGTTACCCACGACTCCGATGCCGTGCCGGGCCTGGCTAACCGCCTGATTGGACGCTGGGCTGTGGTCCATGCCGCCGGGATGCCGCCGCGGTATTACCCCTATTCTAAAGACAGCATTCGCTACGTTGGTATACCCCTGGACGAGCGGGTTAAAATGGTCGATCCCGAGCAGAAAAAGGCACTAAAGCGTCAAATTGGCCTGCCGGCTGATGCCCAGATGTTATTTGTATCCGGTGGCGGCCATGGCTCCCGTACTATAAACGAGCTAATGGTGGCAATATCACCTAAATTACTCAAACAAAATCCCAAACTGCAGATTATTCATATCAGCGGCTCTGGCCATCAGGACAGGGTAGCCGACCAATATCTAAAGCTACTTGGCCCTGATATGCCCGAGTCGGTGAGGGTGCTGGGTTTCTCTAGTGATTTTTATGCCTATAGCGGTGCAGCCGACGTAGTGCTGGCCAGGGCAGGGGCCACGACCTTAGCTGAACTAGCCATCCAACGCAAAGCCGCCGTTATAATTCCCAGTCCTTTCCTAAGCGGCGGACACCAGATGAAAAATGCTGAAGAATTTACAACAAACGCCGCCACTGAGATTCTGCCTAATGACGTTAAGCCGGAGCAGTTGCTCAGCACATTAGACGCCCTGCTGAAAAATAAGCAGCGGCGCCAGCAGCTAGAGCACAATATTGGCTCGCTGGCCCGACCTGATGCCGCTGCCAAGCTAGCCGATATTCTGCTCGATGTTGCCAAAAATTAACCAAGACTATGGGACTACGTAGCAAAAAGAGCAACTCAAAAAACCGCCGCCCCAGTACTCCGGCCGGCCGGATTGGCCCCAGTTATTATGGCGGTTCGGCTAAAGCCCCGCCACCTAGCCCTTTTCAAAAGCGGCCGCCACTAAAAAAACCCGTCAAGCAGTTATTCGCCCGCCTTATAAAGGCGGCAGTTTGGACGGCAGTTGTGGCCGCCGCTATTTTTTGTTTGATTATTAAACCCCACCCCAACACGGTAGTTAGTAGTAACGCCTACCACCCCAGCACCGTTTACGAGACAGCTGCCGATAGGGCCTTTAAGGCCGCCCGGAACAGGACCAAATTAACTCTAGACGAGCGCGGCATCACGACCGCCTTGAAGCAGAAATTTCCGGAAATCGACGTAGTTAAAATACAGCTGCCGATCGTCAGCCAAATACCAAGCCTGCGGCTAATAATCGCCGTACCAACCTTTAACTTCAGCAGTAATAACAATTTGTACGTCGTCGGCTCTAACGGCGTGGTGGCCGGTCTTAGCGCCCAGCTGGCGGGTGCCTCTAAGCTGCCGAGTGTCATAGATCAATCAAATTTTGCAGCGGCGCCCGGCAAACAAGTCCTGGGCACAGAGTCGGTAGCCTTCATTAACAGCCTTCTGGCTCAGTGCAACCGCGGCGGTGTTAAAGTCCAGTCCTTGACCCTACCGGCTACTGCCGGGCAGCTGGAGCTACGGGTGGAAAACCAACCATACTTTGTTAAGTTCTACCTGGGCGGCGATGCCAGCCTCCAAGCAGGGCAGTACCTGGCGGCTAAACATAAATTCGATTCCGAGGGACCTGCGCCCGGACAATATTTAGACGTCCGGGTGGCCGGCAAGATATATTACAAGTGAGGCAATCTCCTGCCCAACCAGTTCGTATTTTGTTCAGTTCGTTATATTTATTAAATAACCCTAAATACATACGGGGCAGTGTAATTCCGCAAATGTCAAATTTTGTATTCAGAAGCTGGAAAAGCAGGGGAAACTATACAAAAATATGAAAGACCCAAATGTCAAATATATAACATGGGCTGTGGATAACTTGTGCGACCTTTCACAGGATATTACGACCCAGGTAACACAGAGAGCGACTCCAGCCATAAAACAGCAACAAGTCAGACTACCTAATAATGGGGGAAGCTTCAAGCATAAGTGTTTTTACGGCTGGACGAGCGAAACTCCCCTGTTGAAGAGGTATTGGTATATAAGCTGCAGCCCAATACATAGAGTCGTAAAATATACATTGTGCGACGTATACTCTATGGCTTGAACTATTGTTCCCTCCGGCTTTTATCATTTCGTTTTCCAGTTTTTTTAATTTCAATTAATTTCCCCGCTTAATTATTTAGCCGCCCGCTGCTCCGCTATGGCTCAGACCCTATTCACTGCCGAACTATTACCATGTTCGTAATTTGTTCTGTCAATAATATTTTATTGGTTTCGCCAAAGCTTGGGAATGCAAGCACATTAGCGTAAGCGAATGGTCTGTTCATCGCTGTCAGCCGACTTATCAGCTGGGGCCCGGCTGGCTTGGCTGGCTGCTCCACCACCTGACTTGCCCCGTCGCCTCGAGCGTTTGCGCTTAGGCGGCTGAGCGGTTTCTGACTCCGTAGGTTTACCTGGGTGGGTAACTCCGGTTGCTAGTTTGACGATCTGTCGATGCGGCGCTAACTTGGGCCGGTCATTAGCCCTTGGCGCGGCTTCTGGTTTGGCGGTACCCGGCAGGCCGGAAGCCGCGCGGATCTCGGCCTCCACTTCAGCTTTGCTTCGGCTATAGCGTTCACGAGTCTGGGCGATGATCTGGACCGAATTATCATCTGGCGGCTGTGGCAAGTTAAGTGTCTTGGCCGAAAAGGCCGGCGCCTTCTCGCCGTCTATCATCATGCTTATTACGAAGAAACGTGAATGTTGCTGTATAAGGTTGGCGGCTTCAAATTCCGGTTCGAAATACTTTTGCAAAAAAGGTGCGTCGTCCGGGCTAACCCGGAAGCTCATGACAGTACCGACATTGCCAAAGACGGCGCTGCGGACTTCCTCGCCCATCTGCGAAATGTACTGGTTGGCGACAGTTAGGTTGAGGCCGTACTTACGGGCCTCCGAAAGAATAGTCGCAAACGACTCGGTGGCAAAATTCTGGAACTCGTCGACGTAGAGGTAAAACGGTGTCCGCTCGGCCGCGGGCATATCGGCCCGTCCCATAGAAGCCAGTTGGATCTTAGTAACGATTAAAGAGCCCAAGACCCCGGCATTATCCTCGCCCATCAGACCACGGCTAAGATTAACGATAAGAATTTTACCCTCATCCATAATGCTGCGGATATCGAAAGTACTCTTAGGCTGGCCGACAATATTCCTAATCATCGGATTAGCCGTAAAGGCACCGACCTTGTTCAGCACCGGGGCCACCGCTTCAGAGGCAAATTTATCGTTCCAGCTGGCGAACTCAACAGTCCAAAAATTCTTTACCACCGGGTCGTCGATATGCTTTATGACGTCAGCCCGGAAGTGCCGGTCGGTCAGCATACGGGTGATGTCCAGCATCGTGGCGTTGGGAAAATCCAGCAGCGCCAGCAGCGTGTAGCGCAGGATATATTCCAGCCGCGGCCCCCAGCTTTCGGCAAACAGCCGTTTCAGCACACCAACTACCTCGGAGCTAATATGGCCTTTGAGTGACTGGTCGTTAATTTCTAGCGGATTAAAGCCAATCGGGCGGTTGGTGTCGGCCGGGTTGAAGTAGACGACATCATCGACCCGATTTTTAGGTATAAACTTCATAACGTGTTGGGCGTAATCGCCATGAGGGTCAATGACCGCGAAGCCTTTGTTGTAGTAAATATCAGATATAGTCAACAGCTCCAGGGCACCAGATTTACCGGTACCGGTTTGTCCCAATATGTACATATGGCGGCTGCGGTCATCACGGCGGATACCAAAGACGGTGTTGTCGCCGCGGAAGTTGGTCACGCCGAATAAGCTGGTTTCTGCTTCTTGGCCGGGTTCGGCAACCGGGATATTAGCCGGCGGTTCGGCCGTTTTGGTGGTCGCCCAAACAATATTGGGGGTCTCGACTGTAGTATGCGGCAGATGAAAGAGACTAGCCAGCTCTTCAATGTTTAATATAAAGCCGTTATCAATAAAAAAACGCGTTTGGTATTCTAGCTGTTTGTCCTGCTTGAAACTAGTGCTTTTGACCTTAAAACCATTCAAGTTAGTGGTATTGAATTGCTTAAATGCCCCTACCAGGGCCTGTATCCGTAGCCGGGCTGTCCGGGCATCGTTGCCGGCGTAAACCAGCCGGATCTTAACTTGGTAGCCCAGCTTCTGGGTCTTGGTTTCGATGGCTGTTATACGGGCCTTGTCCCGTTCAGAAATCTCCGGCGCAGCGCCAGCTTCCTTGCCGGTGGCGTCCGGCGGCCGGACCAAGGCCGCAAAGGCTTGCCCGGCATAATTTATAGTAGAGCCGCCGCTACCGCTTAGGCCTCCCCTGCCCCCGCGGATACGGGCGACCATTTTGCTGCCGCGCTTGTGCCAATCATCGGCAATCGGCCGGGCCATGATCTGGATCCACATCTCTTCATCTTCTTTATCGAGTTTAGCTAAGGTGGCAGTGATGGATGCCAGGGGGTCCACCTCAAAGCTGGGGAAAGTTTTAATCGGCATGGTTTCGTTTCCAATTAGGGTCAACTCGGCCGTATGGATCACTTCTTGGTCGAGCTGCCGCTCTGAATAATCGCTATCCTGCTCGGTGATCTGGACAGTAGGATATTGGGCGTAAATCTGACCTTCGACAAAAGCCTGCAGATGTTTAGGCGTCCAGATATAAAAACGAATTCGTGGGCCCTTGGCAGCAATTTCCAAACTAATATGCTCTTGCAGGGTGCCCGATACCCGCAGCTCCCGCCGGGATCGTAAGATCCCATGCAGGGCCGCCAGCATTTGCTCGGCCGCGAGTTCTTTTTTATCGTTTTCGCGCGGAATTTCGAGCATTAACAAACAATGCTCGTGATGCATTCGCACTTTTTTATTCCTACGTAGTATCATAAATATCTTTATCCAATTATACGCTTACGCTATATCTCTTACTACCGCATTCCTCGAGAAGATAGCACTAAAGCGAGCGGATTCATTCCACGCCCGGCGCGATAAGTGTCTTATACGGCGTCGGTCGCTAGTGCGTAGGTGGCTTTGGCCACGCGCTTGAACTGCGGCTTGCCCTGCAGGTTCAGTAGAATCGTAGTCTCTTTAACCTGGCGGCTTTTAAGTACACGCCTGACGATTTCGTCGCGGTGCAGCGGTCCGTTTTCTTTTTTAAGAACCTCGGCGATGACGTCGGCCACGGCGCCCTTCTTATAACCCCATTCGCGTAGGGCATAAATGCCGCGGCCAATCAGCACAAAGCGCTTATCTTTTATCAGCTCGTTGTGGATGGCCTGGGTGGTAACATCTTTGCGTTTAAAATCACTCTTTTTGATGGCCTCGGCGATCTGCGAAAAGTGCATCGGCTTCTTGTAGTCGTGCAGTATGACGTAAATTTTATCGCGGATATTTTTGGGGTTGACCATCGGCCACTTGGTTAGGCCCCAACGTCCGTGCAGGTTAGAGATGTTTTTAGAGATACTAGCTAGCGCTTCAACGTGCCTGTGGTCGCTATTGCCGGCCTGATTGGCAATTGTTTCTATATTAGTTGGCTCGCCGATCGCAATTATGGCATCTGTTACTTTGCCCACATGGTCGCGGATGGCTTTCTCGCTGTGCTTCCCCGCCAGGCCAACCGAATGATAAAAGTGGTCGTTGTCGCCAATAACAGCGATGTTTGGCGCCAAATGGGCCAAAAAAGCAATCCGTGATTGGTCAATCTTCGTATTTTCCGGCGACAGTCGCTTAGTGATTTCACCGGTCCGGGCGACATTACCCATCTCGGTCAGATGTTCCCCCACCACCGATTCGACTTCTTTGATATGCGGCAGATCCTCGCCGGCGGCTTTGAGTTTAGTGATGACGGCCTTTTCCAACTGGCGGACTCGTTCACGGGTAATACCAAGCAGCTCGCCGATCTGTTCCAGGGTTTCGCGGCGGTCAAACAAACCAAAACGGCGGGCGATAATTTCCCGCTCGCGCTCTCTGTCAATCGTACCGAGTATGTCCCGAACGATTGATTCGATGTTTAAACTGGTGGTTGCTTCCGTGTTGTTCGCCATAATTTCTTCCCTGTTAGCGTGCATTATCACGCTACCGGCTAATATAATTATAAAACTTTAGTTTTCAATAGTCAAGTATATATTACTCTACGTTTATTCTATCACTAATTGGCGTCTTTGGCACAATCCGTTTATGTTTGTTCTACTACAGATTTATTTTTGTAATCTGTAAAATATGTGGAAAAGTGTCTACTTTTTCTTTCGGCGCCGGAAGCCGGACTTATCAGGCGCCTCGTCTAACATTTTTTGGGCCTCGGCCTCTGTTAACTTCTCTGGATCGGTGCTCTTTGGGATCCGCGCATTTTTCTTACCATTTGTGATGTATGGTCCGTAGGGGCCGCGCAGGATTTTCAAGCTGCCAAAATCGGCAATCGTTTTATTAGCTGTTGCTTGGGCCTGGTCTTTGATAATCTCCCTGGCCCGGACTTCGGTTATGTGTAGTGGATCGTCTTCTTTGAGGCTAATAAACTTCTTGCCGACTTTAATGTACGGGCCGTAGGGTCCAATATTGGCGCTTATCTCTTCGCCGGCCTCGGTCTTGCCAACTACCCGCGGCAAGTCAAACATCGGCAAGGCCTGCTCCAGGGTTATCTCGTCTATGGTCGTGCCTTCGGGCAGCGGCGCGAATTTCGGCTTGGCGGCCCGCTTGTCATCTTTGGCCGGGGTCTCGCCCATCTGCAAAACCGGGCCGAAGCGGCCAAAGCGGGCTATGATCGGCTGGCCGCTCCCCGGGTCCTTGCCCAGTTGCCTGACTTTCATAGCCTCGGCCCGGCTGGCGCCTTCGGCTTTTTCGACTAGCGGGTGGAAGTGTTCATAAAAGCGCTTCAAGGTTTCGCGCCAATCGGCCTTACCCTCGGCGATATCGTCGAAGTCTTCTTCGGCCCTGGCCGTAAAATCATAGTCGATGATAGTAGCAAAATATTTAACCAAAAAGTCGTTGACGATTTCGGCCAGCTCGGTGGGCAGCAGTTTGGCCCTGTCCGCACCCACCACGGCGTCTTGGGTCCGCTGGCTAAGTTGGCCGCCGGCTAAAATAAACTCCTTCAGTTGTCGGGGCTCGCCTTGCAGATCTTTCTTTTCAATATAACCGCGGTCCTGAATCGTGCCGATGGTCGGGGCGTAAGTACTGGGGCGGCCGATGCCCAGTTCCTCTAGCTTCTTAACTAAGCTGGCCTCGCTATAGCGGGCCGGCGGCCGGCTAAAGCTTTGCAGGGCGCTGGCGGTTTTAAGTTTTAGCTCTTGCCCCTGTGTCAGCTCGGGCAGAATCCGGTCGTCTTTGCCGCCGCCGTAAACTCTCAAAAAACCGTCAAACCGTAGAATTTCACCGGTAGCCATAAATTTTTGGTCTCGGCCGCTGATATCAATTTCGACCTCTGTTTTTTCGATTTTAGCCGGCGCCATTTGGCTGGCTAGCGTTCGTTGCCAAATAAGTTCATAAAGCTTGTTCTGGGCGCTATCGGCGCCGGCGCTGAGAGTGCCTATTTGGGTCGGGCGGATGGCTTCGTGGGCTTCTTGGGCGCCGCGGCTTTTGGTTTTATATTGCCGGACCTGGACATAATCGGCGCCGTAACTGCTAGTTATATATTGTTTGGCGGCGCTCACCGCCACGCCGGCCAAATTGACGCTATCGGTACGCATGTAAGTGATATGGCCGTTTTCATACAGCCGCTGGGCCAGCACCATCGTCTGGCGGACGCTGTAGCCCAGCCGACGAGAGGCCTCTTGCTGCAGGGTGCTGGTAGTAAAGGGTGCGCTGGGGCTCCTGGTGCCGGGTTTTTTAGCAATCGCCAAAACTTTGAAAGACGATGCTTTTATCGAATTGAGAAAATCTTCAGCCGCTTTATCATTGTCTAATCTTTCGGATAACTCGGCCGGCACATCCTTGTCCCGGGCATCGAAAACGGCCGTTACTTTGTATGAACTTTCCGGTGTGAAAGCCTTTATTTCCCTTTCCCGCTCGACTATCAGTCGCACAGCTACGCTCTGTACCCGGCCGGCGCTCAAACCGCTGCGGACCTTTTTCCACAGCACCGGACTTAGTTCATAACCCACCAGCCGGTCTAAAATACGCCGGGCCTGCTGGGCATCGACCAGTTTCATATCAACAGTTTGCGGAGCCGCCATAGCTTTCCTAAGAGCAGTTTCGGTAAACTCGTGGAAAACAATACGTTTAGTGCTTCCTGGGTCTAGACCTAAAATATTGCAGATGTGCCAGGCAATGGCCTCGCCTTCGCGGTCGGGGTCGCTAGCCAGCCAGACTGTACTGCCTTTAGCGGCCGATTTAAGCTCTCTGGCTATTTTCTGCTTGTCGGGCGGTACCTGGTAGGTAGGTTCGAAGTTCATTTGCACATCCACGCCAATATCTTTTTTGGGTAGGTCGCGAATATGACCAAAGCTGCTTTTTATCTCATAGTCCTTACCCAAATAACGGGCAAGGGTTTTGGCTTTGGTCGGGCTCTCCACAATGACCAGGTTCTTTGGCATATGCTTGCCAGTCTATCAATAACCGTGAACACGTCAAGTGTACTAAACCAATGTCCAGCTGCCGCGCTCGGCCCGGATGTAGCCATTAATTTCCAGCATTGTCAGGGCGGCACTCAGGGCCGGGCCCTCCAGCCGAGCGGCTACGGCTATTTCTTCTTGGTCAGCAACGCCGCGCCTAATGAGATCGAAAATCTTTTGCTCGTTGTCTGTGCCTCGGAAGATGCTGGTCTGCTCCCCCGCGCCAGATCTTAGCCCAAGGACAAAAAGAACATCCTCTGTAGCGGTTACCGGCGTGGCCCCGGCTTTTATTAGGTTGTTGCAGCCTTCGCTGCCGGGGCTGTTTATATTGCCTGGCACCGCCATAACCGTTCTGCCCTGCTCGAGCGCAAAGCCGGCGGTATGCATGGTGCCACTATTTTTGGCGGCTTCAGTGATGAGCAGGACATCTGCCAGGCCGCTGACAAGCCGGTTGCGGGCGATGAAGTTAGACGGAAAGGCTTCAGTTCCGGGCGGGTATTCGGAAATTAAGCCGCCACCGCTAGCGATGATTTGTCTAGCCAGGTTAAAGTGCGAGGCCGGGTAAATGCTGTCCAGGTTGGTTGGCAGTACAGCCATGGTCAGGCCGCCAGCGTCTAGGGTTGCTTGATGGGCTACGGCGTCAACTCCAAGCGCCAGGCCGCTAACAATAACCACACCCAATCTCGCCAGCTCGCCGGCTAGGCGTTCAGTTACGGTCCGGCCATAGGCGGAGACTTTGCGGCTGCCGACGATAGCTACCCGCGGCTGGCTAATTAGTGTATTGGGGTGCACGCCGAGCCAAAATAACTGTTTCGGCGGCGACGGGATCTGCCGCAAAATAATTGGGAAATCGGCATCATCACGCTTAAGGACGTGTATACCCATGAGCCAAGTATAAACTGTAAAAACGCTTAAGCGGCTCTTGATTGGGTGTGTTACAATATATAGTATAACTGTAACAGGAGTGTAACTGACATGAGTAATATGTATAAACTGATGACCGCCGTTGAGCTTGAGGCCGAGCTAGGCGCAAAATACTTCTATCGCCAACGTACTTATCGCTTCCAGAAGGCTGGTAAAATTAGGGCTTTTGCATTAAGAGGTCAGCAATGTTTTCTACCAAACAAGGTAGTCGAGGCCTATATAAATGAACTGAAGGCTAGGATTTATAGTACAGTCCCGGAGCTAAAAAACGCCAATGTCTTTTATGATAATTCTGCTGAGCCAAAACGAATGGTAGCTGATGGCATTTTTGGTCGCTACGTAGCCGTTGAAACAGATAAAGAGAATGAAGAAGACCTAATTAAGAAGCTTCTGGGTATTAAGGAGTGGATTATGTCAGAACCCGAAGCGGTAGTGGAAGTACTCGATGAGCCAGTTAATGTTGAGGGAGCCATAGAACAAGCCATAGGCCCCACTAGAAGCCCTAAAGTTCCTGCCGGAGTTTTCCCCAGTGAGATTAGGCTGGTTGAGGTCAAAACTGACGTTGTGGCGGGAGTCGAAGTAAAAAGCTATTTCTTATTCAGCCTTCCGTCCATAGCCGACTTTATCGGAGTGCGGTCAGACGCATTTTCTAAGTGGGTGCAAGGAACAAGTTTTAAAAAGTTTGTGGTAAGTATCCACAACCGTAAACTTGATGGTCCACAAATCAGTGGACCATTCGTCAAGGGGTTCGAAAAAGGTTTTACCCCACTTCTGCCATTTGAATTAGTGCCTGAGTTGCTGGTGGCGTTCAAACAAAGTGGCCGTACTCCAGACTATCCAGCTCGTGCTGAACAGCTCTACAATCTTGCAAGTTCAACTCTAGAAGCCGTTGGACTAGCCATATCCGGCAATAGCGATAAGGCGGCCAGTGAGCTTGCAAAAGTAAGCGAAGGGCTAGGTATCAGCACCGCTGAACAGGTCGTAGCTCTGTTTAAAAGATATGAGTCCAGAAACTTTCAAGTGAATGAAAATAAGAGATTTCACAGCAAGATTAAAGCGGTAGGTGACAGATACGATATTGTTACTAGCGATATTACGGTTGGTGTTACCGGCATGACTCCTAATGCATGGAAAGATTATGGTAAAGACCAAAAACTGCCTTATAAGCATCGAGTGTCCAGCCGTGAGGTAATGCGTCACACCAAACCCGAAGAAAGCGTAGGCATAACTTTCAGCGAAAGTCACTACATAAAAAATCATAGTGATATGGAAGAAGTAATTGAGACTGGATTGCAGGGGAAACTCTTCTACAAACGTTTAAAAGACGTAGGTTTACTTGACGATTAGTGAACAAAAAGTACAACACTTACTCCTTACTTAATTCCTTGACAGACAAGTATCTAGCCTGTACAATTAGAGGTATGAGATACACTTACAAGCAGTTCCAAGCGGAATATCCAGACGACAATGCTTGCCTGCAAGCCGTCTTTGATAACCGCTACGGCGACTTAAAGTTCTGTCCGAAGTGTGCGGCTGAAACTAAGTTCTACCGGGTCAAGAAACGCCAGTCATATGCTTGTATGCACTGTGGTTATCAGTTGTACCCTCTAGCCAATACGATATTCCGTAGCTCCCGGACTCCCCTAACTAGCTGGTTTCATGCCATCTATTTAGTTTCAGTTGCTAAGAACGGGGTATCGGCCAAAGAACTTGAGCGACACCTCGGCGTAACGTACAAAACCGCTTGGCGCATGGCTAAACAGATACGCCTACTCATGAAACAGGACGCTGAAAGATTGATTGGGGTAGTTGAAGCTGATGAAACATATATTGGTGGCCGCAGACGACAGGCTCATTCCTATGATAATAAAGTGCCGGTTGTCGGCATTGCTGAAAAGCGTGGCAAAATAAAGGCCAAAGTCGTAGACGGTGCAAGTGCCTTTACAGTTATGCCCTACTTAAAGGCCAACATACAACCTAACGCTGTTCTGCATACTGACAAGAGCAAAATATATACAAATGCCCACCGGGATTTCAAGCACTTGACTGTAGACCATGGCGTTGGGCACTATGTTGAAAACGGCGTACATACTAACAACTTAGAGGGCTTTTGGTCGCAACTAAAGCGTTCTATCAACGGGACCTATCACTACGTTTCTCCGAAGTATTTGGACTCTTACGTTTCGGAGTTTGTCTTTCGTTATAACCACCGCTTTGAAGCTGTTTGTCCTGTTCTTTTGGAACGGGCGTTGAAGCGGTCTTAATCAGTCTTTTAAAGAGTTTTTTGCTCATAGCCTAATTATCGTCCTTATTTTCAGGTACTAAAGTTTGCCATAACCACCACAGAAATCCTCCGGTTAAGGTTGAGAAGGTATACCATTCCCAAAGGCTAATGTTTTTGTCAGCCAGCGTTGAACCAATTGCTTCAACAGCAATAAGGAAAGTTGCTCCAATAAAGAAAGAGCCAAGAATATAGCCTACTGCTTTTAATACTTCCTCCCACCAACTCTGCTTTTTCTTCATATTTTTATGTTAGCACGACTAATTTTTTTGTGTACTTGGCTCAAAGGGATAGGAAAGCGCTTAAGGCTATTGACTTTCATTTAGTTTCATTTTCTACTATTGACTTAATGTCACATTTCTGCTAAAATTGCAACTCGTAATCCTCATTACGTTAGGATTACGCACCTTATACCCCCAAATGATAAGTGTTTTTTGCACTTGTTATTAAGTGTTTAAGATCTAGCGTTTAAGTTGATACCCTCCACTTACCCGTTGGTCCCACCCAATTTTTTGGTTTTAACATGAGTATAGTAACCGCCAAAAGCAAATACAACTGTTTAAGCTTAAAAATTGGGTGGGAAATCTTAAACAGTTTATTCCCTTTAACTCTGCCCTGCTCCATCTTCGGACGGCTGCAGGATGACTCTACGTTCAATGTGGGTCGGCGGGTCGGCAACGATGTTCCCTGGATTTATCCAGGGGCGGCACGAATATCTTAGCTTTTATAGCGGATACTTTCGACGCTTCGCTTATGGTGGGGTTGAAGGGTGTAATAGGCCTCCAGCGGTGCCCACCCCCTCTGGAGGTCTTTTAGGAACCCGGCCATAAAGGCTCTCCAGCGAGTTGTATTTTATAAAACTGTGCGGGTGTCGTTCGGCAAGGCGCCGCCAAAGATGTATTCGGTGATAAGGCCGTTGGCTTCCTGTAGGATTTTGGGGAGTATCGCCTGCTCTTCTTTGCTGAACTTACTAAGCACATATTTGCTGGTATTGGCTTCTTTGGACGAGGGGGCGGTTTTTTCAGCGGTTTGTTGGCCAATGCCGATCCTCAGGCGGCCGAAATCTTCGCCTAGGTGGGCGATCAATGATTTTACGCCGTTGTGGCCGGCGTCAGAGCCGCCCAGGCGGGTTCTAAGCTGTCCGAACGCAATTGCCAGCTCGTCGTAAACAACCAGCGTCTGGGGGTTATAAACCCGGTAGAAATGTTGCACCGCTTGGCCGGCTTCACCGCTGAGGTTCATAAACGTAGTAGGCTTACATAAAATAACCCGGTTTTCACCTAGATTAGCCATTGTTAGCTCACACTTCAAGTCCCTTTTGGCCATCCAAGCCGGAAAATCATTCTTTTTTGCGAAATGGTCCAAAACTTCAAAGCCGACATTATGGCGCGTACCAGCGTACTGCTGGCCGGGGTTGCCCAAACCAATAATCAAAACTGTCTTATTCGAACCGATTGTATAAAGCGGCATCGTGTCACTAACCTGCGGTTTTTTCTGGAAAAGTGCCATTTTCTTATTGTAACCTTAATGTTTTTCTATAAACCAGAATTTAAGCGGCGTGCCGTTTAGCGGCCATTGCTCGCGGAAGCTGCGCTCCAAGTAGCGTTTGTAGCTCCAGTGCAGGAATTTAGTGTGGCCACCGAAGATTTTGAAACTGGGCATATCTATATCTTCCTCTTGGACCATGTAATTGAGCTTTGGGTTGCGGCCTTTTAGGCCAGCCGGCGGGTGCTGGTTAATGGCGTGTTGCAGCCATTTATTGAGTTCGGCAGTCTTGAATTTTTGGGCCCGGTTCTGGGCAATTTCCAGCACTAAATCGAATATCTTGGTAACGTTTTGCCCCGTCACCGCGCTTGTAAAGATCAGCGGTGCCCACGGTACGTATGGGAATGTAGCGGCTATCTGCGGCGCCAAAGCGTCGCGCGTAAAGCTGTCTTTATCGGCGCTGTCCCACTTGCTAACCACCAAAACCAAACCCTTGGCGGCCTCTTTGACCAGCCCGGCGATTTTTTGGTCCAGTTGCACGTTGAGTTCGTTTACATCCATTAGGAGCAAAGCCACGTCAGCTTCTTCTGCTGCGGCCAGGGCCCGCAGCACGCTAAAGTGCTCTACGCCGCGCTCGATTTTGCCACTGCGGCGAATCCCGGCCGTATCCATTAACTCGATCTCGCGCTCATGATAACGCACCACCACTCGATTAACATCACGTGTAGTGCCCGCCTTCTCTGCCACAATTGCCTGCTGCTTGGCTCCGAGTGTGTTGAATAAGGCCGATTTGCCGACATTCGGCCGTCCCAGCAAGGCTACTTTTACTCGGTTGCCCTCTGTTTTTATCTTAGCCCGCGGCAACTGGCTGGCTACCGCTGCTAACAGCTCGGTGACGCCCTTTCTTTGGGTAGTACTGGTTGCCAGGATGGTTTTAATACCCAGTTTTTGCCAGACCGTAAGGTCGCCCTTGGGGTTTTTATCAATCTTATTAACGACTAGCAGCACCGGCTTTTTGCTCTTTAGGGCCATGGTGGCAACTCGCCTGTCTTCCTGGGTGGGTGGTACATCGGCTTCGACGACCACTAATATAAGATCGGCACTGGCGGCCGCCTCACTAATCTGGTCTTGAATCGATAGCTCGAAGCTGTCCTGCGCCGATTTCAGCCCGGCAGTATCGACCAGCCAAAAGTCTTTGCCCTCGTAGCTGGCCTTGGCCGTCACACTGTCACGGGTCGTGCCGGGTTCCTCGGCCACAATAGCTTCACGGCGCCCAATTAGGGAGTTAAACAGGCTTGATTTACCGACATTGGCCCGTCCGGCAATGGCCACAATAGGGACTGATTTACTCATATCAGGGGTATTATAGCGGCTAACGCCTTATAAGACACCCGCATCGCGGGTTTCCTATCCGCTCCGGGAAAATGGAGTACATTTTCTTGGGCTACCTTCCCGATAGCAGAATAATATAAATACTTAATAAAAACGCGCCCTGTTCAGGGCGCGTTCTAGTTCTGTCTTCCGTCTTCCGGCTTACATTCCGCCGGGAGGCGTTGGGGTGCCAGGACCGTTAGCCGGGCCGCCACCTTCCGATGGAGGCGGCGTTGGAGCCGGGGCATCAGGGCCGGGTGCTGGCTCGGCTGGCATATCATCACCGGCCGGTGCAGCCGGGTCGCTGGCTGGCCCTGCCGGCGCAGCTGGAGCGCCTGGACCGCCCATGGCGTCATCGACTTGCTTATTCATGTCGTCTTTGGCCTGGGAGGTGCTCATTTGGTCATCGGCGGCTGGAGCACCGCTGATTGGGTTGTCGCCACCGGGGGCCGGGGCGCCGTTAGTTGGTTTTGGGTTGCTGTCTGCTGGGGGCATAATTTGCTCGCTTTCTTTATCGTTAGTTGATTTTTCGTCTCCTTGGACAGGTTCGGTCGTCTTATTTGGTTGTTCGCCGCCAGTCTTGGCGCCGGGTTGGACAACTTCCTTAACAACACGAACGAAATCTTCCAGTGTGACTTGGGATTTCACTAGATATTTTACCACGCCTAGTTTTTCGCCGCGAGCCTGGTCTTCGGCCTGACCCAGGGCGGTCATCATGATCACTTTGATTTTGCTGGTATCCGGTGCGGCCCGCATGGTCTCCAGCATCTCAAAACCGCTCATTTTGGGCATCATGACATCGGCGATAATTAGCTCGGGTTTCTCTTTGAGGGCGACCACTAGGGCCTCTTCGCCGTCGCTGGCAGTCAAGGTTTCGTAGCCCTCCGCCTGCAAGCGCATCTCGAATATTTCGCGCAGGTTATTGTCGTCCTCAACTAAAAGAATCTTTGCCATAGTTAGCTTAATTTTATACGCTTATGCTTCAATTTAACACCCATTTTATTAGTGTTGTTCCAAAGGGCTGACAACATTGGCCTGGTTCTTTTGCATTGCCAGTGCCTGTTCGGCGCTCAGCCGCGGCAAGTTTATGAAGAAGGTACTGCCCTTATCAAGCTGGCTTTCGACCCAGATATGGCCGTTGTACATCTCGACGATCTTGCGGCTGATGTATAGGCCCAAGCCGGTACCGCCGATTGATCTGGTCATTGAACTATCTACCCGGTAGAACTTCTGGAACAGATGGGGGATGTCCTCTTCGGGTATACCGGCACCGGTGTCCTTTACCTGCATTTGGATGACACTGTTGTCGCCGGTTAAGGCTACTGTAATAGTGCCTTCGGGCGTGTACTTTATGGCGTTGTCAATTAGATTTTGCAGCACTTCGCGCAAGCGGTTGGGGTCCACGAAGGCGTAAAATAGCGGCCGGATAACCTTGCCGCCGGTTACTTCTTTGTTGCTGCTGACCTGATATTTGAGCTGTAGGCCCTTCTTCTGGGCGTTAAAGCGGCCGGTCTCGGCGGCTTGGGCTACGATCTCACCGACTTCGACGGCTGTCGGATAGCTGGCAATCCGGCCATCCTCGGCCTTAGAACTGGTTAGAAGGTCGGCGAACAACTCACCCAGATGTTGGGTGGCGACGTGGGCTTTTTCGAGATAACTTTTGGCGTGGGGGTCGATCTGCGCCACTTTGGGATTAAGCGCCAGTGACAGATAGCCTTCGATAGCCGCTATAGGCGTCCGCATTTCGTGGCTGGCAGTACTGACAAATTCGCTGCGGCGAGCTTCTTCCTGCTTTTCGGTGGTGATGTCGCGAAAAACGCCGACTACACCGCGCGGTGCCCGCTCGACGCTACCGGCCATCGGTGAGACGATTAATGAAATAGGGATTAACTTGCCGCTACGTGTCTGCAAAAAGCTTTTGCTGTCGCGTACGCCCTTACCGCTGGCTAAAACTGCGGCAAAGGGATGCAAAGTTGCGGCGATAGGGCTGCCATGTTCATCTACCAGCGGCAACACACTGTGGAATTCCAGGCCCACAGCCTCATTCGCCGGCCAACCGGTAATTTGGCCAGCAGCTGGGTTAAACAGGTGGATTATATTGTCGGCGCCGACCATGACTACGCCGTCCTCAATGGCGCCTAATATAAATTCCGAGCTAAGCCCCTGCTCTTTGGCCAGCTTATCGCTAACCGCCAATGTCTCGTTTGGGCTATTGCCTTGACCCTCAGTTTTTTTCTTAAAAAACATTTATATTGCCCACCTCGAGCTTCCTGAAGCTTGTAATGGTTACATTATCTGTTTTTACGGCTAATTTTACAATCACGCTCCGTTAAGGAGCAGCTCAAAATATCTTGTAGTCCCAAACGGGATTTTTTGTTTAACAACACTCTTGGCGTCCAGGCTGCTGGCATAAGTCACCGTAAATTCGCCGAACTGGCTGTTAATCTGGTCTACGGCTTCGGTCAGCCAGACTTCCCTGTTCAGCTCATCTAATATACTTACTTGGTTCAAGTTGGAAGGCTCCAGGCCGTAGCATGAAACAGCTATCATGCGCACGAAGTCTCCCCGGGGACGTCGGTTAAATAACAATGTTGCCCGGCGATGGACTTCGGCGTTTGAAAAGAAAGTGCTTTTGAACATCCGGCGCTCATACCATGAATCGCCGCCGCCGTAGTACAGGTATAAATATACGCCTCTGGCGCACAGCCCCTTATAGCGCAGCTTCATAGCCGTGGTTTCACACAGGTAGGCCAGGCGCGATCGCAGCACTTCATCGCTGGGCTGCATGTCGTCTAAAACAAACTGCCGGCCGACAGTTTTGACCGAGGATTCAAAATCGTCTACCTCAAAGCCCCGCAGACGCTTATACCAATCATCGCCGCAAACACTCTTAAATACGTGGCGTTTGAGTAAATCTGCCGGGGCGTCAAGAAATTGCAAGGGGGTAAAAATGCCGCGGGCATTTAGCCGGGCAGCATTGCGCTCGGCGATGCCGCTCAGGTCGGTTAAGTGCAATTCAGAGAAGATTTTTCGGAGGTTTTTGTGATCGATAGTATCCAGCCCATCCGGTTTGTGAAGCCCGGCGGCGGTTTTAGCCAAAAAGCGGTTGGGGGCGATACCGATGTTGCATTTCATCCAGCAGCCGACTTCGTCGCGCAGGCGCTGCTTTATTTCACAGCCGATATCGGCCAGCGGCCGCTTATTAATAATGCCCATAGTGCTTTCAAAATTGATGATGCCCTCGTCGATGCTTTTCATGACGATGTTGGGCGAATAAGACCGCATAATATTGACCAGAATCTGGTAAACGTGGTGGTATTTAGGCGGGTCGGTTTCTAACATCACCAAGCCCGGCACCAGAATCTTGGCGTCGTGTGCCGTCATGCCCACTTTGACGCCCAGGGCTTTAGCCTCAATAGAAGCCGCCACAACCGTGGCATTGGGGGTTTTGCGGTTAGTGACACCTACCGGCCGGCCGCGCAGCAACGGCCTGGCCTGCTGCTCAACTGTAGAGAAGCAACTGTTGAGGTCAATGTGCATGACCTGCGGCTTGGCGTGGCTAATAGGCAGCTGAAGTTTTGGGTGCGGCATATTGCGGCTCCAGGGGGCCGTAGCTTTGGTCGGCTATGTAAACCAATTTCCAGGTCAGCTGCTCGGCGTCGAACTCCAGCCGGTAATCGGCGTTACCATCGGTCATGTCAAACACATGGATCATACGCTGGCCTTTTCTGGTTGGATGGCGCAGACCTTGTTCTGTGAAGACCACACTCTTGCCGTCGTATTCCATCCTTTTAGGAAAGCAGCGCAGGCGCTTGGTGCCCTGCCTAAAGTAGTAGGCTACGATGCTGACATCTTTGTTAATTTCGGTTAGATTTTCCATTTTCTTGTCTCCTGATCTTTAGGTTATAAAAAGAGGGCCTTCATCTGTTTTAGATGGGGCGAACGGATTTTTAGGGGAGCTGCTGGGTAAAAACTTACTAACCGTTCATTAGAGTTTCGTGACCAGGAGCTAACTTGTTGGAGCTAACAGCTAAAAGCTACTAGCTAAAGGCTACATAAGTCTGTGCGGAGGAAGTCGCCCGGGCGACAGCCCACACATGGCTAACTTTAATTATAAACACCAACTTTGCCTTGGCAATATTCCAAATCGATTTGGAATATGTTGATATATTTCAAAGACCTTACTACCTTCTCTAACCTAACTACTTGAGATATACTGTGCCTCAGGAGAGGAAGTAGAATATGAAGAAAAGTGATGGCTTTGGCTTAATTCCAGCCCTTGTTGCAGTCGCAATTATTGCTGTTGTTGCAGTAACTGGAGTGTTTGTTTACAGACATAGCCATAAGACAACAAACAACTCATCAGCTAGTAATACCTCCAGCAATACTCAAAGTCAGGCGGCTGATCCATATGCTGGTTGGAAGACATACAAGTCAAGTGTTGAAGGGTTCAGTATTAGATATCCTAGCGATTGGCAACTAACGGATACTTTGGATCCACGTGATACCAATACTAAGGAGTCTGTTTCTGTTCAGGGACCAAACAACTTTACTCTCAAATACGATGTTTATAAGTTAAATAGTAATTCATCTTTTGGATGTGATGGTTGTGCCTACAATGGTGTTACGAAGCTCTCATCAAGTAACTATGGCAAGGACTTATACATTGTGGTTAATAGCCAGACGGTAAATGGGCAACCATATCAAACGCTAAGTATTTCGGAATATACGGATATCCAAGCGCAGCCCATAAAATCGTGGCCTTACTACACGTCTAAGTCTCAGACTGGCTATGTTGTAAGATGGAGCGGCAACTACGTCAAACCAGCACAAGCCGGCGGTGTGCTTATCTATAGTACATACGATAATTTCTCAAAACAGTCAGAGGTCACTACAGCCATATCCATTCTGCAGTCTTTAAGTTATTAATGGGGATATCGTATTAAAAAGGATAACGGCTTTGGTCTAATTGTAGCTCTCCTAGTAATTGTAGTTGTTACAATGCTCGCGGTAGGTGGAACTTTGGTGTACAGACACAGCAACAAGAAGACAACCAGCCCTGGCTCATCTTCACAGACAACTACGCAAAAACCTCCAACTCAGTCATACCTAAGTATTAGCGAGTGGAAGGTTAAGTTGCCACTCTCAAATGATGTTGCTGATGCATATTATGTAGTAAGTACTAGCTCACAAGATAGCAACGGACAACCCAACACAATCTGGCTTGGGCTGAAATCTTTAGATGGAGTTAGTCATTGCGCAGCCTCAAGCGCAAACAGCGGACAAACTCCCCTGGCATCCCTTGCAAGGACCTCCTCAAACTACACCGATCCAGTGAGTGGTGAGAGTTATCAGCAAAAATACCCAGATGGCACTACGATTGGCGGTTACTACTATGGTTACAATAGCACCTGGATAAAGAATAAGCCCTGCACCACAGACACAAGCTATCAAACACAACTTCAAAGCATAAATACCGCTTTTGCTTCCGCGGCAAAAAATATTATCGCAGAATAAAATAAATATCCTTTTCGGTCAAAAGCTGGTGACGCTACGGGGAATCGAACCCCGGTTACCAGGATGAGAACCTGGCGTCCTAACCGCTAGACGATAGCGCCTCGTCGGAATCGACGTTCGACTTTCGTAAGCGCGCATACTTGCTTACTTTCAGCCTCAGGTCGCTTCCTCCTCTTCAATTTTACAAGGATCTGCTTACGCACGACCTTGCAAAATTGGTAAAGTTGCAAAAAGAACGGTGTAAGTTTAACAAAACAGGGGTGGTTAGTCTACTATCACCTACCACTACGCGCCTAGAACGCCACACTTGAGTGCAGAACAAGGAAGAGTCGAGCAGCAGACTAAGACGTATAGAAATACGTTGAAGGAGCGGCGCAGGCTCTGACGCCGTAATGCGCCAAGAGCATCAGCGGAGTTGCGTGCTTCGCATGCAAGCAGGCTGGTGCAGTGTGGCGTTCTAGGGGCTGTAGTGGAGTTGCCCGTCCTGGAGGGCTGTAACCCAGGCTTGGCCGGCGTTTAGCTTTACGGGGTTGCCGGCGTCGTCTTTGAAGACAAATTGGGCCGGAGGGCTGGCCTTACTCCAACTGCCGTGGGTTACACCGCCGTCCTGAAAAACGTATAGCGGCCCACTGCCGATAGTGTCATAACCGCCATGGCCGTCATCGTCTACAATGCTAAAACCCATAACTAATATAAGCAAGACTTTGGGTTGCAGCTGCAGCGACCCGCCCCCGTCTTCGGCAGCCGTGGCAATATGCGGTACGCCGCCCTCACTGCGCAGGTACGCATTAGAGTTAGCGTCATAATTGTAGTGCGAGTTGTAGGCGGCGCTCGATATGTCAGCATCTATGAGTTTAGCGGTCGGTGTAACTAGAGGTTTGTCGCCCTTACGCGGCCAGCTGTCAAACTTACTGCTGGTATAGCCTTTAGCTTGATTGAGGGCATCCATTTTAGCGAAGCTGGTGTAGACATTATGGGGTGCCGGCCGGCTATTTACCCGCAGGTAGCTGCCGGCGTTGAAAAATTGATCGAGGTCTTTGCCGCCGGTACGCATTCGATCCAGGGCAGCCGGACTGCCGCCGATGTGGGCGATGCTGGCGTCAAAGCTGCCCGCCCAATCAATATAATAGGTGCGTAGACTGCGCACCGGCCCGACGTAGGGCGGCTGCCCCTCCTGGAAAAGCCCTAAGAAACGGGTAATGCCGCCCTCGGCGATGCCCTCAAAGACAACGCCGGCGTTTTGCAGGCCGGACTGCGGCCGGGCATCGGGGCTATTTTCGATCATAATGCCGGTGACAGGCCGTTTGGCTAGATCCGGCTCGACTTTAACACCGGTGAGAGGCGAAGCAACTCTATTGTCTACTTTACCGCCGGTTTTTGACTGCGTAGAGCCGTGGGATTTATTAATAAAAGTACTATAAACTGCCGCACTGGCGGCAACCAGAACTAAAACTAAAGCCGTGCTTGATAAGATTTTGGTCTTGCGGTCCCAGCGGTACCAAAAAGCCGGCATCATCCGGCGCTTGTTTTTGGTGACGGCTACGGGTTGGCTTGGCGCTGAATCTGCCGGCAGCCTTCTTCCCAAAGAGCTATTGCGCAGCCCGATTACTGGTTTCGGCTGGGGGGCGGCCGCCGGCTGTTTGGACTCGTCATTCGGCGGAGTATCATCTGACATTAAACTATTGTATCAAAGCTTGAGGGCTTTATTCCAGGCTCTGTAAAGCTGTTTTGAGGCGCTGCAGCGATATTTGTTTGCCCAGGACGTGCAGTGTGCCAAAGATTTCCGGCGACACGGAGCTGCCGCTAATTGCAATCCGGATAACCGGGAATAAGATAGCCGGTTTGGTACCTAAACTGCCCAGCAGTTTGTTCAGCCGCGTCTGAATGTCTTTGATTGAAAAATCACTACCCGACAATTCTTCAATAACCATTTCAAGCAGGTTTTTGTAGTCGGGCGGGTTTTTCTGCAGCTGCTTGTCAACCGGCTTTTTATAGAGGGCTGCGACGTCCAAAGCTTTCGGTTCGGCGAAGAAAAAAACTGTCAAATCTGCTAACTCGGCCAAGTACTTTAACCTATCTTGCACCAGCCCCAGGACGGCTTTTTTATATGAAGCCTCTGCGTTTTTGGCCGCCGGCGGCCAAAACTTCCCGGCTTTTTTTAGCAGATCATCTAGCGGTAGCTCGCGGAGGTAATGGCCATTCATCCACAGCAGCCTTTGCTCGTCAAACTGTGCACCACTGCGCTGCACCCGGGATAAATCAAATTTTTTAATCAGCTCGGCATCGGTGAATATTTCTTGCTCGGTGCCGTCGTTCCAGCCAAGAGTAGCCAAGAAGTTAATCAGGGCTTCAGGCAAATAGCCCTGCCGCTTATAATCCAAAATATCCTTGGCGCCATCGCGCTTGGACAGTTTCTTCTTACCGTCCGGACCCATCACATAAGGCAAGGTAGCCAGTTTCGGCCTTTCAATTTCTAAAGCTTCATAAAGGTTTAGAAACTTGGGTACGGAGGGTAGGAACTCCTGGCTGCGGATAACGTGGCTGATATTCATTTCGTGGTCATCTATGATATGGGCAAAGTTATATGTCGGATAGCCGTCAGACTTGATAATAATAAAGTCATCAATTGCTTCCGGTCCGGTAGAGAGGTCGCCCATTACTTCGTCGTGCCATTTATACTCCTTGGGGTCAGACTTGAAGCGCAAGGGAGTGCTGCCATCCCACGCTGGCGGGTTGCCGGGCCGGTGGTCGCGGAATAAAAACGGTTGTTTTTGGGCTTTCGCCTTTTTGCGTAGTTCCTCCAACTGCTCTTCGGAAGTCTTATCAGCATATGCCCCGCCCGACTCCACGAGCTTTTGCGCCCACCTTTTATAAATATCCAGGCGCTGGCTTTGGCGGACCGGCTTTTCGTGGGGTTCGATGCCCAGCCACTGCAAACTATCGATTATATGCTGCTCCGATTCCTCCAAGTGGCGGCTGCGGTCGGTATCTTCAATCCGTAGCATAAATTGGCCGCCGGCTTGTTTGGCGACCAGCCATGCAAACAGTGCCGTGCGGACGCCTCCGACGTGTAAATAACCCGTCGGACTCGGGGCAAACCGGGTCCTAACTTTTTTTTGGCTCATTGCCCCTATATTGTACTTTAAAAAAGCCCCCTTAGGGCTGTCTTTCTGACCTGCGTTGTCTGTCTCCTGGCTACTAGAGGCCCTTGCAAGCGTCTTTAATCGCTTCAAGTAGCTGGGCGACATTAAGGTCCACAGCTTCGACGCTAACGGTATTATTACCCTTGATACAGACCGCCGTACTCTTGTTGCCGTCTTGTGACAGTATGTATGTTTTATCTTGGTCCTGGACTGTTTGGACTTGGGCGGAGCCTCCCGAGGACCCAGTAGCGGCGCTGGCCGCCAGTGAAGCGGCCGGCTGGTTAGAAGTTTGTTCTGTTACGGTATATTTTTTGGCACTGTCCGAAGTTGACTGGATGGTGGTGGTTACGGCGTTTTGGGACGAAGATATAGGCCCAATCCTGTAGCCGGAAATCGGCGTCGGCATCTTGGCGTTAACGTGAGCCTTAGTGGCGGCCAGTTTAAATGAGGCCCCCGGTACCACGCGCCAAAGCACAAAGCCGGCGATGGTTACTAAAGCTGTAATCACCAAACCGATCACCAGCCATCTGGGCAGGCGGCCAAAAACTTTACGCTTCGCCCGAGCATCATCGTCTAGTGATTTTTTATGGGCATCGGCGTGAGCTAGGGCATAATCCAGTAGCCGCTCTAACTTGTGGTGTGAAGCGTCGGCCATAATACTCGGCAGTGAGGCGGTTGCCGCCGCAGCCGTACGAACTGGTAACTTAGGGTTCGGGGCGATTACTTCGCCGATTTTAGCCTTAGAGCTGCGGCCGGACGCCGCGCCAAAGCGCTCGACGCTAGAGCTTTTGGGCACGCGGCTGGCGCGGTCGGCTCGGGCGTGATCAGGTGATAGTCCCCGGGACTTTATTTTATCCTCTGATTTGGCGCGGGCCGGTTTTTTAACGGTGGAACGCATCAACGTTTTAGAGTGTTCGGGGTGGCGCCTCTGCTCATGCACGGAGCGCTTGGCGAGGACCAAAGCTTTAGCTGCCCGGCGGCGCGTGAAGCCGTCAATACTTAAACCCTGGGTGGGTTTTATAGCGTGGTAGGCAGCCTTTTTGACCGCCCCGATTAATTGTCCGCTAACCGCGTCGTAGCGGTTGCCGTTGATTTCTACAATGCTTGTTGCTTTGTTCACTAAATCCAGTTACCCCTAATGTGGTATAAATTCCATATTACTCCGAATAAATAAATTGTGCAAGATGCTTATGCACAAGGGGTCATTAACCATTTTCCATTTACTATTTACCATACATTTACCACTAGCCATTGATCATTGATCATGGATAACGGTAAACGGGTAACGCACGGTGAAAGGTGAACGGTGAATCGTAAACGGCTTTAGGTGTAAACTAAAGCCTGTGGACTTTTTAGACCCGCGGAAGCGGCACCAGCACAATATTAGACTAATGATTGGCTACGGCTTGACGGCCATTGCAATTGGCCTGACGTCCATAATTTTGGTCTATGGCGCCAACGGCTATGGCATTAATACCAAGACCGGCGCGCTGATCCAAAATGGCCTGGCGTTCGTCGATTCCAAACCGGGCGGAGCCTCGATTTACATAAATGGTCATTTTCAAGGAGGCACAACATCGGCCCGGCTGGTACTGCCGGCTGCCAGTTATGACCTGTCCATAAAAAAAACCGGCTATCGTGACTGGAACCGCAGATTTACCCTGAACGAACACAGCATCGCCCGCTATACCTACCCTTTTTTATTCCCCGCCAAGCCGGCCAGCCAAAACTTAAAAGTCTATTCTTCCGAGCCCCAGCTTATTACCCAGAGCCCCGATAAGCACTGGCTCCTGTCCCAGGTTCCCGCCGCCGATCCCAAAAATGTCGTTTTTGATATGTATGATACCGGCAAGCCCGACCAGCCCCCTGTCCAACTGGTTCTGCCGGCGGCCCTCCTGGGAGATGGTGGTTCGCCCCAGAGCATAAGCGCCGTCGAGTGGGCTAGTGATAACAACCATTTGCTGCTGAAGCACAGCTACCCCGGCGGCGATGAGTTTATTATTTTTAACCGCGCCGACCCTGCGGCGTCACTCAATGTTAGCCAAACTTTCAGCGTGGCGGCATCGAAGATGAGTCTGCGCAATAAAAAAATTGACCAACTGTATATCTTTAAGCAAAGCGATAATAGCCTTTCACTTGGTGATGTAGGTAAAGGCACTCTCCAGCCGCTACTTAGCGACGTACTAGCCTACAACAGCTATGGTCCGGACCTGCTTAGCTATGTGACCGCCCAAAACGTGGTTGCCGGCCAAGTGATGGCCCGTATCTGGGAAAATGGCAAGACTTACCCGCTTTATACTTTTGCGGCCGGCAATAAATATTTCCTCGACGCCGCCCAATTCCAGGGGCATTGGTACTATGTGGCCGGCAGCGACACCGCCGACCGGATTAATATATATAAAGACCCCTTAAGCGGCATAAAAGATCCGGCTACGGAGAGGGCCATCCCGCTGATTGCCTTGCCCGATTCGGGCGTAGGCAGTCTGAGCTTTTCAGATAAAGCCCACTTTATCGGTGTTGAGGCTGGCCAGAAATTTGGCGTTTATGATATAGAAAATGCTTCACGCTACCAATACAATCTGTCTGCGCCACTTTCGGGCGAGATGCACTGGATGGATGGCTACCGTTTTATCGGCCTGTCGGGCGGCTCAATACTGGCCATGGACTATGACGCCACTAACCAGCAAATGCTGCTGCCGGCAATCGATCCACTAGCTGTATTTTTCGATAAAAATTACAATCAGCTGTTCTCCTTGGCCTCTACGGAAGCCGGGGTTGCCCTGCAGCGAACTGACCTGCGGGCCGGCACAGACTTACCAAAGCCGTGATTTAGCCCGATAGCGCGTGCGTGATGCGGTGCCAAAGAGATTCCGAGTTGCCGGGGATTATTCTGGCCTGCGGTGTGTCTGCCGCCGCGCCGCTATTGCTGGCCAGGTCGGGGCTTATTTGCTGGCCGACGACCACCAGTCGGTTGATACTGGTACCCGGGGGGTCGCAGGTGATGAGCGTAGCTGTCGCCGGCTTGTCCCTCGGACCCAAAACCGATACGTTATCGGGGCCGACAATCTCCTTTAGGTAGACTTGGTAGGTGTAGCGTTTGCCATCCTTTTGCAGATAAAATGTATCGCCGTTTTCCAGCCGGCTCAGCAGCACAAAGGCAAATTTATACCTGCCCTTATTGAAGATGTTATTGCTGGAATGGCCGACTATGGCCACGTTGCCGTTTTGGCCCGGGACAGCCGTGCCCGTGTAGTGCACCACACCGTCTTCCAGGGCCACGTCTATGGCCGACTCGTCCACGGCGTTGGCGCCATAAACGACCGGAATTTCGACATTGATTTTGGGGATGATGACTTCCGGCGCGGCGCCTATGGCTGCGGCGTCGCTGATAAGGGGCGTGTTGGTCACGGTCCGGCTGGGCTGGATAAATGGCGCGATAAAGCGCTCGTTAAAAAAGCCAAACAGAATAATAAGGACTGCGCCTATGCCGGCTGCCAGACCAAATAGCAGCGACTGCACGTGCTTGGGCGGCTTGTAGCCCTTAGTTTTGGCAACGTTTTTTAAGACGTGCGAGTGCAGCTCGCCCAAGGTTTTGCTGACCGGTGCTTTGGCTTGGGGTACAGCCGTTATATGTGGACGGGCCTCGGCCTTCGGCACTTGGCCGGTGGCGGCCGCAAACTGGGAAGTTTGGGCGTGCATGGCATAAAATTCCCGCCAGACCTCGTGTTTTTGCTCATCGGGGAGCCCTTGGTAGTATTCGTGCCAGGCGGTTTGAGTCTCTACCAGCGATTTACCGGAATTGACTAGGGCATTGACAAATTGCTGGTGCTTGGAAAGCGTCGTCGTCGGACTTATTAGCTCAACCACCTCCGCTTCGGCGCTGACACTGGGCTCGCTTGCATAGGCCGCCTCAATTTTTTGGCGGATTAAATCAGCCGCCGGGTTGAGGGTCTCATCCGGCATAGGCGGTGGCGGGCCGCCGGGACGAGGTTGATCCCCCACCGGCAGCGGCAGCGCCGCATCAAACTGGTCATTCTTGTTATCTTCATCCATCCCGTTAGAACCCACTTAACTTATAACCATAAGTGAACGTTCGAATACGCGTACATGTTTCAAGCCGCATATCTATATTGTAGGTCTTTTGGGTTCTAACGGGATCCATGAAGCAAACTAAGCTTTATTGTACAATACCTCTGTAGCTGCAGTGTGCCGGGATGGCGGAATTGGTAGACGCGCGGGACTCAAAATCCCGTGTCCGCAAGGATGTGAGAGTTCGATTCTCTCTCCCGGCACCATTTAATTCAAGTATTCGTAAACAGCACTAGTTATAGCTTCGAAGCCTTTTTGGGGTTGTTGGAGCCACCAGACGCTAGTGTAAGCCGGCAGTTCAGTCTGCCAGCGGCTTTCTTTGGGTGCCGGCGTGGTGCTGACCTGCCCGCCGCTGGCGACAATAAAATTATCGGCGTGCTTGGTTATAATCTGAGCGTCGATTGTCGCGGTCAACTCGCCTAATACGTTGACCATCATCAATAAGTCAAAGCCATGTTTAATGACTGTCGGTCTAGCTAATTTCTGCAAGCTTCCAATGTCCGCCGTTATAACAAAGTTATAACGGCGGAATGGATCATCTCCACTGTTTATTAAGTAGTCTATACTGTCGCCGGCGAGATTTAGCAATCCTTGGTATTTAGAAATAAAACTGTCAAGCAAGATGGTGGTCTCGGAGTTACGGCCGAAGTCACCGGCCAGTAGTACACCATCAGCCCACTCGGCGGCTTCCAGCAGCTGTGCCAACGCCATTTTGCTAAAACTACCGCTTAAGGTGCTCGGCGCGAATTCGGCCTCTGGGATGAGCTTACCGACGGTTTTTTGCAATTTGTCAGGCAATAGCACGCGCGCCGTGCCAATGCCGGCCTTCCCAGCAACGCCGTAGGCGCTGCCCGGCGCCGCAAAGCCATGCAGGTTGCCGCCGACAATCAGTAGTTTGCCACCGTGGCGCTTATTTTCCGGTCGGCTCCACAGCAGATCCTCGAAAAGCGGCTTGTCCCTAGTTTGTTTTAGCCAGTATGTATCTGCCATCTCGCTTTTCTAGCTCATAGACCATATTTTTACGCTCAATAACCACCTTCCAGTCTTTACCCTTGGCGTAATCGAGCAGCTTCTTTTCCGGGTTAAAGGCAATTGGTTTCTCCACCATTTCCAGCATAGAAATATCGCTGGCGCCGTCGCCAACGGCGATGCTGCCGGCCATGGTCGCCTGGTGTTTGTCTATCAGTTCCTGAAGGACCAAGTGCTTGCCGCCCAAATGAATGGTCACCGCCCCGGTAAATTTATCATTTTGGTGCTCGTAGATTGTACCGATGCAGTCGTCAAAGCCGTAATATTTGGCAATTTTACTGACAATTTCTACTTGCGAGCCAGAAATTGCAAACAGCAAATAGCCGTCTTTTTTGAGTTTCTTAATCAGTTCGCGGGTATAGATATAAACCTGGTCTTTGTATTCATCAAAAACGGCTTGGACAGCTTTGTTAAATTGCTTAACGCGTAGATCCAGCAGCAATTTTTCGTAAACAGTAACCAGTTCGCTTTGATAAGCCCCAAAGGCTTCACCGTGGGCGCGCATTTTCCAAACCATCCGGGCATCCCTGATTTTTTGGTGCGTCCTTGCGTCGATATGGCCACGCTTGGCCAAAGCTTCGGCGATGGCATGATACAGCTGCCAGCGTATTAACGTGCCGTCGATATCAAAAACAGCGAATGGTCTCCCGGCTTGCTTTGCCATAGCTTAATTATAGTTCTTTGAGGATCAAATCGACATACGGTTTGGGGTTGAACCAGCAGTCTTCGTGCAACCCTGGAAGTTCAACTATCTTCACCCCTTTAACTGACTTTAGGTAACTTTTAATTTCTGGCGAGCAAAAGCAATCCCTTTTATTTCTCATAATTAAAACTCTCTTGTTTTTATCTTTTTCGACTAAAGCCGATTTGAGCGATCGCCAAATCCTGAGGCCCCGCAGCGGGTGGATAAAAATATAAAAAATATTTTTCAGGCGGTGGACGGCCAGCCTTTTCCAGCCCCAGCTTCGGAGCTGCATGGGGATATCGAGTAGCACATTACGGATCATCCCCAGCAATATTGGCCTATTAGGCCAATACGGAGGGTTGATATGAGCGATCAGTTTGCTAGAGTCATCTTTTGGCAGAAAGTACCAGCCTGCCGAATGAGCGATAATCACGTCGGCCTTTGTTTTATCCTGGCTCAGGCTAAAGCCGGCCCGTGACAGCTCCTGCTCTAGCGCGGCCATATGCCGGGGGCCTTCTGACCAGCCGTCGATTATATGCACCTGCATACTAAAGGTCCAGCGTAAGACTAACCGGGGCGTGGTCCGAGCCCATGATATCGGCGTGGATTTGGGCTTTTTTAATTATCGGTTTCAAGGATTTTGAAGCTAGGAAATAATCAATCCGCCAGCCAACGTTACGGGCCCGGGCATTGGCCCAATGGGTCCACCAACTGTAATGGCCATTGCCGCTAGTGAAAATACGGAACGTGTCCACAAAGCCGTGGTCGATGATATTTTGGAAGCCTGCCCTTTCTTCGTTAGTAAAACCGCGTTTGCCGACGTTTTCCTTGGGCCGGGCCAGATCATCTTCGGTGTGAGCCACATTGAGGTCGCCGGTAAAAATAACCGGCTTATGCTTCTCCAGGGCTTGCATATAAGCCAAGAAGGCTTTATCCCAAGCTTGCCTGATTTTTAGACGGCTTAAGTCATCTTTAATATTTATAGTATAGACATTCACTAAATAAAATTTTTCAAACTCGGCTGTAATCACTCGCCCTTCTTTATTCGGGTCGCCATAGATATCGCCATGGACCTTATATCGATTGACGATATCTTTGGGCAGTCCGTTAATAATTTTTGTCGGTTTTTTTTTAGTAAATATGGCCGTACCCGAGTAGCCCGCCTTGGCCGCTGAATCCCAATATTCTTCGTAGCCCTTAAAATCAATCTCGGCCTGACCTTGCCGGGCTTTGGTCTCTTGCAGCGCCAAAATGTCCGGCTTATGTTTGGCCATGAAAGCCTGTAGCGCACCTTTGCGCACTACTGCCCGGATGCCATTCACATTCCAGGAATAGATTTTGAGCATAGGAATATTTTAGACTTTAGCTTCTTCCAGCCGGGTGATGCGACGATCGTAGTCTTTAATGTCGTGATTCATATCGGTGACTACGGTTTTAATCGTTCTTACGTCTTCTTTTAGCGCATTAAATTCATCGCGCGTTGGCAATTGCTTTACTTGCTCTTTTATCATACCAACGGCTTCTAAGACAGCCTTATTCTGGTCTTTAATTTCCTCTAGAAGCGCTCCCTCGTAATCATCATCCCGCATATCTATATCTTATTTTACGCTCTAAATTAAACTCGAAACAGTGTAGAAATTACAGTTCGCTGAAGCGGGCGGCTTCCCTCTCCTGTTGGCGGCGCTTGAGAACTTCGCGCTTATCGTAGCGCTTTTTGCCGCGCCCCTGGGCAATCTTGAGCTTAATATAGCGGCCCTTATTTAAGACTTGCAGCGGCACGATTGTCAGGCCGCGGCTCTTGGCCGCCAGCAGCTTGTCGATCTCGGCGCGTTTGGCCAGCAGCTTACGGCTGCGGGTCTTCGCCTGCTCGTCTATTGGGATGCCCCTATCACCCGTAATTTGGGCATTGATCAGCCACAATTCGCCATTCTTGTCTGTTACGTAAGCGCCGTGCAGCTGGCCGTGGCCCATCCGTAGCGCCTTAGTCTCGGCACCGGTCAAGGAAATGCCCACCACTAAAGAATCGCCCAGCTCATAATCAAAGCGGGCTCTTTTGTTGACTATATTTCCGGTAGTCTTAGGCTTCTTAGCCATACCGCTAGTTTACCCCTGTTAATGCTTTATTGGTAGCTTTTGATTTTGAACTTCAGCCTCCGATACGGCCTGCTTGACGACATTCCAAACGCTGGGGTCATTATGCGTGGTTTTGACCCAGTACCACCACTCGGCGCCCCATAAATCGATGGTCCGCATGCCCGTTGCTTTGCCATAAGCTATCCGGTCTTTCAGCCTCGGTGCGTCCATTGATTTGTATTGTTCTTGCAGTGATGCCTGTTGGATATCGGTGGGCGGCCACGGTTCGGCTTGCAGTTCGTGGATAATCATGTCTTTGCCGCTAATCATCTGTTCCCAGCCGGCCAAGCTGGCGTAAAACCAGGCTGGCAATGGGTACTCAAAATAACGGTGTGTCAGAGTTTTGTCCCAAACTCGCTTATAGACGGATACACCAAACTGGTCTGGTGTCGGCTGGCGCACCGGTACGCCGACCCAGTTATTGCTGCGGCTGATGATCACCGGCCGGCCCGGATCCCAAGCTTTGACCATTTTGAATTCGGTGACCAGGCGGCTACGGTC
Source organism: Candidatus Saccharibacteria bacterium UBA6824 (assembly GCA_002452155.1). Lineage (GTDB taxonomy): Bacteria > Patescibacteriota > Saccharimonadia > Saccharimonadales > UBA10212 > UBA6824. The sequence continues at coordinate 109,171 of DKEK01000002.1, read as the reverse complement.
AAAGTCCTTGCACTCGCCAAAAACCGTCATAAAGAATTCATTCTCTAGCTCATAACTGACTAGAGCCGGGTTGGGCTTATAACGCTCAATAACTGCCTTCATGTAGCTATAAAGTTGCGGTTGCCAATCGCTTTTATTGGTGTTAGAAACATGAATCCAGCTTGGCTCGTGGCATTCTGGCCAGCGCGGCTGGCGCAGGCCAATAGCCAAGCTAACTCTGGCGCCATATTGGTTAGCCATGGCGAACTGCCAGTCCAAGTTCGAAAAGTCGTATTGGCCAGGGGCTGGTTCTATCTGGTTCCAGTAACTCACCAGCCTTACCTGCTTGACTTTTAAATCACCCAAAATCGCCTTAAGCGTGTCTTTAGGGTCCAGGCCAAAGTTCTGGGCATAATCAGATACAAAAGTTGTACCGAGTATCAGTGGCTCGTTATCGTGCTCAGCAATGTACCACTGGGCGACGGCGTAGCTGGCGGCGGTAGACGAAATAACTATCACCAGCAAGGCAACTAAAGCCCGCTTCCAGATGGAAGCCGGCCATAAATAGCTTCGGATTTTGTGAAAAGTCAACCTTCGATCAGCCATGAACTGCTATTCTATTTATTAACTGATATGAGCAAATCTGCGCTTACGCTTAGTATAGTTATACCAGCCTACAACGAAGAGCGCTACATCGGCGCCTGCCTGGACAGTATTGCCGCCCAGACCCAAAAACCGGACGAAGTGATTGTAGTTGACAATAATTCAACCGATAAAACAGTTGAGGTGGCTGCTAAGTATAGTTTTGTAACTATCCTTCACGAACCGCAGCAGCACCAGGTGTTTGCCCAAGCAACCGGCTTTAACGGGGCCAAAGGCGATATTTTGGGCCGCATTGACGCCGACAGCGTTTTGCCAACCGACTGGAGTGAAAAAGTTACAGAGGCCTTCGTGGATGACCCCAAACTAGTGGCAGTTACCGGCGGCGCTGATCCTTATGACGTACCGATGAAATGGCTTGGCTCGGCTATCTTCCATGGCTATATTTACGTGGCCGGCCTAGTCGCCGGCCATAGGCTGCTTTGGGGGTCTAATTGTGCTATCCGCGCCGGCGGTTGGCACAAAATTAAAAATAAAGTTATGATGCGGCCCGACATTTGGGAAGATTACGACCTGGCCTTTTGCCTGAACCAGCACGGCAAGATTGGCTATATAGCCAACAATTTAGTTGGTGTATCCTTTCGGGCGATGCACACCACATTCGCCTACCACATTTCTTATCAACTGCGTTCCATCCGGACTTTTTATCACCGCACCAATATAGTCCGCACAGCGCTCTTTTGCCTGCAGTGGGCGGGGGTGCTTGCGGTTTACCCTCTGGCGGCCCTCGACGACTGGCTACTGCAGCGGCGCGAAGCTAGGGCGCGGCGTTAGTTTGTTTCACGCCGTTAGCTTCAACCGTCACTTGGCAGGCTGACCATAGCCCCTTGCCGGCGATCTTGGCCTGTTGCTCATAAGCGCTAAATTCAGCGTTTTTGCTCGAGGGGAAATAAGTATAAGCAAAGCCGTAGCCGCCCATGATTAGGTTCTGTTCAACCAGCGTGCCGTCGGGTAAATATACATAGCGTAGCAGTCGGTTATAGCGGTCGCGGTTGGTGTTCAATGGGTCGGCCTGCAGGCGGACTTTTTGGTTGCCGATCAGCCGCTTCGTATAGGCGCTGGCTTCCGGGCCGTAGCACTGGATGGGCGTATTCGGTTTATGGGTTTCTGGGGTATCAACGCCGATGAATCTAATAGTCTCGGTCGTGCCGTTCATATCAACCTCGATGGTGTCGCCATCGTCAAACTTTACTACCCTATAAAGCCCCGGTTGAGGTGACTGGAACTTTAGTTCCAGATGGCTCAACCTCAGCCCGAAATAAGTGGCGATACCCAAAAGCACTAAAAAGACCAACCACCAAAAGACAAGATTCCGGTGTGGCTGGTTTTCTTGGGTCAGAAATCTATTCCTTTGTTGGCTAGGTATTTTTTGTCGAAGTGGTGGCGGAGCTTGGTCATGTTGGTGGCAATATCGGCTTTTGGCAGTAAGTCTTTGGGGAAATCACGGCCGGTCAAACACAAACTGGTTTTTGGCGTTCGTTTAGAAATCAAATTCACCAGTTGTTTTTTGCTGACCAGCTTGTGATTAACAGCGTTGTTTATCTCGTCACAAATGACCAAATCGAACTTGCCGCTGGTGGCCGCAGCCAGAGCTTTTTTGTAAGTGTCTTGGGCTGCCTGCTTGTGCTGGGCCGGCGTGACGTCTTTAGCGCTGAGGTCGCCGGCGTCGTAAAAACCTTTGCCGCCTTTATAAAACAGCAGCTTGCGCTTATAAAGCGGCTGGATCTGGTGTATAAAATCATGCTCGCCGACATTCCAGTGCTTAATGAACTGGATAAAGGCCACCCTCCAACCGCTGCCCAGCGCCCTAGCCATCAGCCCCACACTGGCACTGGTTTTGCCCTTGCCTTCCCCTGTATAAACGACTACTACCGAGTCCTTGGTTTTATAATCTTCAAACGCCATAGGATTATTCTACAGGCTGTTTGGCGCTTTGTTTTATATGTACCGCCCTTACAACAGCATCCAAAACAGTGCGAGTATCGTAATCTATAGCACCGGCTTCTTGCATTCTTCGTAGCGCTTGCATGACCGGGACCTCCTTTGCCCCGTTCATTGGTTCGTCTATCGCCCCTTCAGCTATCTTCTTTACATCTTGCTTGCGGTGCATTTCACCGAGATGGTACATAGCGTCAGCCATTTCGTCTATCAGGCTTTTTATGACAATTTTTTCGGGGACGGACACATTTATAAGTGCTGGATTAACATGCCTTAAGGCGTAAACCAGCAGCTCTGTATAAAAAACCCTGTTCTGTACTTCTTCGTCAGCGTGTTGCGCTGATCTACCTTTGATTATTTCTATCTCTTCCAGATCTGGGAAGTCATCGCTAGGTTGAAATTCGCCGCCCACAATTGACCAACGGCTTCCCTGCGATGCTTCATGGCTTGATGATTCGTGATTGAATTCCATACAGATATAATAAAATAAAAACGGCCGAAACGCTATATGTAGCGTACAGCGGGGCCGCTAAGACACTAAATGCTTATCTTTAAGTGCTTGGTCGATGCGCGCACGGTCAAAGCCTAAAATCACTTGGTCGCCAATCTCTATCTGCGGTACGCCGGCCGAACCGGTTTTGCTCATGATATAGTGCATGGCCGCTTGGTCCTGCTCGACGTTTATCTCGCTGTAGGGCACCTTAAGCTTATCCAGATACTCTTTGACGGCACCGCAATAAGCGCACCAGGAGGTAGAGTAAATTTTTACAGCCGGGGCGTTATCCATTCCTTATATTGTATCATGACCCCTGTTTTTAGTTTCCCAGCACCTAGGGCTGAGACTATCCGCTTGTAGCGGATACTTGCGAAGCACTCAGACCTAGGTGCTGGGTTTACTATTCCTGGCAAGCGTACTATAGTGAAAACCATAAGTTAACAGGAGGGTCGAAGAAAATGTATATTAAATATAATCGAGCCAGAATGGCGGCGGTCCTGGCCGAGTTTTTTGGCACAGGACTGCTAGTGATGGTGGCGCTGGTATTGTCAGAGACAACAGGGGTACCCTACTTCATCGCAACATCGGTAGCGGTGACCTTGGCTCTAGCCTATGTACTGTTTGGCGGCGTGTCGGGAGGCTACTTTAACCCAGCTATCACGCTTGCAATGTGGACGGCCCGCAGGGTCACCACCATTCGGGGGATCAGCTACATTGCCGCCCAATTTTTGGGGGCTGCGGGCTCATGGCAGCTGTACCAATACCTGACCAACCACACCCTAGCCGTTAAAACCACGGCCTGGAGCACACCGATGTTCGTCGGTGAGCTCGTAGGCACAGCTATCTTGGCCATGGGCTTAACAGCTGCTTTAATGCGTCGTTTAGATACGCTGACAACGGCTTTGGCTTATGGGGCATCATTCTTCGCCGGTATCTTGGTGGCCGCAACCGCTTCCGCCGGCTACCTAAACCCGGCTACGGCCTTGGCCATTCGCAACTTCAATGCGATTTACATCCTCGGCCCGGCCGTTGGCGCGATTGTCGGCGTTAACCTGTACATGTACCTTTTGGCTCCAAACAAAAAGAAGTAAAAGACTTTTTCGGCAAAAAAACAGGCCGGGCTTTCCGGCCTGTTTTTTTTGTCTATTTATCGCACCCCACGTGCCACAAATCGCAGCCTCGGCTATTTTACTTATTGCTACGCGCGGCTGATAGGTCTATTCTTAAGTTAATAACTAAGGAGGTCAAAATGGCGGCGTTAGATCAACTCGAAAAATCGTTAGAGGGCGTGTTTATAAAAAGTGCTCCAAAATTACCGGAAAAAGGCAAAGAAGTTCTGGCAGAGTGGTTACCCTGGATAAATCTGGTGCTGGGGATTATAACCCTTTGGGCGGCTTACGCCTTGTGGCATTGGGCGCACTTGGTTAACGGCCTGGCAAACTACGTCAACCAGCTTGGCCAAGCTTACGGGGTTAACACCAGCGTGGCGGTTCACAAGCTGGATGCCACCGTTTGGCTAGGACTGGCTGTGCTGGTGGTAGAAGCAGTACTTTACCTGATGGCGTTTCCGGCAACCCGTGCCCGCCAAAAGCGCGGCTGGAACCTGATGTTCTATGCCCTGCTGGTTAACCTGGTCTACGGAATCGTCAATATTTTTACCAATTACGGCGGCGTCGGTAACTTTATCGGTTACTTAATCGGCACGGTCATCGGCCTGTGGCTGCTATTTCAGATCCGCGGCAAATACCTCGGCTCCCAAGCCGCGGTTTAGCAGACCGGTCGTTCTTAAAACAAACTATTACAGCAAGTCAGAGCTGGCGGCCATAAAGACGCCGCTGATTTTGCCGTTGCTATCAAACTGAAAAGACACTACGTATTTATTGGCCGATTTACCCACCAGGGCGGTGGTTGGGAAATATTGCTTGTAGCCTCCGGTCTGGTAGGCCGCAAGTGTAGCGGCCGGCAGGGCAAAGTCCCAAGGATCGGTGGCGTTGTCCAGGTATTTAAGATCACTAACGGCTTGGGCCGGCGTTCGGTCACCGACGCCCTCACTGGCGGCGATAATTACCTTGACGGTCGATGCCATGTAGCCCTCCAAAGCGGCGGTGTTGCCGGATTTAATGGCATCTTGGATGCTACTTAAGGTTGCTGCACTGGGTCGGACGCCGGTCGAGGTCGTGGTGGTCGTAGTAGTCGTGGTCGTAGTTTTTTTAGCGTCCACCAGATCTTTTTGAAGCTGGGTTATCTGGCTGCCTAAGGTAGTTATCTGGGACTGCTTGGTCTTATCCAAAGCTTTAGCGTCTTTGTCGCGCCACCACCAGCCGGCGCCGGCGCCCACGCCTAGCAATATAATAGCCAGCAAGAACATTATCATTTTGCCTTTCATGTTTCTGTCTTTGTGCATCTTTTGCGGCTGATGTTCTGCCACTGGTTGCTGCTGCGTTTCCATATCCCACCCCTTTTTAAGTTACCTAAATTGTAGCACGCTAAAGCTTATTTTCGAGCTTCGATGACTCGGTTCTCTCGAGCCCGGAGTTTTAGTTTAGGTTTGGGTCGCCCTTGGCGGCGTCCGGGTCCCAGCTAGAACTCCAACGAGCACTGGAAAATGCTACCGATATTCGCCTGGCTCTTTCTAGCCTGGGATCGGCAGAAGCCTCGTCCGCGAACAGCACCTTCTCAAGCGGTATATCCAGCGCCCCTGCTATGACTTCCCGCTGCCTTTCGGCTTCCATGTTGCTGTAGACATCGGCCTCAGTAATTATACCGTCCGCCGTATAATGTACGGCTTCCGGAATACTGATCAAATACTCGTCTTCGTCTGGGGATAATTCTGACATAAAACCTAATTTTAACTATGTTCAGTACAATTTGTCAAAATGCCAGTTCTTTTGTTTTTGCCGCTGCGTTTATAAAAAGCGTTATTTTTGACTAGAGCCAGACAGCGACACCGCCGTGGTGGGAGCATGTGCCACTTCGGGATTGGCTGAAACTATATGTGCCGTCTCTACACTGAGCGGTTGCACCGACTGGTACCCTCGGTGCGCTGTATGGGCTGCAGACTGTATTACCTACTGAATTTACATAAGTGCCATTGGGGCAATTTAGAGCCTGGGCGACGTATGTACCATGTACTATGATTTTGGTTACTGGGGCTGTAGTGATTCCATCATTCACCACTATTCGGCCGGTTTCTTTGCCGTTGGTATAGGTGACATCCCAAGTTTTGGTTCTTACGCCGTTTACGCCTTCGGTTTGTGTTTTGTCCGTGCCGGCGGCCAGGGTAGGATCGTCAACGGTTTTTGTGTCAAACGCTACTGCTTCAGTCGTCATGATCGTTTTGTGCTCGATGCTGTCGGACTTAACTGTTGGAGGCGGGACTACTGGTGATTGGGTCTTTGATAAATGGCCGGCCGCACTGGCTACACCTATTGTAAGAATCGATGCGCCCGCGATGACTCCTACTTTTCCAATTGAAGATAGAGCCGAGAACCAAACCTTGAACTTACCAAACATCCCCACCCCCTTATGCTAATGATTATACGCTTTCGGAAGTTAGTTCTGGGCTTAAGGTGAAACCCCGACAGTTTGAAAAACTTCTGGGTTAAAGCCGCTTTTGGCTGAGCCATCAATTTCTCGAATATTGTCGTAGCTAAGATACTTAACGACCTCGTTTAAACGCAACGCCGGGCTAGAAAAAGTCGGTCGTAGCAATTCATTCAAAACCTTACGTTTACGTCCCTGGTCAGCAACGATAAATAACGGAAAGGTCGAGTTAGGTGTTTCTGTCCTTAAATCTGAGAGACGCAAAATACCCGAATACACTGACGTCGAATGCTCTATTTCGAAGGCTGACTTGATTGAGTACGGGCCAAATTTCCAGACTACGTCGATATTCTTAATGGTTGGCGGCACATCAATCCCCTGCTGGAACTCCGGCAAGACGTGCTCACGAAACTTATTGCCCTCAAATTGCTTACCTTGATCATTTGCCGGAACCCAAATATCGAGTTTCGCTAATTCGCCTAGCCTTATCAACCTCCACTGCATTTCGTCATGCTCAGTAGTTGCCCGCTCGATTTCCTCTTCAAATACTTGTGTTTTTACTGGGGCCACTGGAATAATTTCTTCGTTTTTTTCGAGCGACTTCAGCACTCCTAGAATGTCACCGTAATTTGCTGCAAAAGTTTTTACCTTCTCCTGGTCGATTTGAGTAAACCCGCGCGGTGCATATATTTCGCTATATCCAAAAAACGGATTGAGTTTTGCTAAAGGGACATCGACACGTTCCTCGTTGACTATAAAATACATGAGTTCCCAAGTCTCACGATCTTCGGTTTCACGCCAGAAATACCTTGCTAGGTCTTTGCTGCGGACTTTTGCGGCAACTTCGCCGGCAAACTGAATCCTGCCACCATTGTAGATAAGTACCACGTCTCCGGGATCCATTTTTTCCCAACGCGGTTCATTCATTGTGCCAGGCACAGAACCCCAAACAATAAAGTCTGATCCGTGGTAGATATTTTCTAAATTATTTACTTGTTCGGGTGGCAGAAATTGTTTTACCTCAGCAATATTCCTTTTTCTTTGAATAGTGTCTTCAAAATGTCGCTGAGCATCAGCGTTTCCACCAGCTACGACAATAAAAATCTTCCTCAAGATAGACTCCAGTTACGCTTATTATATATGATATGCTGCCGGTATGAATGGCGCTTTGGTAGTCAACCAGATAATTTCATATCGCGAGATGTGCAATATTGGAACTATCTTGAGACTAATGCAAGCACAAGCAAAAAAAAGGATTTTTCGAGGCCCTCTAGCGTTCGTAGGTTTGGGCGGCCGTTGTAAAGCCGGTTACCTGTGCGGCAGTTTTACCCGGGAAGGCTTCGAACTTGAGCTTGCGTTTATCGGTCATCTGCGTCAGGGCCACTCCCTGCACGTACGTACCAGGCCGACCTTTGATGTCGCTATAAACATGCATATTATCCCACTGCTGGCCGCTGCCGCTAAGATAGTGATCGATCTGGGTCAGCTCGAACTTGACCAAGTTGCCGACGCCTATGGTGGCCGGATCGGGCCCGTTAGATATGAGGGCGAACTGCTGGGATTGTCCGCCGTAATCGCCTATGGATACTTCAACCAACGCCGGATCAACAGCGTCATAGACAAAGGACAGATGGGCCCGCCAGGGCGACGGGTTTTGCCCACCGCTCGAGCCAAAGCCATTATTGCCTTCCTTAAACCACGTGCCGACCAGCTTGCCGTCTTGGTCATAATCGATTTTGCCTTCGCGGGGATCGGCTTGGCGGGGGTCTAAAGCCAGTAGCTGGCTTCTAACCGGTTCTTTAAAGTACGGAAACGGATTAACAACGTGAAGTTTCCATGACTCTCCCAAATAATGTTCGGGTACGATAAAGCCCGGTAATATTTTTGTGTAATCATAAACTGCGAAATCAAGCGTTTGGCCGCCGATCCGGCCTACTACTTCGCCCTCTTTAACCTTGACCTGAACGCTGGCGTTACCGCCACTCCCCTTGTGAGCTTCGAACTCCGATTGCAACCTGGGTGATAAACTGGTGATCAAGTCATAGTAACTAGCGAAGGTGCAGCTGTACCAAAACTTGAGCTGGTACTCCGCCAGTTTAGGCGCGCCATTATTAATGTCATTTACCTGCCGAGACCGCTGGCTGATGGCGGTAATGAGCCCATCGGCCATTGCCCTTACCTCGTAAGTGTCGCGGGCAGAGTGAAAGTCAATCGGCGAGAAATACATGTGATCAATCGGCGTCACATGAGCGCCAACCATCAAACCAAGTGGTAGAAACACGCCAACGTCTTTAGGGTCCATCGGGCTGGTACCGAACATGACTGGCCCGGAGCCGCTACAGCCTTGATTATCGATATTTTCGCCCTTGACCAATTTTAGGCCGGCTTTTGTTCCCGAATTACCGCCGCCGGAACTGTGGTTTTTATTGAACACCCTATAGCCGACGAAGCCGACGACGGCCAGAACAAGAATCACGAGTAGCAAAAAAATATGATGAAAACCCGATTGATTACGCTTATGCTTCATCAATTAGGAAGTATAGACCTGTCCGAGGGAAGAATATAGAGCTAGGCGGCTGGGTGGACGGCGTCGCCCTCGCGGACGGGCTTATCGACTTTTAGGCCAAAGTCGTCGCCGGCCTTGACTGAATCGACGTCTTCGTGGTCCGCCTGCAGCGAAACAACCTTCTGGGTAAAGTCGGTACTGCTACCTTTGAACTCCACCCTGTCACCCTTTTTTAGGGCAGCGCCCTTAGCCAACTTTATTACCGCGACGCCTAGGTGGTCGTAGTAGTGAATGACTTTGCCGAGTGTTTTTTGTGCCATATACCCTCCAATCTGACCTAATTATACCCCCGTTTTGGTGAAGAATACAGTTTTATTGGATCAAGCAGGCAGGCTGCGCGCCCATATCGACGCCGCAGCGGCTGCAGTCCATACTGCCGTCCGCCATGGGCTCCGTGCAGCCTTTGGGGAAGCAGCCGGGCCATTCAGTATTGGCCGCTGACTGCATGCAGGGCATTGACTTAGGATAACTGCTATCCTCGCCGGCTGGCAGGCTGGGCGGAACAGCTGTCGAGGATGGGCTACCAGACGCCGAATTATCGTTTTGGGGTTGATTATCGGAATTAGTTTGACTGCTGCTACTAGCCTCACTTGAAATACCGAGTGTATCTGTCTGCAAAATTTTAGCGCCGGACATCCCCTGCCGCGGCGAACCTTGACTATAAGCTGCTTGGTTTGAAGCTTGCTGAGTGCCGGCATACATTGCCCAGCCGGTGATACCAACTAGCAACAGGCCGGCCAGTAAACGGTGTTTGCCTAAGCCACGCCAAAAATATCTCATACCTCTATTATCCCATAAAAACCGTTGCAACTTCAAACACCGGCCGGTTTACTTCGGCCTATTCTCTAACTCGTGGATACGCTCGTGATCTAAACCATAATAATGGGCTACTTCATGCCAAACGGTATTTTTTACGCGCTTGATGAGATCGTTCACATCTTGGCTGACCATTTCCAGCGGCTTCTTAAAAAGGGTTATTTTATCGGGCAAAAGTTTGGTGGCACCCATACGACGAGGCAGCGGCACGCCCTCGTACAGCCCGAAAAGCAGATTCTCGCAGCGCAGACCCAGCTTGTGGGACTGCGCCGGCGTCGGCGCATCTTCGATAATGAAAGCGACGTTTTCCAGCCGGTCGATATAGGGCGACGGAATGGCGTCAATAGCCTCGGTTACAATTTTTTTGAATTGCTTATCGCTGAGTTGAATCACAAAATCATCTTACTACTTTAAGGGTCAATCGGCTCGGGTTAGAAGCGGACGGCAGCTTTGGTTTGCACAAAGGTTAGGGCGTGGCCAATTCTGCCGGCCCGGCCGGCGCGGCCAATGCGGTGAATGTAGTCGTTATAACTGTGGGGCTCATCAAAGTTGATTACGTGGGTAATATCAATGACGTCTATGCCGCGGGCGGCGACGTCTGTGGCCACTAAGATGTTAATGCTACTGTCGCGGAAACTATCCAGTGCCCGGCGGCGGCGGTTTTGGGTTTTGCCACCGTGCAAGGCATCGGCGTTAAAGCCGCGGGCCACCAGTTCCTTGGCAAGTCTCTCAGCACCGCATTTCATCTCACAAAAAATCAGCGTCTTTCTGACGTCACTACGAAGCAGTAAGTCGTGTAGCAGGTCCAGGCGCTGGGGCTTGGTCTCGTAAGCTATTACGTCCTGGTGGACATTGTCGCTGGTTTCGCCGGCTTTGACGTTGACGGTAACCGGATCTTTGGAAAAGCTCTGGATTAGCATGTCGATCTCCGGACCAAGAGTCGCCGAGAAAAAGAACGATTGGCGTTCAGCCGGCAGTAACTCCAGCAAGTGCCGCACGTCGTTTATGAAACCCATGTCCAGCATGCGGTCAACTTCGTCGAGCACCACCATCCGGCAATTGTTGAGCTTTAGGGTTCCCTGTTTGACGTGGTCTTTGAGCCGTCCCGGCGTGCCAATGATAATATTGGCGCCATTTTTAAGGGCGTTAACCTGGCTGCCCATGGGCAGGCCGCCAATAATCAAGGCGCCTGACAGGCCGCTGTGTTGGGCCAGCAACTTACACTGCCCCTCGATCTGCAAGGCCAACTCGCGGGTCGGTGCGATAATAAGGGCTTGTGAATCGCGCTCGTGTACAAGTTTATTTAAGATCGGAATAGCAAAAGCGGCCGTCTTGCCGGTGCCGGTATTGGCTACGCCGACTACATCGCGGCCCGATAGCCCTAAAGCAATAGCTTTATCTTGGATTTCCGACGGCATTTTATAGCCCTTGCCGGCAATATTGTTTTTGAACAAGGGATGGATGGCGAAATCGGCGAAGTCATTCTTGGCGGTGTAATCGCCGGTTTGTGCGGGGTTAGCGGCTTTTACATAACGACCTGGCGCGATTGCCTGTTTGTTGCTTCTAGAGCGGCGCGGGGCGCCTGCGGCTGGGCGTCGGCCGGCGCTGGGCCGGCGGTGTGAAACGTAAGGCATAAAAAAAGAATCCTCCTATTTTAGTTATTAACACTTTTGCTTCAAATGAAGCCTGGGTTAAAAACTAAAACGCCGGATTCATTTCGAACAATATAGCTATTTTAGCATAAGAAATTTATTTTGTCTAGGACGCCCCACCCTTCTGTTCTGTGGATAAGCGGGCCTTTTCCTGCATTTCTAAATGATAAAAACTTGCATAAGCGCCGACCTTATGAAAAAGTAAAAATAAGCGTTATGGGAAAAACAAAAAGGATAACAAATGGCTAAAGAGGCTTTCCCGCTAGATGGCAGCGGTTTGGTCGATTTAGAGCGCCCCCCAGAATTAATAGTACATCCCGAGCGTATGCACCTTGATACGAATGAGTACGGTATTGTCATACCCCCTCCGATGCTCGATTGTATGCGAGAAAACTGCCGTTTTAGGGGCGACAACGAAACCTGCCGCCTAACGCAGCACCACCTACATAGTTCGAAGCCCTTTCATGAAGCTCACGGAGGCCTGGCTGCTAAGTTCAGGGAGTTGATTCATCTAACAGTATGGATATATGCCTGCCGTCACAACGATCACCACGATAGGCATATTATTGATGTTACGGTACCTTTCCCAGAGGCTATGAAACAAACCATAACCGAGACCCGTAAATTACGCCGGCTAGATGAAAACTACCTGGCGGCTAGAGGCTCGGAGAAAATTGCCGTCAGGCCCAATCAGACCGAAGCCGAGATCGCCGGCTTAAGACGTGCGAGGGATAGATTTATGCAAGCAAATGAAGGGTTAATCGAGGGCGTAGACGACATTACGGTCCTTCCTGAAGAATTGATAACCGGCGCTCTGCTGATGATGGCGCCTGAATATGCTCGAGCTAGAATTATGCAGGGGTCAGGTTACGTTTTGACCGGCAATATACCACGAGAAGAAGCCGCGGCAGCCCTTGCTTTCGCACAAGGGCTTTCGCTAGAGAAAGCGGCGGCTTAGAGCGGGAACAGCAAAACTAAAGAAGCCCAGATCAAAACAGCCAGCCAAGCAGCGAGGGCGAGTAAATCGTAGATACCTACGCGTTCCTCGAAAGGGTCAAGCGATTGACCGGTGATTATGAAGCCGTCTTTGTAAGTTTCGGCATGCGAAGCGATGCGGACATCAGCCGCCGGCTGCCAGGTTAATGTATCCGAGCCATGCAACAGGGCATATCTAAATACACCGGTTGGAGGCAGCGGTGTTTTGCCATCAAGCTGGGCTGAGCTGGCCAATACCTGCTGATTTTTGCCCGTAACGATGACAAAAACGTTAATATTCTCTTTGAGATCTATCTTCTGGGATGGAACAGCATCTGCCGGGCTGACTCCGCTTTCCAGTAGCTGCTTGACCTGCTGCGCCCTGGCTATAGGCGCGTCATTGGCTGCTTGCCGGGTCGATTGCTGGACCATGGTGTAGGCACCGCCGATAATTAGGGTGGCCGTGCCGACTAGGGCCAGCCAGATGCGAAAGTTCGAATTGTTCAATGACTTTTTTATGATGTTCACATTCTATCATTTCGGTTTTCGTACCAGGGTGATGAAATCGTAGTCGTAAATGTTATCAGCGTCGGCTTGGTATTTAGTTTTTGATATTTCTTGCCACCGGGACTCGTCGAATTCAAAGAATGTATCGCCGGAAGCGACAGTATGAACTTTGGTCAGATATATCCTATCCACCATCGGCATGGCTTGCTGGTAGATCTGTGCACCGCCGATTATAAATATCTCTTCACTGCCAGCTGCCAGCTTAGCTTCCTGCATGGCCTGCTGCAGTGAATCCACCACTACGCAACCAGCTGCCCGGTAGCCTTTTTGGCGAGTTATAATGATGTTAGTCCGGCCTGGCAGCGCCCGGCCAATTGATTCATAGGTTTTTCTACCCATGACAATAGAATGGCCGATTGTCGTTTTTTTAAAAATGGCCTGCTCTGCCGGCAGACGCCACGGTATTTGCCCATCCTTGCCAATGGCCCCTTCGGTATCTGTTGCTATTATGGCAGATATAATCATAAATGAGCCTTAAACCGCTATCGGTGCGTAAATAGCCGGATACGGGTCATAGTCAAGCAGCTCAAAATCATCAATGGTGAAAGCGGAAATGTCTTTGACTTTGGAATTAATTTTCATCTTGGGCAGGGATTTGGGCCGGCGTGACAATTGTTCGTCCACCTGCTGCAAGTGGTTGAGGTAAAGGTGTGTGTCGCCAAACGTATGCACAAAGTCGCCCGGCTTAAGCCCGCAAACTTGGGCGATCATCATCGTCAGTAACGAGTAAGAGGCTATATTAAATGGGACACCCAAAAACGTATCGGCGCTACGCTGGTACATCTGGCAGCTTAGCTTACCGCCAACTACGTAAAACTGGAAGAGCAAATGGCATGGCGGCAGGCCGGCTTTGGCCATCTCGTCGATATCAGCTACATTCCAGGCCGAGACGATGATACGCCGTGAATCAGGACTATTTTTAATGGTATCGATGGCCTTGGCTATTTGATCGATATGCTTGCCGTCCGGAGTTGGCCAATTGCGCCACTGGTAGCCATATACCGGACCGAGTTCGCCGTATTTTTTGACAAAAGCAGGATCGTTTTTTATACGCTCAGTAAATTCGGCAATACCCTTCTTCCACTTCCCGCTGCTTGAATCCGGTACTTCTTTACCTTGCTCCATCAGATAATGTTTGTAGGGCCACTCGTCCCAAATGTGTACGTCGTTATCGACCAGATACTTGATATTGCTACTGCCCTGTAAAAACCAGATTAGTTCGTGGATGATACCGCGCATAAAAAGCTTTTTAGTCGTGACTGCCGGAAATCCTTCAGATAGGTCAAAGCGTAGCTGTCGACCAAAGACGCTGATTGTGCCAACACCAGTGCGGTCACTTTTTTTGACACCGTTGGTTCTTATATCTTCTAGTAGCTCTAAATACTGCCTCATGGACTACCTATTATAAAACTTTTTGATTAGTTGCGCGTTGTATTTTAGTCACGTAAGCTTAAGGGTAATGAGTACGGTGGGCCCATTTATCGATCTGCTAAAAAAAAGGGGTTTTGAGGGCGACATTGATGGCTCCGACCGAACGCGGGAATTTTATAGTCACGACGCCTCTCTGTTTGAGATGGTACCCGAGCTGGTAGTGTTCCCGAAGAATACGCAGGATCTGCAGCGGCTGGTGATAAGCGCCCACTTAATGCGGGCCAAGGTATCAAATCTATCATTGACTGCCCGCAGTGGCGGTACCTGCATGTCCGGCGGCGCCATCAACGATTCTGTGATCGTTGACTTTACGCGCTATATGAACAGAATCGAAGACCTGCAGGATTTTTCGGCTCGTACCCAGCCTGGCGTTTTTTACCGAGATTTCGAAAAAGCTACGCTGCAAAAAGGCGCCCTGCTGCCTAGCTTCCCGGCCAGCCGCGAACTGGCGGCGATGGGGGGCATGGTGGCCAACAACGCCGGCGGCGAAAAGTCGCTGGAGTACGGTAAGACCGAAGATTATGTCAACAAACTAGGTGTTGTATTAGCCGACGGACAAATGTATGAATTAAAATCGCTCAAGAAAGACGAGCTGGAAGCAAAAATGGCCCAAGATAATTTTGAAGGCCAAATATATAAACAAATGTTTGACCTGCTCGTGGCCAACTACGACAAAATAAAAAAGGCCAAGCCGCATGTCAGCAAAAACTCGACCGGCTACAACTTGTGGGATGTCTGGGACCGCAAAACCGGGGTGTTTGATCTGACCAAGCTATTTACCGGCTCCCAAGGTACCCTCGGTCTAATCGGTGATATTGAGTTTCGGCTGGTGCACGATAAGCCTCATTCCGGTGTGCTGGTGTGCTTTATGAAAAACCTCAACCAGCTGGGCGAAATCATCAATACGGTGGCGCCCACCAAACCAGCCAGCTTTGAAGCCTTCGACAACTATACGCTGGAGTTGGCGATTAAATTCTTCCCTTACTTCCGTAAAACCCTGGGCTGGGGGGGCTTGTTTAAGTTAGCGTGGAGCCTGATTCCTGATGCTTTCCTGCTGCTGAAGGGCATACCCAAAATGGTACTGCTGATTGAATATACAGCCCAGACACCAGAAGAAGTCGCCCAGAAGGTCCACGCCATGCGCTTGGGCTTAAAACCATTTCACCTGGAGGCAACCGAAGAAGACAGCACCGAAGCCAAGGCCTGGAAGTTTCGCATTATGCGCCGCGAGAGCTTTAACCTGCTGCGGAAAAAAGTCAAAAACAAGCATACAGCGCCGTTTATAGACGATTTAGTCGTGCCACCGGCTAGTTTGTCGGAGTTTTTGCCGCGCCTGCGCGAAATTATAAAAAGGCATGGACTACTGGCAACTATTGCCGGCCATATGGGTGACGGTAACTTCCACGTCATCCCACTGATGAAGATCGAAGAACCGGCGGAGCGTGCCAAGCTGGCGCCGGCAATGCGCGAAGTCAATGAACTGATTCTAAGTTACGGCGGCAGCTTGTCCGGTGAACACAATGACGGCATGATCCGCGGCCCGTGGCTGGAACAAATGTACGGTAAAGAAATTGTCGAGCTATTCCGCCAAGCCAAAAAAATCTTTGACCCGGAAAACATCTTTAACCCCCACAAAAAAACCGACGCCGACTGGGACTTTTCTATGTCTCACATCAGGGAGAATTTTTGAGGCCAAGAAACTAGCGGAGAAATGGTGCGACTTTGGCCAAGCGGGTTTTGCGCCACCAGGAGCGTAGCCCCCAAACCTGGTTGTCATCGACTAGGGCTATGCCAAACAGGGCTAAGGCGTAGATAATATGCTCGTCGACACCGGGCGCATTGACCGGCCATAGCAGCGCACTCCACATCAGTAACATCATCACAATGCCGGCAAAGGCTGCCAAGCGGACCCAAATGCCGAGTAGCAAACCAAGCCCAATAACTAGCAGGCCGAGCATGAACAACCAGTTAACCCACATCTGTCCGGCCAGGTGATGGTAGAAGTCCTTGAACGGTCCAGTCGTTGCGTTGCCCAAAAAACCCTTCGTCGGCGAGCCGCCATGGGCCCAAGCCTGCGAACAACCGCCGCTAATAACAGCTGTTATTTTATCCCTGCAGGTTGAAAAGCCAAGCCCAAACAACTTATCCAAAAAAGCCCATAAAAATATATAGCCAAATGCGATTCTAAGTAACGCCCAGACGTACAGGCTGGCGTCGGCGATGTGTTTTTTTAATGCCATCACTCTGTTCCTTATTTAATGCTTTGGTTGTATCATAAACATTTTAACTACGCTTTACAATATGGTTATGGTAGCCGCCAGTGCTGAGATATACTAAAACCAATGGAAACGGTAGCGGCCGGTAGACGGCTAATTGGTGATACGCTAGGGTTTCATCTGTTTTTTGTGCTATTTGGCGTGGCCCTACCGCTGCTGATTTGCGGTCTGGAAGCCTACAGTATCTGGAAAAAACGGCCGGCCGCCCGCCAAACTGCCCATGAGTGGTCTAAGGCGCTGGTCGTTTTGTTCATCGCTGGGGCGATTTCTGGCACGATTGTCAGTATGCAGTTTAACCTGCTATGGCCGATATTTACTTCGCTGGCCGGTAAGGTTGTCGGTCTGTCATTTGCGCTCGAGGGGTTCGCATTTTTGATCGAAGCCCTGTTTTTAACTATCTATATGCTTTCGTGGAAACGATTTACGCCGCTACAGCATTGGCTATGCAGCTTGCCGATCGTGGCCGGATCTATCGGTTCGGCCTTTGCGATAACTACCGTCAATGCCTGGATGAACACCCCCCGCGGCTTTAGGCTGGACGGTAACGGTAACCCGGTGGATATTAATACCCGCCAAGCGGTCTTTAATCCGGCTGTCGGTACCGAAGTGACGCATTCAATTCTGTCTTATTTATTTGCGACAACCCTTGTGCTACTGGCAATTTATGCCTGGATTGCCTGGCGGCACAACAAAGGCCGGCCGGGGCCTAGACTACAGAGATTAATGCTTGGCCTGGCTAGCTTGGCGGTCATTTTTGGCATATTAGTAGCTTTTACCGGCGACCGGGCCGGCAAATTTTTGGCTAAAAACGAGCCGGCTAAACTGGCGGCCATTGAGGGGCTGCAGCAGACTCAAACCAATGCCCCGCTACTAGTAGGCGGCACGGTCAGTGGCAGCGAGGTTAAGCATGCCCTTAAGGTTCCAGGCCTGTTGAGTTTTTTAGCTACCGGTCATTTTAATGGCAAAGTCACGGGTCTGGCCGATATTAAGCCGAGCGATCGGCCACCAGTCATCGTCCATTACTTTTTCGATGGCATGGTGGCCATTGGCACGATTGGTATATTAATACCCGGGTTGTATCTGGTATTTCGACGCTGGCGGCCTCGTATAGCCCACCGCAAAATTATGCTCAAAGGCCTTTTTGTTTGCGGCTTCTTGGGGGTAATTGGCGCTGAATTTGGCTGGTTGGTGACCGAATTTGGCCGGCAGCCTTATGTCATTCATGGCGTTTTGCGCACAGCCGACGCCGTAACCCAAAATAAAGCCGTGATTGGCCTGGGCGAAACCTTCCCGCTACTATATTTGCTCTTGTTGGCACTGAGCATATTCGCCCTTAGAAAAGTTTTTCATCCGGCGGAGGCACTGCATGAGCCTAGTTGACGCCTCGATGCTGACAGCGGCCATTTTCTTCGCTGTGTACGGTCTGGCCTGCAGTGTCGAGTGCGGTGTCGCCCTGAGTTTTCTGACCGGCGGCCAAAATCAAACACGCAAATACTTTACGCCGCTTTGGGAAGTCACAAATGTCTTTTTAGTCTTTGGCTTCACAACGGTTGCCATGCTATTTAATAACGCCTTGAACTTCCTTAGCCGCGCGCTCCTATCTACGCTGGTGGTCGGCCTTTTTGCTCTTTTGGCCCGGGCCTGCGTAGTGCTAGTTTTATTTTATTGGCGGCCCGACCGCCTGCCAAGATGGGGCGCCTCCTTATTCGCCCTGACCTGTTTTAGCATTCCGCTTAGCTTTAGCGCTGCCGGAGTTTATTTACTGACGGCTGAGCCATTTTGGAGCTCCTTAGTCGGGTTTATGATTATGCTCAGTGTGATTTTGGGCATTGTAGCCATCGGCAAGCTGTTTTTGGATGGGCAATCAGACAGCAAAAGGAAGTGGTCCGGTCTGGTGCTCTACTGTGCTTGGCTGATGGTGTTGGGTAGTTTTTTGCCGCTGGCTATCATCTATAGCGGCATTGGTCTGCAAAAATGGCCGATTGTGGTGCTCGATCTGCTCAGCATCGTCGGTCTGTTTATGGCTTCTTTGGTAATTAGCGGAAAAACTAACTTCAAACTCAAATATTATGCCAGTTTCGTGGGTTTGGCCGCGCCGCTGCTACTGGCTATGGCCAACCGGCCGTACTTGGTCCACGCAAAAATAAAACTAGTCGACGCTTTTGGGGCGGCCAGCTACGCCGGTGCTTTCTTGGTCGGTACGGCCATAATTTTCCCCTTGGTAATTTTGGGCTTGGGGCTGTTCATAAAACTGATTAAAACACCCGGCTAAAATCATTGGTTTAGCTGATCGACGGCGGCTTGGATCTGCAGGTAATTTTCTAGACCGCTTGCCGGCACTAAGGCCGACTGGCCGCTATCGGTGCCGTAGCTGGCCAGCAAGTTCTTGCCACCAATACTTCGTAGTGAGATGGATTGCAGGCTCGAACTGGGGATGGAATTAAATGTTTTGAACAAGGAACGCGTCTCGCCCAAACTGATATCGGTTTTGACGTTTTTGCCCATAGCCTGGAAGATTTTGCCGTTCTTTAGAGGGTTTAGCACTAACTTCCAGTTTAGTTTGTCTTTGATGGCGAGCAGGACCTGACGCTGGTGCTGGGTACGGTCAAAGTCGGCTTGGGCAAAACCGTACGAACCGTAGGCGTCACCGCGAGCGCGAGTCAAGTTGAGCGCCGTCTGCCCATCAAGTTTCTGCGGTCCGTTGGCCAGCTTCAGGGGGCCGCCGTCAACCGGACTGATGTTAGTGTCATAAAGTCCGCGCGGATCGGGGCTGGCAATGTTGATATTGATGCCGCCCAGGGCATTGACGGTGTCGCGGACGGCCGAGTAGTTGATCAGCGCGTAATAATCTACCTCCGTACCGAAATCACTTTGGACGATCTGTTCCAGAAGGGGCATGCCGCCATCTTTATAAGCTTCATTTATTTTGCCAAAACCGAACCCGGGGATTTTAAGGTACAAATCGCGCGGGATGCTAAGCATGTAGCCGGTGTGATTGCGAGTATTCATGGAAAGCAAAAGTATGGAGTCTGTTAAGTCCGCCCCCGGATGCCCGGGGTCATCGACAGAATAACCGACGAGCAGGACATTGACCCGGTCATTTTGGCTTTTAAGTCCCCGATCGGACAGCAGCCCCAACAAATTACCGGAGCCAAATATCTTAGTGGCAGCCCGCGAAATATTAATAGCGTCCCATGTGCCCACAAAAATAATAAAGGCCAGCAGTAGCAGGAACGTCCAAACCAGCAACCGCTTCCATAGCGCCCGCTTGGCTCCTGCCGACCTGGTTGGCGGGGCCTCGGCGGCTGCAATAGCCTTCCGGTGGGGGTTGGGCAGCGTCCGGTGGACATCAAAGGCTTGTTTATTTTTATGTCTTGCCATATCCAAATATTACGCTAATGGTAAGCGGACAGTAAATGTGGAGCCCCTCCCTGGTTTTGACTTAACCTCGATAGCGCCTTTATGCAGATCAACGATATTTTTAGCGATAGCCAGTCCCAAACCATAGCCCTGGGCATTTTTGGAGCTGCGTGAAGTATCAGCTCGGTAAAAACGATCGTATATGTGCGGAAGATCGGCAGCTGCGATACCCTGCCCCCGGTCGGTAACACTGATTACGGCGTATTTATCCTGAGGCTTCGTTTCAATCGTAATTTTAGATCCTGGCTGGCTATATTTGATGGCGTTATCGAGCAAAATACTTAGCAGATTAAGTAATTGCTGGGGGTTGCCGAGCACGTGCGCCTCCTTGACGATGCTTTTAATGGTGATTTTGCGGGCCACGGCCGGTTTGGCCGCTTGCTCCAGGGCTAGGCTGGCCACATCTTTAATAGACACCTGCTGGCGCCGGGTGTCCCGGCTGCTCGTAGTAGCCAGTGTTAGCAAGCCTTCGCTGAGTGACTTAAGCTTACCAACTTCTTCTAAGTTACTCTTTAACAGATCAATAGCTTCTTTTTTAGTCAGGTCAGGACTACGCAGGGCGACTTCTATCTCTGTCTGCATAGCAGTTAGTGGTGTTCGCAGCTCGTGGCTGGCGTCACCGGTGAAGCGCTTCTGCATTTCTAGTGAGTCTTCTATGGGCGCCAGCGTCCGGCGGGCCAAAATATAACTGACACTGGCCCCAAAGGCCAGCACCGCGATATTAAAGAGGAGCAAATTAACCTTTAGACGGCTGCGATCCTTCTCCAGCTGACGCTGGCGAAGATTATTGATGTCGCCGGCACTACTCGGACCAAACACGGCGTTATAAAGATCAACTGGCCGCTGAGCGCTGCTGGCCAGCTGGTTGGAAGAGACACGGTAGAGGGCAAAGCTACAGCCAATAGACAGCGCCATGATGATGGCCAGGTAGCCAGCGGTTAATTTAGCGGCCGCCGAGCGAAACATCAACGGGCCTCTATTCTGTAGCCGAAACCGCGCAGCGTATGCAGCAGTGGCCTGGCTTTAAATGGTTTGTCTATTTTACCCCTCAGATAACCAATATAAACCTCAACGGTGTTGGGTAGAATATCGGCGTCGAAGTTCCAGACGTGGGCAATGATATTTTCTTTAGAGTGTACTTGGCCGGCATTACGCATCAAATATTCTAAAAGTGCGAATTCTTTGGAGCTTAAGCCGATGCGCTTGCCGGCCCGCTGGGCGGTGTAATTTGTGGTATCCAGGGTTAGGTCGCCGACCTTTAAAACATTAGTTTTGGTTTCGGCCGGCCGGCGCAGCAGCGCCCGAACGCGGGCCAGCAGTTCTTCAAACGAAAAGGGCTTGACCAGATAATCGTCGGCGCCGGCGTTCAAGCCGGCCACGCGGTCGCGAGTCTGATCTTTGGCCGTCAAAAGCAGGATGGGTGTATGAATTTTTTTCTCGCGCAGGCGGCGGGCTATGTCCATGCCCTCCATACTGCCGGGCAGCATACGGTCAATAATCATCAGGTCGTACGGCTCGTTTAAGGCGGCCCCGTAGCCGGCGTCGGCGTCATATTCGATGTCGACGGCGTATTTTTCCTGCTCCAGGCCCTTTTTAATGGCGCCGGCTATCTTATGTTCGTCTTCGACGACTAGAATCCTCATTCCTTACATTGTAACCCTAAACCTGAGAATTATCTGAGGGAGAGCACTTACTTGATACACTATATGCTAGTGGCAAATATCAAAAAAAATATCGTTCGGCTTATTGGCATTGCCGGCAGCGTCGCTTGCCTACTCATATTTGTTACTCACTTTAGTTTTCCGACGCCGGATAAGCTAGTAATTTTTTTGGTTTTTGTTTTCATGATCTTTAATCAGGCCATAAGCATGCTTAAGCGCATCCTGCCTTTTGTGCTGCTGCTTTTAGTGTATGAGTCGTTCCGTGGTTTCGCCGACGAGCTAAATGCGCACGTTAATTACACTTTCGCACCTCATGTAGATAAGCTTCTTTTCGGCAACCTTCCTACCACTTATGCCCAAAACTGGCTATGGCATGGCCATGTAAGGTGGTACGACTTTGTACTCTACATTCCTTATATGTTGTTTTTTATCATTCCGCTGGGTCTGGCGCTATTAGTCTGGAAAACCAGGGATAGCCAATATTGGCGGGTTGTAAGTACCTATCTAGTTTTGTTCTTTTTGGGGTATTTAACCTTTTTGTTGTTCCCAGCTGCGCCCCCTTGGATGGCTAGCGACGGTCATTATATCCAGCACATTACGCGCATCTCTAGCGATGTCTGGTTCAGTTTAGGCATTCGCGACTTTCCGACTCTGTATAATCACATTGCTCCCAACCCAGTAGCCGCAATTCCCAGTCTTCATGCCGGTTGCGCTACGCTGCTGTCAATATTCGTCTTTAAGCTTTACGGAAAAAAATGGGGCGCCTTGTCACTAATATATCCGGCATTGATATATTTTGGCGTTGTTTATCAGGGCGAACATTATGCCTTTGATGTATTGCTCGGCATAATTTATGCCGTGGGCGCTTATCTGGCGGCGCCATTTTTGCTGCGCCTAATCGCCCGTCTCGCAGCCAAGGCACGAAGCTCGTTAAAATAAGCTGTACAATAAAACTGATGTCTATTCACCCGGCGGCCAAGCGTCATCTACTACGAAAGTTGTTGGTCTTTGTTGTACTCGTGGTAATCGTGGCCGCGCTGGTTTGGTGGCGGGACGATCAGTCGGCTAAAAAACCTCAAATAATTACATCTACACCTTCTAAGTCGGTCTCGACAACCCCTGCCAGCTTTGATAAAAGTCAGCACTCTATAAACGACCCAGCCAGCATCTGGGTAGTGGTCGATAAGGGACGAATTTTGCCCAGCAATTACACCCCGGTAAATTTGGTTGTACCGAAAGTGGCTCTAAGCGAAGGCTCGGCGTCCGAAAATATGCACCTGCGCTCAGAGGCAGCAGGCGCCGTGGAAAAACTGGTGGCCGCAGCAGCCAACGACTCCCAGAAGTTAATATTGGTTAGCGGTTATCGAAGCTTCGTAACCCAGCAGGCTGTTTATAGCGGCTATGTTTCGTCGCAGGGCCAAGCCTATGCTGATGCTACCAGCGCTAGAGCCGGACATAGCGAACACCAGAGCGGACTAGCGGCTGATTTAGGCGCCCAAAGCGGCCAGTGCCAGCTGGAAGCTTGCTTCGGCGACATGACTGAGGGTAAGTGGCTGGCGACCAACGCCCATAAGTACGGCTTTATCATCCGTTATCAAAAAGACAAAGCGAACCTAACCGGCTACGCCTACGAGCCTTGGCACATCCGCTTTGTCGGTGTGGATTTAGCGGCAGAATTAAATAAGACTGCTCAAACCATGGAACAATTTTTCGGACTGACAAATTACGCCGATTATCCAACCCAGACGTACCAGTTAAAAAGCGGGGTTTAGGTTTTTGGATTGATATCGTGGCCGCCAAATTTGGCCCGCATTGCCGCCAGCAGTTTGGTGGCGAAATTAGTTTCGCCCTTTTGGCTGGCTAAGCGGACATCAAACGCGCTCTGGATGGCTGGCATAGGTATGCCCAGTTCTTTAGCGGTTTCGAGTGTCCAGCGGGCTTCACCGGTTTCGGCCACAACCCCCTCTACGCCCTTCAGCTCCGGATTTTCTTTTAAGGCTTGCAGAGTCAGGTCATTAAGAAGCGACTCTATGACGCTGCCGTGCTGCCAAACTTCTGCCGCCGCCGCAAGGTCCAAGTTTTTATAATATCCATCTTTTAGAATTCTGTAGCCTTCGGCGTACGACTCCATCAGACCGTATTCGATAGCATTGTGGACCATTTTTACATAATGCCCGCTGCCACCTTCGCCAAAATAGTGATACGCCCCCCTTGGTTGGGCAATAGTTTTCAAAGCCGGCTCGATAACCTTAAACGCCGGCTCATCACCCCCCGCCATCATAGAGAAGCCATTCTTATAACCCAAAACCCCGCCGCTGGTACCGACGTCAACGAATTGACTGCCGTGCCCATGGACTAACTCGGCATGCAGAAGGGTGTTCTTAAAATAAGAATTCCCGCCATCAACGATAACGCTACTTGGCGGCAGTATTCTTAGCCACTCAGCCAGTTGGGCATCTACTGCTTCTGCCGGCAGCATCAGCCATAGTACCAACTGCCCGGACTCGAAGGCTTTTATAACATCAACCTTTTCGTAGGCCGGTTTGGCTCCGTATTTTGTGACTTCGTCTATTGGCTCACGGCTCCTGTTATGGGCAATGACCTCGTGTCCGTCTTCGGCCAGTTTTCTAGCGATTTGTTTGCCCATGCGGCCCAAGCCGATGATGACAATCTTCATGTTATTGTCTCCCCGTCTCTATCATTGAATATTACAGCTTCTTTGACCTTTTTAAGTATTTGCGATGGCACCTCATCTAGTGGCGCATCCTTGGCAAGAGCTTCTATAGCTGGCTGCTTAGCCTCGCCAGCTAAATAGATGACAATAGTATCCATTTGCTTAATCGCTGGAAACGTCATGGTGATCCGCGTGTAATCATCCCCGCCGTAGCCGATTGCCATTGCTTTGGCGGCAGTGGCCGGACTTCCCGGTTTTATACCGGCAATGTGGCTGTCGGGGCCAATGCCCAGAAAGCCCAGCCTATAATCGGCATTCTTAATTTCCCGGGTCAGTATCTTATCGAAACGTTTCACTGTTGATCTGAGGCTGCCGCCGTCTAGTACCGGGATTAAGTTGGCGCCGGGCAAGTTGAATCCGGCACGATTCAGCTGCAGCCAGTTGGAATCGGCGTGTCCAACCGGCCCGTAGCGTTCGTCACTGAGCGTAACGGTCAGATTTGATAATTCCTTCCCTTGGAGTTGCTTAGAAACGGCCACCACTACCGGGGTGGAAGAGCCGCCCGGTATTGACCAAAGTATTCTCTCGCCATCCATCAGTCGCTGCCTGATTGTCGTAACTAGATAATCGATAACAGGTTGTGGGCTAGAAAGCCTGATAAATCTAAGAGACATCTATTAATACTAATCTTTGAGGCGCATAAATGAAAAGCAACTCTTGTTTAAGGAGCTGCTTCTCGACGATTTACTATTGCTAGTAAACCGCCATCACCTCACGGTGGTACTTCCAAATCTACTCTTGCACCTTCGACATGTCAACAACTAAGCTGTGTTTTAATGTTGTAATTTAATCAATGGCTGGGGAGGAGGGATTCGAACCCCCGAATGCCAGTACCAAAAACTGGTGCCTTACCACTTGGCCACTCCCCACCAACATAACTATTTTGTCAGACTATCTATAAATTCTCTACCCTTGCCAGTTTTTAGATAGCGCTCACGTTTGATAGCTTCCGATCTAGTGCTGTATGACTCGTCGTATATCAGCTGCCATGGACCTCGTCCCTTTGTATAGCGGGAATCACCGTTATTGTGAGCCAGTAGTCTCTTTTCAATATGCATAGTTTGGCCGACATATTTCTTTCCGGTACGCTCACTAAGCAATACATAGACTTTAAACATAATAGCTTCTTGCCTTATCCGCCTAGGCGGACCACTCCCCAATGTCCAGATAACAGGATACATCAAACCAAAGAACAGAATAAAGTCTATAATCTTGGCATTATCGGCTCAAATCTCGTATAATTACAGATTAGAGATGCCTAAAACTGCTGCCAAAAAGCCGGCAGATTATATTCTGCCATTATATATGAATGGTCTTGAAGGCCGGATGCTGCGTATGGCTCCGCCCAAGAATACCAAACGGGAAATTTTATTTATCTATGGTCACCACGCTAGCCTGGAACGATACTTTGGCGTGGCCGATCTACTGAACAAATACGGTGGCGTGACAGTGCCGGATCTGCCTGGTTTTGGTGGCATGGAGCCGTTTTACAGAATTGGCGAAAGAGCCGACATTGATAACTTTGCCGATTATTTGGCGGCGTTTGTTAAGCTGCGCTTCCGCAATAAAAAATTCATAATCGTTGGCTACAGTCTTGGCATACCGGTAATTACCCGGATGCTGCAAAAGTATCCGGAACTTAGCCAAAAAATTGACATGGTTGTCAGTATAGCCGGCTTTACCCACAAGGATGATTTTGCCTTTTCGAAAAAACGCTATTGGATCTATCGGCTGGGAGCAAGCTTTTTTTCCCAGCGGCTGCCAGCTGCGTTTTATAAACACTTAGTCATGCGGCCTATATATATTAGATATATCTACCGCCACATGTTTAATGCCAAACAAAAATTCAAGGGACAAAAGGCCGAAGAGCTAAAAAAAACCATCGAGATGGAAGTTCAGCTATGGCGCAGTAACGACCCGAGGACCTATATGGCCAC
Organism: Candidatus Saccharibacteria bacterium UBA6824; assembly: GCA_002452155.1. GTDB lineage: Bacteria > Patescibacteriota > Saccharimonadia > Saccharimonadales > UBA10212 > UBA6824. The sequence goes on along the minus strand of DKEK01000002.1, from coordinate 82,520 downwards.
CGGGCTGATGATGTTTACTCTGCAACTGCCGGGCAAGGGCCATATTGACCTGCCGATTTATCATGCCGGTGTGGTCAACGACCATTACTTTGATAATACTCGCGTCGAACAGCACATGAGGATGATCTACTCGGATTTTCATCGAGGTAAAATTAAGACGCCCAGCCACGCCCCGTCGGTGGTAGCGACAGCCAAGGACGCCGCCTTCTTTGTGCCCAAAGAGTTTATCCGTATACTTAAGGAAATAGACTAAATATATGAAGATAGCCCTTGTTTGTCCCTATAATATGTTCGAGCGGCCAGGTGGTGTCCAGCAACTGATTACTCATTTACACGAGGGGTTGGTTAAAAAGGGCCACGTGGTTAAGGTTATAACTCAACGGCCAACCGGGTTTAAGGGTAGCGTGCCTGAAGATTATATTTTGTTTGGTACTGTCCGGAGTTTCAGTGGTGGGGATGGATCTACTGGTGCTTGGGGAATGCCTGCCGACCGTGAAGAAATAAATAAGATACTGCAAAAGGAAAAGTTTGACGTGATTAACTTCCATGAGCCTTGGATACCGATGCTAGCCTGGCAGATGTTAAAACACTCTAACGCCGCCCACGTAGGTACTTTCCACGCTAGCCTGATTGATACGACAGCCGGCAAAACGTGGACAAGTAGCATTTTTACTCCTTACGGCCGTCCACTTCTTAGGCAAATGCACATTTTCACTGCTACTTCACCAGCTTCTGCCGGTATGTTGATAAATCGGGCGAATATGAAATCGCCCCATGAACGAGAGCTAGTCGAAAATATTAAATATATTGCCAATGGCATAGACCTGCACCTTTACCACCCGCCCAAAAAAAAGCTGCCGTTAAATGGGCCTAACACCAAAACTATTGTCTATGTCGGGCGGCTGGATAGACGCAAAGGTGTAAATTATTTAATTAGAGCTTTCGCTGCCCTACAAGACGAGATGCCTAGCGCTTATTTAATTATTGCCGGTGAAGGTAGCCTGAGGGGCCGCTATGAACAGCTAGCTAAATCGCTCGATATTAAAAATATTCACTTTAGCGGCTACGTCAGCGAAGATGAAAAAAGGCGGCTAATGGGCAATGCCGACGTTTTTTGCTCTCCGGCGCTATTTGGTGAAAGTTTTGGCATTGTGTTGATAGAAGCTATGGCAATGGGCACACCGGTAATCGGTGGACGCAATGCTGGCTACATTCATGTCCTGACGGGCACGGGCAGGCTAGGCTTAGTGGGCCCTAAATCAATTGATGATTTCGCCGCTAGGCTCAAGCTGGTTATGACTGATGGTAAAGTTAACCGGCTGCTACGCGACTGGGGACTTAGAGAGGTTAAAAAGTATAACTACCCTAAGATTATCAGCCAATACGAAGCCGCTTATAAAGAAGCTCTGGAGCAATTAACCAACGGTAAGGCGAAAGTCAAAAGTGATGAGAGTCAAAAAAGAACTATCAGTCGGTTTTTTGTTCGACGACACGCTTGATAGCAACGACGGCGTTGCCCAATACGTAAAAACGGTCGGTGCGTGGCTGAGCGCCCAAGGCTATAATGTCATTTATCTAGTTGGTCAAACAAAATTGCGCAGCTGGCGTGACGCGCCTATTTATAGCCTGGCCAAAAACCAAACAGTTACTTTTAACGGTAATCGTGTAAGCACGCCTTGGCCGGCCAGCAAAAGAAATATAAAGGCCGTGCTGGCAAAACACCAAATTGACGTGCTGCACGTGCAGGTGCCCTTCTCGCCTTTTTTTGCCGGCAGAGTTATAAATCTAGTTGATCGAAATACGGCGGTTGTCGGTACTTTTCATATCTATCCAGCCGGCCCGGTAGCGCGCTTTGGCACACGGCTGCTGAAGTTATTATGCATTGGCTCGCTAAAGCGATTTTTGGTGGTGCTGAGTGTCAGCCCGGCGGCGGCCGAGTTTGCGGCCTGGGCCTTTGGACTGAGAACTATCGCCTCGTCCAATGTCGTGGAGCTGGATAGATACGCGGCAGCGGCAGGCGGCAAGCTCAGACAAAAAAAGATCGTATTTTTGGGAAGGTTAGTACCCCGAAAAGGCGCCGAAGAACTGCTACGGGCATTTATGCTTTTGAAGGCAAATGTGCCGACGGCCTCGCTAGTGATTGCCGGTGACGGACCACAGCGGACGAAACTGGAGGCAATAGTTAAAGAAAACGGACTGCAGTCGTCGGTTAGACTCCCCGGTTTCATAAGCGAAGATGATAAGCCTGATTTGCTGGCCGGCGCCGCTATTGCCTGCTTCCCTTCGCTGCATGGCGAAAGTTTTGGCATAGTGCTTATTGAGGCCATGGCGGCCGGCGCCGGCGTAGTGCTGGGCGGTGCAAACCCAGGATATAAGACAGTACTTGGCGGACGGCCGGAGACTTTGGTTGATCCGAAAAACACCCGCCAATTCGCCAAGCGGTTAGAGAAGTTTCTGACCGACGCCCAGCTGGCCGCCCAAATCCATAGCTGGCAGCAGAGTCACGTTAAGCGCTATGACATTAACGAGGTGGGTCCGTCGTTAGTTAAGGTTTACTATCAGGCGATTGCTAAACAAAGGCCGTTGGGCGATAATTAAATCAATGGAATTTCGGAAAGTAACCGTTAATATTACTAACCGGACAATTGTGCGCACCATTTTGTGGGTCGTGGCGGCAATCTTGGCCTATCACTTCATAGGCCGCGTAACCCATATTCTGACGTTGATTGCCGGAGCGGCTTTTTTAGCACTGGCGCTTAACCCTGTCGTGGGCTGGATCCGCCGCCGCTTACACATCCATAGCCGGGTCAGGGCAACGGCAGTAGCCTATCTGGTCGTCGTCGCCTTTCTGACAGCTTTTTTTGTCTTGATCGTTCCACCCCTGGTGCGCCAGACACGTGACTTTATTAAGGATGTGCCGCAAACCATTGATAATTTCCAAAAGCAGGATTCATCATTGGCCAGAGCCGCTAGCCGCTATCATCTGGACGAAAAGCTGAGTCAAGGTGCGAACGATTTTACATCTAACTATGGCAGTTTTGGTAGTAAACTCCTCGATACCGGCAAGCGCGTAATCGAAGCAGTAGTCTCATTCCTTGTAGTTCTGGTCCTGGCATTTATGATGTTGGTCGAAGGTCCGGCCTGGATAAAACTCTATCTGGGGACCCTGCAACAGCACCAGCGCGAGCGCCAGCAGAAGATCCTAGGCCGGATGTATAGGGCGGTCACCGGCTTTGTCAACGGACAGGTAATATTGGCGGCCGTGGCCGGCTTCTTTGCCTTTGTGGCGCTGGAGGTAGCCAGTCATATCGTAGACGTAAGCATTAACGCCGTGGCTCTGGCCGGCATAGTGGCTGTTTTTGGCATTATCCCGCTTTTCGGCAATCCGATCGCGGCATCGTTTGTCATACTGGGAAGCCTTTTAAGCTCGATTACGCTGGGACTTATAATGGCTATTTATTTCTTGATTTATTTCTTTATTGAGAACCACACCTTCCAGCCCTACATACAATCACGCCTAAACGAATTGACGCCTCTAATGGTCATTATCGCTGCCCTTATTGGCGTTGGTTTTGGCGGAATTTTAGGCGCCATAATCGCTATTCCGGCTGCTACAACTATAAAGATAGTACTAGAAGATCATTTTGAGCATCGCCAAGGCCACAAGTCGGCCCTTGAGAAACAAACAACGCCCTAGCTTTTCTTAGACCAAACCGGGCCGTGGGGGGTGTCGTCTAACTCGATGCCTTCCCTACCTAGGCGGGCGCGCAGTTCATCAGCTTTTGGCCAGTCTTTGGCTCTACGCGCTTGCTCCCGCTCTTCAATCAGTTCTTTTAGCGGCTGGTCGATAGCTTGACGCTTAGCCAGGTCCAGTCCTAGCAGTTCATCTACCTTCGGAAGAAGAGCCCCCAGCTTATTAACATCTACTCCGTATTGCTCTGATAGATTCGCCAGTTCTGAGAGTGCCACCAAAGCCTGCCCGGTATTTAAGTCATTAGCTAACGACTGCTTGATTTTATCTAGGACCTCTTCGTAGGCCGCGGCGGCAGTTTTTTTATGGCCGAGGTTGGGCTGGAACCGTAGGTCTGCCCAGTCTCGCAGCCTGTTTAAGAAAGCTTGAGCGCCGTCCAGGGCTTCCCACGTAAAGTTCAATTGATGGCGGTAGTGGGCCTGCAAATACAGAAGCCTCAGGGCTAGTGGATCATAGCCTTTCTTCATTACGTCCTGCAGTGTATAAAAATTACCCAAACTTTTAGCCATCCGTTTCTCGTCAACCAGAAGGTGTTCGCCGTGTACCCAATAGTTCGCCAGCTTATTCCCATAGGCGGCCTCGGTTTGAGCCATCTCATTTGTATGATGAGTCCCTATTAGATCCACGGCACCGGCGTGGATGTCGATCGGATCGCCCAGGGTTTCGTGAATGATAGCCGAGCATTCTAGGTGCCAGCCGGGAAAGCCTTCGCCCCAAGGGCTGGGCCACTTCATTTCGTGTCCGGCAAAGCGACCGACGGCAAAAAACCACAAAGCAAAATCCTGTGGGTTGCGTTTGGTTTTGTCGGTGATGACTTCACTGCGGGCACCGACTTCCTTGTCTGATAAATTTTGCCCGGTCAATTCCCCATAAGTCGGAAATTTGGTGATATCGAAATAGATGGCTTGCTCGGTCTGGTAGCCGAAGCCTTTGTCCATCAGAATTTTGACCATGACAATTTGAGCATCAATAAAGTCCGTGGCCCGAGCAATCCTCGGTTTGATAACGTTCAGCTTTTTTAAATCACCGTTAAAAAGTGTTATATAGTGGTCGGCTACCTCCCAAACGGTTTTGCCGGCCCGTTTAGCTCCTTTTTCCAGCTTATCTTCACCAGCATCGGCGTCACTAGTTAAGTGACCGACATCGGTAATGTTCATGACGTGGTCTACCGTGTAGCCGCCCGCCCGCAAGGCCCGGCTTAGGGTGTCATATAAGACATAGGTCCGTAAATTGCCGATTGTCTGGTCGTCATAGACAGTCGGCCCGCAAGTGTAGAGTTTGGTCTGACCCGCCTTGATGGTTTTGAATGGTTCGACCTTTCGGCTCAGCGTGTTATGCAGCTTCATCGGGCTTTCCCCTCCTCACTTCATTGAGCAGTTTAGCGGCCAGTTTGATGGTTTCTTGCTTAATATCGTCATAGGCCCGGCCGTCCTCGACCTTAAAGCCGCTGGCTAGCGGATGGCCGCCGCCGCCGAAATGCTCGGCCAGCTTGGCGGCTATGGGGTAACCAAAGTTGCAGCGGATTTTAGCCGTGACCTTGCCGCCCTGGTAAATTTTGAAGGCGATGGCCACATTGGTATCCTTGGCCAGGCGCATATCATCGATGACTAGCATTGATGGGTTGTAAAGCGGGCTGTATTTTTCGATTTCCTCCCACGGAATGGCTACCGCTGCTACCCGGCCACCGTCGTGAAATTCTACCCGCTGGAGCAGGCGGCCTTTGTAGTGGATAAGTTCGGCGTCACGCCGCAGGGTCTCGCGGCGCAGGCTTTCCAGCTCGGCCAGGTTCACACCGCCCTCCACCAGTTCGCCGATGATATGGATAGAGCGGGCACTGGTGGCCTGGCTCATTAGCCCCAGACTGTCGCTCAAAATGGCCATGGCCAGCAGCTCCTTGGTGTCTTTACTGAGCGGCCATTTAAGTTGCTGTGCGAGCTCATAGATGACTTCGCCGGTCGCTACGGCCGGGTAATTAGCCGTGACCGTGGCAAAAGTGATGGTAGCCTCGGTGCCGTGATGGTCGAGGATTATGCTTGGTCGGCTGGCCAGCCAAGCTTTAGCGCCGGATTTGTTGAGCTGTGCAAGCAGAGCGTCGCTGCCGGTGTCGACGATAATCGAGGCGTCAAATTGCTTGGGCAAATCTTTGACTACCCGGCTGCCGCCCGGCAGGTATGATAAATAGCTGGGCAAATCAACGCCGCAATATAAAACAACTTGCTTGCCACCGTCTTCTAAAATTGCTTCCAGCGCCAGCGAACTAGCCAGGCTATCAATATCCGGATTATCGGCCTGAACAACCACAATCTTCTTGGCGTCGCTTAAAATTTGCTTGATTTTACTGGCTTCGGCGAGCTGATTCATCTCACCTCTATTGTAACACCGTAACTGCGATAAGAGGACGGCCTTATAGCGCCTGACGGCCTTCGAGGGCGCGCGTCAGGGTTATCTGGTCGGCATATTCCAGATCTACCCCCACCGGCAGCCCCCGGGCTAAACGTGTCAGCTTGACTTTCTTGCCCTCTAGGGACTGGGCTATTAAAAGGGCCGTGCTTTCACCTTCGACACTAGCGTTGGTGGCCAGGATTAGCTCTTTAACCTTATCTTGGTCAACTCTATCTAAGAGCTCGGCGATATGAAGGTCCTCAGGGCCTATGCCCTCGAGCGGTGACACCAAGCCGCCAAGCACATGATAAGTGCCGCTAAAACTATTGGTTTTTTCTAGGGCAACAATGTCAAACGGGTCGGCTACCACGGCAACTAGCTGCTTATTACGTCGTGGGTCGCTGTAGAGCGGGCTTAGCTTTTGGCCGCTTTCAATTAAAGCAAAGGTTTTAGGACAATATGAAACCCCGCTATGAAGAGCGCTCAGCGAGTCAGCCAACTCCAGGGCCCGCTGCGGGTCGCTGCGCAGCAGATAATAAGCATAACGCTCGGCAGTGCGCGGCCCGACGCCAGGCAGCTGTGAAAAGGCCTCAATAACTCGGTCTAGCGATTCAGGGATAGCACTCAAGCTCATTTATAAGCCTAAATTACCAAGGGCTCCCATCATTGGCTGCATCTTTTCGGCGGCCAGTTTTTGGCTGGCAGTAATAGCCTCTTTGACAGCTTCTTCCACCCAATTTTCCAGCTGGCCAATATCATCGAGGCTGATAGCCTCCGGGTCGATAGTAATGTTTTTAATTTTTTGCTCGCCGGAAATCTCTACCCTAACAGCACCGTCGCCGGCTTCGACAGTAATAATTTCGTTTTGTAGTTCCTTTTGAAGTTTGCGGGCTTTCATCAGAAGCTTGGCTTGGTCAAATTTAGTCACATCAACTCCTTCCAGTCGTTGAATGCTCAATTATCAATGAACAATTGTCAATCCTGCAGCATTGAATATTGAAACTTGAATATTGAACATTGGTTTTATTTTAGCACGTAGGTCGTGCGGGTAGCCGATGAATTGGGCCAAGCAATCAAGCTGTAGCGCAGTCCATAAAAACCGTGTATGGCTACCAGTGAAGCAATCAAACTCAGAGCTAGGTATTTGGGCAAAGGGTTTTTGGGGAATACGCTGCGCCACTGTATATATAAATAGCGTAAGCCCGCAGCCACGGACAGCGCGGCTGCCGGCAGTACATATGTCAAGAGTCCCAAGTTGCGGTTAACGGCAGCCGCCAAAATGCCGAATATCAGTAGGCCAAACAGCAGATATAGCTTGTCTTTAGCCAGCTTCAAAAGTGCAAAACTGCCCAGTAGAGCTAGGATGATCTGGGCACCGTTAAATATCGGCAGCCGTCCAATTATAAAATCAGCGTGGACCGGCGTGCGCCAAAGCAGCGCCAGGATATCCCAGGCGACAGATTTACATACTATCAAAATCGACGGCCAAAGCTCGGGAATAAGAAGCAAGGGCTTAAGGCCGGCGGGGTTGCTTATGACAGCGTAAGCCAGCGGCGCCAAAAAAATTAACAGAACCAGAATCCCCAGAATCCTAGCCTGCAAGTCTAGTTCCCGGGCCGCTTGTTTTAAGCTTTTTCTAGCAAATACTCCGCCCAGCAAAACCAGCCAAAGCCCACCAGGCAGGTAGATAAGGAGACTGCTGCAGATAAGTAGAGTCCACCAGGCTACGTGGCTCTTTGATCTGATTAGCCAGTAATACGAGGCTAAAACGGCTGTGGGCGCTAGTAGTGATATCTCTGGGCCGGAGTTACGAGCCAGCAAAATAAACCATGGAGTGGCGGCTAAAAACAGGGAGGCAAAAACACTGACCATTTTGCCGAACCATTCCTTCACCAGCTGGTAAAAGCAAAATAAAAACAAAAGCGCCAAAACTGCCGACACACTCCGTAGGGCCAGCGCGCCGTCGTCAAAAATTTTTTGAACAGCGTAGGCTAAAATCTTATACGGCGCGTAGACCGGATTATCCGCTATAATCTGCAAGGTCGAGCTTGAGCTGCGGGCACTGACTTCCGCCGGGCTCAGACCTCTTGTGAGACTGCCCAGGCGCCAAAAGTAAAAGCAAAAAGCGAAGGCGGCTAGTAAAATTACAGTCAGAGAGGTCCGAGTGATCCCCGACTTTGTTTTTCCACGCCACCAAATGAGCATAGACATAAGTATAATCGTCTGACGGCGTATAAGACAAACCTACGCAAGAAGATTCTCAAGTTTCGAACGGCTCTTGGTGCTTGGTATCGAGATCGCGGAATTTTTGCCTGGTTCGGTCAAAGTACAGCTCAATCTTGCCAACCGGCCCGTTGCGGTGCTTCTTTATAAAAACGTCGGCGATATTTTGGCGGTCTGTTTCCGGGTTGTAATAATCCTCTCGGTAAAGGAACACCACGACATCGGCATCCTGCTCAATTGAACCGGATTCGCGTAGATCGGCTAGTTGCGGGATCTGCGGATTGCGGCTTTCGACCGACCGGTTAAGCTGAGATAGCGCCACTACCGGCACGTTTAATTCGCGTGCCAGTATTTTAAGGCTACGGCTAATTTCGCTGATTTCCTGGACCCGGTTAGCCACAGCCGCATAGCGTGAACCGCCGCTCATTAGCTGCAGGTAGTCGACCATGATAGCCGCCAATGGGTGTTGATGGTGCAGCCGGCGGGCTTTAGTCCTTAGGTCGCTGACCGTGATACCTGATGTGTCGTCGATAAAAATCGGCGCTTCGGCTAGTTCGCCCATGGCGGCGCTGATGCGCTCAAAATCTTCATCGGAAAGGCCCTCACCTGTCCGCAGACTCCAGGCGTCAACGTCGGCTTCAGTGGCCAGCAGCCTATCGACCAGTTGCTCTTTACTCGTTTCTAAACTAAATATTAAAACTGCACCCTGCTTGGCTTTAATGGCAACATCCAAGGCTATATTTAACATCAGAGCCGTCTTGCCCATAGAGGGGCGGGCGGCAATTATATCGAGGTCCGAACGTTGGAGCCCGGCCAGCATTTTGTCTAGGTCTTTTAGGCCTGTCGGGATACCGCGGATACCGCCCTTGCGGCGGTGCAGGTCGTCTAAACGGTCAAAACTTTCACCTAAAATTGATTCTAAGCTGGTAATGTTTTGACGAACGTGTTGCTGGCTAACTTCAAAGAGGCGGGTCTCGGATTCTTCTATCAGCTCCTGGAGTGATTTACTATCCTCGGCACCAATAGCCGCGATGGCCTGCGAAGCCTTGATCAACCGACGCCTAACTGATTTATCGGCTACAATTTCGGCGTATTGTTCCATATGGGCGGCGGTTGGTACAAAATTTGTTAGTTCAGTTAAGTAGCTGGCGCCGCCGATCCGGTCTAGCTCATCACTGCTTTTAAGCTGCTCAGAAAGAGTTAAAATATCTATCGGGCTGCGTTTATCGTGCAACGAGCGCATAGCTACAAAAATTAAGCGGTGCTGGTCGTTATAAAAGTCCTCGGCCGATATTTGGTCGGCGATCTTGACGAAGCTGTCGCTGTCAATAATCAAACTGCCCAGTAAGCTGGCTTCGGCGTCCAGATTCTGCGGCGGAGTTGTGGTGTTACTTGTATCCATATATCCCCATTGGCGCTAGTAGTGTTATTCTAACACCTCGGCGGAGCCGAATATATTGCTTATAGTTGCTAATTCCGGCGGCTGGGCGGTTGGTTTAGGAATGGCTGTGCCTTCAGCCTTGGGCGATTTTTCCGAGGGCTTCTCGGACAGGACGCATTTCACTTGCAGGCTGGCTCCGCTTACCTCTTCTATGACGTCACTAATTAACTTAATGTGGCGCGACTGCTCAAGTTTTTTCTTGTGCAGGGGGAACTGGAAAGTCAAGCTCAAGACGCTGCCGTTAATCTCGGGCTCAGCCAGGCGCAGGGCTGTGTAAATTGAAGCCGCCCGTATTTTAATTTCACGCAGCACCTCGGGCCATAAATCGAGGTTGAAATTACTCACCTTGGCCCCCTTAGGCGGAGCTTTGGGCTGCTTAACTTGCTTCGACTGTGATTCTGCTGCTGAGTCTTGAGCGGGGCTAGCTGCTTTTACTTCAACAATTGGCCCAGTGTCGGGGGTGGACACGCCTGAATTGTTGGCCATGGCGGCTTCTAAGAGCGAAATCTCTAAAAGTTCATAAGGCTGGTTGGCGGCACTAACATCCAATAAATTTTTTAATAGATCGGTACTCCACTTATTATGCTCCACGCCGGCAGTTATTATTTGGCTGCGTAGCTTTTTGCTGAGCCCGGCGGCTACTTGCGCCGGGCTGTTACCGGCTTCCTTGAGCTCATTCAAAAGGTTAAGAATATCGCTGGTAGCACCGGTGCCCACAAGTTCAATTAGCTTTGGCAGCGCGTCCGTGGGCGGTAAGCCCAAAAGCTGGCGAGCGTCCTCTTCGGTAATAACTTGGCTACGCCCCCTTAACTGATCCAGCATACTTATACTGTCCCTGATGCTGCCGTCACTATGCTCGGCCAAAAGTTTCAGGGCCGCCGGCTCGATATCAATTTTCTCTTTGCTGGCAATTTTTTTGAGGTGGGCTACGGCTTTGGCCGCCTCCACGGGCTTGAAGTTGAAACGCTGGGTCCGGCTAATAATCGTCGACGGCAGTTTGTGGGCCTCGGTAGTAGCCAAAATGAAGATGCAGTGGGCTGGTGGTTCTTCCAGCGTTTTAAGCAGGGCGTTGAAGGCCTCTTTGGTCAACATGTGCACTTCGTCGATGATATAGACTTTATAGAAGGCCGAAGTTGGCGCTATATGGACTTTTTCCCTGATATCGCGGATTTCATCGATACGGCGGTTACTGGCGGCATCAATCTCAATGATGTCCAGGTGGATACTCTCGTCTTTATAGGGTAGTTTGTTAACTTCATGGGCCAAAATACGGGCGACACTAGTTTTACCCGTACCCCGCGGGCCGGCCAGAAGGTAAGCATGGGCGATGCGGCCGCTGTTTATGGCTTTTTCCAGCGTCTGCGTTATTGGTTCTTGTCCAATAACTTCGGAAAAAGACCTTGAACGGTACTTTCTATATAATGCTTGCCCCATTGCTTATATTATAACTTGAGTCGGGGCATGACGCTGTTGTCTTTTATTCCAGGTTCTTAGAGTGCCGCCTCCAGGGCGGCCCATTCAGCGTCGACGCTGTCATCTTCCGGAATATTGACACTAACCTGATCGCCGGACTTAGCTTTGAAATAAGTAACACTAGCCAGCAGTACCCGGTACTGTTTATCGCCCACATCGACAAAATAATGACCGTCTTTTTGGTTGAGGACGCCCACAACCTGTTTCCGGGGGATAGGACCGATCTGCTTATATAAAAAAGCGCCATCGTCGGCGATTGTCAGTTTCAAAATATCGCCCTGGACCAGTTTTGACTTGCTGGCGTAGTTAGCCGGCACGGGGTAGGTTTTGCTATCGCTGCCGACCATATTTTGGCCGTCAAAGACACCTTCGATAACTTTACCAAGGGCTTTATCCTTAACTTTTTCCGTCAAAACGCTGTCGTCACCAACTAGGCTAACCAATAACTCTTTAGCCGCCGCCAGGCTGGTTTCGGCCTCCGCAATCAACGAGCGTAAGCGCTTTATCTGCTTTTCGGGCATATCCGACATCTTTGTTATTACTCCCTTATGTGTCTCCGTCTTTGTTTGGTGGTTAGACTTACCCCAAAACTAACATAGTTGGCAGGTCAAGTCAAAGTGTCAAGCGCAGTCTTGTGGATAATTATTTTATTCTTACTTTCCGCTAGAACGTGAGCCCACGCGCTTTGCGCACAAAAACTGCCCGGGCTGGTGGATCCTGGGCAGCTAGAGTGTTGATAGCCCAACAACTACGAAAGTTCTACTGTTGCACCGGCGGCTTCCAGGGCCTTCTTGGCCTCTTCGGCTTCGTCCTTACTGACCTTTTCCTTGACGACCTTTGGTGCGTCGTCAACTATGGCCTTGGCTTCGCCCAAACCGAGTCCCGTAACATCCTTTACGGCTTTGATAGCGGCTACTTTTTGGGCGCCGGGATCTTTAAGAATGACATCGTACTCGCTCTTTTGGGGCTCTGCCGGGACGGCTTCGCCACCGCCTGGAGTGACTGCGACCGCAGCGGCTGGAGCGGCGGCGCTAACCCCCCAGTGCTGCTCTAGAAATTTGACGAACTTGCTAATTTCAAGAGCCGATAATTTATCCAGTTCATTAACAATTGGTGCAAATTCCTTTGGAACCTCAACCGTTTTCTTTGGTTTGGCTGCGGGCTTGTCCTCGGCAACCTTTGCTGGCTGCTCAGGCGCTTGGCCCTTTGCCTCAGCTGCTGTCTCTTCCTTAACTTCTGATACTTCGTTGTCTGCCATACTTATCTCCTTATTCTCTTACTATTTTATTCATTTCAGGGCGTCTGCGCGGGCAGTGAGTACATTAAGTACTCCGCGGACGTTACCGGCCATAACGCTGACAAAGATACTAACCGGTGCGCCAATGGCGCCAATAAGCTGTGCCCGCAAAACGTCCTTGGTCGGTAGGCTAGCCAGGTCTTTAACCATGTCCGGTTCCAGCAAGCGACCATCGGCTGTAATGGCAGCCACAAACTCAATCTGGGGATTCGTTTTGGCGAAATCAGCCAGGCTTCGGGCCGGCGCGACTTCGTCGTCGGCGTTAAAGGCATAGAGCAGTTGGCCGTGCAGGTCCTTGGTATCTATATCCTTCAAGACTTCACTCGAGCCCAGGGCTTTTTTGAAAAGCCGGTTTTTAATCACATGCAGGGTACTGCCGTCGGTGGCCGCACGGCTTCTCAGCTGCTGCATGGCTTTAACCGGCGTGCCTTGGTATTTAGCGACCACCGTCAATTTTGAATCAGCCAAAAGCTTCTCGATCTCGGCGACGACTGTTTCTTTTTTCTCACGGGTTAGTGCCATAGCTTTCGCCTCTCTTAGTTATTTGTAGACCTGGCAGCGCGCCAATTAAAAAATCTTTGGCTGCCGGTAACCAAAGATCATTACAAACTCAACTTGTCTGTAACCTCGGTAGCAGATTAAGCGCGCCTTTTGGCGCACGGCTACTGTCTTTGGAAACTAGACAATAATTTAACACACAACGGGGGTGTTAGCAAGCCTTTATCGGTGTTTTTTATGTGCTCTTGGTGTCCGCACGGGTTCTTTACTGGCTAGGAATTTAGCCACGTGGGGATGATTTTCGGTAATTTTATCCTGCAGCAAGTCTAAAAAGCGCAGTGCTTCTTGGTTTTCCGAGGCTTTTGAGGCTCTACTCAGCGCAGCTGCATCCACCTTAAATTTCCAGCGTACATTGTGCCCCAGAAGCAAAGTAGAGATTGCATCTTTACCGCCGTGCGCGATTATTTGACTATATTGTCTCGCACTAAACTCAAAAGCCTTCTTATATGGCTCTTCCAGACCAGCGGTCTCTATAATCTCAGGCACTCTGTAACTAAGTCCTGGGTCCAAACCTAAAATTTTTGGCGCGTCTGTCATGAATTGACCGTTAAATGCCAACAGAGTTGCCCAATCGCTGGTTGTCTCAAAATGGTAATTCGCATTCGCGGCGACCCTTTTTAGTTCACTGACAAGGGCTTGTTCTTTTTGCTGGTAGTTTAAGCTGACGTTTTTGGCGTCACCCAGAAGGTCAAACTCGTTTCGGGGAGTAGCCGTTAATAGCTTTATCTGTTCGTCGCTCTCAGGTGTAGGGAATGCTGCCGCCAGCTGTCTAATAATGTCGTTGAGTGCTACGGGCTCGTCGTTGGGTGAGGTTTTTTGGGATTTTTTCTCCCCCAGCAACTCCTCAAGTTCTACTTTTCGGTAATGTAGCGGCGTCAGTAAATTGATGGCTGCTTTCAGCCGCCGCTGGTTTAGACTTCTGAGCGACCCTGATCTGCTTATCATTTGCTTTTGCAGGCTTAAGATAGCTTCAAGATTAATGCCAGTTTCCTTTTTTGGCTCTTTTGTCTCTTTGACTTGTTTGAGTCTTGGCTCGGACAACTTAGCTGCTCTTTTTGAGCTGCTGGAATATGGGGGCTGATCAAGGCGCAGCACAACGCCCTTGCCCTTTCGTTTGGGCGGCGGTAGCAATGGTTTGATTGTCTGCCAAATGAGGTCATTAACCTCGACAATGCTAAGAAGTTGATTATCGCGGACAGACTCGATTTGCTTAAAGTCTTTTGGGAATAGCTTCCATAGCTGGTCGTAGGCGTCTATCGCTTTGGCTAAATGGCCTTGATCCTTTTCGTGTTCGTCTAATTTGGCGCCCGCCGCGGCTCTTTTTGCGATCAGTCGCTGCGATATACTGGCTGGAACCTTGAGAAGAAGGTTAAGATCGGGCCTTGGAATACCAAGAAGCTGATATTCTAAGTTTTCGGCCCACATAAAAAAGCCGCGTTGTTCATGGGGGCTTGTAAACTTCGCTCCCTGATGGGCCATATTAGAACCCACGTAGCGATCAGCAATCACAATTTTACCGCTGGATAGCGCCGAGCGTATTTTTGGTGAGGCATGGTATCGGTCCAGCGCGTAAAATAACGACGCTGTATAAGGACTTACTTCGGTCGCAGGCCCGTAGTCACCCCCTAGATACGAATTTACGAAGTAGCTGGATGCTTCGCCGTGCTGCGGAAATTTAAAGACTTCGACTTCATGCCCAGCGGCTTTAAGGCGCTCTACGGTCAAGCGGAATTGGGTAGACTTCCCAGATCCGTCCGAACCTTCTATGGCTAAAAATACGCCGGGATGGTTTTGCATAAGTCGCTTATCGTCATTCCAGTCTACTTTTTCAGGCCCTTAATTTTGGCTGGTAGGGTCCGTCTGTCCTTGTAGGCTTTGGGGAGCATCTGTTTGGGCTGCCAGCTACGGACCA
Organism: Candidatus Saccharibacteria bacterium UBA6824; assembly: GCA_002452155.1. GTDB lineage: Bacteria > Patescibacteriota > Saccharimonadia > Saccharimonadales > UBA10212 > UBA6824. The sequence continues at coordinate 67,483 of DKEK01000002.1, read as the reverse complement.
AGCTTTCGACATTTGTACTCATGCCGGTCTGGTATTTGCCGCTAAGTTGTTTGTATTCGCCGTCCACCGGCCCGGTTTCATAAAAAACCATCTGGGCGATACGCTCACCGACAGGCAGTACCACGCTCTCGTGCTGGTTCATGTTGTAGATTTCCAGTGTCCAGCGGTTGATATAGCCGGGGTCTCCCCAACCGGCATCGATACAAACAGCCACACCGTTGCGTCCCCAGGTACTGCGGGCTTGTAAAGTGCTGGTGCCGGGTGCCTTAATTCCAATAAATTCGTGAGTGTGCCCGAGCAATCGCTCGCCTGGACGTACGACGATAATCGGCTGGCTGTGCGGAATGCCCTCAAAAAGCTGCCGGCCATTGGCTTTAGCCCATAACTTATGAATTTCCGCGCGGTGCGGTCCGTCAAAGTAGCGGCCAACATCTTTTGGGTCAAATGGGTTGTAAAAACCGCTGACGCCCGTCCGTTCGGTTCGGTAAAACCACTCGCCAAGGGTCACATCGATACTACTGCCGGCAATATTTTGCTTAATCAGCGGATGGCAGACAATATGGCCTTCTTTTATGGCCTGGCGCAATTGGACGTTACTATAGACCGACATGTATTTGGCAAAACCCCATATTATTAGTTTAGCTGAGCAGGTATCTAGAGGGCAACTTTAATGCTTGGGCCCATTGTTGTAGTAATGTAGGTTGAGTTGATGTAATTACCCTTTAGGCTCGATGGCTTGGCAGCCCGGATGCTGGCCAAGACTACGTCGGCATTTTGCTGTAACTTCTCGGGGCCGAAGCTGACTTTGCCAATCCCCAAGTGAATGATGCCGGCCGGATCAACCCGGTATTCGACACGCCCAGCCTGGGCTTCCTTAACGGCTTTGGCGATATCTGTCGTGATAGTGCCACTTTTAGAATTGGGCATTAGTCCTTTGGGGCCAAGCAGTTTGGCGTACTTGCCGAGCCTAGCCATCAAGTCAGGGCTGGAAATCAGCACATCGAAATTGATCTCTTCTTTATCTAGCTGTGCCAGCAGATCGGCTTCGCCGGCAATATCGGCACCGGCGGTTTTAGCTTTAGCGACCTCGTCGCCCTCGGCGAAAACGGCCACCCGCAATGTTTTGCCGGTGCCGGCAGGTAAAGTGACATTATCACGCACATTTTGGTCGGCCACTTTTGGATCAACACCAAGGTTTACGTGCAGCTCAACCGTAGCATCGAACTTAACAACCGATGTTTTAACGGCTAAATCTAGGGCTTCTGCCAGAGTGTAGGCTGTATCCTTTTCAATTAATTTTACGGACTCGCGGTACTTTTTACCGGCACGCTCTACGCGACTGCGTGGTTTGGGCGCTGACTTCTTGGGGGCGGCTCCCACTTCGGCTTTGGCGACCTTGCGGGTCTCTTTTGCCTGTTCTTCCTGCGCTTCTTTGAGAGCTTTGGCGCTGCGCTGGCCGGCTTTAGCTACGGGTTTTGCTTCGGCCACGGCCACGGGAACTTCAGCGGCGGCGGTTTCCGCAGCTACTTCCGACTTGGACTTGACTACTTCCCTTTTAGCTACTTTAGGCTTCTTGCTTGCGGCTGTCCTTTTGGGTTTGACGCCCGTCTTTTTATCTACCATTGTTACTCCTTCGTGGTGCTAGCGATCGTTAACGACCTCCCACATAAATTAAACTTACTCTATCTCTACGCCCATGCTGCGGGCGGTGCCGGCGACCATTTTTTTAACAGCCTCAACATCTTTGGTATTCATATCTTCAGCTTTGGCCTGGGCGATTTCGGTCAATTGTAAACCAGACAATTTCTTCTCAACTTTTACTTTGTTGGGCTCACCCGACCCTTTATCCACCTTCAGGGCGGCTAGTATCAGCTCGTCGGTCGGGGTGCCGACAGCCCGCCAAGTCATGGTCCGGTCGTCATAAATAGTGATATGGACCGTCAAGTTCTGGCCCATACGGTCCTTGGTCTGCTCATTAAACGGATTGACAAAGTCCATCATGTTGACGCCGTATTGGCCAAGTGTACTTCCAACGGGAGGGGCGGCGCTGGCCTGGCCGCCGCGGATTTTCATTTTCAAATTTGCTCTAACTTCCTTCGCCATGGTGGTCCTCCGGGGTTTCTTCTACTATTTCTTGAGCTTCCCGATCGCGGGCAACCAGTCCGTCGACGTAATCTTTCCAGGCTTTTTCTTGCTCAAGAGTATAGTGTTCAACCTGGTGGCTACCCCAGGGCTGGGGGTGTCGGTGGGCCGAGTCATGTGGCTCGTATGCTGGTGTAGGATCTATTCTTTCGCCCATAATTTAGACTCTCTTTACTTGCAGGCCGTCGAGCTCCACCGGGGTCTCGCGGCCAAACATATTAACAAGTACCTTAAGTTTACCCTTTTGGGCGTCAATTTCATTTATGGCGCCGTCAAAGCCCTTAAACGGACCGTCTATAATATTAACAACCTCGCCAACCCGGTAGTCAAATTTGTGCTTGGGCTCGTCGCGGCCCATGCGCTTCATAATTTTAGTAATTTCCTCGGGTTCCAGCGGTGTCGGTTCGGTGCCTGTGCCCACAAAACCGGTGACATTAGGCGTGTTGCGCACAATGTACCAGGCGTCTTCGGACAATTTCATCTCAACTAGTACATAACCCTGGAAGATGCGTTTCTCGACGACTTTTCGCTTGCCGTTTTTAATTTCGATCATCTTCTCTTTGGGTACAAGGACCTGAAAGATTTTAGGGTCTTTTGATCCCTCTCCCAAATCGAGGGACTCAGCTCGCTGGCGGAGACTTTCGGCAACCTTTTCTTCATATCCACTATAGGTATGGATGGCGTACCACTGTTTGGATGAGTCATATCGTTTTGCCACAATTTGTCCTTATTGCTTTAAAATTACTTTTTTAAATAAAAAGTCTAGCCCTTTGTCGACACCGGCGATTAGAGTGCCGAACACTACCGCAAATATAAATACCGCTAGGGTTAGGCGCCAGGTTTCGCGCCGGTTAGGCCACGTAACTTGCCGCACTTCCCGCCATGAATTTATGAAATAACTTGGTATCAGCCAGCGCAGCGGACGCAGAAGGCGCCCCAGAATCCGAAATATACCGAGCTTCGGTAGTTTATTCTTAGCAGCCGAAAGCTTTGACGGTTCGGCGCCTGGTCCAGCGCTCGCGCGGGCGGCTTCAGCTTCCTCGCGCAAAGTCGGGGCCTTACGAACTCTGGCTTTTTTGTCTGCCACAAACCTCTCCTTAAATCAAAAAGCCTACTCTAAGGTTGAGTAGGTCGACAAAGTCAATACTAGCAAATATTAACCCTTTTGGCAACAGATGTTCCTCGGGAAGGTACCCCGAGTGTCGGATTCATTCCGCACCCGGCGGTAATAGGAAACCCCGAAGGGGTGTCTTATAAGGCGTCAGCCGCCTATATGGGTTGAACCCTGGGTTTATGGGCCCGTATTTCCTTTTGCAGAGCTTTGGCGCCGGGGGCCAGCTCTTCCAGGGCCCGCCAAAAACCGGGGCTGTGGTCTAAGTGCCGGGTGTGGACTAATTCGTGCAAAATAACGTAATCAATCAGCTCCCAAGGCAGCTGCATTAAAAAATAACTGAGTGTTATGATTTTTTGACTAGAGCAGCTGCCCCAGCGCGAAGTCAACTTTCTTATTCGCAGCTCCTCATAGGGATAGCCATGCAGGGCGCTCAGCGATTTGACCCGGTACGGCAGAATTGTCCTGGCTTCGGTGGCTAGCGCTCGTTCGCTGGCAATCCGAGCTTTATGTTGAACCATATGGTCTGATTCCTCGTACGGGCTGGTTATATGTATGGCCACTTTATCAACCCTGGTTTTTATACCCCGGGCGCTTGGGTCTTTGGAAAAATATAGCGTGTGGGCCTTGCCAACCCTGACGCCGTTTCGCAAGACAGCTTGTTGGTTGAGTATTTGCTGCTCGGCAATCCAGTCCCTGCGGTCTTTGGCGAAAGCAATGGCTGATTTATATGGCAGCCAATGGGGCATGCCCACACGTACCCGGCCGCTGGCGTTAATGCTCAAGCGCAAATTCCGGGTGCCACGGCGCTTAGCCAATGTCACCGGGCCGATACCTTCTATAAATACCTGGTGGGTAGCCATTTAGCCAATTGAGATATTGCGGCGGCTGACATCTGCCTGCGGCACATATCGGTTGGGCACAAGGTTTACGAGACCAGGTTTTGTGACATTACCCTGGACGGTTTCACTGGAAATCAGGCCCATTTGGTAAAGTCGGTTAACGACAGCGCTTTTTTGGGTCACAAAAGCATGTTTCCCGCTTATTACGAGGTATTGTTCATCTTTGGGGTTCTGCATCATTGTCAGCTGAGCATTAAAGTTCTGGCGCGTCTGGGGGGCGGCAAATTTGTCATCCATGGTACGTCTGTCGCGGCCTTGAGTACGCCCAAAGGCGCTTTCAACATCAATCTGCAGCCAAATCAGCAGATATGCCGCCCGGTGTTTAGCGGCCAGTTCACGCAAAGTACGTCTTTGGCCGGTTCGCAGAGCGTTAGTATCATATACGACGCTCAGGCCGGCGCCTAAAAATTCTTCGGCCATGTAGTTCATCAAGTGCGAGACAATGGCATTTTCTTGATTATCGTAGCGGGGATTGGCAAATAATTCACTGCGAATCCGGTCGGCGCTAACGTGGGCTATTTGGATATGCTGGGACAAGTTGCGGCCCATAAAACTTTTACCCGAGCCGGGGAAACCAAAGAGGCAAATTAAAACCGGTTTACTTAAGACAATCTTGGCCATTTAACTGATACTACCACCTCTGGCGTCCTTCATAAAGCGCTTAAGTAGAGAGCGACTAACCATAAGATTTTATACCTCCCTATACTAAAATAGTATACTGTTAGCGATGTTGCCGAGATAGCTCAGTGGTAGAGCACCTCCATGGTAAGGAGG
>DKEK01000002.1:0-62354 GCA_002452155.1 Candidatus Saccharibacteria bacterium UBA6824 | reverse complement strand
AGCACCTCCATGGTAAGGAGGGGGTCACGGGTTCAAATCCCGTTCTCGGCTCCAAAGTATTGAATTCTCATCTGTAATCTGTTAAAATCGACCGGATATGGCTAAAAAAGGTGATAAGCGAAAAATTATAGGTCTAGTCTGCGAGGCATGCGGCCAGCGCCATTATTACACAACCAAAAATACGATGAGTATGCCCGACAAGGCTGAGCTAAGAAAATACTGCCCGGTCAAACGGGTCAACGCTAAACAAGTCGAAACCAGAAAGAATCTCGGCCGCAACGTAGTTCCGGTCCGGCGCTAATCCCCAAGAAATTCCGCTATAATTAGATGGTTCTACGAAGGGGTGTAGCTCAGCTGGCTAGAGCGTCGGTCTCCAAAACCGAAAGTCGGGGGTTCAAATCCCTCCACCCCTGCCAGTATTCTTTATAGCCTGTTGGACCTTTTGGATAGCTTCGTCTATGCTACTGGCCTGAATTTTGGCACCGGCCGCTGGTTTATGTCCGCCACCCCCTAATTTATTGGCAATTTGCGAAACGTCTTTAATGTCAGACTGCGAGCGGAAAGATACGGAGTACATATCCTCCCCTGCCAGCGGGTTTAAGTAGACCAAAAACCCCCATTTGCGATCGCCAATATTACGGATAAAGTCGTTTACAAAAAGCCCGGCAATTGTATTTAAACTGGCCATTGAGTTGCCGCTTGCCTGCCACTTGCCAACAAACTCATCGGATAGATAGCTATAGGAGTAGTCACCGCCGCTACCAAAGTTTTTAGCAAATTCTGCCAGCGCCTTAATCTGCGACTCATCATATTGATTGAGGCGAACTTTTAGGGCCTCTAGATTGACGCCCTGATCTATTAGGTCGTTAACTATCTTAAAGGTTGCCGCGTGCCGGGGATTGGCATAGGTAAAACCGCCGCTATCCGAATAAATTCCCAGCATTGTAGCCTCGCCATACCCCTCTGGTTTTTGTAGCCCTAAATGGTCATAAAGTACCTCGTAGACGTCCTGGGCGGTGGCGATACTACCCTGATGGATGTATACATGGGTATCATCTTTCCCCGCCGGCTCGTGGTGGTCAATAATGGCAGTCTTTACTTTATTGTCCGTCAAATATTGCCTAACCTGTTCACCGCCGGTGCGACTGCAGCGCTCGTAATTAACGGCGTCAAGCATGATAAAAAGATCGGGCTTAAACCCTGACACTTTTTCGGCCAATAGGCCAAACTTTATATCCTTGTAACCGCTCAAGAAGTCTAAGCCCTGTGGTTCTTCTTCCAGCGCCATACCTATCTGTTTATTTGGATAATTTTGTCCCAGTGTCGTTCCAAGCAGCAGAACTGATGATATGGCATCCGGGTCCGGCGAAATATGCGAAGTTATCAAGATCCGTTGGGAACTCTCGACAAGCTGCATAAATTTATCAATATCTTCCATATTTTGGTGCAGGGGGAGGGATTCGAACCCCCGAAGGCGAATGCCAGCAGATTTACAGTCTGCCGTGTTTGACCGCTTCACTACCCCTGCATGGAGCCGACGAGCGGAGTCGAACCGCTGACCCGCTGTTTACAAAACAGCCGCTCTGGCCACTGAGCTACGTCGGCCTAGCCTTAAAAAGTTTAGCAAAACAGGGGTCAGATAACAACCCGTCAAGATCCCCGCCTTCCCATGCATCACAGCCGTATTGTTCTCAGTCTCTAATAATACGAAGTTAATTTGACGATCCTTGGCCAAGATCATTCAATAAAATAATTAATTGAGCCTTGTCGATAGTAGAGCAGTCAATCTTTCTATGGTGGGCTATCATGTAGCCCTGAAGTAATCTTTGAATTTTTACAACATCACCTCTTTGTAAGAATTTAATAGATTGAAAATTGTTAATAAAGTATCTTGAAGTTAATCGAATTGATCCAAAAAATGGACCGACACTTGACTCTACATTCTGGATATCATCAATCTGGACACTTATTACGTCTGCTACGCGGAAAAACGATCTATGAATAATTGTTAGTTTCTGTCTATCGATGTTAATCGTGTCTGGAAAAAGTACAAACGGAAAAACTGTAGTTGCTGTAATTAGCATATCGTGAGCCCCCGCCGTAATATCGATAAGTTTTTCGGAATCGGTATCCTCGTGGTCTAAGACCTGGGGACGAGGTTTTCTTAAGTGAAATGTGTGTTTGCTAAGCGCTCTATTAACTGCCTCGACTGCGTTAATTGAGGCGAATAGTTGTATTCTGCGCTTCATGGGGCGTCCTTTCTAAACTCTAGGAGTAAAGTCCGGCAGCTTAGTAGCACCTTTTTAAAATAGCGTACGTACTAGTGTCGACCGATTATTCAAATTGTACCATACCTGATGCAATATTTACAACTTAGCGACCATAGCCGGCTTTGGGGTTTTTTAGATAACAACCCGACGGGGGCGCAAGATCTTTTTGGCTTTGCCGGAAGTAATGTTTCGCCTATTCAATTTTTTTCTGACCGCCGTAGCCTCATCGCTCATGCCACGCGACTCGTAGGAGCTCGCCAGTAGAGTATAGGTTTCAACGTTCGGTTCTAATTCAGCAGCTTTTTCCAGTTGCTGCAGCATCAACTTGTCATTTCCGAGCTTCTCTAAAACCTTGGCGTAGGCAACATGGCGAGCAGCCAGGTTATCTTCTTGTTTGAGGGCCTGTTCAAAAGCTGTGGCGGCCTTTTGGTAATTCTCTGTTTCGTAGTAGATGAGTCCCAGGTTGTGCAGGCTCGAAGCACTGGGTTCTATACTGCTGGCTATCTCAAAACAGTCAATGGCGTCGCGGTATTCGCGCTGTTTGGCGTATAAAATCCCCAACCGGTTATAAGCCGCGGCGTTCTTTTCGTCGATTTTAAGGATGGTGAGCAGCGCTTTCTCGGCTCGTAAAAAGCGGTTTTCACGCATGTCATGGTGGACAATTTCCCAAAGCTTAGCAAGACGGTTACCCAAGCGTCTTGGGGCTATAGACATTTGCTGGGACAACCTATGGCCATGCCTAAAGACCAGGAAACCAAAAACCAGAAGCAATATAATTGCGTACATCGTCATTATTATAGCAAGTAAAGGGATAGTTCCAGCGCTATAAGCTTGGGCGAGGCGTTGGCCTCCAGGGCTTTTTGAAGCTTATGAACTAGCTTGCGGCTAGTGAGCAGTTTCTTTTGGTTTGATCCCTTCCCGCTCTTGAGCCCGGAATACTGAAGCGCCCCTAGCAGCTTGACCAAGGCCTCCAGCAAAAGCCCTAGCTGCTTTTTGTCACGGCTCAGTGAATCGGCCATCAATGCTCGTTGGTAGTTATCCTTGCGCAGATAATCCTTGGCTTGGTCAATGGCGGCTTTAAGCGGGTGGTTTTTATCATCATGTAAGATAGCTAGCATTAGGCCTACGCCGCCCTGGCTCAAGCGCCATGCACTTTCAATGTCGGGCCGGCCGTAAGTACCTTCCAGAAATTTTAGTGACTGCGGCAGGCTTATTGGGCGTATATGCAGTTGCTGAGTTCTAGAACTGATTGTGGGTAGTAAGGCGCGCGCCGAAGTGGCGGTGAGTATAAAAACACAGTCAGTCGCCGGCTCTTCCAGCATTTTTAGCAGGGCGCTGCTAGATTCTTCGTTTAGATCCTGGGCGTTTTCTATAAGAATGACCCGTCTGACAACTTGGGTGCCGGGAGTCTTAAGCTTCAGCAGCTTATTCAGTTGGCGCACAGAATCTATTGGAATATCCTGCTTCCCTTCGGGCCGCTTTAAGTGGGTGAAGTATGGGTAATTTTGCAACCGCTGGTCTTTTTGTAGGCCCAGCAGCACAGCAGCCAGAGTCTTTGCTAAGTGGGCTTTCCCGGTGCCGACGTCGCCGGTTATCAAAAGGCCATGCGACGGCATGTTGACGAAAGCTTCGACTTGCAGGCGGGTAATCTCGTGGAGCAGCAGACTTCTCACTATTTGATTTCCTTAAATATTTTTGGCATCCGGGCTTCAAATTTTTTTCTCTGGCCGCCGGGCAGCGTAATTTCAAGTGACTTAGCGTGAAGGTACATATTGTCATCGCCATGCCCATAAACATTGTCGCCAACAATCGGATGCCCTATGTATTTTAGATGCACTCTAAGCTGGTGCGTCCGGCCAGTTCGCGGGTTTAGCTCAAGTAGCGAGTATAGGTTGCTTGACCCCGCACCAAGAACTTGACGCTTCGCAATCCGATTACCGACTGCTCCGCTCAGGTTTTGGTGCGGGGCAGGCCTGTTAAGTTTTTTTAATACCCTGTATCTTGTTTGTGCCGGTTTACCGGCGCCCCCGACCCTAAAAGTCTGAGGTCTTTTTGGGTTGCGCTCAACCGGTGCGTCAATGATCGCCTCCAGCTGCGCCGGTACCCCCTCCACTATTGCTAGATAGGTTTTGTTAGCCTTTCGGGTAGAGAATTGTTTTTGCAACCATCTTTGGGCTGTTTCGTTCTTGGCTGTAATTATCACGCCGCTTGTAGCCCTGTCTAGGCGATGGATGATGCCCGCCCGATTTCCGCCTAACTTCGGGTCAGTGATTTTATCTTTAATGTAACTGGCTACGGTAGCTTCAAGATTGAGCGCACCCTTAGCGTGCGTCAGCACACCAGGCGGTTTGTCCATAACAATAACGTCTTCGTCTTCATAAATGACCGGTAGTTTAATAGCCGGCGGTTTTTTACGCAAGACTTTCTCGTCCACAGACACCTTTTCCCCGGCTATTAGCTTATGGCTGGGCTTTATGGCTCTTTTGCTAATAGTTACATAACCATCATCAAAAAGTCGCTCTAGCGACGAGCGCGTAAACTCCGGGTAATTTTGAGCCAAAAAAATATCGGCTCTAGTACCGGTATCCTCCGGTTCTGTTTTAAACTCCCGGGGTTTAGTTTTCATCCCCGCCTATAATTTCACCCACTCTCTGCGCAAGACCAGTATCAAATTTTCTCCATTCCGGCCACATCAAGTCAAAGGTTACCAAGACTTCAGTAATTGCTTGAGCCGTAACTTTTTTTCTCTCATCACTAAGCTTTTCGTTGTTAGTGTCTATTGTTGGTGTATGAGGGTCGGTCATTGCTTGGTGCATCATAACAAGCCGACCCACAAAGATAGTTTGTCTGTCGGGTGCGCCTGAATTTTCGCGAAAAAAAGACTGATGTTCGTTGGACATAATCAGGCCGGTCTTAGGCCCACCGCTTTTTGAACTTTGAGCAGAGTAGTGTTGGCTACTTTTTGCATGGCTTTTTCGTCAGCTTCTATTTTTTTCATTAGCCTGGCTTCGTCAACCTTAGCCAGTTTGGCCTGCAAGTCTGCGAGGAAATTCTTTACCGCTTCGGCTACGGCGGACTTCAGCTCGCCGTAGTTGGTTTTACCAACCCACTGCTTGTTAATTTCTTCTTGCGGCTTACCGCCAAGTAAGGCCAGTATTTGCAATAAGTTACTAACGCCTGGTTGTTTTTCAAAGTCGAAACGAATGCTAGCCTCAGAGTCAGTCGTGGCTTCCATAACTTTCTTAGCGGCTTCTTCGGGACTGTCGCTGAGCATTATGGTGCCTGCCGGGTCGTCAATACTTTTGCTCATCTTCTTTTCTGGGTTACGTAAAGACCTAATGCGCACCGGTTCTGCACGGCCGGTGAACTCCGCTTGCTTGGTATTATCTTCAGGGACAACGAACAAGTCACCGAATTTGTTATTCATTCGTATGGCTAAGTCGCGAGTGAATTCTACATGCTGCCGTTGGTCATCCCCCACCGGTACCCATTTAGCGCCATAAAGAAGGATATCGGCTGCCATCAAGACGGGGTAATTGAAAAGTCCGGCGCTAACATTGGCCTGTTTTTCGCTTTTGTCTTTGAACTCGGTCATCCTAGACAGCTCACCAAAGTAGGTAAAGCAATCCAGGATCCAGGTCATCTCTGAGTGGGCCGGTATGTAGCTTTGGCGGTAAATAAAGGTGTCCGGTTGGTCAATATCCAGTCCGGCAGCCACAAAAACCTTGAGGTTCTGGTGTGTTTGCTCATACAATTTCCCGTGGTCAATCGGCGTAGTGAAGCTGTGCAGGTCCGGAATGAACATATTTAGTTGATACTGACCGGCGTGTTTTTTTTGAAGTTCAACCATAGGCAAGATAGCTCCCAAATAGTTCCCTAAGTGGAACTCCGAATTCGCCCTAAGTCCCGTAAGAATTACGTCTTTCGCCATTTGGATTAATTATATCCTAACTTTTACTAGCGCTTGGTGAACTGGCGTTGTTTGCGAGCACCCTTGAGTCCGAACTTTTTGCGCTCTTTCTCGCGCGGGTCGCGCCCCAGTAGCTCGGCGCGCTTGAGTGTGCCCCGGTAATCCTCGTTTAGCTCGACTAGAGCTTTGGATACGCCGAGGCGGATGGCGTCCACTTGGCTGGCGTGGCCACCGCCCCTAACTTTGACGCTAACAATATATTTGTCAGGGTCTATTTCTAGCACCGTAAATGGCTTAATTAGTTCGTGCTGGAGGTATTTGCTAGCCGCAAAATACTCGACGGATGGCTTATCATTGATAATAAATGAACCCTTGCCGCCCATTAAACGCACACGTGCCGTAGCGCTTTTACGGCGGCCCAGGGCGTAGAAATAAGTGCCTGCCATTATTTGCTCCCCTTTTGCTTAATATGCAGTGGCACCGGGTTCTGGGCGCTATGGTTATGCTGGTCATCGCGGTAAACCTTTAGGCGGGCCAGGCGGGCTTTGCGCAGTTTGTTTACCGGTAGCATACCCCGGATAGAGTGTTCAATGACTCGGGCCGGGTCGATTTCCATCGTTTGACGCAAAGTGCGCTTATAGAGGCCGCCAGGGAAGCCACTGTGGCGATAATAAGTCTTATTCGCGACTTTATTACCCGTGACAACCAACGAGCCGGCATTGATGACAATCACGTAGTCACCAACATCTATGTGGTGTGTGAAGCTTGGTTTGCCCTTGCCGAGCAGTAGGCTCGCCGCCACGGTCGAAAGACGCCCGACAGGCGTCTTGGAAGCGTCGAGGATATGCCAGCTGCGGCTAACGTCGGTCGGCTTAGCGCTGTAGGTTTTCATTATCTATCACCCCTCCTGCCGGTACGTCGGGCCGCTTGGGTAGAGCTGGTTTTAGCACTGATCTTCTTCACAGCGTCGTCCCGGACAGCTTCGGCGGCTTTAGAGGCGGTTGCCGGCTTATCGGCTTTTTGCTGACCTTTCTTGCCTAACTTTGGCGTTTCAGCCGCTTGTTTTGACGTCTTTTTGGCCGCTAGATCATCAACGAAGCTAACTTTAGCCATCTGGGCATTATCACCGCGGCGGGTGGTCGTTCGCACAACCCGGAAATAGCCGCTGTTGCGGCCGGCGAGCTTCGGCGATAACTCATCGACAAGCTTATGGGCAGCTTCGAGCGTGTTTAGAGCCGTGATAACCTGGCGCCGGTTGTGCAGGCCGCCTTTTTTGGCTTTTGTAACCAACTTCTCAGTATAGCTCGCAACCTCTTTGGCTTTTGGCAGAGTTGTCTCGATCGATTCACGCAAAATAAGCGAGTCCGCCAAAGACTTGAGCAGGGCGCGGCGAGCGTCGCGCTCGCGTCCGAATTTGGTTCCCCTGTATCCGTGGCGGTGCATTTTGCTTACAGCTCCAATTCGGCCATTTTATCTTTGACTTCGTCTAAAGCTTTGTTGCCAAAACCTTTGAGGTCGCGCAGTTCGGCTTCGCTGAGGCTGACGAGATCCTTAATGGTCTGGATATCGTTATTAACCAGCGCGTTGGTGGTACGGGCGCTGAGGTTGAGGTCCTCGATTGATGTCATCAGTTCGGCCGGTTCGTCAGCTTCATCGCCGCCGCCTTCAGTAGAAGTTTCGCCAGCGGCCAACGAGGCGCCGGCCTCTACCTTGGTTTGTCCGGCCAGCGCAGTGTATTGGTTCACTAAAATGGCTGCAGCTTCCTCAAAGGCTTCGCGAGGGGTAATTGACCCATCGGTGTCAATGCTGATTAGTAGCTTATCGAGGTCTGTGATCTGGCCGACACGGGTGTTTTCAACTTTGTAGCGGACACGTAAAACCGGCGTAAATAGGGCGTCAAGCATGATCATATCGGTTGTCTTTTTATCGGTCGCCTGTTCGTCCAGGGCACGGTAGCCGCGGCCAGTTTCAACCAGTAGCTCGGCTTCAATCGCACTCTTAGCGTCGTCGATAGTGGCGATTACGTGGTCCTTGTTGACTACCTCGGTATCAGCGTTCAGCTGCAAGTCCTTGGCCTTAACCACGCCTTTGCCCTTTTTGGAAAGACGAATGATCTGTGGTTCGTCGCTAAAAACCTTAAAACGGATGCCTTTTAAGTTCAGCATGATGGTTATAGCATCTTCCTTAACGCCTGGGAGAGTCGTAAATTCGTGGCTGACTCCTTCGATCCTAAAACCGGTGACAGCCGCCCCGGAAATGCTGGAGAGTAGCACCCGGCGCAGGCTATTACCTAGCGTCATCCCGTAGCCGGTGTGCAGCGGCTCGATTACGAAGGTTGCACTGGTAGGACTATGGTCTGTAATTGCGGCCAGTGTCGGTGTGTGGATTAATTTGTTGCTCATTAACTTGCCTTCCTCGTCGCATCCCTAGCGTGAGTAATACTCGACGATTAACTGTTCTTTAATATCCGGCTCCGCGTCATCACGCGTCGGCAGGCCGGTAACGGTAACTTGAAATTCCTTACGGTCGACCTTCAGCCACGCCGGTATGGCGGCTGGCGCCGGGCTGGTTACATCAATCTGTTTGAAATACTCGGTGTTTTTGCCGTGGTCGCGCAGCTCGATAACGTCGCCAACTGCAACCCTGATGGAAGGAATGTCGGTCCGGCGGCCGTTGAGTGTAAAGTGGCCATGGGTGGCTAATTGGCGGCCGGCCGGACGCGATGGCGCAAAGCCGGAGCGGTAGATAGTGTTATCTAAGCGCCTTTCTAGAAATTGTAGCAATGTTACACCCGATTGACCTCTGGTACGGCTGGCTTCGTTCATCATCTTGGCGAATTGGCGCTCCAGTAGACCGTAAAGCCGCTTAACTTTCTGCTTTTCGCGCAGCTGCAGGGAATATTGGCTAGTTTTTGGGCGCCGGCGCATATCTGTCCCCTGCTGGCCCGGAGGACCGCTGCGTTTAACCAGTGCTTTATGGGCTTTGGGGTGAAGGGCATAGCCCTCCCGCCGGGAGCGCTTAACAATTGACTGTAAATCCCTGGCCATAGATTAGTTCCTCTTGGCCTTTCGGGGTCTAACTCCGCCATGGGGGGTACCGGTAATATCTTTGATGGTATCGACTTCGATTCTCTGGGCGACCAAGGTCCTAACGGCTGCGTCACGGCCGAGACCTATGCCCTTGACGAAGACATCGGCTTTGCTCAGGCCAAAGGTTTTGGCGGTTTCAATGGCCTTTTCGGCCGCCACTTGGGCGGCGTAGGCAGTGCCTTTTTTAGAGCCCCGGAAGCCGGCGCTGCCGGCGCTGGAACTGGCGATAACATTGCCTTTCTCATCCGTCACGGTAACGATGGTATTATTGAAAGTCGCCAGAACATGAACATGGCCGTGGCTAAGGCTGCGGCGATTTTTCTTCTTTTTGACTGGTTTAGCCTTTTTGGGCTCTGCCTCCTCCGCACCAGCGGCTACTACTTCGTCTTCAACTGGCTTGGTTAGTGTTTTTTCTGCCATAACCACTAAGTCTTAGTCGCTACCTTCTTAGCCGTGCCGCCAACCGTTACTTTCTTACCGCGCCTGGTGCGGGCGTTGGTGCGGGTCCGCTGGCCATGGGACGGTAAGTTTGCCAGGTGGCGCAGGCCACGGTAAGCCTTGATGTCCTTGAGACGCTTTATATTACCGGTTACCACTCGCTGGAGCTCTCCCTCGACAGTGTAGTTATTGGTGATAATTTCCTGCAGGCGCGACAGTTCAGCGTCGGTTAAGTCCTTCACCCGAACGGTCGGTTCGACTTTGGCGGTTGAAACGATATCGGCGCTGGCGTTTGGGCCAATGCCATAAATATAAGTCAGCGCCACGTGGACCTGCTTATTATCGGGAATATTAACGCCGGCTAAGCGAGCCATAGCTAACCCTGCCTCTGTTTGTGCTTAGGCTTGTTTTTATTGATGACGTAGACCCGGCCCTTGCGCCGCACTATCTTATCATCGGGACTAATTTTCTTGACGCTAGCACGCACTTTCATGCGGATCATCACTCCTTTTTAGCGTGGTGACACACTGCCTTAAATTGATACTAATTCTCGCGGTAGGTTATCCGACCCTTCGTCAGATCGTAAGGTGTCAATTCAACCTTGACGCGGTCGCCCGGGACTAAGCGGATATAGTTCTTCCGCATCCGGCCGGCGACATGAGCTATAATTACATGGCCGTTTTCGAGTTCTACCCGAAACTGGGTTCCCGGCAAAGCCTCTACGACGCTGCCGACCAGTTCGATTACCTCTTTTTCACGAGCCATAAATATAACCTGAGTATATTAACAGAGAGGCCTATCTGTTGTCAACCCAGCACCTAGAGCCGAGTGCTTCGCAAATATCCACCAGAGGTGGATGATCTCGGACCTAGGTGCTGGGTAAAGAGGTATTATTTAGGCTTTTTACGGGACCCCGGCCGCGGTAAGAACCGCAGGCGCCGGGCACCCATGGCGGCCGTGCCGGCTGGCCCCGGCTCATAGAAGTAATCTGGTTGTTCGTACTGGTCGTAGGTTATCATCATCGCCCGCGATTCAATTTGACGTAAGGTTTCCAGCGAAACAGATACTAAGATAAGGATGCTGGTACCGCCAATGGCGATACTTTGACTTAAATACACTTGGGCGACTATCGGCAGGACCGCCAAGATACCAAGGGCGATGGCGCCGAATAAGGTTAGCCGGTTAACTGTTTTGCTCAAATACTTTTCTGTCTGCTTACCGGAGCGCACGTCAGCAATGAAACCACCTTGCTTTTGCAGGTTTTCGGCTATTTCTTTGGAATTAAAGGTAACGCTGGTATAGAAATAGGTAAAGATAAATACCAGCAGGAAGTAGGTGACGGGATAAATCCAGGGCCGCCAGCCGCCGGCGGCAAAAGTCGCGGCGCTGGGGTTTTGGAACCATTGGGACAGATGGACACCAACCCCTTCCCAGAAAGTGTGCGGCACCATGGCTATCCCTTGTCCGTGGGTCATAAGTTGTCCGCCAAAACTGGGTACCGATAAAAAGGCCACTGCAAAGATAATTGGTATAACGCCGGCGGTGATAAGCTTTACCGGCAATGTAGTTGTAACGCCGCCGTAAGTGCGATTTCCCTGAACCCGTTTGGCGTAATTAACCGTTAGCTTACGCGAGGCTTCGTTTAATTTAACGACTGCCCAGGTGACAAAAAGTGTGGCCGCCGCCACCATCGACACTATAATTACACCGTGCCTCGAAAAAGCGTGGTGCAAGATTGTCCACTTGTCGCGGGCGCTACTACCGACCACGTAAGTTGTGCTGTGCGCCAGCTCTGAGATAAGGCTTGGCAGGCGGCTAACGATGCCGACAGTAATAAGCAGTGAAATACCATTACCGATTGAGCGCTCGGTAATAAGCTCGCCCAGCCACATAAGTATCATCGAACCACCGGTTAGGGCGGCAATCATCAGTGCCCACTGGATGGGTGATGTGTGGGCCGTGATATCGCCCAGGCCGCCGATACTTTGGGCTTCCTGGCGGATTAGATATATGAGGCCGATGGACTGGACAATGGCCAGAGGGAAAGTCAGCATCCGGGTATATTGGTTGATTTTTTTGCGGCCAAACTCGCCTTCTTTATTGAGCGCTTCAAACTTGGGGATGGCCTTAGTCAACAGTTGCATGATAATACTGGCGTTAATGTAGGGACCAAGACCAACGAGCATGATCGAGAAGTTAGCCAGCGCTCCGCCCGAAAGAACATTCAAAAAGCCCAGAAGCTGAGATGAGTTAGTCTGGGTGTATAAATTCTCTAAAACCTGGCGCAGGGTATGGGGGTCGCTCAAGGGGACGGGAATATGAGCTAGAATGCGAAAGACCAGCAGCATGCCAAGGACGGCTAAAATGCGCTTACGCATCTCGCTGTGGCCAAGTGATTTTAAAATTAAGCCCCAGTTCACCTCTTCTTACGCCCCTAACTTACAAATAGTATAGCAAAGGCCCATGGGCACACTATTCCTCTGTTTTTTTAGCTGTTCGACCCAACCTATCAACCCGCGTAAAGTTTCCGCCGGCTTTAGAAATCGCAGCTTTAGCGGCTTGGCTGGCCGACTGGAGCTTGACATCTTTCTTGGCGCTAATCTCGCCCTTCAGCAGAACTTTGACCGAAACGTAGGGGCTGGAAATTAAACCGGCTTCCGTTAGGCTGGCAGTGTCAACGGTCGCCTTTTTAACTTGGTCTAACTGGCCGGTATAGACAATTTCGGATTGCCGGCGGTGGCTCTTGAAGCCCCTAAGTTTGGGCAACTTCATGTAAAGCGGCATTTGACCGCCTTCAAAACCAGGCCTAACACCGCCACTCTTTCTCGAACCCTGGCCCTTTGTACCGCGGCCGGCGGTTTTGCCCCTACCGGCACTTATGCCTCGGCCGGGGCGGGTGGCTTTAGTCTGTTTGTGAAGCGTAAGCTCATTATATTTCACTGCTTTGCCTCGGCTTTGGCTTTGGCCGGAGCTTTAGCCTTGGTCTGGGGCCGCTTAGCCCTTGTTACCCACTTGGCAGAGGGTTCCAGGCCTTTTAGCGCCTCCAAGGTGGCGTAGGTCATATTGAGACGGTTAGACGACCCATGTGACTTAGACAAAGCGTTTTCGTAGCCGGCGACCTCCAAAACTGTGCGCACCACACCTCCGGCGATCAAGCCGGTGCCCGGTGCCGCCGGCAGTATTAAGATACGGGCACCGCTGGTTTTGGCTTCGACGTCGTGGGCCAGCGTGCCATTGTAAATTGGCAGGTTTATAAGGTTTTTCTTGGCCACTTCCGTGGCTTTGGTAATAGCTGCTGTAACGTCAGCTCCCTTGCTAACACCGGCACCAACCCGGCCTTTATGGTCGCCCAGAATAACCAGGGCCTGAAAACGGAAGCGACGGCCGCCTTTAACAACGCGGGCTACCCGGTTGATAAAAACCACCCGCTCGTCAAATTCCTTGGCTTCAACTTGAATATTACGATGTCTGGTGTCAGCCATTTAAAACTCCAGTCCGTTGGCCCGGGCAGCCTCGGCTAAGGTTTTTACCCGGCCGTGATAATTCTTAGCGCCTCTATCAAAAACTACCTTCCTCACCTTGGCCTTAACGGCCTTTTTAGCAATCTCTTCGCCGATAACCGCGGCTTTGGCGGTCATATTGCCTTCCAAATTTTTACCGACAGTCGTAGCATAAGACAGGGTTTTGCCACTACTGTCATCCACTATCTGGGCGCTGATGTGTAAATTGCTGACGTGTACGCTAAGTCGGGGGCGCTCAAGCGTGCCGCTAATTTTCGTCCTAACGCGGCCCGCCCGCCGGCTGGCCGTTTGATATTTGTGGCTTAATCTGTCCATAATTTTAGGCTATTTCCTTACCGCTTTTTCCGCTCTTGCGGATAATCCGCTCTTCGACGTACTTTATACCTTTGCCCTTATAGGGTTCCGGCTTTTTAAGGGCTCTGATTTCGGCGGCTACCTGGCCGACTTGCTGTTTATCAATGCCGCTGAGCGAAATGATGTTTTGTTCTATTCCCACCGTGATACCAGCTGGTACTTTATACACCACATCGTGGGAAAATCCAAGATTGAACTTCAGGTCGGGTCCGGCTTGGGCGACCCGGTAACCGACACCATTGATTTCCAGTTTGCGTTCAAAGCCCTGGCTGACGCCGGTGACCATGTTGCTAATTAGGGTCCGCATCAAACCGTGCTTAGAGCGGTTCTGCCGCTCGTCGTTCTCCCGCCCAACCACCACCTGGCCGCCCTCTGTGGTGACTTTAATCCCCGGCATCGTAAATTGGCTTAGCGAGCCCTTAGGCCCGCTAACGTTAATGCTACCACGGTCAATGGCGACGCTTACGCCGTTCGGTAGCTCAATGGGTACTTTGCCTATTCGACTCATGATTATCCCCTAATACACCTGGCAGATTAATTCGCCGCCGAGCTTCTGGTGCCGGGCTTCTTCTCCGCTCATCACACCCTTGCTGGTTGAAACAACAACGATGCCACGGCCGCGCTTGAGCACTGGTATCTCTTTAGCCTTGACGTATTCACGGCGTCCAGGCCGGCTTAAGCGGTTAATTTCTGTAATCGCCGGGCTGGTATCAGAAGTGTTAATGGCAATATTTAAAACCTTCCAGCCGTCTTCCTCGGCTGATTTTACGGAATGTAGGAAGCCGTTTTTAACTAAAATAGTTGCCACCCTCTCTTTTTGGGCAGAATGAGGCAGGCTAATTTCCGGCTTGCCAACCGCGATAGCGTTACGGATGCGGCTCAACATGTCGGCGATGGGGTCTGTGGATACCATACTGCTCCTTACCAGCTACTCTTAGTTACGCCAGGGATTTCACCCCGGCTGGCGTGTTCGCGAAAAGCAATCCGCGACAAGCCAAACTGACGCATGTAGCCGCGCGGCCGGCCGGTTTCGGCGCAGCGGTTTTTCTGCCGGCTCGGACTACTGTTTTTGGGCAACATTGCCAAGCCCTCCAAGTCGCCGGCGGCCTTAAGCTCGGCCCGCCTGTCTGCATATTTCTCAATCATCTTATCGCGCTTAACATCGCGGGCTAACATTGATTTTTTAGCCATTACCTAACTCCTTCTTTTTCAAACGGCACGCCAAACTTTTCTAGAAGTGCCCGGGCGTGGTGAGGGCTTTTAGATTTAACAGCTAACACTACCTGAAGACCGTGTGGGGTGGCAGTCTCTTCATAGCTCAGCTCCGGAAACACCGATTGGTCACCGAGGCCGATTGAATAATTACCCTGCTTATCAAAGGACTGGGCGCTGACACCATGGAAGTCACGCAGCCGCGGCAGTACCAGATTAATGAAACGGTCGGCAAATTCATACATCCGGCTGTCCCTTAGCGTGACTTTGAGCCCGATTTTACTCCCTTCGCGTAGCTTAAAGCTGGCGATAGATTGCTTGGCGACTGTCTGGACGGGTTTTTGGCCGGTAATCTTGATGAGAGTGTTTTCGGCTACTTCCAGCAGACGCTTATCGTCTTTGGCGCGGCCCAGGCCAACGTTAATGACAATCTTTTCCAGTCGCGGCGCATCATGAATATTAGACAAGTTTAGCTCGTCTTTGAGCTGTTTGGCGATTTCATCGACATATAGCTTCTTCAGCCGGGGCGTGTATGTATCGGATTTAGTCTTCGCGGCCGTTGCCTGGACCATTACTTGATCTCCTTGCCACTGGACTTAAGGACGCGCGTCTTAGCGCCGTCCTTACCGACTTTATAGCCAATTCTTGATGGCTTTTTAGCACCGGAGTCCAAAATACCAACCTTGCCGACCCAGATTGGCTTGGTCAACTCGATAATGCCGCCCGTTGGGTTGGCCCTCGTGGGTTTTTGATGCTTCTTAACTATATTAACCCCGTCAACGGTGACTTTGTTAAGCGCTGGGTGTACGGCCAAAACCTTGCCGCTATGGCCTCTGTATTTACCGCTTCGGACCATTACGGTGTCGCCCTTCTTGAGACTGATTTTATAAATAGTCTTTTGCATTACAGGACCTCCGGTGCCAGCGAAATGATACGGCCATAACCCTTTTCGCGCAGCTCGCGGGGGACGGGCCCAAAGATACGGGTGCCGCGGGGTGTTTTATTATCTTCTCCCAGCACAACGGCGGCGTTATCGTCAAAAGCTACGGTCGAGCCGTCGGCCCGCCGAATCGGTTTTTTGGTCCGGACAACGACCGCTTTAACGATGCTTTTTCGCTTAACAGCCCCGGCCGGGTTGGCCGTTTTAACGCTGGCCACAATGACGTCGCCAACGCCGGCGTAGCGCCGGCCCGAACCGCCAAGTACACGGATACAAAGCAGCTGGCGGGCACCGCTGTTATCGGCTGCTATTAGGCGTGATTCTTGCTGGATCATTCTTGGCTTTCCTTATCTGTTGCTTCGGCTGCTTTTTTAGATTTGGCGGCCTTTTTGGGCTTATCTTCATTGAGTGCGGCTTCGGTCGCTTCGGCAGCCACTACAGGCCTCTCAACGTTTACCGGCTGCTTTTCTTTGGGTTCCTCCGGAACATCGGCAGTGGCGTCAGTTTCCACAAATCCGGCGTGGGCTTTTTCTAAAATTCGCTCTAAGATAAATCGTTTTTTGGCCGACAGCGGGCGAGTTTCCCGGATTATTACCAAGTCGCCGGTTTTGGCCTCGTTCTGCTCATCATGGGCCATAAACTTGGTGTTGCGCGTGTACTGCTTTTTGTAGATAGGGTGGGTTTTTCGGCTGGCAACGCTAATGACAATCGTCTTGTCGTTCTTGTCACTGGCTACTTTCCCGGTAAGTTGTCGGGCCATTAGATGCTCTCCTTGCTTAGCTGTTCGCCTAAAACTGTCATAACCCGTGCCAGGTCCCGACGCTTGGCCCGGATAGCCCGGACATTGGTAACTTCACCGCTGTAAAGCCGGCGGCGCATTTCGCTAATTTCTTCGCGCAGCTGCGTGCTTTGGACAGCCAAGTCATTGGTACTTTTCTTCCGAATATCAACAATTTTCACTATCATAGCTCCTCTTTGACCATAAATAATGTCCGCACCGGCAGCTTGTGTCCGGCTAGGCGCATGGCTTCGCGGGCAGTTTCTTCGGGCACGCCGTCCATTTCGAACATTATGGTGCCGGGTTTAACTTTAGCTACAAAAAATTCAGGGTTACCTTTACCGCTACCCATTTTTGCGCCCAGCGGCTTCTGGCTGACAGGTGTATGCGGGAATATGCGGATCCAAATCTGACCGCCGCGTTTGACATAGCGGGTCATCGCCTGGCGGGCGGCCTCGATCTGGCGGCTACTAATGCGCTCGGTTTGCTTAGAGACCAAACCGTAGCGGCCATAGGCCAGTTCGTTCAGACTAGTGGCGCTGCCGCCGTGCACTTTACCTTTGCGGACTTTGCGGTATTTGGTTCTAGAGGGCATTAACATTATTGGCTCTCCCCCCTATAAACCCAGACTTTAACACCGATAATACCAGCTCCCGGATACTGGGCGCGGGCACTGGCAAAATCAATATCAGCCCGGATGGTATGTAGCGGTACACTGCCCTGGACTTCTTTTTCGCGGCGCGACATTTCATTGCCACCCAGACGGCCGGCGAGCTCAATTCTTACGCCTTTGGCGCCAGCCCGCATGGTAGCGGCAGCCGAGGACTTCATGGCCCGCCTAAAGGCAATCCGGCGTTCCAGCTGATGGGCTATATTTTCGGCTACCAGTTTAGCCTGGAGCTCGGGGCGCTTAATTTCTTCGATATTGACCCGCACCGGCACGCCATATAGCTTTTCAATCTCGCTCTTAAGCTCGGTGGCACCGGCACCGCCGCGGCCAATAACCACGCCGGCCTTGGCCGTCTGGATGGTTACGGTCACTAAATTGGGTGAGCGCTCAATATCGACTTTAGAAATAGCCGCCCGCGAGCCAAGCTTGCTAATTATCAGACGGCGAACCGCCAGGTCTTGCTTAAGATATTCGGTGTATTCCTTTTTATTAGCGAACCATTTAGAGCGCCAATCTTTATTGACCTGTAGCCGCATGCTAATTGGGTTAACTTTCTGTCCCATTATTTGGACTCCCCGTCGGCTGCCGCAGCTGTTTTTTTAACCACACGCTTATCGCCATCGACCAGCACTCTTATCTGGCTTGTGGCCCGCTGGAACTTTAAGGCCCGGCCGCGAGCTGCCGCCCGGTAACGCTTGTAGCGCACCCCCGGCGTGATACTAATTTCAGATATATACAGCGTGTCCGGCTTGTAGTTATGGTTGTGCTCGGCGTTGGCGCCGGCACTGACTACTGCTTTTTTAACAGCTTGCGCCGCCCGGCGCGGAGTGTGGTCTAAGATTGTGACGGCGTCGGCAACTGTGCGGCCCCGCACTAGCGCCGCTACCACGTCGACTTTACGCGGGCTCATTCTAACACCGTTATAAACTGCCTTGACTGCCATAACTACTCCTTAGCCTCGTCAGTCACTTTGGTTTGGACGTTAGTAGAGACTTTATCTGATATGTTTGTCCCCTGACTCTTGGCTAATTTGCCGCCGTGGCCCCGGAACTTACGGGTCGGCGAAAATTCACCAAGCTTGTGGCCAACCATATTTTCAGTAATGAAGACCGGTACATGGACTTTACCGTTATGGACGGCGATCGTCCGGCCGACAAACTCCGGCGCAATGCTGCAGGCCCTAGCCCAAGTCTTGATGACGGTGCGGTCTTCTGGCCCCAGGGCGGCAACTTTCTTGGCCAATTTAGGGTCGATATATGGTCCTTTTTTAAGCGATCTGCTCATCTACTTATCTCCTCTTTCCCTGGTGTCTGGTTCTGACAATAAACTTATTGCTGGTCTTACGACGACGGGTCTTATAGCCCAGGGTTTTCTGTCCCCAAGGGGTTGTCGGCGGCCGGGCCATCCGGTGCCGGCCGCCGTCACCACCACCATGCGGGTGGTCGGCGGCCGCCATGACCACGCCACGGACGCTGGGACGGATACCCATTTTGCGCTTTCGGCCGGCACTGCCGATCTTAACGTTCTGGTGTTGCTCGTTGCCGACCGGTCCGATAGAGGCCATAGCTTCAATGCTTATCAAGCGCACCTCGCCGCTAGGCAATCGGACTTGGGCCCAGGTGCCTTCTTTGGCGACTAGATGAGCACTAGCGCCGGCTGTGCGGGCCAGTTGGGCGCCGCGGCCCGGCTGCAGCTCAACGGCGTGGATAACCGTGCCATTAGGGATATTTTTTAGCGGTAACCGATTACCTCGCTCGATGGCCGCTTCTTCCTCGACAACCAACTTTTTGCCGGGCTTCATGCCTTTGGCGGCCAAAATATAGTGACTTGCGCCGTCCTGGTCTTTGATTCTAGCAATCCTGGCGCTGCGGTTGGGGTCGTATTCTATCTGCTCGATGGTAGCCGTTGTACCGGGCGCCAACTTGAAGTTAAGCAGGCGGTAATAACGGCGAACACCGCCGCCGCGGTGGCGGGTAGTGATTCGCCCCTGGTTATTACGGGCCACCGGGCCTTTCTTGATGAGCGTCAAGCTTTTCAGCGGTTTTTTGGTCGTAATACCGTCAAAATCCTGTGTGCTCATACCACGCCGGGCCGGGCTGGTTGGTTTATATTCCCTTACTGGCATTAGCTAGACTCCTTATCGGACTTGCCGCTGTCAGAA
The DNA here is from genome assembly GCA_002452155.1 of Candidatus Saccharibacteria bacterium UBA6824. Lineage (GTDB taxonomy): Bacteria > Patescibacteriota > Saccharimonadia > Saccharimonadales > UBA10212 > UBA6824. The sequence goes on along the minus strand of DKEK01000002.1, from coordinate 43,011 downwards.
CTGGCGAAAACCGGCAGTTTGTCGCCCTCTTTCAATGTTACGTAAGCCTTGCGTACGCCCGCCCGCGAACTGGTAATGTTACGGCCCCGTTTTTTGTAGGACTTGATGGGCTTGCGGGCTGTACTGGCAATTTTTACGGATACCACCCCGACATCGTATTGAGTGGCTACGGCGTCGCCGATAGTGTGCCTGTTGACAGTGGTTGGTACGTCAAATACATAAACGTTGCCTTGTTCGCTAAGACCGTAGGCTTTTTCGCTTAAACGGGGTTTTAGGGTCAGAATTTTAGACATTCTTGTCTCCTAGCCACTCGTGGACTATGTCTAAAGACTTACGACTGATAATGATATTGTCAGCATTCATGATGTCGAAAACATTTAGGTATTTAGCTTGGGCGACTTTAACATTCGGCAGATTTCTGGTAGCTCGTTCGTCTAGGCCGTGCTTTTGCGATACTACAATTAAGACCGTGCCGCCAGCACCGATTTTATCCAAAAGCGCAATAGTCGGTTTGACCTTTCCTTCAGGGCAGGCAAAGGTTTCGATAACTTTCAGCTTATCGGCGTCTGCAGCTAGGCTCAGTGCCTGCCGAAGGGCTGTTCGCTTGGAAGATGTGCTCAGCCGGCGGCTATAATTTTCGTTACCTGTCGGGCCAAAGGCTACGCCGCCGCCGGTCCAGATCGGGTTACGGCTCGAGCCGAAGCGAGCCCGGCCGGTGCCTTTTTGGCGCCAGGGCTTGATGCCGCCACCGCGGACTTCACCGCGTTTTAGAGTTTTGGCGTAATTACTGCGACCATTAGCCAGATAAGCCAAATAGGCTTCCTTCAGCAGTTCATGATTTTCAACCTTAACGCCAAAGACAGCCTTGTCTAACTTGGCGGGGTTAGCGGCCTTAGCGCCAGCCTTAGTATAAGTAACCACAGCCATTATTTAGTTCCCCTAATTAAAACCAGGCCCTTTTTGGGACCCGGTACTGCGCCTCTTAAGCCGATAACGCCGAGATCTGTGTCAATAATAGCCACGCGCAGGTTCTTGGTCGTAACTTTCTGGTGGCCCATCTGGCCGGCCATTTTCTTGCCGGGGAAAATACGCTGTGGGTACATCGAACCGATAGAACCCGGACGGCGGTAACTGCGGCCGCCATGGGTTTTGCGACCGAGGTGGAAGTTGTGGCGCTTAATGGTGCCGGCAAAACCTTTACCTTTGCTGAGGCCGGTGGCTTTTACCACGTCTCCAACTGAAAAAGCGTCGGCGGCCAAGTGGTCGCCGACGCTCAAATCTATGTCTTCATCTGTGACACGGAACTCGCGGATAATTTTCGGTGTGGCCTTAGAGGCCTTAAAGTGGCCGGTTTGGGGCTTGGACGGTTTCTTGGTGGTTTCGAAACCAAGTTGGACGCCGCGGTAGCCATCTGTTTCTTCGGACTTAAGTTGGGTAACTACATTGGGGCTGGCGGAAAGCAGGGTCACAGGCACAGCTGCACCTTTTTCGTCCAAGATGCTGGTCATACCTAATTTTCGCGTGATTAGTGCCTTCACTTAAGCCTGGCCCTTCGTGGTAGTTATTGATGGTTAATACTAGCTTCATATGAGATAAAAATACTCGTTCGGGGGCTCTGATTTTAGCTCGCAAACCAAATCAATACCCAGCTCCGAAAGCCGTATCCGTAACAGATTACCATAAAAGATTGACAAGAGTCAATCCGCTGTAAAAAACACAAGTTAGTCCCAGAAATTGTCAATGGGGTTAGCGTCGCCTGGGCCGGTGTTTGGCGTACCAAACGCGATGGTAGTGGCCGGACCTTTCCCCATATTGCGCAGAGCCCGTTTAACCTCTTTAGGCACACGCACGGCATCGTAGGGTTTAAGTCTAACTAGTTTGTCTTCGAGCTTAATGGTCACTTCGCTGTCAATCACCAGGTAGACCTCTTCTTGGTTTCTGTGGGTGTGGGCCGGTGTAGTTATGCCAGGTCCAATTTTTATAATCGTCATACCGCCGCCGGCCATGCCTAGCTGGTCCCGGTAAAAGCGTACATCAACTGCCGACGGGTCGCCGCCAAAATGCTGCGGCGGCACGTCCTTAAACCGCAAGATTGTGTACTTATCCATGTTAGAAGAGAACTATATCTCTCCCTTCATTTTTATACGCACTCTCCTGTGCGTCTCGTACACTTTGTTGCGCTTCTCTATACTCGATATAATCTCGTAACTCAACATTCTTTCTCAAGATAAGCCATCGACTTAATTTACTTTTGCTCTCAAGAGCTCTCATTTGCTCAGACATTTGGCGGTCATACTCTAAAGGATTTTCCAAAATAAGACGAAGGCGACTATCTCTTTCTAATTCAGGATAATCCGGCTGTTGATTAGCGGACTGTTCAATCTTATCTTTCATTACATCTTGATTTCGGCGTCACAGCCAGCCGGAAGACTGAGATTCATGAGCGAATCTATGGTCTTGGGGGTCGGGTCGCTGATATCTATAAGTCGTTTGTGGACGCGCATTTCGAACTGCTCGCGGCCCTTTTTATAGACGTGAGGGCTCTTGACGACGGTGTAAGTGCTTTTTCTGGTAGGCAGCGGTATGGGCCCGGCAATGTTGGCACCAGTTCGTAGAGCCGTTTCAACAATCTGCTTGGCAGATTGGTCAATAACTTTATGATCATAAGCCTTTAAGCGAATGCGAATCCGCTGCTTTATCTCCGGCTCTGTCTTGGTTGTTTTCTTAGCTTCTGCCATCTCTTTTTACTCTATCTCGCTTGGGGCGGGAGGTAATTCCTTTACTTTATCAGAAGATTCATGCCGGGATCGAGTAGCTTGTAATTCTCTATATTGCCGAGAAGGTCGTCGCAACTCTTCGCCCTCTCGTTCACCAGTGCTAATTTCTTCAACTTCATCGGATGACCCACTACCTTGAGTCTCTCCACCTGTAGTGGGAAAATGATCCGGTTGTTGTGCTTTCATAATCTCTCTTATTTTACAACTTTGGTGACGACGCCGGCGCCCACGGTGCGGCCACCTTCGCGGATAGCGAAGCGCAGACCTTGCTCCATAGCGATGGGTGATTGCAACTTTACTTTGAAAGTCACCGTGTCACCGGGCATGACCATTTCTTTGTCGGCCGGCAGTTCGACTTCGCCGGTCACGTCTGTAGTTCGGAAATAAAACTGCGGTTTGTAGCCTTTGAAGAATGGTGTGTGTCGGCCGCCTTCCTCTTTGGTGAGGATATAAACTTCGCTGTCAAATTCAGTATGGGGAGTGATAGTACCGGGCTTGGCCAGGACTTGGCCGCGTTCAATGTCATCGCGTTCAACACCACGCAGCAAAATGCCAACATTATCGCCGGCTTGACCCTGGTCGAGGTTTTTCTTGAACATCTCAACACCAGTAACCACTGTCTTTTTGGTGGGGCGGATACCGACGATTTCGACTTCTTCGTTGACCTTAACTACTCCAGTCTCGACACGTCCGGTGGCAACCGTGCCGCGTCCCTTAATCGAGAAAACATCTTCAATAGCCATCATGAACGGCTTGTCCAGGTCGCGTTTTGGTTCTGGAATGTAGTCATCCATGGCTTTGACCAGCTCTAAAATGGCGTCTTCATTGGCAGCATCACCTTCCAGTGCCTTGGTGGCCGAACCTTTGATAATCGGCGCTTCGCGGTCGAATTCGTACTTGGCCAAAAGATCACGGACATCTTCTTCGACTAGTTCGACTAGTTCCGGGTCGGCCAGGTCCATTTTATTCAAAAAGACTAAGATAGACGGCACACCAACCTGCTTAGCCAACAGAACGTGCTCACGGGTTTGGGGCATAGGACCATCGGCGGCCGAGACTACTAAAATAGCACCGTCTATCTGGGCGGCACCGGTAATCATATTCTTGATGTAGTCGGCGTGGCCGGGCATATCGACATGGGCGTAATGGCGCTTTTCACTCTCGTACTCCTGGTGGGAAGTAGCAATGGTAATACCGCGGGCTTTTTCTTCGGGCGCATTATCGATCTGGTCATAGGTCACAGGCTTGTTGATATCACTCGGCAGTTTTTTGGCTAGAACAGCCGTAATAGCCGCCGTAAGTGTAGTTTTACCGTGGTCAACATGACCCATTGTGCCGACGTTTACATGCGGCTTGCTACGATCAAAGTCTGCCATTAATTTATTCTCCTACTAACCTAGTATTAACTGATAATTTTAGCGCAGGTAGCAATAGCCACCTCATGCGATTACTTGGGGTATTATAGAGTAAATAGGCTGGTTTTGTAAAGCCTCTACTCGGGTTTGTAATCTACTTCGATGTTTCGCCGAACTCGCCGAGGACTTTTTTGTAGGCTTTCTCGTAATCTTCGGCCATTCTTTGATAGTTAAAATGACGGCGGGTACGCCGGGCAATGTACTTTCTGTCCATTTTGAAGCAAGCCTCAATCTGGCTGTAGCCCTCTATAAAGTCTTCAACCAGTATGCCCGTACGGCCATCGCGAATAATCTCCGGCATAGAGGCCCGGTTCATGGCCATGGTGGGTGTTCCGCAGTAACCGGCTTCGATTACGGTTAGACCAAAGGGCTCGCGCCTGCCAAGGAGGGGGTGTAGATTACATTTGGCCTTACCGATTAAATCTATCTTTTGGGCAAAGCCAATTTCACCTAAATATTCGACCAGCGGGTGGTCTAAAAACGGTTGGATTTGGTCTTTGAAATAGCTGGCGCCATCAAGATCAATCTTGCCGGCAAGCTTGATCTTCATTCCTAGCTTAAGGGCCAGCTCAATAGCCAGGTGTGGTGATTTATCTAAATCAAATCGGCCTATAAAACAGAGGTAGTCTCTTGGCATAGTAACTACCGGAAACTCGCTCGGATCCAAGCCATTATAAACTACGCCAACGTAGTTCAGATAGGGATAGGCGGCTTGCTGATTTTTAGATATGCTGATGAAAGGCAGTGTTTTCCTTTGGCGGTAATAACTAAGGTCATCGAACCCTATGTGGCCATGCAGGGTTGTGACGTTGGGTAGCTTCGCGAATGACTTCATGTCAAAACCGTGGGAATGAATAATGTCTACTGCGGTGGCTATTTTTTTAAGCTCAATACCTGTCTTTTTTAGAGCCGTAGACACCGATTTACGAAAAGCTGCCGAGTCTTTCTTCGGGAAATTTAACGCCTTATTAACTATAGGAATGAGTTCGCAATCCACTTTTGAGTCACCAGGGCCTAGCAACAGCGGCTCGTGGTCTAGCTCTTTCAAGCCTTTGATTAAGCCGTGAATTACACGTTCCGTACCCCCGTATTTTTTGGGCGGAATGGTATAGTATGGCGGCGCGACAATCGCAATCTTCATCCGACGCTCCATACGGTCGTTCTAGGTAACAAGTTGTATGATGCAACCCCGGGTTTTGTGTGAATCATTGCTTGCCTCTCAATTCGTAGGGGTAATCAGGATAGCGAGCGTTTAAGGTTCGGGATTTTAAGGAGGATACATGCGGGATGTGAGTTAACACTTCTTTTTCTAACTCCTCCTGCCAGGATTCTTGCTTGTTCTTACCTATTCTAAGCCCTGGTCTTCGATTAGCCAATATAGCGACAACCGCCGAGACCGTCCAGGCCTGTATGCTTTCGGGCACGTTACTGCTCCTTATCTGTAGTGAATGGGTATGGCGGTGTGCACCAGATGAAGCGCCCAGTACTCGACCACGAGGATCGACGTATAAAAATTCCGGATAGCCCCGGCTTTTGCGAACCACGTTAAGCAAGCGGTTTTCCAATTGTTTTGCCAACTCAGGAAAGCCGTGACGGCGTAGACCTTTGGCAATGTCGAAAGTCTCCTTGGGCCAACTTACATAAGACCCGTGATAATCCCAGAATGGAATAAGGTTGGCCTCGCTTAAGGCACGGCTTCGCACTCCGGCATCGGTCAAAAACTCGGTGCCCATGATATTTCGCACAATCGCACTGATATATTTTCTTTTTTTCTCCTGAGATAGGTGGTCAAAAAAATCAGAATTGAGTAGTGAGGCAGGATTAGCGGTCGTAGTTTTAATAACGCGTAGCTCGCCCTGTTGAGTGTAGTCGATGCCAAGGGCGAAGTATTTACGTTCGGGCTGCCAGGTCAATTCAATAGTCCGGTCGCGAAGTCTGTGGGCTGTCCGGTTCAGTTTTTCGGATCGAGGGGGAAAATACTCAGCGGCTGCTATTAGAGCATCGTAGGCCAAGCCCTGCACTTCGACTGAGCCCACCGGTCTTGAATGGTTAACAAATCGGCCATTTTCATGAACATAGAATTCTTTTGAATCTTTCCATGCTTGATTTTCAAGACTCTCATCGGTATGGGCATGGTATTCAAGCAGCCCGCTCTTAGAATGACCGAGTTTTGACTCCAGCCAATTCAGCGCGTCAGCTAGCACATCATACATAGTTGCAGTTGATCTATCTTGGAGAGTAATTTTGCGCCCCAGGATTCTCGGACCATAAAAACTGAGGTATTCACAAAGTGCCTTGATAAAGTGAGGCGTTGAATCTACTGAACCGTAGTAGATAAGCTCCGTGTCGCTGCCGCCCCATCTTTTGCTCAAATCGTTAAAGATTTGCAGCGGCACTCCCTGCAGCGGCTTATCGTCAACCACATTGGTGCGGTATTCGTGAATAATTTTTCCCGGTTCTTCTTCGTTGGCACTTCGGTGCTTGAGCCCCTGTAAGCTGGCTAGCGTCAGCAAAATTTTTCTTGCCAGTAATGGCCGAAGGGTCATGAGATCTTCCGCTACCACTAGTGAGTCACGACCAAAAACCGCGCCTTTAAATAAGCGATCTGAACTGGCGTAAACACCTTTTCCGCTTTTAGATACAACCGACCGCAAAGCTAGCACCGGCGACCGAAATAGCTTCGGCTTTCGAATTAACTGCTCGATTGCTTTTTGGGCAATGTTTTTAACCATTTAAGCTAGTCTAGCTTGCGAAAAGAAGTATGGTCAATCGTAATTTACTTACTACTTTTGGCAATAATGCCGACAGCGACATTTGGCGGCACATCGGCGTAGTGGTCAAGTTCCATGGAACTGGCGGCCCGGCCCTGGGTAGAACTACGCAGGTTAGTGGTATAGCCAAACATTTCACCCAACGGCACAAAGGCCGTGATTTCTTTAATACCGGGAGTCAGGTCTTCCATCGATTCTACCCGGCCGCGCTTGGAGTTCAGGTCACCAATGACGTCGCCCATAAAATCTTCGGGCGTGATGACGACCACCTTCATAATTGGTTCCAGCAGCACCGGGGCGGCTTTTTTTACTCCTTCCTGGAGTGACAGGCTAGCGGCAATCTTAAAGGCCATCTCGCTGCTGTCGACATCGTGGTAGCTACCGTCGTAAAGTTCGGCTTTGATATCGACCACCGGGTAGCCGGCCATGACACCATTGGCCATAGCTTCTTCGATGCCGGCTTTAACGGCTGGGATATATTCGCTGGGGACGGCGCCGCCTTTGATGCTGTTGATGAACTCAAAGCCTTTGCCGGCTTCGTTTTGCGATAGCCGCAACCAGACGTGGCCGTATTGGCCCCGGCCACCACTTTGGCGGATAAATTTGCCTTCGGATTCCACGGCGTCTTTACGAATAGTTTCACGGTAAGCGACCTGTGGGGCACCGATATTGGCTTCTACCTGGAATTCGCGTTTCATCCGGTCGACAATAATCTCCAGGTGCAGTTCGCCCATGCCGGAAATGATTGTCTGGCCGGTTTCGTGGTCGACTTTAATCCGGAAGGTCGGGTCTTCTTCGGCCAGCCGCTGCAGGGCAATGCCCATTTTTTCTTGGTCGGCTTTGGTCTTGGGTTCGATAGCGATACTGACCGGCGGCTCCGGAAAGCTAATGCTCTCTAAAATTATTGGGTGAGCCGGGTCGCACAGGGTGTTGCCGGTAGTTGTGCCTTTTAGGCCGACGATAGCCGCGATATCACCGGCCTCGACTTCGGTTACATCTTCGCGTTTATTGGCGTGCAGGCGTACAATCCGGCCGACGCGCTCTTTTTCGCCGGTCGAGCTATTCAAGATGTAACTGCCGGCCGTAACTTTGCCCGAATAAACCCGGAAAAAGGCCAGCTTGCCGACGAACGGGTCAGTAGCAATTTTGAAAGCTAGGGCGGCGAATGGTTCGCTAGGGTCCGGCTTGCGTTCGACTTCGTCACCGGTCTTAGGGTTTATTCCCCAGGTGGAGCCGCGATCGAACGAACTCGGCAAAAATTCATTGACGCTGTCGAGTAATTTTTCTACAATTACACCGCGGCCGTCGCCGCCGGTTACGGCAAAGAACTTGCCGGTTAATACGGCGGTGCGAATAGCTTGCGTGACATCCTCTTCAGATAGGCCCTCTTCGCCGACTTCAAAATACTTTTCCAGCATTTTCTCGTCCTCGGCGACGGCATTCTCCACCAAAAGTGAGCGGTATTTCTTAACCTTGTCCATTATGTCGGCGGGGATCTGGGTTTCGGTCAGGTTTTTATCAGTAAAATCTTTGTAGGTGTAGGCCTTCATGCTGATCAGGTCCACTACACCGGACACTGATTGCTCGAAGCCGATTGGCAGGTGGATCGGGAAAGCCCGCTTGGAAAGACGTTGATGGATGCTGTCCAGACTTTTATAAAAATCGCCGCCGGTTTGGTTGATTTTGTTAATAAAACAGATACGCGGCACGCCGTATTTGTCGGCTTGGCGCCAAACTGTTTCGGACTGAGATTCAACGCCCATTTTGCCATCAAAAACGACTACAGCGCCGTCAAGTACACGTAAACTGCGCTCGACTTCGACGGTAAAGTCGATATGACCGGGGGTGTCGATAATATTAATTTTGTGGTCTTTCCAAAAACAGGTTACAGCGGCAGCGGTGATGGTGATGCCGCGTTCCTTTTCTTGGGCCATCCAGTCGGTAGTCGTTTCACCTTCGTGGACGGCGCCGATCTTATGCTTTAGCCCCGTACGATAAAGGATCGCCTCGGTAGTAGTTGTCTTACCGGCGTCGATATGTGCAATAATGCCAATATTCCTAATTTTATCGAGTTGGTATTTCTTGTCTGCCACTTATACTCCCTGCTCTTCAATCCTCGCCGGGTGAAGTAATTCTCTTTCTACTATTTGGATGATGTCTCCATCGTAAAGCGAGCCACAATGTACGACTTCCACCTCCTCCTTTATCCCCAGCCACCCCAGCCATTTTCTAGGCACGGGGACGGTCTCAGTAAATGACCCTGTGCATTGTTTTATATCTTTGGCCGCAGTCTTAGATTGGTTTTCGATCACACCGCTTTCCAGCTTGATCGCGCCGCCTTCCAGCTTTTGGAAGTGGCCTGTTCCGCAGTCACTAGGACGATGGACAACAATTGAGCCGTCTGGGGCCAAGGTTGCCTTTATTTCGCCGAGTTCTTCGGAGTGCGCGACAACCGGCTCGGTTAAATAGCGGCAATTCCTGCACGGTGTGACGTTAGTTCGGGCGCTTTCGGTCATGGCTATTCTTTCACCTCGTTTAGTTCCTTTATCGCCCAGCAGCCGGCCTTGCCTAGTTGTCGGCCGGCATTTGCGGGATCATGACAGGGGCACCCTGAAAAGGCCGCATCAATATCGGCGCGCGAGCGACCCTCACCGATAGGCTCACTATGAATATTGCGAGCAAGACCCTTTTCGTACAGGATAACGAAATCCCCTTCCAGCTCTTCCCGTTCTCTGACCAAAATCCGATAAAATGCTCCGCCCTCTTCATGTTCCGGGGAGTTCAAAGAGCAGCCGGAGCCTGTTTCGACCGTAGAATGGACTTCAGTTTCTGGGCCAGACATAATCTAAATTGTGTTTCCTATCTATCATAATTATTAAATTCAAGTATTTAAAATTGACGTACTTCCAAGCATTCTTATATTCTTCGATACTTTCAAAGCTTCCGTCTGCTGCGCAGTTATGCTCTGGCCAATTTCTTCCTGGAGTGCCAATAATGCTACCTGCGGTAGCTCCCCTCTTATGGACCAAACGACGTACTTGGGTCTATCCTCTGCCACAGCAGCCCACGGATCGAATTCACCTGACTGGGCGCGATCGAATAAACTATCAAACTCCGTTGTTCCTATTTCTGAGTAGTAGCTCCCTGGAGCTTTAGTAAGAGGCGGCATTTTACGACCTAGCAAAGTGGGCGAAGGCTCGGTTAGCCTCGGCCATTTTATGGACGTCTTCTTTTTTCTTGACAGCCGCCCCGGTGTTGTTATAGGCATCCATCAGCTCCTGGGCTATGCGATCTTCCATGCTCATACCTTTGCGGTCACGGGCGGCACTCACAAACCACATGATAGTTAAGTGCTGCTGACGCTGTCCCTTAACTTCAAAAGGGATTTGATAATTAGCGCCACCAACCCGGCGCGAGCGGGTTTCCATATAAGGCTGGACGTTTTTCATAGCTTGTTCGAAGACTTCCAGCGGGTTTTGGACTTTCAGTTTATCAGCAGCTTTTTGCATGCCGCCGTACACCAACCGCTCGGCCAGCTGTTTTTTACCGTTAAGCATTACACGGTTAATAACCTTGGTAATCTGGGGGTTGTTATATAGCCGGTCGGGCTCCACATCGCGAACTAACGATTTTGTAGTCTTACGAGGCATTATTTGGGCCTTTTGCTGCCGTATTTACTCCGGCCCTGTTTGCGGTCCTGTACGCCCTGAAGGTCCAGATTGCCGCGGACAATGTGATAACGCACACCCGGAAGGTCTTTCACGCGACCGCCACGCACTAAAACCACAGCGTGTTCTTGAAGGTTGTGGCCTTCGCCGCCAATGTAGGCCCAGACTTCGTGGCCGTTAGTCAAACGCACGCGGGCAACTTTACGCAGCGCCGAGTTAGGCTTTTTGGGAGTTTTGGTAGTCACGCGGATACAGACACCGCGTTTAAACGGCGCCGGTTTATCGTAGCTTTTGGTCTGCAGATTATTAACCACACGCTGCAGAGCCGGCGACTTAGTTTTAGTGCCCGGCATTTTGCGCGGCTTGCGTATGAGTTGATTAACGGTCGGCATAGCTTACAATCCTAGCAAATTTACCCCTTGGAGGCAACTGCCGCCTCCTCGGGTTCTTCCTCGTTCTGTAGACGGCGAGCACCGGTACCTACTGGTATCAGACGGCCCAAGATGACGTTCTCTTTCAAGCCATAGAGGTTATCGACTTTGCCACTGGTGGCGGCGGCAATTAGTACGCGAGTGGTGTCTTGGAACGAAGCAGCCGACAAGAACGAGTCGGTCGACAGTGACGCCTTAGTGATGCCCAGCAGCAGCTGGTTGGACTTAATTAGCTTCTTCTTTTTGGTAGCCAGTTTTTCGTTGGCCGAGGCAACCGCCAGTTTGCTGACAATATCGCCGGTAATGAACTCGCTATCGCCGGAATCTTCTATTTGGACGCGGCTAAACATTTGGCGGACAATGACTTCAAGATGTTTGTCGGCAATCGTTTGGCCTTGGCTGGCAAAAATATACAGGATTTCGTTCATTATGTAGCGCTGGGTAGCTTCAACGCCCTGCAGGCGCATCAGTTCGTGCAAGTTTAACGAACCGTTGGTTAGGCGCTGGCCGGCTTCCACCAGGTCGCCATCTTTGACTAGTAGCTGCTTAAAGCCCGGTACCTCGTAACGGACAATGCTCTTAGAGGTTGGGGTAATGGTAATTTGACCTTTACTTAAGCTGACTTTGCCTACCATGGTGGCGGCTAGGGGGTCGCTGGCGTCTTCACTGGCAGCTACGATGTCGCCAATGTTAACTTCGTCGCCGGTTTTGACCTTTGTTTGCCGATCGCCGATAGATATTTCGACCGGCTTTTGTTTTTTGGCGGTTACTTGGACAATGTATTGGTCGCCCTCTTCCCAGGCGTTGACCGTCCCGGTGATGTCGGTTAGATAAGCTTGACCTTTGGGCGTACGGACCTCCAAAAGCTCTTCCACGCGGGTCAAACCCTGAGTAACATCGTCGTTAGCTGTAACAGCGCCGGCGCGGTGTTTGGAATCAAGCGACAGCTGGGTGCCGGGCTCGCCAATACTTTGGGCCGCGATAACCCCAATCGGATAGTCGTTGGCTACCAGCTCGCCGGTGGCCAGATCGATACCATAAGATTTTTGGCTGACGCCGCGGACCGAGGTGCAAGATAGTACGCTCATAATTTTAAGCTCGGTGATGGATTCATCTTCTTCAATCTTTTTAGCAATTTCAGGTGTGATTAACTGGCCAGCCTTGACGTAGCGCTTGATATTTTCGGCGGCGAAACGGCCGGCCAAGCGGGCGCCAAGGCCAACGCTTATGGCTTCCGAGTCGCTGCGGTAAACGCTAAAGCCCGGATCCTCAATATCGTACTCAACCGTAAATACATCCTGGGCAACATCAACCAAGCGGCGGGTTAAGTAGCCCGAATCAGCTGTCCGTAGGGCGATGTCAATCAATGATTTTCGGGTACCGCGTGTAGCCGTAAAGTATTCCAGCGGCGTAAGCCCGTATTTGTAGTTGCTGCGAACCGGCAGCTCAATGGCCCGGCCGGTAGCATCGGCAAACATGCCCAGCATGCCGACAGATTTTTTCATCTGCGAGATATTACCGCGGGCACCGGAGGCGACCGCAATCGACATAGTATTATCTTCGGTGGCGAACTGCTCGGCCAGAGCTTCTTCTACTTGGGTGTCGACATCAGTCCAGGTATCGACGGTCAGACGGTAACGTTCGTCGTCGGTAATGAAGCCCGACGCGTATTGCTTGGATATTTCGGTGGCCCTTTTTTCGCCCTCATCGACAATTCCCGGTAATTTGGTCAGGTCGGAAAAATCGTCCATGCCTATAGACAGGCCGGAGTAGGTGGCGTAGCGGAAACCAAGATCTTTCAGGTCATCGGCGATAATGGCTGTGGCGTCTTGGCCGTAGCGCTGGTAGGTCATGGTCATGACGTTGTGCAACTGCTTGTTGGTCATAGCTTTGTTTTGGTAAGGAAAGTCTTCGGGGAATATCTCATTAAATAACAGGCGGCCAAGGGTGGTGCCGCGTAGTTCGCCGCGGAAAGGCACCACTATTTTGCTTTGTAGGGCAATGGCACCTTCGTCGTGGGCTAAATGAGCCTCGTCTAGGCTACTAAAAGTACGGGGCTTTTCTTCCTCGGTACCGGGGCGCTGATAGGTCAGGTAGTAGCAGCCGAGGACGATGTCTTGTTCGACGTGCAGGATTGGCGAGCCATCAGCCGGCTTGAGTAGATTTTTATTGCTAGCCATAATTTCGCGGGCTTCGGCCTGGGCGGCAGCGCCAAGCGGCAGGTGCACAGCCATTTGGTCGCCATCAAAGTCGGCATTAAAACCTTTGCAAACCAGTGGGTGCAGCTGAATGGCTTTACCCTCAATTAATACCGGCTGGAAGGCCTGGATAGACAGGCGGTGTAGACTTGGGGCCCGGTTAAGCAGTACATATTTTTCTTTAATGACTTCATCCAGGGCGTCCCAGACAGCCCCGTCGCTGGTTTCCAGCATCCGGGTAGCGCTTCGGATGTTGTGGGCTAGCTCCTGGTCTATAAGCCGGCCGATAACGAATGGCTTGAATAGCTCCAGGGCCATCGTTTTGGGCAAGCCGCACTGGTGCATCTTTAACTCCGGACCGGCAACAATTACCGACCGACCGGAATAATCAACCCGCTTGCCCAGCAAGTTCTGGCGAAAGCGCCCTTGTTTGCCTTTGAGCATGTCGGACAGTGACTTTAGACGGCGACGCTGGCCGGTGGCGGCTACGGCCCGGCCGGACCGGGCATTGTTATTATCAATCAGGGCATCGACGGCTTCTTGGAGCATACGCTGCTCGTTTCGCCTTATTACTTCCGGTGCGTTCAGGTCCATTAACTTTTTTAAACGGTTATTGCGGTTGATAACGCGGCGATAAAGGTCGTTGAGGTCCGAGGTGGCAAAACGCCCGCCAGTCAGCTGGACCATCGGCCGTAAGTCCGGTGGAATGACGGGTAGCACCGAAACACACATGCTGGATGGTTTGATACCGGCACGCTGCATGCTTTCCAGTAGCCGCAGGCGCTTCATGATTTTTTTCTTGCGCTGGCCTTTAGCTTCGTCGGCCTCTTTGCTTAAGCTCCGGATTAGTTTTTGAAGGTCAACTTCATCAAGCAGCTCCTTAAGGGATGCGCCGCCCATACCTACTTTGATCAACGACTGCAGCTCGTCCGGTAAGTTACGATAATCGGTCTCCGACAGCAGGTTTAACTTACCCAGGGCTGAAAATTGAGTTTTATAAGCTTCGTGCTCAGTGGTCAGTTCTTCTAACTCTTTGTTATAAGCCTCGCTGAGAGCTTTAACGTCGCCGCCTTCTTTCTTGGCGTCAGCCTCGTAGCGGCTTTTAATGGCCGCTTGGGCGGCGCTAAATTGGGCTTCTTTATCGGCCATAATCTTGTCCAGCTTGTCCTGGTCGGCGCTCTTGATAACGTAGCTGGCAAAATAGGCGATGCGCTCCAGGTTCTTAACGGTGATACCAAGTAGCAGACCAATGGCACTAGGCGTGCCCCGCAAAAACCAGATATGCGCCACCGGGCAGGCCAGGCTGATATGACCCATGCGCTCGCGCCGTACAATACTGCGTGTTACCAGCTCGCCGTTTTTATCCACCGCCGCTTCGCGGCTGCGGACACCTTTATATTTAGCATCATGCGGATTAATGTCTTTAACCGGACCAAAAATCCGTTCGCAAAACAGCCCGTCACGTTCTGGTTTTTGGGTGCGGTAGTTAATAGTTTCGGGCTTAGTGACTTCGCCGTAACTCCATTCCGAAATATCATCGGGACTAGCGATGGCCAGACGCACGGCATCAAAATCGGCAATGTTGGTTCCGGGCGTGTAATGGCGCATGCTAGCCCTCCTTCTTAGCATCATCAGTTATTGAAATCATATCGACCTCATTTTCGATCTCGACACCGCCTTCGCCTAGCGCCAGCTCATCAGCTACCGGTATTTCCAGGGCGTCGGCGTCCTGCAGGCTCTGGCCGGTAGCCGTAACGGTTGGCGAGTGCTTTGCTTCATCTTTAATATTGCGGGCCAAGATCTCTTCGGCGTCGATTATTTTGTTGTCGGCGGTCAGCAGGTCGACTTTCAGTCCCAGACCTTGAAGTTCTTTAACCAGGACATTAAAGCTTTCGGGTACTTTTGGCCCTTGGATGGTCGTGCCCTTGATGATTGACTCATAGGCCTTCGCTCGGCCGTAAACGTCGTCGGATTTAATTGTTAGCATTTCCTGCAAAGTGTGGGCCGCGCCATAGGCTTCCAGCGCCCAGACTTCCATTTCGCCAAAGCGCTGGCCGCCATTTTGGGCTTTGCCGCCCAATGGCTGTTGAGTAACCATGGTGTAGGGCCCGGTGCTGCGGGCGTGGATTTTGTCCGACACCATGTGGTTGAGCTTAATGATGTACATGCTGCCGACAGTCGTTCTCTCGGAAAAGGCTTCGCCGCTGCGGCCGTCATATAGCTGCTGCTTACCGTCGGCCGCCAGACCGCTTTGTTTGAGCAACTCCTGGATTTTACTAATCGGTACGCCGTTGAAGGCTGGGCTGGCGACTTTAATACCCAGGGAGCGGGCCGCCATACCAAGGTGGGTTTCAAACAGCTGGCCGATGTTCATTCGGCTGGGCACGCCCAGCGGGTTCAGCACAATATCAATTGGCGTGCCGTCTTCGTTAAACGGCATATCTTCGACCGGCAAAATACGGGCAATAACCCCCTTGTTGCCATGGCGGCCGCCCAGTTTGTCGCCGACGCTAATTTTGCGTATTTGGGCCACAAAGACTTGGATCTGCATAATCACGCCGGCTTTGAGTTCGTGGCCGGAAGCCCGGGAAAATATCTTAACGCCCACCACTTTGCCGTGCCGGCCGGTGCTCATACGCTGCGACGTATCACGGACTTCTTTGGCCTTTTCACCAAAGATGGCCCGCAGCAGACGCTCTTCACTAGATAGCTCTTGCTCGCCCTTGGGCGTGATTTTGCCGACTAAAATATCGCCCGGATGGACTTCGGCGCCAATCCGCACAATGCCGTCTTCGTCTAGGTGACGCAGCGACTCCTCGGAAACGTTGGGAATGTCGCCGGTCACAATTTCCGGGCCTAGCTTGGTCTCCCGGACTTCGGTCATGTAGTCCACAATATGAATAGAGGTTAAAGTATCGTCTTCAACCAGTGCCCGCGAGATTATGATAGCGTCCTCAAAGTTGTAGCCCGCCCAGGGCATAAATGCCACTAGCAGGTCCTTGCCCAGCGCCAGTTCGCCGTCGGCGATGCTCATGCCCTCGATTAAGGGTTGGCCGGTTTTGACACGATCACCGCTGTTAACTACCACCACCTGGTTGATTGAACTGCCTTCGTTGCTGCGCATAAAATGCACCGGATTATATGTAACTTTTTTGCCGGTCTTGTATTTAACGACGACTTCATCGGCGGTAGCTTTGAGAACTTGGCCATCAGCCTCAGCGTTGGTCAATTGGCCGGTGTTGGCGGCCACGATCGATTCCATGCCGGTGCCGACAATCGGACTTTCCGGTTTAATCAGTGGCACGGCTTGGCGTTGCTGGTTAGAGCCCATTAAAGACCGCAGCACATAGTTTTTCTCAACAAATGGGATTAGACCGGCGCTAGAACCAATTGATTGGCTGCGGCTGGAGTCCATGTGCGTAACTTCACCGGCATCAACTTCACCCGGCTCCAGGCGGTTACGAACGCTAATACGGTTTTCTATAAAATAGCCATTGCTGTCAAAGGGCACGCCGGCGCCGGCGATAACGGCATTTTCCTCCTCGGCAGCGTCTAGATAAACGATTTGGTTGGTAACTTTAGCCTTAACCGGCCAAGTGGCGCGGCTTTTGACGGCCGCCAGGCGCTTAGCAGCTGCGGGTGTAATGACAGCCCGGGCTTTAACAATAACTTTCCCCTTGTCGTCCTCCAGGTTGACGGCGGCAATGTGACCGGGCGCTTCTTTGGGCGTGACAGCGTTAATGACTTTGCGGTAGGGAGTTTCAATAAAACCGTACTCATTAATCCGGGCGTAGCTGGCCAGGTTAAGCACTAGGCCGATGTTGGCGCCTTCAGGTGTTTCTACTGGGCAGATACGGCCGTAGTGGGTGGCATGGGCATCGCGGACTTCAAAACCGGCCCGTTCGCGCGATAAGCCTCCGGGGCCCATGGAGCTGAGGCGTCGCTTGTGGGCCAGTTCGGATAACGGGTTAATTTGGTCCATGAACTGTGACAGCTGAGAGCTGGCAAAGAATTCGCGTACGGCCGCTACCACCGGACGGGCATTTATCAGTTGGGCCGGTGTAACCGTCTCGATTTCGGACATACTCATGCGGTCCTTGGCGTTTCTTTCCATGCGCAGCAATCCGATCCGGAATTGGCGCTGGACCAGCTCGCCGACCAATTTGACTCGGCGGTTGGCCAGCGAGTCAATCTCGTCAGCCGGATCCTGGGTGTTATTTAGCCGGATGATTTCGCTGATAATGGCCGTTAAGTCCTCGATCCGCATCACCCGGTTTTTATTGTCATTAGGCGCCTTTAGGTCCAGGCGCTTGTTAATCTTGTAGCGGCCAACTTTGCCAAAATCAAAGCGCTTGAAGTTATAAAGCATATTTTCAATCAGGGAACGGGCGTTATCAACCGTCGCCAGATCTCCTGGGCGTAAACGGCGGTAAACTTCAATTAAAGCCTCGCTTGTACCTTTGGCTGGGTCTTTCTCTAAGGTATTGTCAATGTAATTCGTCTCACCCTGGTCGACGTGTTTGAAAGCATCCTTAATCTGTTCCTGGCTGAGGCCCAGCGCCCGAAGCAAAGTGGTGACCGGGATTTTACGTTTGCGGTCGATTTTGACGTAGAGTACGCCGGCGGCGGCTGTTTCAAATTCCAGCCAAGCCCCGCGGACCGGAATAACTTTGGCACCATACAAGTTGCGGCCGCTGTGCGGCTCGGCAGTGAAAAATACTCCGCTAGAGCGAATCAACTGGCTGACCACCACCCGCTCGGCGCCGTTAATTACAAAAGTACCCCTGGACGTCATCCATGGGTAATCGCCAAGATAAATTTCTTGTTCCTTTACTTCCCCCGTGATTTTGTTGGTCAGTTCGATGACGGCCTTAAGTGGCGCCTCAAAGCTGACATTGTTCTCCCGGGCCTGCGCTTCGGCCATCTTGGGCGGTTCAAAATGGTATTTTTTGAAACGCAAAGACAGCTTGGTACCGGTGTAATCCTCAATCGGACTAACTTCCTCAAGCAATTCGCCCAGACCCTCCTTAACAAACCATTCAAACGAAGAGTTTTGATGGTCCACCAGGTTTGGCGGGCTTAAAATGTCATCGAGTTGTGTAAAGTACTGGCGTCCAGATAGAACACCTGCTGCTTTTTTGGCCGTCAAAAGCTATGCTCCCTACCTAATTCTTATTGTTTGCCGCGTGCGAAGCCCACTACGTCAGGCGTCAAATATCGTAATAAATACACAGCAACGCCAAAGTACACTACTTCTTAGATACCATAATACAGAACTTTTGACTCCAAATCAAGCCTTTTTGGGCAATATTCTAGCGGCGGTTTATGACTTTATCGACCAGACCGTATTTTTTGGCTTCGTCGGCGCTCATCCACAGGTCGCGCTCCATGTCGGCCTCAATTTTTTTGACAGATTGGCCGGCATTTTTGGCCATAATCTCGTTTAGCAGCCTCTTCATACGCAGCCCCTCGCGCAGGTCAATCTCCATATCGCTAACTCTGCCTTTGGTGCCGGCCGACGGCTGGTGGATCATAACCGTAGCGTGGGGCAGCAGCATCCGCTTGCCTTTGGCCCCGGAACTCAGTAAAAAGGCGGCCGCGCTGGCCTGGACACCCACGCCCACTGTTTGGATGTCGCACTTCACGTACTGCATGGTGTCATAGACGGCAAAGGCGTCATAAACACTGCCGCCGGGACTATTTATATAGAAGACAATATCCTTGTTTTGATCTTGGTTTTCTAAAAATAACATCTGGGCAACGATCAAATTAGCCGTATGCTGGTCGACACTGTCGCCTAAAAATATAATCCGGTCGCGCAGCAGGCGGCTATAAATATCGTAGGCCCGCTCAAAACGCCCCTCTTGCTCGATGACCGTTGGTATCAAAATAGAAGAACTGGGTTTACTCATGTGCCTAAATTATATCGCACCAAATTGGCACTCGTCAAGGCAGAGTGCCAACTGCGGCAGCTGCTTCTGCCGTTGGCTTTTCGTAGAGCCGGCGGCTACTAATGCGCTTTGTTCCTTGCCCCACCAACCATAGTTCGTCAGCTTCTACATCGTAGATTCTCACCCCGCCCTCAGTTGCCACCAGCTGGTAGCACTCATCTAGCGCTGAAGCGTCTCCAGCTTCAACCCGCTGCGCGAGCGCTCTTTTAATTCCAACAAACCAGGCTCCATCGCCCTCCTGAAATGTGCCGATAAAATCAGCTTCAAAAAAATAATCTTCATCCGGTTCAACACGTACTCGAGCCGAAAGATCGCTAATCATTGTTTCTTTGGGTATCATTTCTAACTCCCAGCATATTCTACCAGTTTAGCGACTGTTTTTTCGGTCATTAGCTGGGCGGCAATGCCGCGCTGGTTTTCCGGTTTATCCAGTTCGGCCTGCATCTGCGGGTCCTGGTACTGGCCCTTCAAGATTTGAATTCTTATTTCCAGTTCTTCCGGTGTAATTGTAATGTCTTCGCGCTCGGCTATCTCGCTCAAAATCAGGCTGGCCTTGACCCGGAACTCCGTATCCGGCCGCTGGCGCTCCCGGTGCTGCTGCTCGGTAATAGATTCTGCTTTCAGGTGCTCTTGCCAGCTTTGGCCGCGGGTTACCAGATCCCGCTTCTCATTTTCTTCGGCCTGCATAATTTGCTCGTCAACCAGCCCCGGCGGGACTTCGACGCCAGATTTATCAACAATTTTTTTGACTAGTTCATTTTCATATTGCCGATCGGCCGAATTCTGTTTTTCGGCTTTCAGCTGTTTTTTGATATCGGCCTTGAGCTCGGCCACAGTTTTAACCGGCCCGGCTTTAGCCGCGAAAGCGTCATCGATTTTGGGCTCTATAACCTCATTGACCTTCGTGATCTGGACTTTGAAAGTTACCGGCTGTCCACGCAAATCGGGGACGCCATAATCATTAGGAAATTTAACCGTAAACTGCTTCTCGTCTCCGGCCTTGGAGGCGATTAAATTATCTTCGAAGCCGGGTATGAACGTGCTGTTGCCCAGAAGTATTGGATAATCCTTCCCCTCCGCGCCGGCGGCTGGCTTGCCGGCTTTATCTTTGCCATCAAAATCGATCAGCAGTTCGTCGCCGGCCTTAGCCGGGCGGTCGACCGGCTTGCGCCTTGCCAGCCGTTGTTGCAAGGATTTGATGACGCTATTGACTTCGGCAACCGTGACATCGGCGGATTTTCTGGCCAGTTTTATCTTTTTATAGTCGGCTAATTTGATAGGACCGATTATCTGAAGCTCGACTTCGAATTCCAGGTCCGTAAAGGGTACGAATTTCTTAATCGTGACTTCCGGCTTGCCGGCCGGACGTAGTTTTTGCTGGTCGACAGCCTGAGTATAAAGCCGGTTAAGTGCGTGCTCGATAAACTCGTCAGCGAGGGCCCGCTGGTCAACGTGTTTTTCGACTAACGCCGCCGGCGCGGTGCCCTCCCGAAAGCCCGGAACCTTAACTTTTGAAGCAAAATAGCCCAAAGTGTGGTTTTTGATAGGCGTCAGATCGGCGGCATCCGCCCGGATCAAAAGACTTACCTCCGAGGGCGATTTATCAGTTCGGCTTATCTGCATGACACCAGATTATAATTGCTACCGGCCAATTTCTGTAACTAAATCGTTGCTCGGAAGCTCTCTTTCGTCGCCGGATTGCAGGTTTTTGAGCTTGAACTTACCGGTCTTTAACTCCTGCTCGCCGACAAAGATAGCATACTTAACACCGGCCTTAGCGGCGTTTTTTATCTTGGCATCAAGCTTGCGGTCGGTGCCGTCAACAGATATATTTAAGCCTTTTTGGCGAAGTTCCGTGAGCACCTTTTGGGCCGCCTCATAAACATCGCCTACCAAAATTACAGTCGCGTCAACCTCAGACTCAAGCGCGGGTAAAAGTTTGTGTAGTTCCAAAAAAATCTGCAGTGTAACATCGCCCATGCCAAAACCGACTGTCGGCACTGGTTCGACGCCAAAGTCACCGACCAAGCCCCCGTAGCGGCCGCCGCCGAACATCGATCGGTTGTTTTCGGGGCTGGTATCAAAGACTTCAAAAATAATGTCGTCGTAATAGTCCATGCCGCGGATGACTGAAAAATCAAAGCCGGCACTATCGACTCCCGATTCTTTGAGTAAGCTCATTAACTTGCGCAGCTCTTCCACCGAAGCGTGGCTTTTTAATCCAGTTGGCAGCTCATCGAGTCCCTTTGAATCTAGCAGCTCCAGCAGCTTTTGGTAGTGGCTGTCGCTACTTAAAACTTCTTTGGCTTGGGCCTCAAAATCGGCCTTATCTATCTTGTGCCAGCGATCTATTAATTTGGTAGCTTCATGAAACTGCTCGTCGCTAAGCTTTAACTGGTCTTGGAAGAAAAAGTCCACCAGCTTGCGGCTGTTAATTCGTATCGTATAACTGCCGGTGGGCGCCTTAAATACCCGCATGATGGAATCGGCGATCAAAATAATTTCGTGGTCGGCGCTGATATCGTTGACGCCAAAAATGTCAACGTTTAGCTGGTAGTGTTCGCGCAAGCGACCGCGCTGTGGCCGCTCGTAGCGCCACAAATTTGGGATGGAGTACCAGCGCAGCGGATAGGCAAGTTCTTGGCGGCGGGCGGCCACCATACGGCTGACACTGGGTGTCATTTCTGGCCGGATAGCGACCTTGCGGCCGCCTTTATCCTCGAAGCTGTAAAGCTGGTCATTAACGATTTCTTCGCCGCTTTTAGCCAAATATATATCGACTGGCTCAATTAGCGGCGCGTCGTACTCCTGGTAGCCAAAACTCTCTACGACCTCGCGCATCTGGTCAAATATGTGTTTTTGGAGGCGCTTATCTTCGGGATAAAAATCGCGCGCGCCTTTATATGGTTGGGTAGACAGTGCCATAACTCCGTTTATTATACTTGATAGGCGGGCGTAACCGTGAGATATTTACATCAGTAGTAATGGAGTCTTAAAATAATGGCTGAAGAAAAAAGGCCCAGAAGTCTCACCAGCGCCGTAGACTTATTTGGTAAGAGTTACGCTCTGGTGCGCAAAAATCTTAATGTGTACGCGCTTGTTTACGGCCTGCCGGCGGCTTTGGTAATTGCCAGCGTAATCCAGCTAATTGACGACAATCAGCAACACGGCTGGAACTGGGGCCACGCCTTTAGCTCATCTTTCCTCGGCCCAAATATTGGCTCCGACTCTTCGGTGCATACCGCCAGTGCAATTTTATCCGTAATCCTGTTCTTCGGTGCCATCCTCAGCTACCTTTTGGCGGTCGTGCTTAACCTAAGGGTCGCCCAGGGCGAACGGCCGGCTTTTAGATCCATCTGGAGAGAAATAACCCAGGACTGGCTGTGGGCCAAGCTGCTCGGCCTAGGTGCGTTAACTGTACTAATACTTCTAGTCGGTTTCGTCCTACTTATAATCCCGGGTGTGATTTTCCTCTGGCGGCTATTTTTAGCGCCGTATATTTTAGTTGATCGCAAAACCTCTATTATGGACGCGCTTAGCCAAAGCTGGAATATGACCAAGGGTTATGCGTGGCCAATTTATAGCATTCTGCTATTCAGCTTTCTGTTGGCCCTGCCGGGCATCATCCCAATTGTCGGCGGCATAATCTCATTCGCCCTGGCCGTCGCCTACGCCGCCGCGCCAGCCCTACGCTACCAAGAGCTCAAAGAATCTTCCTAGGTTGCTACAATAGATTCGCCGGGGATGTGGTGAAATTGGTATACACGCTAGTTTTAGGAACTAGTGCCGAAAGGCGTGAAGGTTCGAGTCCTTTCATCCCCACCAAGTAGCTATCCTCGAGCTGTAACTCCGATTATCCGAAGAGTTCCCGGTTGTATGTTCCGGCCAGGTATAAGGAAGCATTTACTAGCTTTTTCGGGGCCTTGTTGGTCTCTAGCCGTAAAGTTAATTGTAAACGGGTCGATAATGGTCGCTAGGTCTTCATGCACCACCCCTGCCGCATAGGACTGAACAGCGGGATGCTCCCGGCTCGGCCGCGGCTGTATTACACCAACCCCGTTCATTAACAGTTCGGTTTTACTTCCATCGGCAAAAACATCAAAGGCCGCTTCGTGGCCAAGGCCGACTTCCCCTATTATCTTTGCCTCTACTAGCCACTCATCGTGCACGGCAAAGGGGAATCTCCCCGGAAAGTCGCCAAAGCCGCCTTTTTCGGCCCGGACCTTGTACTCAAAGCCTAGGCCTGGAACTAATTCGCTCAACGAGGCTAACTGCGCCAACTCCTCGGCAGATCTTTGCGTCATTTCAATAGATAATACTACGTTTTAGGTTTTGCGGTAGAAGACAAGTTGGATGTCGCCGTGTTTTTTACCGGTGACTAGTTCTAAGCCTCCAAAGGGCGGTGCCGGTTCTTTGCCGGGCCAGGAAAGCACAACCAAGCCGCCAGGTTTTGCGTGCCTAGCTAGTTTTTGCAGCAGCCGGCGGTCCAGGTTGTTATAAGGTGGGTCCAGTAGAAGAAGGTCGAACTGCTTGCTTGCATTATTGTTACTCCAGCCACTGACGTTGGCGCGCAGATTCTTCAGCTGGCGCTTTAAACCAAGCTGTTTGATACTCTCAGAGATAGCTTTATGGGCAGCTTTATCCTGCTCGATTGCCAGTGCGCTCACCGCACCACGGCTGATAGCTTCAAAGACCAGCGCGCCGCTGCCGGCAAAGCCGTCAAGCACACTCAGCCCTTCAATATCTCCTAGCGTATTGAACAGTGCGCCGCGGGTCTTTTCACTCATTGGGCGGGTCGTGCGGCCTCGCGGCGACTTAAATTCCCGACCTTTTAGGTCTCCGGCAATAATCCTCATCCTACTATTCTAGTTCAGGTTGGTTATGGCGCGCAAAGATGCCACTTTTTCGGCCAGGTGCGGGTATTTTTTCAAGCTCTCTTTTTTGTCGATGAACTCTCGCGCAGCGTTGCGGGCCGTAGCTATAAGTTTGGTATCTGTCAGTTTAGCGACTCTCAGGTCCAAGGCACCGTGCTGCGTGGTGCCATAAATAGCCCCCGGGCCGCGCAGCTGCAGGTCGAGCTCTGCCAGCTTGAAGCCGTCGGTAGTATTTTCCAGCGCCCGCAGGCGCTGGCTGGGGCTTCGTGAGTCACTCATCATCAAGAAAGCATAACTTTGGTGGGCGCTCCGGCCGACCCGACCGCGCAGCTGGTGAATTTGGGCCAGGCCAAATCGTTCGGCACCTTCGACCAGCATTATCGTAGCGTTGGGTATGTCTACACCGACTTCTATAACCGTCGTGCTGACCAAGATATCGTATTCGTGGTTCAAAAAGGCCTGCATGACCTTGTCTTTGTCGGCCGATTTCATTTTGCCGTGCAGCAGGCCCACTCGGCGGTTTTTGAAGTCTATATTAGCGACCCGCTCATATACTTCTTCGGCCGACAGCCCGCGGCTCAAATCGGTATCTAAAATAAGCGGACAGACAATAAACATTTGCCGCCCGGCCGCCAGTTGCTTGTCAATTTGGGCATTCAGCTGGGCCCGCGAATTCGGCGAGCAGATTTTAGTGGCGATTGCTTTGCGTCCGGGCGGCAGCTCATCAAGAATCGAAATATCAAGTTCACCATATAGGGTCAGTGCGATACTCCTTGGGATTGGCGTCGCACTCATGTGCAGAACGTGGGGCATGTGTCCGGCCTTGGCTTGCAGTTTCTTGCGCTGGTCAACGCCAAAGCGGTGTTGTTCGTCAATAATAATCAGCCCCAGCCTATGCATATCAACCTTTTCGGCGATTAAGGCGTGGGTACCGACTATTAGCTTTATGTCACCCGATTTTATCCGGCGTTGCGTCTGCTGCTTTTGTGGCGGCTTTAAGCCCCCAATCAGCAGCCCTACCTGGTCCGCGTAACCAACGCTATCCAGTAATTTATAGAGCGTGTCAGCATGCTGGCGGGCCAAAATCTCGGTCGGTGACATCATCGCGGTCTGGAAGCCTTGCTCCATGGCCATCATAGCCGCCATGGCGGCCACCACCGTCTTGCCCGAGCCAACGTCGCCCTCAAGTAGCCGGTTCATTGGCTGGGTTTTTTCCAGGTCTTGATAGATGCGCCAAGTAGCTTTGCGCTGGGCATTTGTCAGCTTAAACGGCAGCTTAGCTACAAAGTCCTTAGCCAGTTTTTGGTTGAAGGGGATAGCCAGCCCTTTCTCGCGCGTCAGTTCTTGTTTGTTTAGCAGTGCGGCTAGGCTCAACTGAAAAACTTCCTCGAAGCCGAGACGTTTTTGGGCCTTGGCTAACTCTTCCGCCGATGACGGAAAATGCATTCGCAGAGCCGCCGTTTTATAATCCAGCAGGTTTTGTTCCTTAAGCAGCCAACCCGGCAAATGTTCGGGCATATCTTTAACAATATCGGCCGCTTCGCGGACCAGTTTTCTAATTTGGAAGGATTTTAGGCCTTTGGTTTCGCGGTATATGGGGATAATGCGCGCCGTATTGACCGGAAAGTCACTGACCAGTTCGACTGATGGGTTGGTAATGCTAAAACGGCCACGCCGCAGGGCGTACTCGCCGGAAATGTAGTAGCTTTGCCCGGGTTTAATGGCGCCGCCGCGGTACGGCTGGTTGAACCAAACCAGGCGCACGCTGCCGGTTTCATCGCTGGCTATGGCTTCGGTGATATGCATGCCGCGGCGCACATAGCGGCCTTTGATCTGGCCAATTTTTGCTTCAAGACTTACAGCCCCCGGTCGGATTTTCTCAAGCGGCACGACATTCGAATAATCTTCATAGCGACGCGGGTAATTTTCAATCAAGTCGCCAATTGTCTTAACGCCAAGCACCGCCAGCTTCTTGGCCAGCTCGTCCCCGACGCCCTTAAGTTCATTGATCTGGTCGCTTAACTTCACTTTAATTAGTATAGATTGCAATCAGACTAAAATGAGATAATATTATGGTATGAAGAGAGAAATAAATCTTCCTACGAGAGAAGAAGCCTTCGCTACTGATTTGCCATTTTATGGTGAAGTAGAAGAGATTTTTATTGGACCCTACGCTGATGGGACTCCAGCACCGGACACCGGCGAACTCTTGGGCGCACAAGTTAATATAAAAGTCGCCGAAACAGGCAATACCATGCTAGGAAGTACTACGTATCGAGAATATTTTCGTTTACAAAGTTCCTATGAGCGATCTGTCAGAAAAGAAGTAAAACGCGCAGCAGAGTATATCGGTCACAGCGCGCTCATTCTTAGCGCTTCCTGAGTCTTAGCCAGACGCTGGGGCCAAAATACAGCGGCGCCAGCATCGGCTGTAGGACCTTTTCAACACCTAGTAGGACGTTTTTACCAAATATTCGCTTGAGCGTCGGCGAGCGCAGGTTAGAGCCCGAAAGCGCCACCTCGACTTCAAAGCCGGCGTCGTGCAGCAGTTTAATAATAGTCTTGGGGTGATGGTTGACGAAGGGAATCTTGGGGTCAGCTTTAGTGCTAATATCCACCGGCTTTTTAGGCACTTTTTTGCCCCGGACACCGTAGCGCAGGCGGTTTAAGAAGTGGGCGTCATTGGCGAATTCCAGCAAAAAAGTGCCGCCAGGCTTAAGCACACGAGCGATTTCGCTAAATTCCGGCACGGGGTCGGGCAAATGATGCAGAACGCGTGCAACTAATACTAGGTCAACGGAGCCGGCTGGCATCTGCAGATCAGCTGCCTGGAGCAATTTGTGGTCAACTTGGGTTGCGCCTTTGAGATAAATCCTGGCCATATCCAGCTGCTGCTGGCTGGGCTCGGCTAGAGTCACCTTATCGGCATATTTAGTTAGGAATTTACTCAAACGGCCGTAGCCGCCGCCGACATCAATCGCATGCTTAAATTTCTTACCCCGCAGCAGACGCTTAATAGCCATCTCTTCGGCCGCGTGCTCGTATTCACGACCCGTCCAATAGTCCTGATAGTTATACCTAGGGTCGTCGTAATGGTCGGCTTTCCTTACCGTTTTTTTGGTTTTTGTTTTAACCATTACTTTAATTCTATCAGAGCCGAGTCTTTGTGGGCTTTGCCGCGGCGCAGTAGCAGGCGGCCGTTTTGAAAATTACCATCCTTGAAATTATCTTGATCGGTGCTTTGGCCGTTGATATAGACCGCGGCGCTAGCTAGCAAACGCCGAGCCTCAGACTTCGAAGCAGCCAGTTCAGTTTCCATAAGCGCGTCAATGACCGAGCTGCCGGCGGCAACTTTTGCCGAGGGTAGTTCTTTGCGAATTTCATCAAGCTCTTCATGGTTTGCCTCAGTCAAAGATGCTTGACCTGTTAAGTATTTTGTCACGCCGCCGGCAGTGTCGCTCTGGTCGCCGCCGTGGACGATCTTCGTCACTTCTTCGGCCAGAGCCTTTTGGGCTGCACGCTTTGCAGGACTGGCTTTGTGCTCTGCGCTAACCCGCTCTATTTCCGCTTTGGGCAGGAATGTGAAGACCTTCAGATAATCTTCGACGTCGGCATCATCGACATTGATCCAGAACTGGTAAAACTGGGTCGGGCTGGTCTTTTTGGGATCAAGCCAGATAGCACCTTCTTCAGATTTGCCAAACTTTTGGCCGGTTTCTTGGTTGACGACTAGGGCCATGGAAAGAGCGTGAACCTCGGCGCTTTCCTTTTTACGGACAAGCGCCACGCCCGAAAGCATGTTGCCCCACTGGTCAGAGCCACCAATTTGCAGCACTACCTTGTGTCTTTTGTACAACTGCCAGTAGTCATAGCCTTGGATAAGCGAGTAGCTGAATTCGGCGTAGCTGATACCGCTGCCGCCCTCACCCATGCGCTCGGTGACAAAATCGCGCTGCATCAGTTCGGTCATGGAATAGTGCTTGCCGATGTCGCGCAAAAAATCGAGGTATTTGACGCCGGAAAACCAGTCATAGTTGTCGGCCGGAATGAAAGACTCGCCGGCGAAGATCTGGGACACCTGTTTTTTGATAGCCTCGACGTTGCGCGAAACTTCTTCAGGGGTTTTAAGCTTCCGTTCGGCGACTTTGCCGCCGGGGTCGCCAATCAGGCTTGTGGCGCCGCCGACCAGCAGTACCGCTTTCCAGCCGGCAGCGCTTAAGCGCCGGGCCAGCAACAGCGCCGCCAAGTTGCCAATAGTCAGACTATCGCTACTGGCGTCTACGCCATGGTAAAAAGTCTGCGGCTTATCCAGCCAAGAGGCATCAGCGAAGGTATTATCTTTTATCAGGCCCCGCCAGACCAAATCTTGGTTTAGTTTCATCAGGCGGTTCTCAGCATAATTTTCATTAATAATAGTATACCTTAACGGGTATTTGACGAACGATAGTTTGGTATAATGATGAGCAGAATTTATGGCTAAAAAAGATTTGGGCAAGTATAGCCGTGGCCGTGCGCGACGCAGTCCCGGCAAGTACGTCACAACACGCAGCGGTCGGGTGCTTAAGGTCAATCGCAGCTTGGGCGAACGCTGGACAGCGATGAAAGAAGGCAAATCACTGCGCAAAGTCCACCGCCTGAGCGGTTTGCCTAAATCCAGGTTCAAAAGGGTCTTGTGGCACCTGGATCCACGCAATTGGGCCGAGTATTGGCTTAGCCGCGACGGCGCCATCATGGGCCTTAAAATTCTGGGTCTGGCGATTGTCGCCATTTTTATACTGACACTTGGCGTTTTTGCCTTTTTCCGCAAAGATTTGCCGAATATTAAAGATATTTCCGGCAGCAAACTGGGCGGCAGTATTAGTTATTACGACCGCACCGGCCAGACGTTGCTGTGGCAGGATTACGACGCCATAAAAAGGGTGCCGATAGCCAGCAGTGACATGTCCCAATACCTCAAAGACGCCACCGTATCCATAGAAGACCGTGATTTTTACAAACACCGCGGCTTTGACGTTAAGGGCATTGGCCGGGCGGCTCTTAATGATGTCTTCAAAAGAAATGGTACCCAGGGCGGTTCGACGATTACCCAGCAGCTGGTCAAGATCAACGAAAACTGGACTAACCAGCGCAGCATCGCCCGCAAAATTAAAGAAATCATCTTAGCCGTCGAGTTGGAGCGGACATACACCAAGGACGAGATTCTAACCGGCTACCTAAACGCCGCGCCTTACGGCAGCGTTGACTACGGCGCCCAAACTGCCACGGCCGACTATTTTCGCAAGCCGGTTAAGGATTTGACACTGGCCGAGGCCGCTTTCTTGGCCTCTATTCCTAAATCCCCGGCGATTTACTCGCCCTACAGCCCCGATTTTGACAAACAGGCACTGACTGGCCGCCAGCATTACATTTTGGATGTACTCGAGCAATCGCACAAAATCACCAAAGCCCAATCAGAAGCCGCCAAAAAGGTTGATGTGCTGGCCGAGATCCAGCCCCAAACGACCAAATATGCAGGTATTAAATCACCTTATTTTGTGCTGGCGGCCAAGGATGAACTGCGCAATAAGTTCGTGCCAACCGGCGGTGGCGGCTCGACTAAAATTGGCGGCTGGAAAGTTATCACCACGCTTGATATGAATTTGCAAAATAAAGCCGAAAAAATTGTGGCCGACAACCAGTCTAACGTCCGGCGCTACGGCGCCGACGAGCAGGCTCTGGTGACGGAAGACGTCAAAACCGGCCAAATGGTGGCCCTAGTTGGCGGTGTTGATTTCACTAATCCCGACCACGGCCAGCTCAATTATGCCCATGAAGTTAAAATCGCCCCCGGCTCCAGCTTCAAGCCCTATGACTACGCCTCGCTGATTGAAAATACTACCACCGCCGGCGCCGGCTCGGTACTTTATGACCAGCAGGGCCCGATACCGGGCTACCCCTGCACTATCAAAGGTTCGCCGCCGCCCAAAGGCAACAGTAACTGCCTGCAGGATTATGATTTTCGCAACCCCGGCCCACTGAGCCTGCGTTATGCCCTGGGCGGCTCGCGCAACATCCCGGCCGTTAAGGCTATGCTGATTGTCGGCGTCGACAAGACGATTAATCTAGCCGACAGCCTAATGAACGCCCCGGGTGCCTACAACTGCTACGGCGACACGGCGCTGACCCAAAAAACCCAGTGTTATGGCGCGGCGGCCATTGGCGACGGCGCCTTTTTTCACCTAGACCAACATGTTAACGGCTTTGCCTCCCTCGGGCGCATGGGCCAAGCTATCCCTCAAACCTATATCCTCAAAATCCACGACGCCGCCAATAAGACCATTTACGAGTGGAAGCAGCCCAAGCCCCAGCAAGTTATCAAGGCCGAGACAGCCTACATTGTCAACAACATGGCTTCCGACCCGAACGCCAGCTACCTGCCGGCCGGGTTTTACAAATGGCATCGCTATAAGGGCTGGAACAGCGGCGTCAAGACCGGCACCACTAACAATGGTTTCGACGGTCTGATGATGGGCTGGAACACCCAGTACGCCGTTGGCAGCTGGGTCGGCTACCACAACCGCGAGCGGGCCCTGTCGGGCTTTATGGAATACATGACGGCCCCGTTGACGCGCAATATGATGTACGCCGCACTGGACACCGTCCCGGGTCCGGCGGTCAACTGGACAGAGCCGCCGGGCATCCAGCATCTGCCGGCTTTTGTGGTCACCAGCCACGTCGGTATCGGTTCGGTCGAGCCCAGTCCCAGCACCGACCTCTTCCCATCATGGTATAAACCCAAAAATGCACCTACTACCAGCACGAATACCGATAAAGTCAGTAATAAACTGGCTACCGACTGTACGCCGCCCCTGGCCAAGCAGACCACCAGCGCCAACAGCTCAGCCGAGCGGTTCTCGGCCGATATCTTCTTTGGCAGCGGGGCAGCAAGTGCCGGCACCAGCACGGCCGATGACGTCCACCTCTGCGACGACGCCAAGCCGGCTATAACTCTTACCACTACCGATAATAAAGATGGTACTTTTACCCTCACGGCCACCGCCTCTGCCGGCAGCCATGCCTTCAGTGACGGCAATTACCCGCAATTTCCCGGTACTATCAACTTTACGGTCGACGGCGCGGTGGTTAAAACCTATAACGACCTAACGGACTCACCGGCCAGCCGCAGCTTCAGCTATACGGTAGCGGCCGGCAGCCACACCGTGACCGCCCAGGTGATTGATAGTGTGCTCTATGATACCACCAGCGACCCGGCGACTATCGTTTACAGCGCACCGGCGCCGGTGACACCCGGCGGTGGAACCCCTAGCGGCGGCCAGGGTGGCGGCCACCGCAACGACTAGTTAGCGGGTAGACTCCGTTTGCAGGCGGGTATCGATAGCGCCATATAGCTGTTTGAGCTCACCGGCAATGGCGTTATATTGCTCGACTAGGGTGTTATACCTATCAACGTCGCTCTTATATTGGGCTACGCCGGCGTTGTAAGCGTCAATCTCGGTGTTATAACTGGCGACACCGGCGTTGTAGGCCTCAATTTGGTTGGAGCTGCGCAGTGAATCCAAACGGGCCCGATCGGCCTCAATTTTAGCTAACTGGCTGCGCAGGTTGGCTTCCTCTGATTGGACCCTCTGCTTCAAAGAATTAATTTGGGTCTCATATTGGCTGGTTTTAGCGCTGCGGCTGGTAAACTCTCCCTCGTAGTTTTGCGAGAAGGCAACGACTGTCGCGCGGTTAGAAAAATAGCGTTGGTAATAAGCTTCCAGCGAAGCCGGTAAGTTGGCGACTTCGGTACCAAAAACCGAGTGCATTTCGTTTACGAGGTCTTTTGGCTCGGTCTTTTTGTAAGCCTCAATCGTATCTAGGATGCGCTGGTCGTGCAGGTCGTTTTGGTAATAATCGTTCAGCATTTTGTCGACGTCTTTTTTGTCGCTAGAGCTTAGCCGATCGTAGGCGGCGTGCAGCATTTCGTGGGCGGCCGTTACTTCAGTCACTCCGCCTAGTCGGGGGTCGCTGACGCTATAGACAAAGATACCCCGCTGGGTGGGATGGTAACAGCCAAGCACAATCGTTTGCTCGGTTATGGTGCAGTCGGCCCGGAAGGTGGCGCTGTCGCCGACTAACTGAGGATGGTTAACGTAAAAAAGGTGGCGGCCTTGGCTGGTCATAGTATCCTGAGTCGCCAAATCAACTACCGCCGTCGGCGGGTTGTAGCCGTGCAAGCGCACCGCGTCATAAATAGCGTTGCGTTGCCAAAAGCCAACCACCGGTACGGCCACCAGACAAACCGTTAGAAATGTTTTAACGACTGTTCTTGCTCTCACTATCAATCCAGTATACCAAGCCACCAGCGGACTCTTCCCCCTTCCCCCTTGTGCTATGGGGTTAATTATTGTATGCTAATCGTATCCTCGACCAAGGAGTCTCAATGGGCATTTTGGTTATGGCGTATCTCGGATACGGGATACACCTCAGCGACGAGAAGTTCGACGACTTGCCTTGGGCGGTCGTCGAAAGCGAGGGCGGTGACGACGAAGACACCGATGAGGACGATCCTGCCGGCGAAAAGCCCGATTTCGAAGAATGGGTGACTTCGTTGGCCGGACTCACCGATCCGTCCGCTCACATCACCGACCGCAACGAGGGATGGAAGGAGTGGTACGAAGGAGACTCGGCCAACAAGGAGGCCATGAGTGCCTTCTGGAAGGCCCGCCAGGAGACCGTCGACAACTGCCCGATCGGAGTGATCGACGTATCGACCGGCGAGTCCTCCGAGCCCTGCATCATCCTGGCCGTGAAGCCGACGATCAGCGGCGCTAGCTGGGCTGAACCGAAACCGGCGGCAACGACACTGGACGATGGTGCTCTGGTTGCCGCCAAGAACTTCTGCGAGCAGCACGGCATCCCGTTCGAGAACCCGCAGTGGCTACTGGTGGCCGAATACGGCGGCTAGCAGCAACTTCAAGGGCGGGAGCGAGTTGGACTTCCGCCCCAGCGCCCTGAAAGGGGCGCTTTTCAATTCCAAAACGGACCCTACCCCCTTTCCCCAGCCGTGGTTCTGTCAAACTACTGGCTGGACAAGCCCCTCTCCACGATTTCTAGAGCTGCTTTTTGAAAAAACAGAGGTAGGCATATCCTTTCAGATTCTTTGAGAATGTTCCAAGAAGAGGCACTGACTCATAAGAGATCATCTCCCACCCCTCTTGTCCCATCTCGTTTAGTCTATGCTGAAAATTCTCAATCTCTTTGGCTTGTCTTTTTTCGCCCCACTTTTCACTTGCCGTTATTACTTCCACTATGTATTGCCACTTCGGCATACTCACCTCCTGTTAAGTTTTATTGTAGCGCAGAACTGTCCGCTTCTTCCTCCCAAGAGTATAATTCGAGGGAGGACTTGAGTATGAAGATTACAATTCAGCCGAACGACACTAGCAGTATAACTAGCCCAATAGATATCGAACTCGACGACTATACGATTCTCGCAGGCGAAAACAATAGCGGTAAAACCAGTATTGTCGACTCCATCGTCAAGAATCAAAGAGATATTAAGCAACTCACGGATTACCGTATAATTTTTATTCCAGCTGACCGAATACAGCCAGACCAAGAGTTAAAAATTTCCGCAAAAGCAGATCCTTTTTACGTTGCTATTGCCGAACTGCTGTCGCCCATCTTCGACAATTCTATGATGGATAAGCTTAGGACTGATTTTGCAAGTGAAAAGATTAAACTCGTCCAAGGTGTTAATAAAATTCTGAAAGAATCGGGCGTAGAAGACACTGAACTAGACATAAAACTCGAGAGCATAAATGAATCTTTAGTCATAAAATTGGCCAAGCCTTTTGCCAAGGATTTATACCCCACTAAAACCGACGAAATTGAGCTAAGCAAAATTGGCACTGGCGCCCAGAGGATGATTCTGGCCTCCCTCATCCGTTATTACGCCGAGGCTAATGTTAAAAAGTCTGGAGCAATAAACACACTTTTGATCTTAGAGGAACCTGAACTTTGCTTGCATCCTAAGTGGAAGGAAGAATTATTCAAGTCCCTGACCAAGCTAATCGCAGATGGTGTGAAAATACTAATCACAACCCACGATCCTTATTTTGTGGAGCTAGGAAGAGATCAGAAAATTTATGAGATTAAAAGAAACAAGGAAACTGGCACAACAGAAGTCGAAGAGAAAATAGAGAGCCCGCTTTTAGGATATAAATCTGATGCTGAAATCAACCACCTCATATTTAACACGCCTAGCCAGACATATCTTCTAGAATTATACGAAAAGCTTCGTTTATCGATGACTGGTCGATCCTATGTATGCCAAAAAGAAGGCTGTGGGAAAAATGTGATCTGCAGGGACAACGGACACGAGCAAAAAGGTAAGCCGCAAAAAGTACTGAATGACTGGATTTTAGAGAAGCTTAAGGAGAAAAAATTAAAGATCGAGCTTGACGAAAAAGGGCAGCCAAAAGTCACATCAACACGCAACAAAATTGGGCACCCAAAGGAATCAATAGACCCCAAGGATGTAAAAGAAGGGATAGGTGAGCTAAGGATGCTAATACCCTTGGTCGCAGCTAGCCCGGGAGTCTCCTAGTTTTTGAACTTTGTGGCCTCCTGAAAAACAGATGAATTTGGTAGGCGGTTGACGACTCCAGCCGAATTACTTACTATCGTATGCCCGCTGATAGGTTATACCCTGTTCCAGACCTCTCTTTAGTCTGTCCAGAACTGTTACACGAATGTGCTTGGGGTCATCCTCTCTTAAAGAGTCTAGGCATTTGTTCAGTGTCTCGGCGTTTTGGGTAAGGAAGGCTATTGTCCCTTTTACGTATAGATTCCAGCCTTCGTCCTCGCCACGAAAAGAATCTTTCAGGAACGGTATAGCTTTTTTATAATATTGAGGGCCAGCGGTCGCATATAGCTGGCCAGCGTGGAATACCATAACGCTACCCAGCTCGCTGTTTTCTTTGTAGTATTCCTCCAGTTTTTCTTTATTTTCCTCTATATACTGTTCGATTATTTGCGCAGCCTCAAGAAACTTTCCCTTCTCGTCAAGCTCACGCCAACCATTGTCGCCTTGATCAAACTCATAGGGCTCAAGTGAGAGATATTTTGAAAAGCCTGGTTTCATGGCCTCATTGTACTCCGCTCCGGATTTCGGGCATGCGGAGCGAGCCTGAAGCAGATGTAGTAAAACAGTCTGGCTTTGGTCTGTTATTATTTATGCATGGATCAGAGGAGACTGGCAGATATCTTAGCGCCAATTGTCTGCCCAGCGGAGTATTCATTCAGCCCTTTAGGCGCAGATTACATACGGGCAGTATACGGGGAGGAAGCTGCTGATAATTTCATTATGGATCTGGATTATCAGCTTTTTCTCTCAAGATCGGGCAGACGAGGTGAGTTTATATTAAGTCAAACCGGGTGTGACCCACCGTATGAAGAGTCAGTCCCAAAGATCTTTCAGTGGCTTACAGCCGAAAGAATAGAGGGGATTAAGACTGATGCGATCAGGGTTGGTTTTGCATCAGAAGATTAAATGGGTCCGGGCATCAATAAGGGCAGCGGCGAAAATTATTCGGCAACCGACGAATAAGTCAGTTCGGGTTCTTTATCTTTCGGTGATTTTTTGGCACTGACATTAACAACGTCACCCTTTTGGTAGCTTTCGTCCAGCATGCCGCCGGCGATAGCGTCTTCCAGTGTTTCCTGTAGGAGGCGGCGCATTGGCCGGGCGCCGTTATGGGCATCGTAACCTTGCTCCATCAGGTACTGCTTGGCAGCCTTGGTAACTTCGAGCCCAATGCCCTTTTTAACCAGCCGGGCCCGCAGGTCGTCAAGCTGGAGATCAAGGATTTTAAGGGCGTCGATTTTAGTCAGCGCCCTAAAGACAATTACTTTATCTATACGGTTGAGCAGTTCCGGCCGCATCATCTTCTTGAGGTCGTCTAATACCTTGCTTTTGTTGGCGTCGTGCAGGTCATCGAGATTATTGACATCCGAACCGGTGGCCGAAAAGCCAAAGCCACCTTCTTTTTGCAGCTTCTCGGCACCAATGTTGCTGGTCATAATAACAATCGTGTTAGTGAAGTCAATCTTCCGGCCCTTGGCATCGGACAGCACTCCGTCTTCGAGGATTTGCAGCAGCATATTAAAGACATCCGGGTGGGCTTTTTCGATCTCATCAAACAAGACCACACTATACGGTTGGCGGCGGATCTTGTCGGTTAGTTGGCCGCCGTCGTCATAGCCGACGTAGCCGGCCGGAGCACCGACCAGGCGGGCAACCGTGTGGTGTTCGGCGAATTCGCTCATATCTATTTTGACCAGGGCTTCGTCGCTGCCGAAGAATTCGCGGGCCAGTACCCGCCCCAGCTCGGTCTTACCGACGCCGGTCGGCCCTAAGAAGATAAACGAACCGGTAGGCCGCTTTTCGCTGGAGATGCCGCTGCGGGATCTTCGGACGGCGCGCGACACTGTTTCGACTGCTTCGTCCTGGCCGACAACGTATTTACTGAGGTTCTTTTCCAAATTAACTAAATACTTGGCTTCACTGCGGATGACTTTGGTTACCGGCACACCTGTCATACGGGCCACCGTCTCGGCTACGTCGTCACCGTTGATGGTGATAGGCTTGCCGGTTTTGTGGGTGGCCTCAAGCTCCTTAATTTGGTCGGTCAATTGGCTGGCTTTTTGCTTTTGCTGGGCGGCCTTTTCATAGTCTTCGGTTTCGACGGCGTCTTCAATCCGGGTATTGACCAGCTTGAGTTCTTTTTGCAGTTGGCGCATCTGCGGCGGCGTCTTACCTTTATTGACCCGCAGATATGCGGCGGTTTCGTCCAGCAGATCGATGGCCTTATCGGGCATGTAGCGGTCGTTAATATAGCGGTGGGCAAAGCCTACAGTGTCAGCCAGTACTTCATCATCAACCTTGACGCCGTGAAATTCTTCGTAGTGTTTGCGCAGGCCCTTTAAGATGGCCAGCGTTTCAGCCGTGGTTGTTTCGGGCACCGAAATAGGCTGGAAGCGGCGCTCTAAGGCGGCGTCTTTTTCGACGTATCGGGTATATTCATCGGTGGTGGTGGCGCCAATCATGTGGATTTTACCGCGCGCCAGGCTGGGTTTTAAGATGTTGCCGGCATCCATGCTGCCTTCGGCCGCGCCGGCGCCGACAATCAAATGCAGCTCGTCGATAAAGATAATCGTGCTTTTATCGTTTTCCAGTTCGGCAATAACCTTTTTCAGCCGGTCTTCAAACTCGCCCCGGTATTTGGTACCGGCGATCATGCCGGCCAGGTCTAGCGTCACAATCCGCTTATCGAGCAGGGTATCGGGCACTTCCTCGCTGACAATACGTTGGGCAATGCCCTCAACAATCGCCGTTTTGCCGACACCCGGTTCGCCGATCAGCACCGGGTTATTTTTGGTCCGGCGGTTAAGGATGGTGATAACGCGTTTGATCTGGGCTTCGCGGCCGACAACCGGGTCCAGCTTGCCCTCGCGGGCCAGTTCAGTCATATCAGTGCCAAAAAATTCCAGGGCCGATTTTTTGCCGCTACGGCCGCGGCGGCCGGCGACACCGGCTGCCCGGTCTTCTTCCTCGTATTGCTGGCGGTTTAAGAATTGCTCGACCTCGCCGGAGAGTTTGTCGGTATCAACCGCCATATCGCGCAGCAGCGTCGTGGCCCGGGCGTTTTTTTGGCTCAAGATACTATATAAAACGTGCTCTGTGCCGCAGTAGTCCTGGTTGAAGTCCTGGGCGATCTCCCAAGCCATTTTTAAGGTCAGTTTGGCGGTTTCGGATAGTCCCTTGCCGCCCATGCTTATAACTAGAGTTTTAGGTGTCAAATTCAGCGCCAAACGGGCCCGGTCCAGGGTAATTCCGGCGCCCTCTAATATCTTGGAACCCATCGAACCTTCTTGGGCCAGCACACCCAGCAGCAAGTGCTCGGTGCCGATGTAAGCGCTGCCGCTGGCCCGGGCAATGGCGTCAGCGTGCTTCAAGCTGTGAAGCGCGTTGTTGGTTAGGCGGCTTAAGAATTCTTGAAAATCAGGACTGTTAGGTATCATATAAAAATTTTAACCCCTTAAAATTTTAGTTCATAGCTGATAGCTCATAGCATCTAGCTAAGCGCTAGTGGCTAAAGGCTAACGGCTGTTTTTATTATAACAGAAGCTGGCACTCTCATGTCAAGAGTGCCAAAAAAGTTTTTAGCTATCTTCAGTGCCGTGTTCTTCGATGGCTTTCAGCAGCGAGTCTTCCAGTTCGGTTTTCTTTTTCAATTTTTGGACGACCGGCTTGGATTCAGATTCTTCCTTCGCCGGCGGTTTTGCCTTTTCCTCAGCCTTTTCTTCCCCTTTTTCTTCTTTTTTGGCTTTAGCCGCTCCCTTTTCGCCCTCAACGTCCAGCTCATAGCCGGTCAACTTGCCGGCCAGGCGGACATTTTGGCCGGCCTTGCCAATCGCAATACTCAACTGGTCTTCCGGCACGATAACTGTCGCCTTGCCGCCGCTCTTACCAATAATAACCTTGGTAACGTTGGCTGGCTTCATGGCATTGGCTACGTAAGTAGCTGGGGTTTCATCCCAAACCACGATGTCAATCATTTCCTGGCTGCCGATTTCATCGCGCACGGCGTTAATGCGTGTGCCGTGACCGCCGACAAAGGTACCGACCGGGTCGACGCCCTGGACATTGCTGGCCACAGCAATCTTACTGCGGACGCCGGCCTCGCGGGCAATTTCTTTAATTTCCACGGCATCGCTGCTCATTTCCGGTACTTCGCCGCGGAAAAGTTGCTCGACAAATTCTTTGGCGCCGCGACTGACAATCAACTGCGGGCCACGGTATTCTTTTTCGACATTTTTAAGGAAAAACTTAAGTCGCTGGCCCGGGTAATAACGCTCGCCTTGAATCTGTTCACTAATGGGCATAATGCCTTGGGCGCGGCCAAGCTCGACCCGTACTACGCGGCCTTCGACGCGGCTGATTATGCCATTAACCAAGGTGCCGATTTTATCCTCATATTCAGCCAACACAATTTCGCGCTCGGCCTCGCGCAAGCGCTGAAGTATTACTTGCTTGGCAGTTTGGGCGGCCACCCGGCCAAAATCCTCAACCTTTTGGACTAGCTCCACCGTTTCGCCGATTTTGGCGTTCTTGCGGATAACTTGGGCAGCCGCTAGGCTAATTTGCATATGCTCGTCCTGCACTTTGTCGACTACTTCTTTAGTGACGTAAGCCGTAACTTCGCCGGTATTTAAATTCATCGTCACCCGGACTTCTTGCTCACGGTCGCCGTAATCACGCCGCCAAGCGGCTGCCAGGGCCTGCTGGACAATATCCTGCACCTGGTCTTCGGGCAGGTTTTTTTCTTCGGCAATAGTCCGAATGGCTATCGCCAGTTGCTTAAAATCCATTTCCATTTTTGGTTACCTTTCATTAAAAAATCCGACCACGTCGGCCGGATGTCTACGTCACATTGTAGCATTGTCCCCGGGTTTAGCCAAGCAGATAAACACACAAGACCTAGACTTTAGCTAGTAATAGTGTTATAAATGTATAAATGAGTGCCGAAAAACCTTTTTCAGAAATCGAGTCGCATAGACCTTTATATGCCGGTTCATACTACGCTATTAAAGCTCTCAGCCGCGCGTTACTGGGTCTTAGAATATCGGGCGAGGAAAATGTCCCAAATGAGGGTCCGGCTCTAGTGGCAGCTAATCACCGTGACATGCTGGATATTTTTTTACTGCCCGTTGCTATCCCCGGAAGGCACATCAGCATGTTAGGCAGAAATGAGATATATGAATATCCGGTAATCGGCCCGATGTTTAGCAAATGGGACAGTATCCCTATAGACCGCGACGACTACGGCCGGGAGACCTACGAGGCGGTTAAGGGTAGACTAGCAGTCGGCCGTTTAGTGGGGGTATTTCCCGGCAAGACCAGGACTCGCGGCGTAACAGTGGGCAAGTTTGACCCGGCATTTGCGGGGTATCCCATGTATGCCCAAGTACCAACAATCCCGGCAGCAATTTCCGGAGTAGACGGTGCATTCAGCCGCTCACATAGTTGGCATGCCCGGGTTGCTTTCGGTGAACCTATTGCCCCGCCACAAAATAAAAAAGAGCAGCCGCAGTATATGGCCACGCTGACTGAAGCCGTCCAGAGTCTATACGATCGCAGTCTTTAGGTCCCCCGGAATTGCTACAATGGGTTGAAATGACTAGGAAAGATACTGGACTTTATAAGAATTTCCAACCGCAAACCTATCGGTTGACATTGGACGCGAATAAAGGCCGTCTGGTTATAGACGGTAGAAAAATGGGCCCTCCCAGCCACCGCCTGACTCTTCATCAAAAAGGCTTAAAAATCGGTGGCGCCACAGTAACCAGACTAGACAAGAAGGGCGAAACTGAATATAGAGTAGCGCGAATAAATCATCTACCGACATTTGAACAAGTCCGCCTCCACACCAAGGAGGTACTTTATCCCGGTATTTACCGGATTGCGCTAAGTTACGAGCTGAGTCCGGAAAAAACCCAGAGCCTCAAAAACCTTAAGGCGAACACACCGCGACGGGATTTAGTGCCCTGTATAGATGAACCGGAAGCCTGGGCCGGCACTAGCTTTGAGATCAAATAGTAAATTGGCCGTTACGATAGATGACTTTTTGGCTGCCGCCTGGCAGAGTAGCTGTGACCGTGCGGTCGGCTGTCGAAATCATGTCGACGTGGATGGCCGATTCGTTGTAGCCCAGTTTTCGAAAAACGCTTTTAGGCACATTAACCGTGCTGCCGGCGTAGGTATCGTTATAAGATTTGCCAACCGCAAGATGCGTATTGCCAAACGGGCCGCCCATATTTTCGTCAAACAATGTTTCGGCCATAAATTTTGTGATACGCGATAAGCGCTTGTCGGTTAGTGAAAATTCACCGATCTGGGCGGCACCTTTATCGGTAGCCAGCATTTCGTGCAGCAACTTCTCGTTCTTAGCAGCCGATGCTTTGATGACCCGGCCTTTTTCAAAATGCAGCTCGATACCCTCGACCTTAGGCCCGTAGTAATAAAGCGGCTGGTTAAAGCGGATCCAACCCTGCGTGCCGCGCCAATCCGGCGAAGTAAAAACCTCAAAACTGGGAATGTTACGGCCGCCGCCGCCAAGCCAACGCCGTTTTTCACCAACGGTGATATGCAGATCGACATCTTTGCCCACTACGTGCAGGTCTTTTATCTTAAGTGCGGTTAATTTGCCAGCCACCCGCTGGACTTCCCGGCTGATTTTACGCCAGCTGGCAATCGGGTCGGGCTGGTCTAAATAACAGGCGTTAATAATCTGCCGCCAGTAATCTTCCTCTGATAGACTGGCTTCTTTGGCCATTGACGGCGTACCATAAAGCCCTAGCGTCCAGGTGTAGAGGCCATTATTTTCTTTTTTGTTGAACCAGTCCATCATCGGCTTGGCGCTTTTTTGGGCTAGCATCATTTTCTTAGGATTGACCTTGTCTAGCTCATGGACGTCGTGGTCGGCGATGACGGCAATCCGGTGGTCAGCTTGGGCCACCAGGCCTTTGGCGTACATAGACAAGAATGCGCTCAGCTGCTCGTGGGAGGCATGGTCGTAGAAATACTTGGCCGCGCCGTTCATATCATCGCTGAGGCCGCTGATCATCAGGCCGCCGCTGTCCAAAATCGTTTTGCGTAGGGCCCTATAAAACGGCAGGGCAGAAAGCGGCGACTGCAAATATACTACATCGCCCGGTTTGATGCCGGTGCCGCCGCCCAGAGCAAAATTAACCAGGACTTTGGCATACTTCTCAAGGATTGTCCCGCTTGGTTGATAGCTCATTGCATTTATTATACCTAAAGTTAGGGGCTACTTCACCCTGCCCCTAAATCCGTACCCAAATTCCGACATATGACTGAAAATGGGGATTAATTTAAGGTGTTAATCCGGCGTTTATAGCCACTGCAGCTCAACTCTTATAGTTCTGTGATGTTTATATTTTCAAAACCGAGGCCCGAGACTTCGGCTCCCAGCAAGCGGTAGTCGCCCTCCCAGTCATTGTTTTGGCACCAGACGCGGGCAGCGAAACCGATTTGGCGTTTCTTTTTCGGCCCGATGTACTCAAAACCGCTGCCCTGGCCCTCGCCGGCGCGGTATTTTACCTCGACGAAATAAATAACGTCGTCTTTTTTGGCCACGATGTCGATTTCGCAGACTTTAATTTTCCAGTTGCGCTCTAGAATCTTATAGCCGTTTTGGGCCACGTGTTCGGCTACAGCCGCTTCGGCGCTTTGGCCAATAGTAGTAGTTTTCACTAAGTGACCCTCAATGGCCGAAAAGTCTGCCGGTGGACCCGCGCTAAAGGCCCCAGGCGCTGAAGCGCCAGTCTATGCTGGGGCGTGTAGTAGCCGACGTGGTTTTCGAAGCCGTAGTTTATATGTTTTTTGGCCAGTTCAATCATATAACGGTCGCGCCTGACCTTGGCGTAAATCGAGGCCGCCGAAACTAGCGGCACCAGCGCATCGGCGTCAATCAGACACTGAAAGTTTCTAAAAATTTTTGGCAGATAATTCACCGGCCCGTCAACAATTATCTTATCGTGATGGCTGACAAGAATGCTTCGCAGCGCCCTGGCGACACCCAGTCGCATGGCACCGCTTAAACCCCGCTTGTCTATTTCAACTGCCAGCACCCAACCTTCGCCAAAATCACAGACTTTGATCAAATCTTCAAATAAATCTTCCCGCTGGGTCCGCGTCAGTAATTTAGAATCCTTTACCCCGTCGGGCAACGGACTTTTCTGCCTGGCAGCCACGACTAATAGTGGGCCGGCCAAACAGCCCCTGCCTACCTCATCGATCCCAATCATAACAATAGGGTATAGGGTTTAGGGTTTAGGGTCTAGGGTCTAGGGTCTAG
>DKEK01000003.1:84162-115276 GCA_002452155.1 Candidatus Saccharibacteria bacterium UBA6824 | reverse complement strand
CGCTGCACCGACTGGCGGATCCACCAGGTCGCGTACGTCGAGAACTTGACCCCGCGGCGCCAGTCGAACTTCTCGACTCCGCGATTGAGACCCAGAACTCCTTCCTGGATCAGATCGAGAAATGGCATGCCGAGCCCTCGGTAGCCCTTGGCAATCGAAACAACCAGACGCAAATTTGAGTTGGTCATACGATCTTTGGCTGCTTTGTCACCACGTTCTATCGCCTTGGCAAGTTCAACTTCTTCAGCCGGCGTCAGTAAGGGGTGGTTTCCGATATCTTTCAAAAAAAGCTGAAGGCTATCCGTAGTTGTTTCTTTTGGGGTCTCGGTGATCTTTGGGTCTATACTTTCTTCCAGTTCTTCTTCTCCAATTACTTCAATACCTGCACTTTTAAGGTAGTCGAAAACACTAGTGGCAAGATGTTCAGCTTTTATCCCCTCGAGCACGTTGAGTATTTGATCCAGGTGTAAGAAACCCGTAGAATGAGCCGCCTCCAGTAGATGCCTAAATTCCTCAGTTTCCAGCAGCCACTCCAGGTCTTCTAGCCCCCTGTCGGCAACTGCCTCAGGTAACTCAGCCGGGCTTAGCTCGTGAGACTGCCCCATAAAGGCTTCATCAATTTCAGTACGAGGTAAAGATTCCATAATTTACTTTGGTTTACTGAAGGTATTCGTGGAGTTTGCGGGTGTCCTTATTCTTGCGTAGTTTGGCAAGCGCTTTGGCTTCTATTTGACGGATGCGCTCCCGGGTGACTGAAAATTCCTGGCCAACTTCTTCCAGCGTATGGCTCTTGCCGTCATCCAGCCCAAAACGTAGGCGCAGGATTTTTTGTTCGCGCTCGGTTAGTGTGCTCAGGATTTGTTTGACCTGCTCTTTGAGCAACTG
Organism: Candidatus Saccharibacteria bacterium UBA6824; assembly: GCA_002452155.1. Taxonomy (GTDB): domain Bacteria; phylum Patescibacteriota; class Saccharimonadia; order Saccharimonadales; family UBA10212; genus UBA6824. Next base: position 114,391 of record DKEK01000003.1, on the reverse strand, counting down.
TTCGGAAGCTGATTCGGTCGGTGTTTTGGTGTCTTCGTCCTCAATAAAATCACCCAGCACACTATCTTCTTCGTCGTCACGGACGCTGGCATCAAGACTGGAAATATCCTGCTTAATTTTCATAATGTGTTCGACTTTGTCGACGTCCATTTCCATGGCCGCGGCGATTTCTTCGTTGGTCGGCTCCCGGTTGAGTTCTTGTGTCAGGCGGCGCTGGGTACGTAGCAGCTTATTGATGGTTTCAACCATGTGAACCGGGATGCGGATGGTACGGGCCTGGTCGGCAATGGCCCGGGTAATAGCCTGGCGGATCCACCAGGTGGCGTAGGTGCTGAACTTAAAGCCGCGTTCCGGGTCGAACTTCTCGACGGCCCGCAACAGGCCGGTGTTGCCTTCCTGAATTAGATCAAGTAAGTCTAGACCGCGGCCGACGTAGCGTTTGGCAATTGAAACAACCAAACGCATATTGGCTTCGGCCATAGCATCTTTGGCCCGCTTATCGCCGGACACGACTTTTTTAGCCAGCGCCAGTTCTTCCTCGGCAGTCAGCAATGGGATTTTGCCGATTTCGCGCAGATAAAGCCGTACCGAGTCATCGGAAATATCATCTAAATAAGAGGTGCCAGGTACCGCTATTTCCGGCTCTTCCTCTTCTGTGGCCCAGGCGTCATTTATATCTTTAGGGTCAGGCTCGGCGACCGCGACTAGCTCAATATCATTTTCGGCCAGCTCGGCATATACGTGGTCCAGTGTATCGATGTTAGCCGGGGTGTCGGGAATCAGGGCAAAGATCTCGCGCTGGTCAATCTTGCCGGCTTTTTTGCCGCGGCTAACCAGCTCTTCGATTTCCTTTTCGAAGGATCGGCTGCGCGGCCCTCTTTTCCTGGGTTCCGGTTGGGCTTTTTTTGGTTCTGGTAGGGCTTTCTTGGCCATTTAATTAGTCCTCCACCACTTTAATTAAATTATTTAGCTGGTTGGCTTTTTTTATTAATTTTTGTAGCTGAACTTCATCAGTCGTGTCGTGCATTTGCTCGGCTAGCTGGGTTTTTTGAGTATTAACGTAACGCTCAATTAAGCGGTGCTTGAGACGAGCCGCCTGCTCCCGCAAGTCTGCCAGGGAGAGGTCTTGGTATAGCTCCTCAAACTGTAACCCTATAATTTTAACATAATCGCTCGCTCCTTGCAATTGTTTGATTGCCGCCGGTTTGGCGGCTAAAACCTCTATTAGATCCTTGGAGCCCTCGCCTTTGAAGTCGGGGTTTTTTTGCAAAAACTCCAGAAGAGTTTTTTGCGGGTCGCCGCTAAAATACTCCGGCTTCATGTTTTTTAGCAAAGGGCGGATTTTTGGCTGCATTAGAGTCATTGCCAAGAAGTGGTCTTGGAGCCTTTTATGCTCAACCTCGTCTTTATCCATTTGGGTGGCGCTAACAGCCGGTTTTTTGCGCGGCAGACTTGTCATAGCCGCACCGCCGGCCGCCAATTTTGAGCGCACGGCTTCCAGACTGGTATCGGCCGCTTCGGCTACGGCTTTGAGGTAGTGTTCTTGTTCGACCGAATCCGTTAACTGTCTGATCGTCGCCAGCAGCGCGTCGGTAAAGGCCCGCTTGCCTTGCGCTGATGATAAGTCGAGAGCATATTTGTAGTGTTCGATCAGCCAATCCGGTGCGTATTTAGCCTCCTCAATAGCTTTTTGCCAATCTTTGGGATTTTTTTGAATTAATTCGTCGGGGTCTTTGGCATCCTTTACACTAACTATGCTCAGATTTACGCCGACTTTTTGGGCTAGCGGGATGGCCCGTTCAGTGGCTGTAATACCGGCTTGGTCGGCATCAAAACAGAGGCGGACGTCACCAGTAAAACGTTTTAGTTCGCGCAAATGTCGCTCTGTCATTGCCGTACCCGCGCTGGCAACGACGTTTTTTACCCCGGCCTGGTGACTGGCGATGACATCCATATTGCCTTCCACTACCACTACGTAGCCAGTTTTTCTAATAGCCTCTTTGGCCAGGTGGAGACCATAGACATGGCCGCTTTTATCGTAAACCGGCGTTTGCGGTGTGTTGATATACTTCGGGGCGTCTTTATTTTCGGCTAGTAGCCGAGCTGTAAAGCCGATAACCGACCCGCGGCCGTCGTGCAGCGGAATCATAATCCGGCCGCGGAACATATCGCCTTGCCGCCGGCTGCGTTCAGTGCTGACGCCGGCCAGTTTAGTTTCATCCGTTGTGAAGCCATGTTTAGTCAAAAAATCAGTCAGCGCGAAGCCGGTATTGGGTGCGTAGCCCAGTTGCCAGGCGAGCAAAGTTTCTCTCTTGAATTTGCGGTCCTTTATAAGATAGTTAAGCGCGGATTTATTTACTGTTAGTTGCTTTTGATAAAACCTGGCAGATAACTCCAAAGCTTCAATTGCCCGGGCTTTTTGGCGGCTGCGTCCCCGGCTTTGGCCGCCGTTAAACTTCTCTAAATCGACGCCGGCTTTGCGGGCCAAGTGTTCCAGCGTTCCGCGAAAATCCAGGCCCTCCATTTCCATCACAAAGCTAAACATGTCGCCGCCCCTGCCCGATGAAAAGTCATGCCATATCTGTTTTTCCGGGCTGACTATAAAACTGGGTGTGCGTTCGTTAGTCCAAGGGCTTAAGCCCTTAAAATTACGTCCGGCCCGTTTCAGCTGGACGTATTCGCCAACCACGTCCTCAATAGTAATCCGACTTTTTACCTCCGCTACCGCATCCATAACTACAGTTTATAGCTGATAGCCAAAAGCTGAAAGCTAAAGCATTACCGGCGGAACTGTTAAAATAATATTCATGCAGCCCCAGACAAATAATCCTCAATCTCCGCCTTCTGCCTCCCCCGGGCAGTTTGATTTTATGATGAAAGACCAGCCCAAGCCCCCTGGTCGCTTTAGCTCACTCCTGCCAGCTCTGCCAAGGACGGCCAGGATTGCTTTGGCGGTTGTGGGCGGATTGTTTGTTTTAGTAATTTTATATTCCCTTTTTCTGGGCGGCAAAGCCACTAATAGCGATCAATTGACCGCGGTCGCAGCTAGAGCCGAGGAGATTGCCCGGGTCAGCGCGCTGGTCCAAAGCGGATCACATAGCGCTGATACCCAAGGGCTGGCAGCCACCACTGGCGCAGTCATGGCCAGTCAGGAACAACAGGTGCAGGCATATCTTGCGACTAATAAAACAAAGGTTGATAAGAATAAATTGGCAGCCCGGCTAGATAAAAGTACCGATGCTGCCTTAGCTACCGCCCTGCAAAATAACAACTACGACCAGACTTATTTTGATTATCTAAAAGCTAACTTAACTAGTTACCAAAACGACTTAACCACTGCCTATAAGGGCGCCGGCAAAAAAGCCCAAGCTATTTTGGACATGGCTTATGCCAGCGTCCAGGCCCTGCGTTCAGCCCCGCAACTCAAGTAGCTTTGGAGCTTAATAATTTCGTAAAGACACGCAGTGCAGGTTTTTATGAAATTAAGACGAGTGACCGACTAAAGGATGGAACGAAAATGATTTATCAATTTCGTGGAAGCCGACCGTCGGTCACGAGGACGTAGCTATGGCGAATTAAATCTTGGACCTCATCCCAGCCGAGCTGCCCCGTGAGCAAAATCGTGTTCCAGTGTTTTTTATTTAAATGGTAGCCCGGCAGTACACTTTCGTACTTTTGGCGCAGAGTCACAGCCAGTAACGGATCGCTCTTTAAGCTTAGCTGGACTGGCTGCTTCTTTTCACGAATCAGCGCAAACATTTTATCCTTAACTTTATAAACCGCCACGTCCTCACCAAACGGATAGTCCAGCTTGGCTCCCGGCATGCTTAAAATGTATTTCTCAACCTCTTTATGGCTGATCATCGTAGACGTTCCAGCAATTTAGGCTTCCATTCACTCAGAAAATGGCCGCCCGGGCAAATTGTGCCTTCGCGGGCTTCGCAGTGACCGATAATATTTTGCGACTCTACATTTGGGTAGTGATCTTTGATATGGGCAGCCAGTTTTTGCAAAATATTATCACTAGGGTTCTGCTTTTCATAATCATTGTCCAAGCAAATGGCTACACTGCGGCGGTTAATTTCCCAGTTGCCGGCGTGCCAGCCAAGTTGATTGTCATCAAGTAAACGCGTGGGTGTGCCGTCCATGCGCATCAGCCAATGATACCCCCAAAAAACCTGTTTACCGTCTTTAAAATGGCCCGACCAGAGTGGCTCACCTTTTAAAGATTTTTCTTGTTGATCTATAGGGTTAGCAAAGTATGGCGCATATATATTGAGAAGATGAACAGCATTGAGGTAAGTCAAACGGTAGCCTGGATGATTGCTTGTATGATGAATAACAATTGTGTCTACAGGCTGCCGTTGCTCATCCAAATTGGGTCCTTTTGAAGCCAAAGCCACTCCGCCTTTCTGCAGAGCCTGCTCGAAAAATTGTCGGCAGTCATAGCGAAATTGATCGAGTTCTTCACCCTTCAGGCCAGTTTCGTGTTTTCTAAAAAAGTCCAGAAATTCAAAGTACCAATCAGGTCTTTTAATGACCTCGCGCCAGTAAACTGGATCGAAAATTAGTGCAGTCATTCAACCTTCTTGGTTTTGGCTTCTCCCGGTTTGGGTTCGAAGCCCAGGCAGGCGGAATTAATGCAAAAATGCACCCCCGAGGGATGGTCTGGCGCATCCTTAAATAGGTGCCCTAAGTGGCTACCGCAGTTGGCGCACATAACTTCGACCCGGTTCATGCCGAGACTATTGTCCTCTTTCAGCTCTAAAGCCTTGTTGTCTGCGGCTTCGCTAAAACTTGGCCAGCCCGCTAGACCCGGGGCCGTGGATTCATATTTAGCCTTTGAGCTAAAAAGCTCCGCACCGCAAACGGCGCAGGTATATATTCCCTTTTCACTATGGTTTAGATATTTACCTGAACCCGGTGCTTCAGTCCCCTTTTCGCGCAGGATATGATACTGCTCGGGCGTTAGTTTCTTTCTCCACCAGGCAGTAGATTTTTGATCGTAAAGGTCTTTATCCTTCTTCATTCAATGCCTCTCTTAACATTCTCTTTAATGATATCCCTCCGTATGAACTCTTAAAGTAATGTTCTCTCCTCTTCGCATCTGTTTCATTAGTGTGAGCTTCGTAATATATAACTTTCCAGTTTCTACTACGTCTAGTATAAAGACCTTTACCGGCGTTATGTTCAGCCAGTCTTTTAGTCAAATCTTTTGTATAACCTATATAAAGGCCTTTGTTGCTATTAATAACATAGACGTAAAACATGACGCTATCAAAAGCTCACTGCCTGGTTAAGTTCTTCGTCAGTGAATTGCTTTGCCATAACTACATCCTTTCCGGGGCTGGAATGTTAAGCAGTTCCAGGCCGTTTTTTAAAACATCCGCATAAGATTCAACCAATTTCAGGCGCACACTCTCACGAGGGTCGCCAATAACCCGATTGTTTTCATAAAAACGGTTAAAGGTTTGGGCGAGTTCGTATAAATATGTTGCCACATGGTGTGGCATTAACTCGTTCACAGCCTTTTCCACGACTTCCGGGTACTGGCTTATTTTACGCACCAGACTTCTTTCGCCTTTTTTGAAATCTGCAATATCTGTCTTTGATTCTTTGGCTCCTGATTTCTGAAGAATGCTCCTGGCTCTAGCATGGGCGTATTGTAGATAGGGGCCGCTCTGCCCTTCCAAGCTGGCCGCTTCTTTAACGTCCACGACTATGTCCTGACCCAGCCGATGTTTAAGAAAAGCGTACTTAACGGCGCCAAAAGTAACTTCTTTTCTGGCGGGCGAGTCGGGGTACTGCTCATGCACAGCAGCTTTGGCCTCAAGCAGGAGTTGCATCGCGGGGTAAACATTGCCCGAGCGGCTGCTCATTTTCCCAGTCGATAGACTTAAGAAACCATGCGACAGGTGAGTCGTTTTTTTGGCCAGATTCGCATCTATTTCAGCTAGTGCGGCGAGCATTACTTTGAAGTATTCGCTTTGTTCATTCGCTGTGATGATAATAGAGCGCGCTGCCCGCGGGAAGTCCTTATTCTTCAGCTGGGTTAAGCCCAAATCTTTGGTTTCGTAAGTGGGTAAACCCTTAGAGGTGATGAAAACTCGGGTGTGCAAGTCTACTTTTTCACCTTCAAAAATAATCGCACCTTGGCTTTGCTTGAAAATCGATCCTATATTTTTCTGCACCAGCCCCTCGCCCGCTTGTATGGTCTCGCTTTCGAGATATCTTCTATCATTCTTAATACTTAACAAGTCAAGTATTTTATCAAAGTAACTAAAGCTTAATTTACTGCCCTCCTCGTGCAATTTATTAATCTCATCGTCATCTTTTTTGTATATACGTTCGTTAATCTCATCGATTTCGCCTCTGGCTGTTTCGTCGTCTTCGTAGGCTTTTGCCCCCTTGGCATAGGCGACTGATAAAAAGTTTTCCCTTTCGATAATGGGCACATCCGTAAATGACTTATCGCGTCCTTGCCTCTTCTGATCAATGATTCGAAGCCCATATATAGCCTGAGCTACATGTAGCCCGACATCGCCGTGATAGCTAAGTCGTCGTACGGTGGCACCACTGGCTTCTAAAAGTCTAGAGATGCTATCGCCGACTATGTAGCTATACAAGTGTCCGATGTGCATTTCTTTGAAAGGATTAGGGTCACCAAACTCAACTAGTATTTCCTTACCCTTATTGGGTTTAGGTAGCTTTGTGGGATCTGAAGCGGCTTTGGCTAATGTTCCGTCGCTCAGCCAAAAATTGATATAGCCCGGCCCGGCGACCTCGATTTTTACGACTAACGGGTCTTGCAACTTTTTAACTAATTGCTCGGCAAGTTCGCGCGGTTTTTTATCCACCTGCCCGGCTAGTTGCAGCGCCACATTGGTAGAATAATCACCAAATTGTTCCTCGGGCCGGGTTAACTCGGGTTCAACATCAGCCCCAAAGGCGTCTTTGGCGGCAACTTTAATAAGATCAGAAAGTTCCTGCATAGAAATATCATACCAGTTAACGGTTTCTGGTAGCGACCGGCTTCAAAAACAGCCAAAACGCGAAATAGACGACACTAATCATCACAAATAAAATACCGGTAATATTTAGCGCTCGCGGATAGCCAAACGGGTTAATAACCCGGTCAGTAATAGACAAAATCAAACCACTGGGGTTGGTAAATATGTCCCAGGTACTCCAGCGCAGATCCCGCCCTAAGTAAATTGCAAAACTGACCAGCAAAATAGCTGTTTCTATAATGACGACGCTGGAAAATATATCTATGCGTTTCAAAAGTTGCCGGTGCACCATGAATAAACTGGAAAAGCCCAGTAAAAAGCCAGTCATGGTTAAAACGGTGATCATGGCGATGTCATATAAATAGCTAATTTCACCACTGTCAAAAACATGTATAAAATCGGTCATAACGTACCAGGCGTTGGGCAAAAATAGTAGCCAAAGTCCGGTTAAAACCAGTGCCCGCCAGTTGCGCCAACCGCGCTGCTCTAGCTGCCTCACCAAAACCCAGCCAAAAAGTAACGCCAACCAGGCCAGCAGCAAGTTTTCCGGTACAAACCAATAGCGCGACACGCCGGTAGACAGCAAGCGGAAAGCAAACAGGCCTAGGCACAAGCCGCTCAAAAGGCCCAATGTCTGTAAATATCTCTTTTCCACATCACTCAGACCCATCAGCGCATTATAGCTTACAACAGATGTAGCCGCTGCTACTGACGTGTTAAACTTACTTAGACGTTTATGAAACTAGTGATTATTTGGGGTAGTTCGCGGACCGGGCGCAAGGGTGGAGTGGTAGCGGACTGGGTCAAGCAAAAAGCCGGTGCCGACGGCCGCTTTGAGGTTGATTTTATCGACCTCCGCGAGCTCAACCTGCCTTTTTTTGACGAGCCAATCAGCCCGTTCAGTATGAATAGTTTGGATGATTATACCCACGCGGAAGGCCGGGCCTGGGCGGAACGAATTGCCGGCAGCGACGGCTTTATCATTGTTACGCCCGAATACAACCACGGTCCGCCGGGTGTGCTCAAAAATACTCTCGACTGGGTGGGACCACCGTGGAAAGACAAGCCAGTAGGATTGATAAGCTACGGCGGTATTTCCGGCGGTACACGGGCTGTCGAGATGCTACGTTCAATTACGATTGAACTGGGTCTAATTAACGTAGCCAAGGCCATCCATCTCCCTTTTTTCGTCAAAGCCTTTGAGTCCGGCGAACAACCAAGCGAGTCGACAAACGAAAATCTCAAAAAAATGTTCGACCAAATAGTCCGTTTAAGAACTGCTCTAACTAAAAACTAGTATTTGACCAGCCAGTTAGGACTTTTGGTCAGATTCTCAAGCCTATATTGCAGATCCTTAAGCATTTGGGCCCGGCCGTCATTGCCTGCGCCCAAAACGTTGAGCGCTACATACGGTTCGTGGACGTCAAAACCGCAAAAAGCCAGCGTGCCGTGGTTGATGGGGTGTAAGATTTGCACCGGCGTAGCCTTGTGCCGGCCGTTTTCCTGATAATATTCCGCCGGGCCGCCGGCGGCCATGATTAACATGGCCTGCTTGCCGCGAAAGCTTCCCTTTTCATAAATTTTGCCGCTGTCCCAGGCCACACCCATGGCCAGCACCCGGTCAAACCAACCCTTTAAGATTGCCGGCACGCTAAACCACCAAATCGGCGACACCAAAAGTACTAGTTCAGACTCCTTTACTTTCTGGATTTCGGCAATGATATCAGGCGAAAAGGCCAGGTCGAGCTTGGCGGCGTGTTTTTGTTCCAGCATGTAGTTAAAATGGCCGCCGCTAGTGGTTATAAAATCCCATTTTTGGGCCGTGGCCGAAAATCCCTGGCCCCATAAATCGCTGACGCTCACAATATGACCCTGGCTGCTTAGCACCTGGACGGCCAAATTTTTCATGGCCGAGGTAAAACTAGTCGGTTCGTGATGCGCATAGACAATATGGACGTTCATTGTCTTTATTTTAGCTTAAGCGCTAAGAAAGTTCTTGTTTAAGCTGCTATCGGCCTGACGGCTTGCTCGCTCATTTTGAAAATCATTTGGCTGATTTTCCAGGTACCGCCAGCAGTCTTGACTAAAATGTAATCAATCGTGCCACGAACTGTCCAAGCGTAGCGTTCGCCGCGGTCGGCGACATAATGTACGTGCTCGACACTGGTTGTGACTTTAGCCCGGCGCGAGTTTAGCATCCGTACGGCCAAGCGCCGTATAAAATGGCGCGTCGAGTAAAAATAGCTGCCGATTTCACGGCGCCAGCTGTCGATCAGCCTTTTTTTGGAGATTACGGCTGCCGCTTCGCCACTGATTGATTTATTATCGACAAACGGCTTTTTAACAAAATAATCTTCTAACCTCTCCCATTGTTTGAGGTCTTGCAGCATGGCCACACTATTAACTACTTCCTTGATTTGTTCCTTGTCAGTCATAATTTTCCCCTTTATCATTTTTGTATCAGTTTTAGCTTAGTTATCTAAGCTGAGAAAAAGCTTTAGTCCCTTTTTATTTTACATTGTTCGCTGGCAAAGTACGGAAGCCGTAGTGCGACTTGAGCTGGCGGAGCAGACGGGTCCGGAACTATTTTACCGTTAAGTACTTTGAGTAAAAATTGCTCCAAGAGCAGTATTAACTTCGTTGGCTTCCGTCTCAAAAAGCTCGCCTTCTCTGCTCGGTGCTAATTGAAGCGTTCCTAATGCTAGATCAACCGCATGGCGTTGATGAGCGTGTATATCGTCTGCTGGTGGTGAGTAAAGTACAAGTTCTCGCCAAGTATCCGGTCTTATTCCCCTCTGGGCCTGTAGAGGAGTAAGTTCAAACTCTTCCACTGATGCTCCTAATGATCCGGACTGACCATCTAGAGTTATTGCTAGAAGAGTTTGACTTCCATCTTTATTGAACCTTGTTATGTGCAGTTCCGCTAGACCTCGTCCTGAATACGCGCCTCTGGAGGTAAATATAAATAATTCGAGCGTGCCCCAATCAGGTTGGACGTAGGATGCTTTTTTGCCTACCTTGAGTGTGTCATTCATACCATGACGTTCCTCAGGAGCAGCTGCAGTAAGTCGCTCAACTAGATCAAGCATAGTGTCTTTCGATGCAGCACTGGCAGGGATTGTTTCCTGGGGCGACGTAGATTCTGGAGTTGGGGATGAGTTAATTGGAGCTATTTCGTGGGTCATTTTTTTATTTTTGCTCAGTTTTTATATGGTAGCACATCTTCTTAAGAATGTCAATCTGTACTTGGACGGGTCTCTTTGGAACTATATCTTTGGCGGAGGGGGCGGGATTCGAACCCGCGATAGAGTTGCCCCTATACTGCCTTTCCAAGGCAGCGCACTAGACCAACTATGCGACCCCTCCTCGTCGAAACTGACGTGTCGGCTTCCGTAAGTTAGCTCGGACTAACTTACTTCCAGCCCCTGAGTCATTTCCTCCTCTTCAATTCTACAAGAGTCTGCTTGCGCGCGACCTTGTAGAACTGTACAGCTGCGATTGCTACTGTAGCCGATTTCGCAACCTTTTTATATTGGCGTAAGCAAATTGCCGGGCGTACACTAAAGCTAGAGAGATAAGGTAAATGTTCTTCCTGGGGGGTGGAGGGGCATATTTTTTTAACACTTCATAAACAAGAAAAAGGTAACAAATCTAAATGGCGCTGATTGCACTCAAGGAAGTATCGAAAATCTTCGGCTTCGGCGAAGCCACCACCCTGGCACTGGACGAGGTCGATTTGGCTGTCCAGAAGGGCGAATTCTTGGCCATCATGGGCCCCAGCGGCTGTGGCAAAACTACATTGATGAATCTTATTGGCCTATTGGACCGGCCGACCCACGGCACCTACCTGCTGGATGGCAAAAACTCATCCCACCTGCGACCTAACCGCCAGGCCAAACTGCGCCGTGACCGGATTGGATTTGTCTTTCAGTTTTATAACTTGCTACCGCGACTAAATGTACTAGAGAATGTTGCCTTGCCCCTAGCCTACCGCGGTATGACCCCAGTACGGCGCCTAAAGCGCGCCAGTGACATGTTAGAGCTCGTTGGTATGCGCGACCGCGAGTACTTTTTCCCAAAACAACTGTCTGGCGGCCAAGTGCAGCGGGCTGCTATTGCCCGGGCGCTTATTAATAACCCCAGTATTATTATTGCCGATGAACCAACCGGCAACCTGGACAGCCACGACAGCAAGGTCGTTATGGAGTTGCTGGCCGACCTCCACCGCTCTGGACACACAATTTTAATGGTCACCCACAACCCTGAACTGACGCGCTACGCCAGCCGGGTTATTTATATGCGCGACGGCACGGTGGTCGAAGACGAATCTACTTCCATCGGCGCGGTGGCCAAGGGCGCCCTCCAGACCTACTTGCGTAAACGCAAAACTACCGAGGAGGATATTATCGCCGGCGTTTCGGCGCTGATGAAAGATGTGCCGGGCAAAGCTATGGCCAGAACACCCCAACGCGGGCGTAAAAAGAAAGCCAAAAGGGGTCGAGCAAGAAAGGTAAAAGATAGTGTGGAGCGGTAATTTAAAAACTGCTATTGCCAGCCTGCGCAGCGCCAAGTGGCGCAGCCTGCTGACTATGCTGGGCATCATTATTGGCGTCAGTTCGGTGATTACGGTCGTCAGCCTAGGCGAAGGTTTAAAACAGCAGGTTGTCGGCCAAGTCCATGGTTTGGGCAGTGATGTTTTGACCGTCCGCCCCGGCAAATTAGTTAGCTCCGGTTCGACCCGCCAGAACATAAACTTGCTGGCTTTTTTAAGTACCAGTACCCTGAGCGAGCAAGATGTTTCAACAATTTCTAAATTACCTTCCGTTGCCGTGGCTGTCCCGGTCGATTTTGTGACCAACAGCGCCGCGGGTGATGGCCAGCAACTGGACAATGTCTCGGTACTGGGCACCGGCCCAGAACTTTACAATCTGCTGCACCCTAAAATGGACAGTGGCGCCTTTTTTACCGAAGATAACCTCTCCGATAATGTAGCAGTTATTGGCTCGGGTGTAGCCACCCGGCTTTTTGGCGGCCTCAACCCAATCGGTCACACGCTTAGCATTTTAGGCCAGGACTTTATTGTCCGCGGTGCGTTTACGCCGTCGGCTGGCGGTCTTATCTCCGCCCAGCAATCCGACCTTAACCAAACTATTTTTCTACCCTTTATTCCCGCCAAAAATTTGGTCAGCGGACGCACTAACATTTTGCAAATCCTGGTCAAAACCAACCCTGGAACCAGTCCCGATGTGGCGGCGGCCGATATCCGCCATCAGCTGCTGCAAAACCGCGGCGGCAGTGAAGATTTTAGCGTGCTGCAGCAGCGGCAGCTGCTCGATCTAACCAGTAATGTGGTTAATACGGCGACTGGTTTTACAACCGGCTTGGCGGCTGTAGCCCTGCTGGTCGGCGGCATCGGTATTATGGACATTATGCTGGTTAGTGTCAGCGAACGGACGCGTGAAATCGGTATTAGAAAAGCCATCGGCGCCACCAACCGCCAAATCCTTAGTCAATTTTTAATTGAAGGGTTGGTCTTAACTATCGGCGGCGGCTTTATTGGTATTTTGGTGTCGCTGATTATTTTTGGTCTACTGCGGCTTTACACCGGTCTGCATCCGGTAATTACGCCAATGGTCATGATACTGGCCGTGGCTGTGTCAATTACTGTCGGGCTTATTTTTAGCGGCGCTCCGGCCCTAAAAGCCGCCCGCAAACACCCCATCGACGCTCTCCGCGGATAAAATTATTTATCAAGCTCGGTTTTGAATTTTTCAACGAGGTCGACGGGTGACGGATTGACGCCATTGAGAAGCGCCAAGTAGATACTAACAAAGTCGCCAAAGACAACGGCCCAAAGCAACTGCTCCAAGACGGTTTGGCCCTCGACATTCACAACATTTGGCGAAGGGCGACGGCCGGACAACATTTTTTCTGTAACCTCAAACCGCTTTTGGATCCTCGGGTGTTCTAAGCCGCTACGTAGATCAACGATGCCGTAGATTTTTTCAATTGGGTGGCTGGACCAGCCAATCATTTCGTTATGGTTAAATTCAGGATATTGATTCCACCACGCAATATTTTTAGCGTTTTCATTAAAATCAATCTTCCACTTATAGGCGGCAGGCGCTAGTAGTGGACCAGCGTATATTGCAACCGACTTGCCTGCCAGTTCTTCGGCCAATTTTTTAGCCGGATTGTCTTTAGTGGGTATAGTAGCTATCCAGGCAGCCACTTTTTGTTTCAGAAAGTTGGCGGCGGCGCTTATCTCGAGCTTGGAAGTGTCTTTAGTTAAACCAGCGGCTCCCAGTCCCGTTACCAGAGCTTTGAACATATACAAAACTGCGTACCTGGGCTGCTGTACTTTTGGAGTTAGTAGCAACTGATAGTTTTTAGCCTCGGCAATTTCCTGTAATTTGCCGCCACTAGCTATTACTACTATTTTGGCATCTTTGCCTTCGGCCTCAGATAAAGCCGCTAATGTCTCTTCGGTGTTTCCCGAAAAACTACAAGCGATAAATAATGTTTTGTCCGACACATAGGCCGGGATTTGGTAATTTCGGCAGATTTCAAACGGAATCATGTGACCGGGCCAGCTGATACTGAGCGCGGCGGCCAATGCTGAGCCGCCCATGCCGGCATAAACAATATTCTCAAATTCGCCTTCGATTTTTGGTATTTCGAAATTATGTTCAAGCTGCTGCCACTGCTTCTCGGCAATACCCAGCGCATCTTGTCCGTCACGCTGATGGATGTACTTAAGGTCGTCTAACATGACTCCATTTTACATTTACCGTTCACCGTTTACCATTTTCCGTGCTTTTACCATTAGCCGTTAAGCTTGTGCTTTTGCAGCGGAGATTGTAAATTGATAATTGAAAATTGTTAATTGCTCGCCTTTGGCGAGCTGGGGGTGGAATGTTCGGTAACGACGATCAAAATCAGAATTCCGGCGCTCAAGCAGCGGGCGTAGGCAGTCCAGCCGGTGCCCCTGGCAGTACGCCCGATGTAATATCTTCCACTCCCAGCGCACCGGTCGTACCTGACCCTTTGGCCATGCCGTCTGCCCAATTAGCGACCGATACCGCTATCGACCCGGCTTTGGCCCAAATTAAACAGCAAGCGCTGCAAAGCTTAGAGCCACTTCTTGGTCACCTAGACCAAACTCCAGACGAGAAATTCAAGACTTTGATGATGCTAATCCAGGCTTCGGACAATTCCAAAATGCTCCACGAAGCTTATGCGGCCGCCAACCAAATAACTGATGAAAAAGCCCGCGCCCAGGCCCTTTTAGATATTGTCAACGAGATAAACTACTTCGCCCAGCAAGCCCAAGCCAAACAACAATAAACAAAAAGCAGTAATCAACGGTTATTTCATTTTGGATGTTATAACTTTGTTATAACATCGCGATTACAAATAAATATCTAGGAATTATGTTGAGCGGATCTTGGAGATTTAGTTTTGTTTTCGCAGATTGTAAAGAAAATGCAATCCGCCGACCGCTAGGGCTGTGCCGATAAAGATGGCAACTACATCCCCTGGACCATTATTGGGTAATTGGCTATTGGCGGCCGGTTGGCCGGTGGTCTGACTTTGGGTAGAGCCAGCGCCAGTGGCAGGAGTCTGGCTGGTGGCAGGAGGTAGTGATGGAGTTCGGCTTTGGTTTGAGCTAGCTGGTTTGTTGGTTTTGGAACTTTGGTGGGTGGCGCTGCGATATATCCACCGCCCGGCAAAAACTACCAAAGCGGCTACTAAAAGAGCCAGGATAAGATACATCAAAATCGCCGGCCAGCGGCGCCCCTGGTGTTCGTGGAATTCAGCCGGCGAGATAGGCGGCACAACCGGCGGAGGGGTTGAAACATTGTCGGTAATGTTTATCGGCCGGGTGGGCAGAGGCTCTGGCGCGGGCAGAGGCGGCGCGCTGGCCGGTGCCGACGGAGTCCGCTTTTCATCATGGGGAATATCAACCGTTACATCCGGTTTAGCGTCGGGCTCCTGGTTGTCATTCTTGGGGCTCATAAATCTCCTTTGGCCCACCAAAGTTTCTCTGAAATTTTAGGCGGGCGAGTTCATCCATATTATATTAGAAATAGTCCATAATAGCAAGCCCTTAACCCCTTAAGCGCAAGCGTTTTTCTACCTTAGCTCTCACTCCGCTTCTCCGGCAAGAGTCTGCTGGGCAGATAGTTCTTTCTGCCTTAGTTTTTTAGCTACTTCTCTCAGTTCGTCATCAGTGGGTCTCAGGGACTCGTCGAAGTCTTCAGGCTGGATAGTCTTGTCTATTTCTACGCAAACAAAGGTGGTCCAACGTAATGGTCTGCCAAGAAGTGAGATTGCGTCGTATGCTAACTCTAGGCCTTTTTCACCTAGCTTGCTGTCTATATAGCTCCTCCTATTAGCGTATACCGATATGGTCCTATGAATAATTTTTTCTCTGTCTTTTAAATCATGTTCTTCGGCGAAGACAATCTTTGATAAATCTTCCACATCTATGGGACGATCTTTGAAAGTTTCAACCGCAGCAATAAACCAATCGGTGCGCATACCCTTCCTGCGAGCAACCGGCTCCATGCTTTCCCTCGGCCAAAAGGGGTCAGCAAGAGTCTGAAAAACTTTTCGGTCTAGCAGTTTAGAAATCTCTCTTGATGTTCGGTAAAGGCCCGCGTACACTGCTGCCAGTCGCTCTTTCTCCTCAGTAGCCTCCGGCGAGCTACGTACAGTTTCATTGATGGCCACATAGCGATCATAGAAAAGGTCAGCGAATGCACGATATTTTTCCTGGAGTTCTCTGGGGTCCATAAAGCTAGCCTCGTCGGATTGAGACTTAGGTGTGTCTAATAAAACCTCGTCCTGATATTCTGACATTTCGATAAAACAATCAGCTTAGTTATGTTTATTTTACAATATATTCAATCTTTATTCAACGTGGGCTGTTTCGGCTTTTATCGGGAAGATAGCCCGAGTGTCGAATTCATTTCGCACTCGGCGCGATAAGAAACCCATGATGTGGGTGTCTTATGTTCTTACATCATGCCCATGCCGCCGCCCATATCTGGGGCAGCAGCTGGGGGGGCTTTTTCGGGAATATTCACTACAAGTGCACCCATGGTCATAGCCGTTCCGGCGATAGAAACAGCGTTTTGTAAGGCTTCCTTGGCAACTCGTGTCGGGTCAACTATACCGGCAGCTTTTAGATCCACCAGGCCGCTTGGACTACTGACATTGACGCCCAGCCCGGGCTTTCCGGCCTTGACTTTAGGCAGCCATTCGTCGGCATTCAACCCGGCGTTGCCCAGCAATATTCTAAATGGTTGTTCCAGCGTGCTTTTTAGTATCTGTTTACCGGCGATATCTGAGCCTGTACCGTCAACCTTGATGGCTTTAGCCAGATTAATAAATGTCACGCCACCGCCCGGAACTACACCTTCATCAAGTGCCGATTTAACAGAGGCCACAGCGTCGTCAACCCGGAATTTCTTTTCTTCAATTTCGGTTTCGGTAGCCCCACCAACTTTAATAACGGCTACTTTGCCCTGCAATGCCGCCCGGCGTTTCTCCAACTGCTCCCGATCGTACTCGGAAGAAGCCGATTCAATTTGTTTATTAATCTGCTCGATCCGGGTCTTTATGGCGGTTGGCGCACCACCGCCTTCGATGATTGTCGTTTCGTCTTTAGTCACAATGACCTTACGGGCCGAACCCACGGCCGAAATGTCGGCGTTTTCAAATGTAATACCCAGCTCTTCGCTTATAACCTCTCCGCCAGTTAAGATAGCGATATCTTCCAGGATTTCCTTGCGGCGGTCGCCAAAGGCCGGAGCCTTGATGGCCACGGTATTAAAAACACCTTTTAAGCGGTTCAGGATAAGTGTCCCCAGCGCTTCGCCCTCAACATCTTCGGCAATCAAAACCAGGTCTTTTTTGCCGGCAGCAGCTAGTTTTTCCAGCATTGGCAAAAACTCCTGGATAGAGCTAATCTTTTGGTCGGTGATCAAAATGGCCGGCTTATTATAGACAGCTTCCATGCGGGCGGTATCGGTCACCATGTACGGGCTAACGTAGCCGCGGTCCATGGTAAAGCCTTCTACAACCTCGCTTTCGAGTGCCAGTCCCTGCCCTTCTTCAACTGTCACCACGCCGTCCTTGCCGACTTTTTCCATAACATCGGCAATTAGCTGGCCGATTTGCTCGTCACCAGCCGAAATTGTAGCGACTTCGGCCACCCGGTTCTTTTTACCCGTAATCGATTCGCTTAAGCCGCCCAGTTTCCCCAAAGCCTCTTGGGCGGCGGCTTCCAAACCCTTGCGCAGCTGCATCGGGTTGTGGCCGGCGGCAATCAGCTTATTGGCTTCGTTCAAAATGTGATAAGTCAAAACCGTAACTGTGGTGGTGCCGTCACCGGCGACGTCGTTCATCTTGCTGGCCGCTTGTTTTATAAGCTCGGCACCGACCTTATAGCCCAGAGTTTCGTCGTCAACGTCATCAATATCCACACCTTTAGCGACGGCCACACCGTCATGCGTAACAGTCGGGTTGCCATAACTTTTGCCAATCACCACGTTACGGCCTTTGGGGCCCATAGTGGTTTTTACGGCATCATATAAAATTTGTGCTCCGCCCAGTACCCGGCGGCGAGCGTCATCATCATAAAATACTTTCTTTCCCATCTGGTTTCCTCCTAGTTTACGGTCGCTAAAATGTCTTCTTCTTTAACTAAAATGTAATCCTTGCCATCAATTTTCAGCTCGGTCGTAGAGTAACTTTTATAGACAATGCGGTCACCCGGCTTGATATCTTTAATATTCTTGCCGACCTTCAAGACTTTAGCAATTTTGGGTTTTTCAGCCGCTTTATCAGGCAAATAAAGCCCGCTAGCTGTCTTAGTAACAGCCTCTTCTTGCTCGGCCACCACCCAATCAGCCAATGGCTGTAGTTTCACTGCCATATTAATTCCTCCGTTAGAACTGTTTTTCTAGCACTCATCATAATAGAGTGCCAGCTTCCAGTCAACCCCGTAGTAGACTTTCGCGTTTTTTGCTGTGCAAAATAGTATCCACTTTTGTGGATAGTCGAGAAAGCTCACTACCGGGTCAAGAAAAATTATCGTTTTATAAATCGATCGAAGTTGATAAAAAATTCGGCAACAAGAGTTGAGTGTGGGGGCCGGCCGGCTCGGCCGGCCCCCGAAGTAGTCCCTACGCGGCAGCGTACTGCGCGGCGATATCGAGATCGAAGAGCTTCAGCTCCGCAGCGACGATCGCCTCCGAACGGCCACCGGACGAAACCAGGAACTCGAGAAGTTCCTCGAGCTCAGCCCGTCGCCTTGCGACAGTGCCGGCGGCCGCGGAGCAGACGGTGTGCAGCCTGGCGTCGAGCTCACGCAACTCCCTTGTCTGCTCACGCACTTCTTCCTTGGCGCGTGCCTCGACGTGCTTCCTCGCACAGCGACTGTAGCCGACAACGAGCTGCGGCTCGCCGATGGTTTCGTCCTCGTCGGACGCGTCGACTTCCTCGATGTCGCCGATCGTCGCACGTGCAAGGGCCACGAAGCGACGACCTGAGCGTTTCGGCGAGCCATCGTGCTTCTGGAGCACTTCATGGCCTCGGGTCCGGCGATGGCCGCTCAGGCGGCTCCGACCTCGAGGCGTCAGCTGCTTCTCCAAACCTTCTTGGAGTATGCGCCAGTTGGCGTCAACGGGGTCGGCGGCGATGCAGTTCATTGCTCCCCCTTTCAGGGGTAGAAGGGACACTACTGCTTGCCGAATGGTACAGAGTCTCTTATTTCATTTCTAAAACAAAAGGCTCTTAGCCACCCTCTCAACGAAAAGGCAAATAAGAGCTTTTTATTATCTTTTCCTGTCATATTAGTGTTTGTCTCCGACGCCCGGCGGCCTTTTTAGCCTACCGATTAACTAAAATTCTACCATAAGTGCTATGGTTGTCAATAGGTAGCGCCGAGGTTTCTGTGCGAGCGGTGGCTTGGTGCCTTATACCAGAGCCGAGCCAGAGCTTTCAAATGAACTAGTGCGCCATCTTTAGGTCAGGCCATCTATGCAAAGCTTAGCCACTCGTCTGTTAAAAGTGGCGGTAGTTAAAGTTCTGATTGGTCTTAGCTTTTTATTGATCGTGTTAAATGATCAAGCCATGCCCATGTGGATAAAAGGCTCGATTTTAGCAAAGTGGTAATGCTTAACAGGGGAGATGCCTAGGTACTGGATAGGCATTGCCTAGATGACCAATTGTCATTTTTTCCGCGAAGATGACAACAAATTATGAAGAGTTTCTTTGGCAATGGCAGTTTCGTCCCACGGATCTTCGCCATGAGCCCGATCGATAGTCTTTTCGTGACCTTTGCCTAGCAGCAACACCGTGTCGCCGGCTTTGGCCCGGCCAAGTGTGAACTTTATGGCTTCGGTCCGATCATGGACCAGAAATAGGTCTTTGTCACGGACTTTGCCGTTCTTTTGTACGCCGACAGCAATCTGCTCCAAAATTTCCATGCCGGGGGTGTCGCGGTCATCTTCTTCGGTCAAAATCACTTCATCGGCATATTTTCCAGCCAGCTCACCCTGAATGGGGCGCTTAGCCGGGTCGCGCTGGCCGCCGGCCGAGCCAAACATCACTATCAGTTTACCTTTGACCACCGGTTTTAAATCCTTGAATAGCTTCTCAAAACTGTCCGGCGTGTGGGCATAATCGACAATTACATTAAAGGCCTGGCCCTCATTAATGGGCGTCATGCGGCCCTCTACATGCTTAAGGGCCCCTATGCCCTTCTCTATCTGCCCGGATTCAAGTTTGAGCACAAGACCAACGCCTACGGCCGCTAGGGCATTAGAAACATTAAAACTGCCGGGCAGATTGCTGTGAATCTTAAGCATAAGATCCTTGTCAGTCTGTGATTTCACGGTGAAATCCGAGCCGCTAGAGGTCGCTTTTATGTCGCTTGTCCTGATTTCACCGGCTTTCAAGCCGTAAGTCAGTGAACTGGCAATGTCAGCTTCAAATAACTTGGCGCTGGGATCTTCGGCATTGATAACCCCTGTACGCCGGCCTCTCTTGTTGCGATCGGTGAGCTTAAACAGCCGGCGCTTAGCGCCCAGGTAATTTTCAAACGTGCCATGATAATCCAAATGCTCGTGCGTCACATTGGTCATCACGGCGATACTAAAAGGCACACCCCATACCCGGTGCTGGGCCAGCCCCTGGCTGGTGGTTTCCAGGATCACCCAATCAAAATTATGGGCCTTCTTTAGCTGTTTCAAACGCCCCAACAACTTGGGTACTGACGAAGTCGTCATATGCTCGTCCTGCGGCTTAATATCATCCCCTACCCCATAAGCGATGGTCGTCAGTAAGGCGACTTTGTAACCAGCATCAGCCATCATCCGGTGGATTAAAAAGCAAGTCGATGATTTGCCGTTGGTACCGGTTACGCCGATAACATTAAGGCCCCGCCACGGAAAACCATTGAGGCTATTTAGCAAAACCGCCTCTCCCAAGTGGCCATACGGCTCGATTTTCTTAAATAGCTTCTGCGGGATAAAAGCTTTGACGACACTTCTAAAACTCATTGTCTAAAGTATACTAGCACTGATGAAGATTTTGGGAATAGAAACTTCCTGTGATGAGACTGCGGCGGCTGTCGTCGAAGATGGCTATAAGCTGCTTAGCAATGTTGTTGCTAGCTCTGCTACCTTACACGCCGCCTACGGCGGCGTGGTGCCGGAAATTGCCGCCCGTAGCCATTTGGAAGTAATCACGCCTGTTATTGAAGAAGCCCTAAGGGTTGCCAAAACGACTTGGGAGGAAGTTGACGCGATTGCCGTTACCCAGGGTCCGGGCCTTGTCGGCAGCCTACTGATAGGTGTTTTAACAGCCCGCACTTTGGCTATCGCCAACCACAAACCGCTCTTCCCTGTTAATCACGTACAGGCTCACGTCTTTGCCGTTTTTTTAACCGAAACTCCCCTGCCCGGTTACAAACTGCCAACCAAGCCACCTCAGTTTCCGCTGTTGGCGCTGATTGTTTCCGGTGGCCACACCCAATTAGCCCTTTTTAAAAATCTCCTCGATTATAAATTGCTGGGCCAAACGTCCGATGATGCCGTCGGCGAAGCCTACGATAAGGTGGCTAAAATGCTGGGCCTACCCTACCCTGGTGGCCCCTCGATCGATAAGGCCGCTGGAAAAGGCAATGCCCAAGCTATTAAATTACCGATTGCTAAGGTGGATAACACCTATGGGTTCAGTTTTTCTGGTCTCAAAACAGCCGTTTTGCGGGCCGCTCAAGGTGCAAGCGGCCATGATTACACCTTTCCTTCTACCAAGCTTCCAGCGGCCTTAACAGAGCCCCAGAAGGCCGATATTGCTGCCAGCTTCCAACATACAGCCGCCCAAACGCTGGTATCTAAGCTAGAGGCAGCCGCCCGGCAATATAAACCCAAAAGCATAGTTATCGCCGGTGGCGTAGCGGCCAACCAAGAGTTACGCAAACAAGCCTCAAAAGCCTTCTCTGCCCCTGTTATTTACCCGGATATCAAACTCTGTAGTGACAACGCCGCAATGATAGCTACCCTCGGCTATTACTTAGCCATAAACGGCCAGAAACCGGCTGACCCCTACTCCTTAGAGGTGAAATCTAGTCTATCTATGTAATGATTTGGCAATTTTGTCCAATAGGCATATGCTTCTAAGTATAGAACAAACAACTCAAGTAGCTCTCTTGAAAGAAGTTGGGAGAGGCAAAAACAATCAGAGGTGTATTTTGGGTACCTTTTCAGATGAAAGGCTGGTATTAAGTTGCTGATTTTCATAGGAAAGGTGAGAATAGGCTGTTTAATGCTACCCTGTCCCTTGTTAACAGATTAGTTCCTGCTCCGGGCATCGGCAGAAACAGATAAAGATAAGCTGAGTGAGCAGGGAATTAAGCCAAAACTGCGTCCTGAACCTCCTATGGAAAGATTGAAGGACCGACCGAAGGGAGTTGTTTCGGCGCCCTGAGAGCCAGCTTAGATTCATTCTGCATTTCAGACGCGCCCGGGAGTTTTGCGACACTTTGGCGACCCAAAGTGTTAAAAGTACTTTGCTATACTGATTAACAGATATGGCATTACCGAAGGCCTACGAGGCCGGAAAATACGAAAAAGATATCTATAACCTCTGGGAAAAGAGTGGGCTATTTATTGCTGACCCCGACAGTTCTAAACCACACTTTTCTATGGCTATGCCGCCGCCCAACGAAACCGGCACTCTGCATGTCGGCCATGCCCTATTTTTAACCCTCCAGGACATTATTGCCAGATGGCAACGGCAGAAGGGTAGAGACGTCCTGTGGCTGCCAGGAACAGATCACGCCGCTCTGGCTACCAACGCCATCATCGAAAAGAAACTAGCAGAGCAGGGGACTGATAAACATAACATCGGTCGCGAAGAGTTTATAAAGCTGGTCAAGGAGTTTGTCGGCAATAGCCGCGACACCATTAATGCCCAAATTCGGGCTATGGGCGCCAGTGTCGACTGGAGCCGGGGGCGCTACACCTTAGACGAGGCCCTTAACCGGACGGTTAATGAAGTTTTTGTCAAAATGTACAAAGACGGCCTGATTTACAGGGGTCACCGCATCGTTAATTGGGATCCGAAGTCAGAAACCACCGTGTCTGATGACGAAGTCGTCCATAAGGAAGAAAAAGCGCCGTTTTACACCTTGCAGTACGGTCCTTTCAAGATTGGCACCGCCCGGCCGGAAACCAAGTTCGGTGACAAATATGTGGTCATGCACCCAAGTGACAAGCGATACGCCCAGTATAAGCATGGTGACACTTTTGAAGCCGAGTGGATAAACGGCAAGGTTAAAGCCACGGTTATTAAAGATGAAGCGGTTGATCCGGCCTTCGGAACAGGGGTGATGACTATCACGCCATGGCATGACCGGACTGACTTTGAGATTGCTGAACGGCACGGACTGGAGAAGGAGCAAATCATTGGCTTTGACGCCCGACTACTGCCAATTGCCGGCGAATTTTCCGGCCAAACTATCGAGAAAGCCCGACCTAAAATCCTCGCTAAACTAAAAGCCAGGGGGCTGCTAGTCAAAGAAGACGACTACGCCCACAATGTAGCTTTGAATGATCGCGGCAAAGGGGTTATCGAGCCGCAAATCAAGCTGCAATGGTTCGTCGATGTCAACCGTCCGGCGGTTGATTGGAAGGGTCAGCGGCTTTCTTTGCGCGAGGTTATGCGAGCGGTGATTGAAGATGGCGATATTAAGATCTTACCCAAGCGCTTCGAAAAAGTTTATTACTACTGGATAGACAACCTGCGCGACTGGTGCATCAGCCGACAGATCTGGTGGGGCCACCAAGTACCAGTTTGGTACAAAGGAAAAAAACTTTATGTTGGTGTTACCCCGCCCAAAGGGCAGGGGTGGAGACGTGATCCGGACACTCTCGATACCTGGTTTTCTTCGGCCCTTTGGACCTGGAGTACGCTGATTGACCAAGAGCTAGCCCTCGACTATTCGCTGAGCCTGGATGACTTGCTAAAGCGTAGCATTGACTTTAAAACCTACCATCCGACTGACGTCATGGAAACTGGTTGGGACATCCTTTTCTTTTGGGTTGCCCGGATGATTTTAGCAACCACATACGCTACCGGACAAGTGCCCTTTAAGACCGTTTATTTGCACGGTTTAGTACGCACCGAGGCGGGCAAAAAAATGAGTAAAAGCGACCCCGAAACGATAGTCGACCCTACTTCCGTCATCCCAAAATACGGCACCGACGCCCTGCGGCTGGCGCTGGTGGCGGGCACGACGGCCGGCAACGACCAGCGACTGGGGATGTCCAAAATTATGGCCAACCGCAACTTTGCTAATAAGCTTTGGAATATCGCCCGCTATATTCAAGACGTGGAAAATAACGGTGGTGAAATCATTCCGAAATCGCCAGCAGATCATTGGATACTTAACAGGTTAAGTATTTTTTCACAACAATTAGATAAGGCTTTGACGGGCTTCCGTTTCAGCGAAGCTTATGATCTTTTGTATCATTTTGTGTGGGACGATTTTGCCGATTGGTATGTCGAAGCCAGCAAGGTTGAACCAAACGCAGGCGTGCTTAACCGTGTGCTTGAGAGCACTCTAAAACTGGCCCATCCATTCGTGCCGTTTATTACCGAGGCTATCTGGCAAAACCTGGGCCAAAAAAGCCTGCTGGCGGCCGAGCTTTGGCCGGAGATTACTCAATCCGACAAGGCCAAAGCCCGGCAGTTTGAGCAGCTTATGAAAATTATTAGTGAGGCCCGCCAAATAGCCACAAACATCGGCGTTAGCAAGCCGGCACTGCTTTACCAAGGCTCCGAATTAATTGAAGCCAATGAGGAGCTTGTGCGGCGCCTCGGGCGGCTTGGGAAGGTTGAGCCGACCGACAAAAGGCAGGGAATCCGTTTAACGGGCACCAAAGCTACTGCCTGGCTAGATATAGACCAGCAGAGGGCCAAATCATATCTAGACAAGCTGAAGGACCAAGTCCGGGACCGGGAATCGAAGGTCAAGATGTTAGATGGACGTCTAGCCAATAAAGCCTACGTTGCTCGGGCACCCAAGAAGTTGGTGCAAGACACCAAAAACCAGCTGACAGAAGAAAGAGATTGGCTAGAAACTTTGAATTCAGAACTCAAAAACTTCGAAAAATCTCTACAGCAATAGCTAGCTTTGAGGTTTTAGCGGTAGTTTCCCCCTCTACTTGTTCCTGCCGATGTTATAACTAAGTTATAACATCGGCAGGAAATAACATAGCTAGTTAGAGAGTCAGTTAGAGAAAGTGATAATTTTTTGCTATATAAAGTTTGTTTAGAACTCTAGGTGTTTTTTGATGCGGGCGATGCTGTCTTCGGGATGATCTTCGTCAAACCACAAGACTTGCCAGCCAAGACGGTCAGCTGCGGTTAAGAATAGGCGTGTGTCGTCAACGAACAGAATTTCATTTGGCTCCATAGCCGCTAGTTCTTGAGCTATCTCATAAATCTTGGCTTCAGGCTTTATGGCGCCAATCTTGCAAGAATCGATCACAGCCTTAAATTCAACATCAGGGATTAGCCCTTTTTGCTTCAACTCATCTATAAAACCGGGGGCGTTATTGCTTAAGATACCTATCTCGTAATGCTCGGCAGCCCAGCGTAATAATTCTTCCATGCCGGGCATCGCCTGGATGTTTTTAATGTAATATTTGTGCCAATCAAAGCCAGGCACGCCCAGCTCTTTAGAAATCTCAGAGTTAAATTCCTCCAAACTAACCTGCCCGCCGTTTAGCGAATCGTTGTGCCGCCAAAACAGCGTTTCAATAGCATCGGCTGGTACATGCAGATCGTGGGCGGCATCAGTAAAAGCCCGCTGATAATAGCGCACTAGGGTGCCATGAATATCAAAATAAACAAACCGGACACCGGTTTTGGAGCGTTTTTTAGCATCAGTCGGGGCAGGGGAGCTGGCGGCTTTGGCTCCTAAGTCTAGTAAATCTTCCAGTGGTGTGCCGGTGGCGCCGGCGATATTGGCGACTGTAAAAACGCTGGGTGAGCGGATGGCGCCGCGCTCGATTTTGGCCAGCGTAGAGTAGCTAAGACCGGCTTTTTGACATAACTGCTGCTGAGTTAAGCCAGCCCTTTTTCTGGCCAACTGTAGCCGCTTGCCTAAATCTTTCTCATCCATCCCGTTAGAAGTCCGATTCGCTGCCAGCGAATCGGCAGATTTTATATTCTATAAAATACTTACTTCTAACGGGATCCACGCAACGACTCTCAAAACTGCACCTCATAGCCATATAATACCAGAGCTAAGCTGTAAGCAAAAAGCTTTAAGCTTAAAGCTAGGGACTTTTAGCTACTATAAGGCTAGTTTTTTAGCCATTTCGACCAGTTGTTCCTCAGTCGGTTTTTCCACCTCATGCTCAAGAGTATATTCAAGTCCGCCTTCCATTGGGAAGACGTGGACATGTGCGTGGGGAACAGCAAATCCCTCGACAATAATGCCGACTCTTTTTGGTTTTAATACTTCACGCTGGCGTTCGGCGATCTTTTTGGCCACTTTCATAACATGTAAATAAAGCTCGTCATTTAAATCCCAGAGGTGATCAGTTTCTTCTTTTGGAACGACCAATGTGTGACCGTATGTGTATGGCGAGATGTCCAAAAAGGCGAAAGTTTTGTCGTCTTCATAGACTTTATGTGAAGGGATTTCGCCCCTGATAATTTTGGTGAAGATGCTGTCGGACATCTTAGAGACCAAAGAGGCTTAAAATTACAAAGAAAACCACGAAAATAAGTACACCGGCGACCGCCACAGCGCTCAGCGAACGCTGAGTGTTGTTGCCGCTGGTACGCTGGAGCCTGGTATATATCCAGGTGCACGCCCCAACCGTAAACATCAAACTAATCAAACCTTTCCCCATGGCTCTATGATAGCAAAAGATAGGAGAGCCAATTATAATTACCACTGTTCTTAGGTTTTTTACAATTTCGCAAAAACCCGCTTCAGCAGTTTTTGCGAAATTGAGAGGAGGAGCAGCGTAAAGCTGTAGACACGAGCAAGAAAATTTATTTATTTGCTCGTCGTCGCAAGCTTGCAGCTTGCTCCGACGAGGAGAGGTGACCGAGTGGTTAAAGGTGCCGCTCTCGAAAAGCGGTGTGCCGCAAGGTACCGTGGGTTCGAATCCCACTCTCTCCGCCAGAGCTACTGGAGCCAGTCTTCAAGGTGGCCGATTTGCAGATGGGCGCGGTTAGTTTCGCTAACAAAGTCCTTCACGTCATCTAAAAATTCCGGCCGAAAGTGCATTAGCACAATGTCGCCTGGTTCTAGCTGGGTGCGATCACCCTGAAAATAAATGACGCCCTTGCTGATAACCACCCGCCACATCACAATTGCCTGCATGCCACAGCTGCTGGCAGCGTGGATAGTTGCGGCATTAAATGACCCATAGGGCGGCCGCAGTAGTGTCGGTCGGTGGCCAAAGACGTCTTGGTAAGTATCGGCCGCGCCGCAAATTTGGGCTTGCTGGCGAGCCAAGCGCAGTTTGGCCAGATTCGGGTGGGTCAGCGTATGGTCCTCGATACTCATACCAGCGTTTTGCAGAGACTTGAAATAATCATAGTTATTCTTGATGGCATCGTTAATCAAAAATAAGGTCGCTGGCAGTTTGTGCTCGAGTAGCCATTTTTGGGTTTCGCTAGTTTTTGTCCAGCCGTCATCAATGGTTAGAAAAACAACTGGCTGGCTGGTTGGAATATCGTAGATAACTGGCGTGGAGCCGGCCGGAATATTAAGCGGCTCGACTGGCCCATGCCAGACCGGGACTGTTTGGGCCTTGTTGCGAACCTCGATAATCTTGCGCTTTTTATAAAGGATGGTGGCATCCAGGTTCTCTGGCTCGCGCAGTTGGGCGTCCAGGCCACGGCCAATGATACTCTGCATTAGTAAAGTAATAGCCATAACTCCTGTAATTAACAGCAGTAAAGATGGTTGTAATTGTATTTTATCCCAAGCCATGGATTGCTATTATATCTTGAAGGAAATTCTAGGTCATGTGCAGTTACTTTTGGTTATTGGCTAACATCTCGATCACTTTGGCGATGCGGCCGGCGCGAGTTTCGGGTTTTTTGGTTTCTTCGATCCACTTGTGGTATTCACGCTGGTGGCTAGGCGGCAATTTATTGAATTTTTCCAGCAAACTGGCGTCTTTTAGAGCCTTTTCTTCGTCTTTGGCCAGTTTAAGTTCAACCACATTTCTAGTATAGCCTTCGCGAATAGCCTACAATAGTGCTTATGAATATTCTGAGGAGGATGCTGGTCGTACTTCTGGCGGGCCTGCTGCCGCTTTTCCTTTTTGCTCTGGCTATTGACGCCGGTATCATCCGCACGGCCGGAAGTTCGGCGCCAATCAAGAAAGTTCTGGCCGACAGTGGTATCTATAGTTCCGTAGTTTCTAGTGCTCTTGA
This sequence comes from Candidatus Saccharibacteria bacterium UBA6824, assembly GCA_002452155.1. Taxonomy (GTDB): domain Bacteria; phylum Patescibacteriota; class Saccharimonadia; order Saccharimonadales; family UBA10212; genus UBA6824. Next base: position 86,393 of record DKEK01000003.1, on the reverse strand, counting down.
CCAGGCCAAAAACAGCGCCGGTGATAGTGGTGGGGGAATAAGCTTAAGTAGTCCAGGCGTCAAGACGGCCGCCGAAAATGCCATTACGCCCGCATACCTAAGACAAAACACCGAGAAAGTCCTAGACAGCGTCTATGCTTGGCTGAACGGCAAAACCGCCACGCCGGATTTTAGTATCGATGTATCGAGTATAAAAGCTACTTTCGCCGCCGAGGCCGGTAAAGCTGCCCAGGCGCAAGCGGCCAGCTTGCCAAAATGCACCAGCGCACAACCTACTAACAACTCGTTTGACCCGTTTAGCGCCACTTGCTTGCCGGCAGGCATGACGCCGGCCCAAGCCGCCGCAACAGTGAAAAACGATATAGCTTCCGGGCAGGGGTTCTTGAAAGAGCCAGCGATTACAGCCGATAGCGTTAAGTCGGCAGGCACAAATCAGTCGGTGTTTAATGACCAGCTTAAAAACGCGCCTCAGGCTTACCAAAAAATTAAGAAAACACCAATAATTTTAGGCATTTTGAGCCTGGTGACGATTTTAGGCATGATATTTTTAAGTACCAGCCGCCGGCGAGGGCTGCGGCGGGCGGGCACTATTTTGCTAATTGTAGGAGTTGTAGTGGTGATCTTTGCCTGGGTCTTAAACTGGGGCGTCAACCAAAAGGCATTACCTAAACTCAATATGGACAATAAGGTGCTACAAGAAAAAGTCCGTCTACTAGCCAAAGATCTTACCGGGAATCTTGACAAAACATACTATATTTTCGGCGGCGTTTATGCGGCGCTGGGCGTATTAGCAATTGGGCTACCGATGTTTATTCACAGAGGCAGGGGCGGGCATGCGCAGCCCGAGCACGCCGTAGAAGCCCCGGGCCCGGCCCATCCAGACGCACCTATTGAGCACGAGCCGGAACCAACCAAGAAGCCGTCCAAAAATATAAAAGTTCAGTAACTAATCGGGGGTTTTGAGCCTGTTAGGATTGGCGGCTTGCCACTGTTTGATCTTTTCTATTTGCTGGGCTACCTTATCCAACTGGTCCTGCGGGCTGCCGGCGTTTTTACAAAGTTCGTTATATTTTTCTAGTAGTTCGGGCAATAATTTGTCTTGGCCACGGAAAAGCATTAGAGGTTCGTCTTCTGGAATGGGCGTGCCGTCCAGCTTTGTGACATCCCCGCTAGTCTTATATTTTCCATCAATTTGCCGCATTCTGCCCCCTTAAGCCTTGTGTCTTAATTCTAGCAGAATTGGGGCTTATCTAATTTGGCTGTTTCTATTTGTTGTGCCTTGCATTGCTAAAAAAACGGAGTATCTTAGGTTCTTGGTACAAAATACGATATAAAGATTCCGAATTAAAGGGTTTAGCTAGAAGAGCGAAGATATTTATGGGCACTGGAGCAGAAAATTTAGGCGATTTCGTGTGGACTGATCCCGTCAGTCGATTACCGGTACGCGATGGTAGTTTGTCAGCGGGAATTGAAAACGAGACTCCTGGTGTCCGGGGCGACAAACTTGGTTTTGGGCCATTGATTGAAGGACACCGGATAAGTAATGGCATGCCCGTGCAGGCTTTTTTTATGAATGACCCTGAAGGGCAGCCATTTGTTGGTATACGTGAAGTGCCTACACCGCCCGGAACAGACTAATTGCCACTTCTAAAAATCTCTAGATTATATTTCAACTTTCCCTAAAAACTGGTTTAATTGATATCGTAAGGACGCAGGGCAATCATGTTTAAGGAATTTAAGAAGTTTATACTCCGGGGCAGTGTGGTGGATCTGGCTGTCGGTATTGTTATTGGCGCCTCGTTCACAGGTATTGTTAATGCTCTGGTCAAAGATATGATTACGCCTTTTGTGGCTATTTTTTACCATGACAAGCAGTTTGCTAACGCCCATTTTACAATCGGCGGTAGCCAGTTTATGTATGGTGATCTAATAAATAACGTCATTACTTTTATTATTATTGCTGCGGTAGTCTTTTTTGTGGTCGTCCAACCAATTAATAAATTGTCCGAGATGGCCTTCCGCGGCAGATCTACAGATGAAGAGGGAACCAAAAAATGCCCTTATTGCCTGGGTAAAATCCCTAAAGAAGCTACCAAGTGCATGTTCTGCACCTCGCCGATCAAAGAAGCTGACTAAGATAATAATCTGGTACGCCCGATAGGATTTGAACCTACGACCTTTGGCTCCGCAAGCCAACGCTCTATCCAGCTGAGCTACGGGCGCTTACTTTG
>DKEK01000003.1:0-83959 GCA_002452155.1 Candidatus Saccharibacteria bacterium UBA6824 | reverse complement strand
CATTGCTCCGACGCGAACAGGGGTAATTCTAACATCTTGGCTTTGATAACGCCACTCTGTACTCAACAGTGTCTGGATTGACTTATAGAGTATTTTATGCTAGTATGGCTATAGTTCAGTAGAAAAATAAATAGGAATAGATATGTCAATAGTTAGAAAAGCCGTCGCTACCACAGCCGCCGTTGGCACACTGGGTATGGGTGTAGGCGCTTATAAAGCCCATGAATCAGCAAGTGAAATTAGGTCCGAAGCTGCTTCGGCTGAAGCAATCTACCATCAGCCTGCGTTGACGGCTGAGTTGGAAGGTTTAGCCCATACTAAAGATCTTCAGACTATCGTCCTTTTGGGTGGGACCGTGTTGCTGGGAGCTGGCACTGCTGCTGGCTATCGCGCGGCGGTTCACGACGAGAAGGCTAGGCTTACAACATCTCATAATGCACGACTCGAAAACCGGGCAGTATTAAACGGATAATTAGAATCGCAGGCGGCGGGCAAGCCGTTCGGTGGCGTCAAGGCCGCCTTCTTCTAGCGGCAAGTGGCCGCCCAGCAAGCTGACGATCTTTTGTTCGTCGCCGGGATCAAAATAGATCGATAGCGGCGGCATAAAACGCTTAATTGGTATTAAACTAACACTGGAAAGCGCGCCCTCATGGATGAGCGCAAACGATTTGAAAATATTAAGCGGATAAACTTTTCCACCGGCCTTTAGGCTGGAAGTGGACAATTCGTAAGCCACCTGTTTGGGCTTATGAGTTGCAAAAACACCAACTATCGCGCCCATAAAACCAACCACGCCAGTCGCAAAATAATCCTTGGTTATAAAATAGATCAAAGCCGCAACAGCGATAGTGCCGGCAATTAAGGCTAAGTACCAACTGGACCCACGGGTGTGGTCAATATATTCCGAAGCCGACCAGGAAATGGTTGTGTTTTGGGACGACTGAGTGCCAGTCTTGGCCGGCGAGCCGGGCAGGTCCGGGGCAGCCGAGACTTCTTTACCGTCGGGCTTGTATTCCCAGGAGTTATCGTCGTTCATCTTATGCTTATTGTAGACGATTTAATTTCTTAAAACTATTAGAGACGTAACTATAAAGGTCTTTCTTTGTTATACTTACCCCTATAAAATAACTAAGGAAGGGTCGCATAGTTGGTCTAGTGCACCTGTCTTGAAAACAGGCAAGCGAAAGCTTCGTGGGTTCGAATCCCACCCCTTCCGCCAGGAGAGGTACCCAAGTGGTTGAAGGGGACGGTTTGCTAAATCGTTAGGGGTGCGCAAGTGCCCGCGAGAGTTCGAATCTCTCCCTCTCCGCCAAAGATATAGTTCTAAAACGACCCGTTCCCGCGGATCAATTATTGACTTTTAGTGACTCTTATGCTATTATGTACTCATGGAACAAAAACCAATACTGCCAACTGCTCACGAAAGTCAAGATAATCCAGAATCTTATCTCGATGAACTGAGCACTAGACTACAGGATGCTCCTCTCCAGAATAAATACTTAGAACAGGCAACTACCTCAGTGATGCAAGATTATGTGAAATTAGGGGTAGCAGAATTTTTAGGAAGGATGCCTAAAGAGGAAGTTGATGCTTTATATGACCAGGGTGAAAACACATTTGATGCACCACTATCTCCCTGTGTTATTTATTCTGAGGATGGTACAGAAATAGTTGGCTACGATGTATATAAAGGCTTGCGAGATAAAGTTGAGCAGCACCCCGCAGAAGTTGAGGCTATTAAAGAGAAATCTGACGATCTCTATCGGAAAATGAGTGCTTCTGTTGAAGGCAAAAAAGTTGCAACACTGGAAACCGAAGTCCAGAACGGAAGGGTAACTAAGCTTGGTGAAATGACCAGTAAAGAGTTTGCAGATTACCTTGAAGAGCACCCGGGTATTTATGAAAAGCTTATTAGCTTGTTTGTGTACGACCAAGATGGCAATCTAGCCCCAGGCCGCCGTCTGGTATTTCATCTTAATTAAAAAGTTCCAGACCCGTCTGTTCCGCCAAAAAATACTTGACTAGTCAAGTATTTTTAATTTACAGGCGCTTGGCGAAAACCAAAGCGTCAACGCGTTTGGCGCCGGCCGCGCGCAGAACTTTGGTGACGGTTTTGAGTGTGGCGCCGGTAGTTACGACATCGTCTATCACTAAAATATTCTGGTCCTTTATAATTTGTGGAAGTCGAACAAAATAATTACCCTCAGGCTGGGATAGTCTGTCAGGTCGTTTAGCGCCAAGCTGCCTGGACTGGCCGCGCCGGCCCAAACCATTGGCGTTTTCCGCGCCCAATTGCCGGCCAATAGCCCTAGCCAGCAGTGCCGAGTGGTCAAAACTACGCTGTCTGATTCTTGAAGTAGCCGTGGGCACCGGAACTATTAAATAGTTCAGCCTTATTAGCTCAGCCGAGGTATCAAAATCATGGAGCGTCTCGACCATTAGCCGGCTCAGGGCAGCCGCAGCTGCCCGCTGGTGGCCAAATTTATATATTTTGACCAGCTCTTTGGCCGCGCCCTCATAATTAGTAGTTATCCACACGAAGCGGGGCGGGCCGCCGCCGCGGCATTTTGGACAAGTGCGGCCGCGTGGGCTAGCACGATTGCACAACCAGCACTGCTGCCCATAGGCTATGATTTCAGAGGTAGAGCAAGCCACACAAAGGGCAAAACCTTCCTTGCCGCAGGCAACGCACTGCGGCGGCGCAACCCACCCAATGGCTGCCTCGAGTATACTCATGTTGTAATTATTTTGTTGTAAATGAGTATAACATGTTGCGCGCCTTTATTTGGAGGGGCTATACTAGCACTAACACAAACAAGTAAACTGGATAAAATTTTAATACTTGGAGGGTATAGCTATGGCTCGAAGCGGCCAGCAGCAGAATGATTTACTTATGGGCGACGATATAACCGCTGCTTTTTTGAGTGAGGACGACAGCGCAATGCCGCCCGATTCGGCCGGCAGCACGCCAACCGCGGCAGACGATGAAAATGATGCCTGGGACGAAGAACCGGTGGCTGGGCAGTTGGCGGTAGATGTTTATGAAACCAAGGAAAAATTGGTTGTCAAAGGCCGTGTAGCCGGCGTTAATAAGAACGACCTGGATGTTAGCATTTCTGATAACACTCTGACCGTCCGCGGCACGCTAAGTTCCGGCGTCGAAGACGACGTTGAAAACTACTTTTTGCAGGAGTGTTACTGGGGGGAGTTTAGCCGCAGTATTGTCCTGCCGGTGCCGGTAAAAGAAGATGAGATTGAGGCCGTACTTAAAGATGGAGTGCTAACCATTAGCTTTGCTAAGGTTAAGCAAGATACTGTGAAGAAAATCCAAGTTTTGTAAAACAAACATAATTTTATAAAATAGCCCCTCGCCACGAGGGGCTATTTTATGTTTGCGTAACTTTGGAAAGGATAAAGCGGACCATTACCTGGGCCAGGGCGACGATAATTAGGCCGATGATGGCATACAAAATAGTGTTTTTAGCGCCTGTGACACTGGTATCGCTGCCGCCGGAGGTAATGTAGCGTAGGCCACCGATTATGATCATGATAACGGCTACCACGCCGACGACAACCGACAATAGGTTAATGATGGTATGGATAATATTGTTCAGTTTCTGGTTGGCTTGGCCCTGGCTGAGCCCGCCAGTATTACAGTTACTGTTTACATCCAGGTTAACACCGGCACATAAGCCGTTTTTGAGCTCGGGGCTGGTAGTGGTATCGTCGGCAAAAACGGTCGCTGCCTGAAATGAAAACAGCAGCAGCAAGCAGCTGAAAACTGAAACTAATAAGCGACGCATGCCGACATTATATCAGCAATTAGCCGGTTGCAGTGGTAGCTTGATTGAGGACAAATTTGACAATGAGTTGCGCCAGGGCAACGATTATCAAACCTATAAGGCCATAGAGGATGGTGTTCTTAGCACTAGTAACACTTTCTTGTTTGCCGCCGCTAGTGATGTATTTGAAGCCGCCATAGATAATCATAATGACAGCTACCACGCCGACAATGATCGAAATAACATTGATAATGGTAGCGAGGGTGTTCTGAAAATCACTAACACTGGCTTTTTTGGTACAGTCCTTGTTAGATTGAGTTAAATCAAGATTTGCGCCAGAACACAAGTTATCTTTTATATTAGGATCAGCGGCATGAGCAACGGCCGGTGCAAGAGCAGGAACGGCTAAGGTAAGGGCTACGCTTAATGTTAACAAGTGACTTTTGATTTTTTGGATCATTTTAGGATTTCCTTATTACTTATGCTTAGTATATACGCACTTACGACACAGTCAATACGGACCGGGCAATCATTTAGGTAGATTGGTTAATGACAAAACGGACAACTATTTGGGCTAAGGCCACCACAATTAGGCCAATGGCGGCATAGAGGATGGTGTTTTTAGCACTCTTGACACTTTCCTGATTACCGCCGCTAGTTATAAAACGGAATCCACCAACAATGATCATGATGACGGCTGCCACACCAACCACGAGGGATATAATATTGACGATGTTGGCGATTGTTGAGTCTATTTTTGTACTTGGGTCGGCGCTGCCGGGTACTCCGGCTGTGTTATCGGCGCCGCACTGTATGGCCTGAGCAGTGGTGGCTGGATTGGTACAGTCAGCCAAAACTAAAGCCGGCGTAAGACTAAAAGTTGTAATAATAAAGGGTGCAAGCAGTAGCAGCTTGAGTCGCTTTAGCATATCCATTATCTTATCATCTAATTATCCGGTCTGTAATCAGCCGCACAATCGCCCACGCCAAAGCCACAACAGCCACGCCAATTAAGGCGCTTAGAATCCGCGACTTGGCTTTGGCGGCATTTTCGGCATTGCCGGCCGAGGTTACATAAAAGAAACCGCCGATTAAAATCATTATGACGGCGCCAATGCCGGCCATCAGGGCAATAATATTGGCGGCCTTGTTAATTACGCCGCCCGGTCCAGAAACCGGGTTAGTTTTACCCTGTGTTTTAGCCTGGGTACAGGTCGGGCTGGTGGCGGCCGTACCCTGGCTACAAGCTTGATCGAGGGGGTTTGAAGAAGCGGCAAAGATTATAGGCGCGGCCACAAAAAAGAGTGAAGGAGTCAAAATTAAAGCTGCAATGATAGTTTTGAATCGTCTAGTCATGGTCTGAGTTTGCCCAATACAAAGTTAACAGTAGCGGCCGCCAGAGCGGTGATTATTAGGCCGATGGCCGCGTATTTTATTTCATTCTTGGCCCTTTGGATATTATCCGGCTCGCCTTTAGACAGGGCGTAGCGGGTACCGCCAATCACCAGGAACAGGAAAGTTAGCGAGCCAATGATGGCAAAAGCAATTAGAAAAATAGTCCGGAGAGTCTGGTCATTAGCCTCCGCGCAGGGCAAGTTACTGCTACTTATAAGTCCACCGGCTGTTTTGATGCTGCAGGCTGCAAAAAAAATGTGCATATTATTTAACCAACGTGTTACCAATAAAGGCCACAAAGCCCGAGGCTATGGCCACAATGGCTAGTCCGATTAAGGAATTGTATATCCGTTTGCGGGCTGAGGCGGCTTTTTCCACCATGCCACCAGACGTAATGTAGCTAACGCCGGCAATAATTATAGAAACGATGGCCACCAAGCCGGCTATACGAAGCAACATGTCGACAATTGCCAAACCAACGGCTAGCAAATCACCGGGGAAACTAAAGATGATGTTATTACAGTCGGCGCTAATTTTACCGGGGTTAATATATTCCCACCATGGGGGTAGGAAAAAGAATTTACTGGCGCATTGATAAGTAGCCGCGAATAGAAACATTACTTAAATATCCCCCCGGGTATTAACCATTGCAAAAAGGCGAATATAAAGAAGAAAGCAACCAGGGCAATTAGACCATTAACAATCCGCTGCTTGGCGGCACTGACGGCCTCGGCTTTATCGCCAGCCAAAGCATATTGAATACCGCCTAGAATAATTACACCCACTACAACTACCCCCACTAAGCCGGACAAAAAGCCGACTATAGTGTTGAGGTCTTTGACGATTGGGTTATCTTTTAGACACTGCGCGCCGGTTTTGGTGCTGCAAGTGCTGCCCAAAGGTACGCATATTCTGGCCGGGGCATTTTCGTCCTTGGCTGCCTCGGGGTTTGGCTGAACATTACCGCTTGCGCACTCAGCTTTAGTCGGAGACGGCCGGCGAGCCGCATCAGCTGACGCAGACATCAAAGAGCCGAGCAAAAGTGCGGTACAGACTATAAGCAAGGTGTTTTTTAATTTTTGAGCCATGGGCTGTTGGTTACCTTGGCTATAGCTTAACCACTTTAGCCAAGTTTGGCAAATGTAGTTTCTCTGTTATAGGCATAACGGCTATGATATAGTCAGGGCAATAGATATAGGAAAATGAAAACGTACAAGAAAATCATCTTTTTTATGGGGCTAGTCGTAGCTTTGGGTTTTCTGCTGGGCTCTTCAGAAAAGGCCCTTGCCCTAGCGACCCCAAATGACGCTCAGGCCTGTGAAAACAGTCTAAAGTTTATTTCTTTCGCGACCATACAATGTTCAACTCCTAAAGGACCGGTGAATTTTTTGGATAATAATCCAACCGATGGCGCTTCTAACTTTGACTACGCTAATGATGCTTCTAACGTCTTTTGCAAAAACATTCCAGACCGAGCCGAGACAGCCCTGCAGCGAGGTATATCCAGGGAGGGTGGAAACCTTGACCCGTCTGATGCCGGGCAGCCCGTCAATGTCACCCTCAATCTAGGCGTCACGACTAACGGGACCGACTGTGTGCGATATGGCGGCCAGGAAGGCAAATCCACGACCATAACCGATACCCAAGGCATTACTTATCTCTACCAGTTTCAGGGAAACGCCATTGTACCATTGACCGGCGTAAGCTACGGTTCTTTAAGTAAAAGAAATGCGGCGTTAGTTGGCGGCTATAACGGTGGTAACAGTGGCCTCGATATTATGGCCTTCACTGAAGGCGACTATAAGAACTGTTCAGCCGAGTTATTGATCGTTAAAACTTCTGGCGGAGCTAACTCTGCACTAGCCACTCTTTACGGATTGAATAAAGACAGTGGCGGCTTCGATCAAGGCAAATACCCTGAAGTATTCGAATTCCTAAGCTCTTCTAACGTTACAGGCTGTGGAGTTGTTATATTGTCAAATACAATACCTCCCTTTGACCAGACTTTTGGTATTTTAGGCACACCTCCTAAAGCCCCACCCGGAAGTGGTGGGGGTGGGGGTGGAGGTGCTAGCAGTGCCGGTTGTTTTGATTCCGGTTTCGCGTTGTCATGGATAGCCTGCCCACTCTTAAGCGCCGCTAGTGATTTCACAAACTTTTTGATAAGTGGGTTTGAGAGTTTACTGTCTTTCACCATTCCTCAAAATCCTACTGGCACGGATGGTATGGCCCAAGTTAAGCAGTCCTGGACAATTTTCAGAACCCTAGCGTCCGCTCTATTAGTAATCGTACTGCTGATAATTGTCATATCCCAGGCCATTGGCGGCACATTTTTGGACGCCTATAGCGTTCGTAAGATGCTGCCCAAGGTGGTTATTGCCGTAATAGCTATGCAGCTTTCGTGGGTACTGCTGGTTTGGATTGTGCAGTTGGTAGACGACGCAGGCAAAGGCATAGCCGATTTAATGTACCAGCCTTTCCGAGGGCCCCAGCAAATGGGTCTTGGTCAGCTGCTGACCCATGCCAATATCGGCACAGGGTCGCAGGTAGCCATCAACTTTGTGGGCATAGTGGGTACTTTGGTACTAGGGGTAGCGGCTTTGCCGGCGATGCTGGTACTTTTGTTGACCGCCTCTCTGGGGCTGCTAGTAGGCTTCGTTACGCTCATTCTTCGTAAGCTGGTTATAATTCTGACTCTGGTTTTTGTGCCTGTAGCCCTAGTGCTATGGGTCCTGCCCGGTAACGGCACCCAAAGGCTTTGGAAAATGTGGCTTGATAATTTTACTAAGGCGCTTTTGATGTTTCCGCTAGTAGTTATGCTGGTAGCCGGCGGCAGAATACTGGCCTACGTCGCTGGCACTCAAGGCAATGGTACCTTTTTGAATTTGCTAATTGTTTTTGTGGGCTTTTTTGGGCCGCTATTTATAATACCCAAGGCCTTTAAGTGGGGTGGCTCGGCCATGCAGTTCGCCGGTAATATGGCCACAAACGCCACCAAGCCTATAGCCGAGAAGGGAGGGGCCGGATTTAAAGGTATCGGCGAACGCTGGCAAGAAAAAAGAGGGAATGCATATAATCTTCAGTCTAACCGGCTTTCTAGAGGTATTCGACGAATTCAGTCCGGTCATATGGTACCGTTTTCCGAAAGATCCCGCAGATTGACTATTGCCGCAGGCGATAAATATGCGAATGAACGCAACGATGAGGCTAACGCTTTGGTGAACCGCTCCTACGAGAAGGCGGTTGCTAACGGTTACAAAGATGGTAATGGCGTCTTTCATGAACCCGGTGTTGATGCTGGTAAACGGGCTTTGGTCGATTTGGCTGGCCAAGATACAACAAACTTATTTAGGCGCCAAAAAGATGTTGCCAACAGAGCGGCTAGATCGGCAACCAGGCAGATGCTTGACACTAGTTCATGGATAGAAATGCAAGATGGAGTGGTTACTTCCGGCAAGAACAAAGGTAAAAGAGTTAGTGAGGTTGCTCCCTTTAGAGCCGCTCTGGTGAGTAGCCCACAACACTACTCGGCAACAACTAGCAACCGACCGGATATGGCACCGGATGTTATAGATAGCGCAGAGAAAGGTACCGGTCTTAAATATGAAACAGTCGCGCCAGGTTCAGCCGAGTATTATAGGCTGGAGGAGGCGCGCCTTGGGACAGCCTTGAAGCGACTGACACCGCAACAGCTGACGTCAGCCCATTATGGCCTTTTCCAGGATATAGAAAAAGTTGCGGCTGGTACTGGGTCTCACGCTTTGCCAGATGTATTTAAGACGAAACTTGATGATTTTGTTAAATCCGGAACTATCGGTCAAAATGCTGTTGGTTCACTCCGCGGCGGCAGCGAACCTCATGTTGATGCCGCTTTGGCAAGATCCAGCACACCTAAAACTTTGTCAAGCTATTTCCCGTAGAATTAAGTTAGAGTATGGCACAATATAAAGTAATCCAAGACATCGAAGCTGAAGACAAATTATTAGGACCGTTGACGCTCAAGGGTTTTATTTACGCCATTATTGCGGTATTTTGCGCTTTTATAAACTTCCGGTTAATTACAGCCAGCAGCCTGGGGCCACTGAAGTGGCTTTTAATCCTAGTCTTTCTGCTGCCGATGATACTGTTTGGCGTGCTGGCCTCGCCATTGGGCCGTCAGCAGCCGACCGAGGTATGGCTGCTGGCCCGCATTCGTTTTTTACTAAAAGCCCGCAAGCGGCTGTGGAGCCAGAGCGGTTTGCAGCATTTAGTCACTATCACGGCGCCCAAAAAGATTGATAAAAACCGTACCAAAGGTCTGAGCGAGACAGAAGTTAAAAGCCGCCTGCAAACCCTGGCTACCACCTTGGACAGCCGTGGCTGGGCGGTCAAGAATGTAACGGTAGCGCCGGACCTGCTGCAGCAAGAAGCGGAATCCGACCGGTTGGTGGCGCCGACTACCCTTTCAGTGACCGATACCGGAATAGATGTGCAGCCAGCCGACGATATTATGGATGAACAAAATAACCCGACTGCCCAGTATTTTGCTGGACTTATGGAGCAAGCCGACACCGACCGAAAAGTTGGTATCGCCAACCGGCTGAATGAGGCACGGGCTACCGCGACTGGCGTGGAAACAAAGCCTGTGCCCGAGGTTGATTTGTCTTCCCGCAGTTCCCCGGAACCCGCGGCAAAAACAGATACCAAGACGGCGACCAACTCCGTGACAGACACCTCCCAAGCTGATAAACTGGAGCTAGCCCAAAGCGGTAATGATTTTAGCGTGGCTACACTTTCTAGCTTAGCCAACCGCAAGGGGCAGTTTCGGCAAATCGGCCCCAACGAGGGTGTGCTGAACTTGCACTAGGCCGGTTAAGTAAATCAAAATTCACCCGCACAAACTTCAACCGCAAGTTTAGGCGGGCAAGGGTGGGAAGAAAATATGAGCCTAAAGTCCTCAGCTAAAAGCCTAAAGCCGAAAAAATACATATCTACGCAGCTGTGCTTTCAGCTAACGGCTTTGAGCTTTAAGCTGCAGTCGGAGATTGCTTGATGAATCCAAACCAGTCGCCGAATATTATAACCCCGGGAGTATCGGCCAGCCCGGCAGCAGCTGGGCCTGGTTTGCAATTATCTCCAACGATGCCCCAACTGCCGACCGGGACAGGCGGAGGACCGGCGCCCAACCCCAACAGTACCCAAAATACGCTGCACATAAGTGAAATCCGCGACGGCTTAGTAATCATGAATGATGGCACCTTTCGGGCTGTGATTATGTGTAAGGCTATCAACTTTGATCTCATGAGCCCCCAGGAGCGCGAGGCAGTGGAGTTCGCCTACCAGGGCTTTTTGAATTCGCTATATTTTCCAATCCAGATATTTGTACGCAGCCAAAAAGTTGACCTAGGGCCCTATCTAGATAAGTTGGACAGGATCCGCTCCCAACAAGAAAGCATGTTGCTTGCGCTCCTAATGGAAGATTACGTGGCCTTTTTGGCCGACATCGCCGGCCAAACAAACATTATGGACAAAAAGTTTTATATGGTCATCGGCTACCCTGACGCCAATGCTGACATCCGCCGGACTCTCAGAACCAGCACCGGTTTTTTTACGGGCTTGGCCGATTTGGTGGGCGGCAGTAAAACGCCGCACGTAGTAATCGACGAAAATACCCTGCAGAACGCTAAGACCGAACTAAAAAATCGGGTCCAGGCGGCCATGCAGGGACTATTACAGTGCGGTGTCCAGAGTGTACCGCTAGATACTCAGGAGTTAATTGAACTTTATTACGAAGCCTATAACCCTGACACCGCCGTCCGTCAGCAGCTAGGCAATCCGGATGATTTGACAGCCGAAGTAATAGACAAGGGTCAAGGTAGAGCACCGCAACCAAACCTGGACAACGAGGCTAACTAATGCTGGGGTTTGGTAATAAAAATAGCCAGCTTGATCCTGTAGCCCAGCAGCAGGCGCTGGAAAAGCAAGAGGTCAGCCGGGCTTTTGCTAAAGGTGTTACCGCCCTGCGCGATTTCATCGCCCCCAGTTCGCTCGAATTTAATGGGAACCATTTTAGAATTGGCACACGCTTTGCCCGAACCTATTATGTTTACGGCTACCCCCGGCAGGTCTATACCGGTTGGCTGTCTGGCATGATTAACCTAGACGAAGTTATTGACCTGTCGATGGTTATTCAGCCGGTTGACAGCCAGATTGTCTTAAATAACTTGCGGAAAAAGGTTTCCCAACTGGAAGCCGGCATCCAAATCGATGCCGAGAAAGGCCGGGTGCGCGATCCGGGCAAGCAAGTGACTGTCCAAGATGCCGAAGAGATGCGCGACAAACTGCAGGTTGGTGAAGAACGTTTCTTCCGTTTTGGTTTTTATTTCACTATCTACGGCAGTTCAATGGAAGAGCTGGAGTTTGTCAGTCATAAGGTTGAGTCAATGCTTGGTCAGCAACTAATTTATTCCAAGCCGGCGACCGCCCAGCAGGAACAAGGCCTAAACAGCACCATCCCGCAGTATGTCGACCAGCTACAAATCTATCGCAACATGAATACCGGCGCACTGAGCACCAGTTTCCCCTTCACCAGCGCCGACCTGACGCAGGAAAACGGGATTTTATACGGCATTAATATGCATAACTCCGGCCTGGTAATTTTTGACCGATTTTCTTTAGAAAACAGTAACAGCGTGGTGTTTGCCAAATCCGGTGCCGGTAAGAGCTTTACGGTTAAGTTAGAGGCCTTGCGCAGTATGATGTTCGGCACCGAAGTTTTTATCATTGACCCGGAAAATGAATACCAGCGGATGTGCGATGCCGTCGGCGGCGCCTATGTACGCCTCAGCCTGGCCAGCCCGACGCGCATCAACCCGTTTGACCTGCCTCAGGTGGTTGACAGTGAGGAAGCCGACAATGCTCTGCGCTCTAATTTAATTACACTGCATGGGCTGTTGCGCCTAATGATGGGCGGCGCCCAAACTCAAATGGTGCAAGGCGGCGGTTCGGCGTTAGCACCGGCACTTAGCCCGGCCGAAGAAGCTGACCTGGACGCAGCCTTAATTGAAACTTACGCCAAAGCCGGCATCACTAATGACCCATTGACCCATGGCTCACCGCCGCCAACCGTCAGCGATCTATACGATACACTGCTTCATATGGGCGGTACCGGGCCTAGTTTAGCCCAACGCCTGCGCAAGTATACCAGCGGGACTTTTGCCGGTATATTTTCGCAGCCCAGTAATGTTAACGTTAATAATCCGATGGTGGTTTTCAACATCCGCGATTTAGAGGATGAATTGCGACCTGTAGCTATGTATATTGTGCTGAACTACATTTGGAATAAGACCAAGGCCGAGCGCAAAAAACGACTGCTAATTGTCGACGAGGCTTGGCAGCTAATGCGCTATGAAGACAGCGCCAACTTTATGTTCAGCCTCGCCAAGCGGGCACGCAAATACAACTTGGGGCTAACTACCATAACCCAGGATGTTGAGGACTTTATGGCTTCACGTATGGGCCGGGCGATCGTAGCTAACGCCAGTATGCAAATCCTGCTAAAACAAAGCCCCAGCGCGGTGGATGTGCTAGCTGATGTTTTCAAGCTAACTAGCGAGGAAACCAAGCGGCTCAGTCAGTTCCCGATTGGCCAAGGGTTGTTCTTTGCCGGCCAAAATCATGTGCACATTCAGGTCATTGCTAGCCCAACCGAAACCGGCCTTATTACTTCTAACCCCGGCGACAACGCGCCGCAGGCCATAGATACGGGGCCCCTCGCTATGCCGACGCCGGAAGAACTGGCGCCGGGACTAACACCTGCTTCACAGATAGCCGAGCCGGTACTCCCACCGCCCATGCCACCAGTCCAGTCAGGTGTTGCCTCTTCGGCGCCGGTGCGAGCAATTAAAACAGAAGTTAAGCCACCACCAGCGGCACCCGCACCTCCGGCAGCATCTTCTAACGAAGTCCGCCTAAGCCACGAGAGCTAGGTACGAAGTGGCCGACCCCGAACTGAAGGAGCCCTATGATGAACCGGGTAGCCAGCCAGCTGCGGATTCTGATAGCGAAGCTTCATCCGCTGATAAAGACCTATATGTACCGGACAGCGCAGCGGATATATCCGAAAAAGAAAATGCCGCCGAAGATGGTCAGGAACAGGACGATAGCCAAACCTATAGACACCCCGATCAAGTCGGGAGGGGTCACACTGGCAGTGGTAAAAGGTCTGGATCGCTTAGGCAAAGGATATCAGCCAACCGAAAAAAAGTCGCTATAAGCGCCTCTTTAGCCGCCCTTATATCAGCAGTTGTAATTGCACTTTTTGGTGTTATCTTGCCCTCACTTAAACTACCGCATCTGCAAAGCCACCTAGAAAGACGCTTGGCCCGCTCCGGCCGAACATTTGCCCGCAACGTCACCGCCGTGACCGCCGAAAAAGTGGCCGTCGATTTAACAACTGAGACCGAGGCTAAAAGCCTGCTCAGCAAAAGCGCGTTGGGCCGGACTCTGAATATTTATAGCCCTCAGACGGCTGTACGGACTATGAAGGCCACTGGTTCGCTGGATTTTTTTACTGACCCGAGCAGTGGCAAAATCACCAATGTGATTATTGACGGACGGAAGGTTCCCGCCCCCGAATTACAGTTCGGGAAGTTCTGGGAAAACCGTGCTCAGTGGAGAAATTTCTATGAGCACATTTATACCCAGACCAATCAGGCACTGCTGCGGGACGGCCAAAGCTATCTTGTCCGTAGCCGGGTATCAAAAGCCATGGTTAGTAGTTTTGGGGGCAAACTCTATTTTTGGCAGAGGAAAGGGGCTGATGAAAGAGGCAAAAAACCCAGCCAGGTTTCGCGCGATACCCAGCTACAGCTATTTGAGGATGTCAACACCCCAACAACGGGAACAGCGGCAACAGGAAAAAACAGTTCCGGTGGCGTTGCCGATGAAGCCCAAAAAGCCATTGAGGACGAGAAGGCTTGTTTGGCCAATGCCGCCTGTGCCGAAAAGGTCCACAGCGGCCAATTGTCCTTATTCGAAGCATCGGGCGCGTCCAAAAGGGCCGTTGAGTTCGCCGACAAAATTAAAAGCTTAGCCGACGGTCCGGCCGGTTACTTAACCATACTTTATTCTATTGGCGCACCGGTATGTATGATCTATGACGGGTCTGTTGAAACTTCCAAAGCCGTAATCGAGGCCCAGAATTCTGCCGCCCTAAAAACCTTCTTTGCGCTGAATTCAGCCGCCGACCAGCAAAAACCAGGCCATGTTTCGGCAGAAGCTGTCGCCGCCATCGATAAACTGATCGGTAATATAGGTGAAACCAACCCCGAGAAGCTGGTCCGCAAGGAAGCTATTAATACTACCACCGAGCCCTACGCCCAAGCCACCAGGGTGCAGAGTTACACTATATTTGACGCGACTTTTGGTCCGGCTGCTGGCTTAGCCAATAGCTTTGCTAGCAGCGTTTGTCCGAACTTGCTAAGTGACGAACTGCTATACGGCGTCCTGGGCATAACTGCTGCCCAGCTGCTTTTGCCCGGCGTGGGCAAGCTGATAGATACCGCAATTGAAAAACTTGGGACTAGAGCTTTGGAGGTCCCCGCTAAAAAAGCTACAGCCACTATAATGGAGCGGGCTCTGCTTCGTTTCACGGACCCCATCCAGCGCCGAATAGTCAGAAACGGAGCCTTAAAATTTGGTGTTACTAATGGCGCAGCCGTCGCCGGAACCGACGCTATAACTTATGCCGCCCGGATGATTGTAATATCTGAAATGGGTGCCCTAGTCAATGGTGCTGACACAAAGGATCTAGTCAACCAGGCCGATATGGGAGGTGTCGTATACAATAACGAGCTGGACCGCCAGCAAAATTACGGCCGGCCGCTGACAATCCAAGAGTCAAACTCCACGAAGCTTGTCGATGCAGAGTATCTAAATAAGCAACAGGCAAACAAAAGCTTCTTCCAGCGCTATTTTGCACTCAGCAATCCTAATTCATTTTTTTCCATCCAGTTGATAAACCTGTCTCGCTTGTTTAGCTCTCCCAGCAAAATCCCCCAGGGCTTGGCCGGGTTCTCGAGCATGTTCTCGGGAGCGGCCAGAAACTTGTTGTCGCCTTTCACTCACGGGGTGAGCGCAGCTAGCAATACCGATAGCACCAACTACAACCTTATGCAGTGGGGCTGGAGTAATGAGGAAAACAATCTAATTGATACTGATCCCACTTATGGCGACCCGCTAGTCAATGCCGACATTTTGGAAAATACAACTCCTGGTCAGGCAGACGCCATAGCCGCTAAATATAACGTTTGCTTTACAGAAACCATGGGCACACTACTAAGTGACCCTAAAATGATCAGTCGCGAGGAAGCTAGTGGCAATGTTACAGATGGTGGCCTTTGTTCGCCAACAAATCTTGGCATCAACAATACTTCCGACCCGCTGGCACTTGATACCGACAGCCGCACCAAACATACCGGCGACATGATTTTCCGCTGGCGCCTCAACCAAAGCTACCACAACGCCCTAAACGAACTGATAGATATCCAAAACGTCGGCACATCGGCCGGAGCCACGCCGTGAAGTTTAGGTTTAGGAATATAGCCTTTTTGCTGCTGGCGGCACTTACACTCTGGCAGCCTTCCGTTCTGGCTCTAACCAGCTCGGACGTCCAAAGTCTTATTGAACAACACCCGTATTATGATGCCGGCGGTAATTGCAGTAATGGTGATGCCCCTGTGGATTCCACACTTCCGGCGACTATACCAGATCAGTACGCCGCATTGTTTAACCAAGCGGCGGCGGCGTTCAATACAAGTGCGCCGCTCTTAGCCGCCATATTTTTAAGTGAAAACAGCAATACCTGGAAACCATTTGATACAAAATGGGATACTTCTCCATCCGGGGCTTCTGGCCCTTTTCAGTTTATGCCGCTGACCTGGCAGGCTTATGCAACTGACGGCAACAATGACGGCGTTAAAGACATTAACAATATTTACGACGCTGCCTACTCGGCCGCCAAGCTGCTTTCCAGCTACAACGCCACACCTAATTCGCCGCTCGGTTCCCTCGATCGACCGCTTAAGACTAATACATTGCTGCAAATTGCCGCTTCTTATAACGCCGGCCCGGGCCAAGTCCAGCGATGGGGTCCGGATGCACCGTTATCCACACTATTTAAAGAAACCCGAGAGTATGTAAGTAACGTTTACAGCTTGATCACATCCGGTTTCACAAAATCCGGTAAGCCGGGGTACCCAGACCCTGTGCCTGGTCCGGCTGGGGGCGGTGGCGGAACCACCGGCTCAGGGCAGGCCGGCTGTGTCTGCGCGCCCAGCACGGGTGGCAATACTACCGCCGGCGCCTCTACCATCGTGATTGATCCTGGCCACGCCGGCGCTGCCACTGCCCAGGTCGACCCGGCTTCCGGGATCGAAACCAAAGAGAATGGCGGAGCGCCGGGGGAAATGCAAAATATGTGGGATACGGCCCAGCTAATGAAGACCAAGCTCGAGGCCAAGGGCTACAAGGTTGTTTTGACCAAAAACAGCGAGGATGATCCGGCTGGCTTTGTAACCAAGATCGGACGGGCCGACCAAGCTAATGCCGCGATAGCCGTCAGTCTGCACTACACCGGTGGCGCAGACTTTGGTACGCCAAACGAGCACTACGGCGTGACCCCCCAAGAAGTAGGCAGATTTAGGGAGAATAAAGATAATGGCAAACGCAAAACCTTCACCGATGCCGCCCTGGCCGATAAAAGCCTACGCTACTCCCAAATTATAGCCGCCGCCCGCAGCCAAACCGGTGACAAAACCAACGTCGCACCGCTTGATTTAAGCTTCCCCAAAGATAGAGGTGACGTTTTAGCCTGGGGTGACATCCCAATCGTACAGTTGCTCTCTAAAACCGCCTGGGTTTATAACGAAACCGGGTCCGGCGGCTTTGACAAACAAAAATATGCAACCGGTATTGCCGACGGCATTATGAAAGCCGTCCCAAGTACTGGAGGTGGAGGCTCCACTGCTTGTTCCGGTAGTGTTATGGCCGGTAACATCGTCCAAACGGCTCTTAGCTATTCCTGGCCGGGGCCACACAGCCCGCCGCTGGAGGCCAAGCCAGAATATTTAGAAGGGGTAAAGAAATATAACAGTAGTGTAATCGGCAGTGAGGCCGATTGTGGCGTCTTTGTCGGCACCGTTATGCACGCCAGCGGCGCCGATAAAAACTATCCTGCGTCTGGTACTACTGTTCAAGCGCAGTACGTTTTAGACAACCCGGCAAAATACGACGTTATTTACAAGGTCTCTGACCCTAAAGAATTAAAGGAAGGAGACATATTAATAGTTAACGAGGGCAGCTACGTTGATGCCAGCGGAGTTTACCACGTTGGTAATGGCGCCGGCGCCAACGGACATACCTACATTTTTGTCGGCAAGCAAGGGGGCCAGTACAATGAGGCCAGCGCTTCTTTAGATAGCCGGATGCCTAGCCTAGGCACAGCTATCACCCAAGATGAAAGAGGTTATTATATGATAGCGAGGCTTAAGTAAAGCTATGACGCCTAATATCAAAAGGCTGACTATTTTAGTGCTTCTGCCGGTTGTTGTCCTGGGTGGCTGGTTTATTTACCATAACCACAGCTTATCGGCTAAGTTGACCCTGGAAGTCGCCCCTACAGGCTCCCACATAAATATAAACGGCAACGCAGTCCGTGGAGGCCAGCTAAAGGTAAAACCGGGTTCTTACCACCTAACTTTTAGCCAAAATGGTTTCTCGGACTACAGTAAAGATGTTCAGCTTACCAAAGGAGAAAGTAGCTTCGTGGGGGTATCTTTAAGCCCTAATTCCGCCGCCACTGCCGATTGGTATAAAAGCCACCCGGAAGACGCCAAAAAAGCCGAGGGAATTTCCAGCAAAAACTTTGACCAAATTTCCTTAGATCAGCAAAGACGGCTACCGCTTATTAAGGAGTTGCCGTTTATTGATCTGCTATGGCGGGTGGACTACGGCCGTTCAGTTCAGCACCCAAATGATCCTGGCGCCGTAGCTGTTTACGTTAGCTACTACACCGAGGCCGCCAAAAAAGACGCCCAAGATTGGCTTAAATTTAAGGGCTACGACCTTTCTAAACTAGAGATTATTTATGAGTATGTCGGACCATGAATGATGGGGTTCCATCATTGACTTTTCCCCGTAAGTATGGTAATATCTAAGATGTACGATTTTAAGCTTAATGACAATGACTGAAAGAGCCCTAAAATTCGAAATAAGCCGAAGGGGCGCAGCTACCACATTGGCGGCTGCTGCTTTAGCTGGCTTTACCGGCGAAGCCGCCGCCCAGCCGGTTGAGTCAGCCAGTTCCGGAGTAAAGATCGAACGCTTGGCCGATTCAGCGGAGGCCCAGGATCCATACCAAGTAGCCGCCGAGGCTCTGGAAAGTATGAATAGCGTCGACATGGGTGATGAAATGCCTCATGCTCACCCCAACTTCGTTTGGGGCGGCGCGATCTTGGTCGGACCCGGGACATTGATCAATAACGCACCGATTGCGGCTGCTGAGCGCTCTAAAGCTAAAGTGCCCGGACGCTGGCGAGTGCCCAAAGGCCAGTCTTATCTAATCCAGTTGCCACGTCTTTATCGGTCCGATACCGATAAGCGTACCTGGGCGCTTGGGTACTTAAACGACGGCTCGGGTGTGGACAGTGCTGTAAACACTCAAAATACTAAGTGGATAGATCTAAAGACCGCCCATTATAAAACCTACGCTTACCCATCCGATATTCACCGCGGCAAAGCTATTGCCCCAAGTCTATTAGCAACCAAGGTCGACAGCGATTCCAATTTAAAACTGATGGTGCCCTTTAACACCCCTAAAGGCATTCTGACGCCGGTCTTAGAGATAATGGCCCAGTTTAAAAAACCATCCTACGTTCAGCCTAACCTCAACTACATTGGGCTCAAACCTACGAAGATAAAGCCCCACCTTTAATTCTTTAGCCTGCACCAAGAGCAATCAGTTTGTGTTTGTCCGAAAAATATTCCATGACGGCCTCGGCATCGGTGGTGGTGATGATAGTCTGGTAGCCTTTTAGGTGCTCGACCAGATGTTTGCGACGGGCGCCGTCGAGTTCGGAAAAAACATCGTCGAGCAGAAATATCGGCTTCTGGCCGCGGACAGTTTGCAAAAGTTTGAGTTCAAATATTTTGAGGGCTAGCAACAGGCTGCGCAGTTCGCCGCGCGAAGCACTAGCATTGGCCGGTTGCCCATTTATGTAAATTATAAAGTCCTCGCGGTGAGGCCCGTAGGCGCTAAATCCTCGGGCAAAATCTGAACTAACGTTTGCCTCCAGTTTAGCCAGTAGACGCGAGGAGTAGTCATTAAGCTTTATGGGACTGTCATACTCCAGGCCCACTTCACTTTTTTTACCAGATATTTGACTGTAGGTTTGGCTAATTGCTGAGTTGATCTGCTCAAGCAGAGCCAGGCGGGCGGCAACTATTTGGGCACCAAGCTGACTGAGGCGGACATCCCAGGCAAAAAGTTGTTTGGCCGCCGCCGCCGGCCCTTGCTTGAGCAGGGAATTGCGTTGAGCCAGCGTCCGGTGATAGCTGGCCCGAAGGCTTTTGAAGCCCGGGGTGGTACGCTGCAGTATGTCATCGAAATATTCCCGGCGCTGCTCTGGGCCTCGGGTCACCAACTGCAAATGGTTTGGCTCAAACAAAACCGCCGGCACAGTACGCTCCAGATTCAAGCGTTTGTACTCCTTACCATCAAGTTCATAGCTTTTTTGGCTTTTGCCGCTTTGGGCAATTAGCCTGAGCGTTCGGGCGTGTTTGGCAAAAGCGCCGTCTAGCCGTGCCCAGGGCTTACCAAACGCCACCAAATCTGCGTCGTGGGCCCGGTAAGAGCTACCGCTGCCTAGGACCAATACGGCTTCCAGGAGGTTGGTTTTGCCGCTGCCGTTTGGCCCGACAATGATATTAACCTCCGGGTCAAACTCAAAGCTTTCATCAGCATATGATCTAAAGTGCTGTAAGCGAATGCTGCTAATCACACTACTAGGTTACAAGATTCTTAGCTTCTAAGGGGCATTACAAGGTGGGTGTAATTGTTATCATCGCTACTGCGCAGGATGCATGGTTCCAGTTTGCCGTTGAAGCAAAAGTCAATTTGTTCGCCCGAAAATGCATTGAGGGCTTCGATGAGATAACGGGAGTTTAAGGTCACTTCGCCCGAGCCTTTAACTTCCGCATCGGCCTCGGCCATATTTTCGCCAAGCTGCGAAGCAATGGCATTGATGCTGACTTTTTGGGACACGGCGTTAATGGTAATACTGCCGGCGCTTTCGCGGGCGAACAGACTGGAGACTTTAGCGATATTGATAAAATCCGCCCGCGCCAGTCGGGCTACTGTTGCAAATTTGGTGGGGATTAACTTTCGGTAATCGGGGTAGTTACCCTCGATTAAACGGGCGACTAGTGTTATGTCTCCGACCTTAAACATCACTTGCTGGTCGTCGTGGGTGATGGTTATTTCGTCACTGTTATCACCAATAATCCGCAGCAGGTCAGAGGCCGCACTGGCGGGTACCAAAAAATTGAGTTTGCTTTTATGTTTGCCCAGTTTGTGCTCGGCCAGGCGGTAACTGTCGGTTGCCGCGATAGCGGCTTCGCCGGCCAGGTCGTGAAAATAAACGCCGGTTAGAACTGGTCGGACATCGTCGCTGCTGGCGGCCAGTACCACTTTTTGCAAGCCGCGTTTAAGCTCACCAGCCGGAATTTTCCAGGTTGAACCACCTTTTATGGCTGGCATAATTGGGAAGTCATCGGAGCTTATACCGTTGATGGTTGAGTGGTATTTATCGGTGCTGATGCTAAGTTTGTTGTCTTTGAGTTCCAGGTCTAGCACGTTGTCGGGCAGGCTGGTCACAAAATCTTGCATCAACCTAGCTGGTACGGTTATGGCGCCAGTTTTAGTAATTTTGCCGCCGATTTGGTGGGTTATGGCGATATCTAGATTGGTGGCAGCAATACTCAACCGATTATCAGTGGTTTTAAGTAAGACGTTAGATAAGATGGGCAGGGTGTTACGAGTAGAGGCAACCCGGGCAACACTGCCAAGCGCCCGGCTTAAATTTTCCTGAGTGACTTGTAGCTTCATTACTAATAACTTTCTATATTAATTTGTAGACATAGGGCTTGTGTATAATGAGCACAACTAAGCCCAACAGACCGATTCTTCCAAAACCGACTTGCATAAACTGTGCTAAAGCCTGGCGTGTCTGTGGATAGCCTGCGTACAAAAAACCGGCCACTCAACCCAGCGTCTGTGCAAAGCGAGTACAAACACTCGACTTGTACAAGTCGAGCACCCAGCTTGTGCACTAACTTTCCACAACTATTCATTTAAGCGTACAGCCTCTCTTTTAGTTCGCTTACATATTGTTTAATGGAACCATCGTAACCCAACTCTTTCTCGATCTTGTCAATCGAGTGGATGGCGGTAGTGTGGTCTTTGCGGCCGAGCTCGTGGGCGATCTTTGGATATGATAAATGTAACTCCGACCTAAGCATATACATGGCAATTTGACGCGGCACCACGATATCCTTATCGCGTTTAGGACCGAGGATATCCTCCATGGATATATGGAAATGCCGGGCTGTACGTTCGATAATTTGGCGGGCGCTTATATGTTTGGGCCGGGCTTTGTCACTCTCGAACATAGCCGAAACTACAGCGATATCAGGCTCAACGCCGCGCATTTCGCACCACGCCAGTAGCTGGTTAAGGGCGCCCTCTAGTTCGCGGATATTGCTACTGGCCCGGGTGGCTAGAGCTTCGGTCACAGCCTGGTTTAGGTTTATGCCTTGGCCGCCGGCTTTACTCTGCAAGATAGCACAGCGGGTTTCAAAATCCGGCGTCTGCATGTCGATGGTCATACCCCAGGCAAAACGGCTGCGCAGGCGCTCTTCGAGCGTCGGGATATCTTTCGGCGGCTTGTCGCTGCTCATAATGATTTGTTTGTTGGCCTGGTAAAGGGTGTTAAAGGTATGGAAGAATTCGTCCTGGACCCTTTCTTTGCCGGCTAAAAACTGGACGTCGTCAACGATTAATACGTCCGAGCCGCGGTAGAAGCTGGCAAAATCGCTGGTATTTTTCTTAATCCGTAGGCTGTCGACGAATTCCTGGACAAACTGCTCGGTAGAAGCATAGACAATCCGGGCGTTTGGTTTGGCCGCTAAAATAGCGTTGCCGACCGCCTGGATCAAATGGGTCTTACCAATACCCACACCGCCATATATAAAGAGCGGGTTATATTTACTGCCGGGTTTTTGGCATATAGCCTGGCAGGCCGCATAGGCTAGTTCGTTGCCGGCACCGACCACAAAGTTTTCGAAGCTGTAGCGGTCGTTTAGGCCCTGGCGGTAACTGTGCGTCACGCCGCCAATAGTGGCTCTTTGCCGGGGGCTTTGCCTGGTTTGGCTTGGGCCCACAGCCTGGTTCCTCAAAACATCTGACTCTAAGCGCTTAATTTGTGGCGAAATACCGGTGTGGATTTTATATTCGACGCGGCTGGGCGTGATGCCGTTTTTGGTCAGTGTCTCAATGACCAGGCTATTAAACTTATTCTCCAATTGGTTCTTGACAAAGATATTAGCTACGCCGACTACCGCTACCTCGTCTTTGTAGCGGATCAGCTGGGTGTTTTTGAACCAGGTCACAAAATTACCTCGACTTACACTAAGCTCAATTTCGCCTAGTACTGCCTGCCAGAGAGTGCTCTCCTGCATGTATTTTTTGGACCCCCGCTTTAACGCCTTTTGTCTAATCAATATACCCCAGTCCAGCCTGGTTTTCCACAGCCTTGTAACAAATTACTACAGTCTGCGCAGCCGCAGCAGCCGTAGGTGATAAGTTATACACAGGATGCAGGTCCATCTGTTAAAGTGTGGAAAAAAGGTGAACTTAAGTGGATAACTATGAATGTTTTGTGGGTTTTCATTGTGAATTCTACGTAGCCCGACAGTCTGAGGGACTGAACTCAAAAATACTTGACTTGTTAAGTATTTTTAGCATTTTTCAGCCCGGCCAGAGCCCCGGCTCTGTGGTAAAGTAAGGGCATGCCGAAACGAACTTACCAACCCAAAAAGCGCCAGCGCAGTCGCGAACACGGTTTCATGAAACGGATGGCTTCACGCGCTGGACGCCGGGTGTTAAAAAACCGTCGCGCCAAAGGAAGAACACGACTAACACATTAGCTAAAAGCTAAAAGTCCTTAGCCGAAAGCTTTCAGCTTCAAGCTTTTGGCTTTAAGCTATTATTATGATTTCAAGACGTCACCGTTTCCATGGTTATGGCAGCTTAAAGTATGTTTATAAGAATGGTACGACAGTACGCGGGCCGCTGTTTGCGCTAAAGACCATGAGGAACCCCAAACGCGACAGCTACCGCTTGGCAGTCGTGGTTAGCAAAAAAGTCAGCAAATCGGCCGTCGCCCGTAACCGCATCCGGCGTCGGCTGTACGAATCTGTCCGCCGTCTTGAAGCGGACATTATCCAGCCATACGACATTGTTCTGAGCGTTTATCACAGTTCGGTAACCGACGAACCGGCGGAGTTACTGGACCGACAGGTCAAAAAACAGCTCGCAGCTGCCGGTATATTGGCTAAGCGGATTAAGTAACCGGCAGCTGCCATTAACCGTTAACTGTTCACCATTCACAATATATTTCCATGAACACTTAAATCATGGTAAAGGGATCACGGTCAACGCACGGTAAACGGTAAATAGTAAATGGTGAACAGCCGCTCCCACCTCTGTGGTATATTAGAGCAGAAGTAGGAGCCTCGTTTTTATGTTTACGACCATCATCGTCCAGCCAATCTTCAATTTACTGGTTTTAATCTATAACCTGATACCGGGCCACAATTTTGGCCTGGCTATAATTGTCTTTACTATCGTTGTCCGGCTTTTGATGTGGCCGCTGGTCAAAAAGCAGCTGCACCACGCCAAGGCCATCCGTGACCTGGCACCGGAACTTAAAAAAATCAAAGCCGCGGCCGCCGGCGACCGTCAGCAAGAATCAAAACTGACCATGGAACTTTACAAAGAAAAACAAATCAATCCGTTCGCCAGTCTTGGCATTGTGCTGGTGCAGGCACCAATTTTGATTGGTCTTTATATTGGACTGCAAAAAATTATCAAAGACCCGCACGTGCTGATTAACTTTTCCTACTCCTTTTTACACTTTGGCTGGCTCAATCAGCTAGCGAATAATATCCACCAGTTCGATAACTCGCTGTTTGGACTAGTTGACCTTAGCCGTTCGGCGCTGGGGTCAAAGGGCCTTTATCCGCCGGCACTGGTACTTGTAGTTTTGTCGGCTGTCGTCCAATTTATTCAAAGCAAGCAGTTAATGCCGAGCGGCAAAGATGCCAGAAGCCTCAAAAAAATCCTGTCCGACGCCGGCCAGGGCAAGAAGGCCGACCAGTCCGAAGTCAATGCCGCCGTCGGTCGCGGCACTTTGTTTTTGATACCATTCTTTGTCTTTATTTTTGGTCTCCAGTTTGCGGCTGCCCTGCCGCTTTATTGGCTGGTTAGCAGCGCCGTGGCCCTTATCCAGCAGCGCAAGATTCTTAAGGAGGACGTCGTCGAGGCTGAGCACGTAGCCGAAAGTGCCGCTGTAGTGGTCAGTCGGTCATCCGATAAACCCCCGCCGGCCAGACAGGCAAAAAACAAAAAACGCGCCGCTAAGAAAAACCGGCGGAGGAAAAGGTAATGGCAGACGACAAACAGACCGGTGCGGCTACAGTGCCCGAGGAAGATATAGAAGAAGCGATTCTATACGCCAAAAAATATCTCGAAGATCTGCTGTCTTTTTTTGGTCTTAACACGGATGTGTATGCCACCACCGAGGACCACGAGGTCATCGAGCTTAACGTCCCCAGCACCCACCTCAACGGCTTTTTGATTGGCCAGCGCGGCGATACGGTACGGGCCCTGCAGTACCTGGTTTCGACGGCCCTCAAAAACCAAAACTTCAGCTGCAGCCGAGTCAACGTCGACGTCGCCGATTATAAAAAGCACCGGGCTGAGCGACTGGTTAAAGCCGCCGAGCAGTGGTTCCGCGAGGTAAAAGGCAGCGGTAAAGCCAAAAACTTGCAGCCGATGAACGCTGCCGACCGCCGGGTAGTCCACCAGGCAGCCACAGACTATGGCCTGCAGACCGAGTCAATCGGCGAGGGAAGGGAGCGCCACATTGTGCTTAGGCCGACCAGCGGTCCACCCTCAGAAGAAGACTAGCGCTCCGCAGGAACCCACTATGCCAATCTTATTTAAAATGGAAGTTCGATAAAATTCCGGCGAAATCGCTCGTTTGCTTGTCGAAATCGGCCGTCGTGCTGTGAAATAGTAAGAAGAAAGTTTTTTGCTTGTAAGGGATAACATTCATTTGCTGAGTGATCTTATTACTGCCGCTAGTAAAGGTATAAGTAAACTTTTGGTCGGCCTGGCCGTCCACCTTGGTATCGGCGTCCGATAGCAGCTGGAAGTTGGTAAATTTCTTTAGCTCGTTTAAGGTTGAGTTCTTTAAATCGTTACTATCTTTAGGAATGGCATTACTGACTTTAATACTAAAGGTGGCAACCGGATCGGTCGGCCGGCCGATACCACTGGCGGCCCCCGTAGACTCTAGAGTTTTTGTCGAAATCTCGGCCCAACCGCTAGGCTTTACGTATTTAAAATCAGCTGTTTCGACACTGTCCAGCTTAACCGGGTCCGTTGCCGTAGCGGCCGGCGTCGCCAGGCTGGTCTGGCCGGTAACCGGTGTGGTGGCGGTAGAGATGGCGTTGTTGCGCGACGGCTTAAATACTAGCCAGCCGCCGACAAACAACAAAAACGCGGCTACTACCAGCGCAACCACCCTTGATCTTTTTTTACGAAAAACCATGTACGGTTATCATTCTAGGGGTGGCAAGCTGAGATTTAGCTTAACCCCCCAGCTGTCTATCAGCTATAACCATCTGTAACAGGGCTCTGGTTGTGGATAAATGCCCGCCATTCAAGTTGACATAAAAGTCCTTAAGCATAAGAATGATAGGTGAGCTCATCAAATAACAAGTGTTGAAGGGGTATAAAAAGCCCCGGCGCTTAAAGCGGGAGAATATTAACGTGAGAGTAAAAACATTTAGTAAAAAGACCATCACAGCCGGCTTAGGTTCGGCATTGGCATTAATCGGATTGAGCCTTGCGCCGGCAATGGCCGCATCAACGTTCACCGACAACCTATGGAATTTTGCCGCAGGCCAGGTGCTCAATGTAATCGACCTTAATAAGGGCGCCAGCCGAGTCTTGGATGATAGTCAGCTGCACATTGCTACGGATGACTACCTATTCATAGATGCGCCTCAGTCAACAATCCTATCAGGTCAATTACAAACTGCCGGTCAGGCAGTCATTGGTGGTAACTTAACGGTTAATGGTGCTACCGTTACTTTTGGTAACACCAGCACAGTAGGTGCCCACTTGACCTCTATACAGTCAGCAGTCCCAACATGTGTGTCGACAATGACCGCCACTACTCCAACCTGTACGGTTGTGGGTACTGACACCAAAGGTACAGTCACTGGTGCCGGTACGACAGCACAAGCTGGTAGCTTTGTTGTGACCTTCAGTCGGGCCTATGCTACTAACGCCCCCGTAGTCGTCATTACGGCTGCTAACCTTAGCGCTGCAACTGCGGCTGCTCTACCTTTCGTCAGCTCTAGCACAACGACCTTTACGATTACAGCCGCTGCCGCTACTAGCACGGTAACTCCGGCTTGGAACTACATGGTCATCCAGTAAAAATAAAAAGTTCGGATGGTTCTCCAAAGGTACTACGGAGAAATTAAAGAGGCGCTCGCAAGAGCGCCTCTTTCGTGTTAGCGTAGGAGCACAATGTCAAAACCCCGCTTCACTTCCGCCGCTATCATAATTGTGCTTGCAAGTTTGCTTACCACGTTCGGCATAGTCTTTTTAGCTAAGCACCACAAAGCAGTAGAGACCACTACTCCAATCCCTGCCGCCGCAGTTCAGTCTGTCAGTTTGGGTGATTACACTGGCCCCCCGGGCCAATTAGCTGAAGTTCCCGTGATTACCGTAGCCGGTGGTAAAGTTACTCAACCCCCTAGTACATACTTGGTCAAACCAGGTACAATCCTACGTTTGAAAATCAAAAGTGACGGTGATGGGCAGTTAGCCTTTGTCACCAGTACGACCACGGTCGCTACTGGATCTATTCGCACCGGTGACAATACAGTTGATATTAAGTTCGGTGGCGATAAAACATATACAGTGACCTTCGAAGGCAGCCAAGCCAGCCAGCTGACTCTCGGGATTATCATTCCCAAGCCTTCTCCGTAACCCGCCACAGAGTCAAAGCGTCGGACTAGCCTAATACTTTGCTATAGACCTCGAGTGTCTGCTTGGCTGTTCGTTGCCAGGAGTACTTAGCGGCCTGCTTAGGGCCGACTGTACGCAGTTTCTCAGCGATCTGGGGGTTCTGAAGCACAGCCTTAACCTTTTGAGCTATATCGTCTGTGTCCTTGGGATCAAAATATAGAGCCGCATCACCATAAATCTCTGGCAAACAGCTAGCCTGGCTGGACACGAGAGGTAGGCCATGGGCCAAGGCTTCCAAACCGGGCAGGCCAAAGCCTTCGGATAGCGAAGGGAACACATAGGCCCGGGCATTTTCATATAGCCACCGAAGCTCCCCCTCGCTGACAAAATCTGTAAATACAACTTGTTCTACGCCTCTGTCTCGAACGTACTTCTGCAGTAGACGATAGCTATCGTCGAGCTTGCCGACTAAAACTAGATGTAACCGGGGATAATCTTTTTTGAGCTCCGCAAAGGCGTCAACAGCCAGCCTTAGATTTTTGTGCGGCTGAGCTCGGCCGACATACATGATAAATTGTTTACCACTTAAAGAAACGATTGGTTCAACTGGAGCCGTAATTTTATCAGCCGCTTCATAAACTACGACAATTTTATTGGCCGGCAGTCTAGCGAATTGTGCGACATCACGTTTTACATATTCGCTTGAAGTTAATAACATTACAGATTTTTTGGCGACGCGCCTTATGACCAATTTATACATCTGCTGCTTAAACTTAAAAACCAGCCAGTTTTTGATGGGGTTAGTAAAACGTGCGGTTGTTAGGTCGTGAATGGTGGTTACAGCCTTGCCGCGGTATAAAATAGGTTGCTGGGTCATACCAAAATGCACCAAGTCGGCTTTTAGGCCATTGAGTTGTCGCAAAAAGCCAATCTGCTCGGCAAAAGTAAATTCTTTATAGTTAGATTCCACCACTTCAAAGCTAGGCGCGGCAGCTTTCATGAACTCAATCCGCCCAGACTTGGTCAATACAACTATTTCGAAATCAGGCTTAAGCTTATGCAAGTACTCGATTAGTTTGTCTATGTAGCGTCCAGTACCTGTCCCAGACTCACGAGCATCAATTACTATCTTCGTAGACATAACTTAAAGTTTACCCCAATTATCTACTTCTTGGCAGGCATACGCTGGTATAATAGATTACTAGTAAATAGGAACACCAAATGGCTAAACGAGCGCTTATTACTGGTATAACCGGCCAAGACGGTATGTACCTTGCAGAATTTTTACTGGACAAAGGCTACCTGGTCTTTGGTCTGATCCGGGGCCAAAATAATCCTAAACGGCTTATTGTCGAGCAAGAAATACCCAAAGTTGAGCTAATTGAAGGCGACTTAGCCGACATTAGCTCACTAGTTGAAGCATTGGTTTACTCCGAGCCGGATGAAGTTTATAACCTTGGGGCCATGAGTTTTGTGGCGCTATCTTTCAAGCAACCCGAACTAACCGGTAATATTACGGGCTTGGGTGCCATGCGTATGCTGGAAGCCATAAGGATAGCTGATAAAGCCAAAAAGATTAAATACTATCAAGCCTCTTCCAGCGAGATGTTCGGTAAAGTTCGTGAAACACCACAGACCGAACTAACACCTTTTCATCCCCGCAGTCCCTACGGCGTGGCCAAAGTATACGCCCACTATATAACTCTTAATTACCGCGAAAGCTACGACATGTTTGCCTGTAGCGGCATTTTGTTCAATCATGAATCACCCCGTCGAGGTTATGAGTTCGTGACCCGGAAAGCTACTCGTTTTGCCGCCCGCGTTAAGCTGGGTCTGCAAAAAGAACTGGCCTTTGGCAATTTTGATTCTAAGCGGGACTGGGGATATTCGGGCGATTATGTACGGGCAATGTGGTTGATGCTTCAGCAAGACAAGCCCGATGATTACGTTATAGCTACTGGCGAGACTCATTCCATCAAAGACCTTTTTGACCTAGCTTTCGCAGAGGTAGGCATTAAAGACTGGAAACCCTACATTAAGCAGGACGAACGCTTTATGCGTCCGGCCGAAGTAGATGTGCTCACCGGCGACTATTCTAAAGCCAAAAAAGTTCTAGGCTGGGAACCGAAAGTGAGCTTCCCGGAACTTATAAAAATGATGGTCAAAAACGACCTCGAGATAGAAGCTAAAAAGAAAGACTAACTCGCAGAGGCCACAAAATCGGCTAGCGTTTTTTCCAGTCGTATTTGCGGCTGCCAGCCAGTCTGGCTGTGCAAACGCTGGTAACTACCATATAAATCGGGGTTGTCATTAGGCCTCATCAAAGCCGGATCGGGTTCAACACCAACACTCACGCCCATCAAGACTAGAAGTTTATCAAGTATTTCTTGGCCGGACACGCTCTTGCCGCTGCAAATGTTATAAAGATTGTGTTTAAGCTCCTTGGCATGGACCAAATCATCGTAGGCTCGGGCGACATCGCGTACGTCCGTATAATCGCGTCTGGTCGACAAATTACCGACTTTGATTGGTTGACCTGTTTTTTGGGCTGTCACGATTCTGGTATAAAGATCAGGTACCAAGAAGCCCGGTTCTTGTCCCGGACCAATATGGTTAAACGGCCTAACAATAATAATCTCCAGTCCTTTAGTTCGGAAACCTTCAACCGCCCGCTCCATCATCAACTTGCTGGTAGCGTATGGCGAGACCTCGGCTAGCTTCGAATCCTCGGTTAAGGGTAAGGGCTGAGCGGGCTTGTAAACTGCGCCAGTGCTGACGGCAATAACCCTTGGTTTTAAATTTTTATCGATTAAGGTCTGGAGTAAATTGGTCAAAACTGCCACATTAATGGCCTTATATTTATCGGAGTCAGAAAAAGAATCGCCGACGCCGGCTAAGCCGGCCAGGCTGATTACCTCACCAATATCTTCCAGTGGTAACTTGCCGACCGCCTCTTTATCCATTAGATCGCAGACCCAATAATCGGCTAACAGCTCTTCGATCTCTGGCGCCGGACTAGCTTCGCGGCCGATACCCACAACTTCGTCGCCCCTACTACCGAGCTCGCGGACCAAGTGCTTGCCGACAAAGCCATTGACGCCAGTTACTAATGCCCTCATCCCGTTAGAGCCAGAAAACGCTTGTTTCTATTCTTCAAATAGCGCTTTCCCATTCCCGATTTTAAGTATTTTTCTCTCATCTTTGCGTCGCTTGAGTGTAAACACGCCTCATAATATATCAATTCGTATGGTCCTCGAGATTTAGTATAGCTAGACTTCTTGGCATTATGTTCAGCCAAGCGTTTTCGTAGGTCGGAAGTATAACCAGTATAAAGCCTCCCGCTTACAGGGGCCTTCAATACGTAAACATAGTACATACCGGCTCTAACGGGACTCATCACCTCTAATTGTGGCACAGATGTAAAAGTTATAAAATAAGGTGAAGTGAAAAACCGCTACAGATATTCGGCCATTTTACTACGGCAACTTGTTAAAACCGATTTCAAGCTGCGTTACCAAGGTTCGGTTTTGGGCTATGCCTGGTCGCTGCTACGGCCGCTGCTGTTATTTCTTATCCTTTACGTCGTGTTCGTGCGCTTTATCCGTCTTGGCGCCGGCATACCGCATTACCCGGTTTATCTGCTGCTGGGAATCATTATTTGGAACTTCTTTGCCGAGATGACAGCCCAAAGTCTGGGCTCGATTGTCGGTCGCGGGGATTTGCTGCGTAAAATTAATATTCCACGCTGGGTAATTGTCTTTTCCAGCAGTATCTCGGCACTTATAAACTTGTTTTTAAATCTACTGGTTTTTATTGTCTTTCTGCTAATCAACCACGTCGACTTACTCCGGACTACTTTGTGGCTGCCGCTTATTTTACTGGAGGTTTATATTTTCGCCCTCGGTCTGTCGCTGTTTTTGGCTGCCGCTTATGTGCGGTTCCGCGACATGAACTATATATGGGAGGTAATCTTGCAGGCCGGCTTCTACCTGACGCCAATTATTTACCCGATCACGCTAATTACTAACCACACTCTACAAAAAGTGATTTTTCTCAACCCTATGACACAGGCAATCCAGGACGCCCGCTATAGCTCAATTACCCATCAGACGGTTACTATCGCCCAGATCTATGACGGCGGGCCGGCCAAATTTATCCCCTATGCGCTAAGTGTGCTGGTGCTCATTGGGGGGCTGGCTTATTTCAGGCGCCAATCTAAATCCTTCGCGGAGGAAATCTAAGATGAGTCGTCAGTCGTCAGTTGATAGTAGACAGGTTGCGGTTAGGGTCAATGGTGTTGGTAAAGTCTTTAAACTGCCGCGGGAAAAACACACCTCGCTAAAGTCGGCCTTTATAAATATTTTTACGACTGGCCGCCGATATTCGCTGCAAAAAGCCCTGCAAGATGTCAGCTTTGAAGTTAAAAAGGGCGAATTCTTTGGCATTGTCGGCCGTAATGGCAGCGGCAAAAGTACACTGCTTAAAATCATCGCCAGCATTTACCAGCCCACCAGCGGCAAATTGGAAGTCAGCGGTAAACTGGTACCATTTATTGAACTGGGTGTCGGTTTTAACCCGGAACTGACCGGTCGCGAAAACGTTTACCTCAACGGCGCGCTACTGGGTTTTTCGCAAAAGCAGATCGACGCCAAGTACAGCGACATTGTTGAGTTTGCCGAGCTAGAAAAGTTCATGGACCAAAAACTCAAAAACTATTCCTCCGGCATGCAGGTCCGCCTGGCCTTTTCGATGGCTGTACGCGCCGAAGCTGACATTTTGCTAATTGACGAAGTGCTGGCTGTTGGCGATGCCGCCTTCCAACGCAAATGTTTTGAGTACTTTAAAACATTGAAAAAAAATAACAAAACAGTCATATTTGTCAGTCACGACATGGGTGCCATAAGAGAATTTTGCGACAGAGCTATGTTGATAGACAACGGTGAAGTCAAGGCCATCGGCAAAACCTCGGATATAGCTGACAAATATGGCCAACTCTTCATTGACGAAGATCCATCTAAAGAAACTGAGAAAGAAAAAGAAGGCAAACGATGGGGTAATGGTGATATTAAAATTCAGAGCACCAAAGTTTTACTTGTCGAAGACGAGGTTATCATTACTGCGGAAGCGTTAGCACATAAGCCGGTTAATGGAGTAATATATGGCTTGCATATTGTGGCCCAAGATGGAGTTGAAGTTACGGCAATGAATAACCGAATGTTACATCAACAAGATCTTGCTCCCCTTGAGGCTGGCTCAAGAGTTGTCTTTAGCTGGAAGATGTTGGATATTTTTAATGACGGCAAATACTTCATAACGCTTACTCTGGTAAATGACGCAGGTATTGCTTTTGATTGGTTCACTGACGCAGCGAGCTTCATCGTCAAGAAGCCAACGCGGTCGACTACAGCTGTGTTGCCGCCAGTCAGCGTAAAATATACAATTGTTAATTAATAATGAGCAAACTTAATACACCTAAAGAACTTCTTAAAAAAACTCGGGACAGATTTCTTTCAGAAGTGATAGAGTCGATAGCGATCTTAAGAACTCGACTCGAAGTGATATATCAAGAGCAATCTGCATTTAACAGTCGGCAGCTAGAACTTTATAAGCATCTAAGTCAACAAAATAAGCATCTAAGTCAACAAATTACAAATTCAGGCATAGTACAGATCTCTGAACATGAAGTTATTGCCAAGTTATTTAATGGATTAAAAATATATCTAGATACCAGGGATATATCGGTAGCTCCTCATCTAGCCTTAGACGGCATTTGGGAGCCCCAAATAACTCAGGCTTGGCTCTCTGTAATAAAGGCCGAAGACACAGTTTTTGATATTGGGGCTAACTTTGGCTACTTTGGCTTAGTGGCTGCCCATAAAACAAATAAAAAGAAATCAAAAATAGTTTTTTTTGAGGCCAACCCGGACCTTATCCCTTATATAAATAAAACACTTTCAACTAACTTTTATGTCGAGCAGTCCAAAGTCGAAAACCTGGCAATAGCAGAACGAGAAGGCACTGTTACGCTCAACATACTGAAGGATTACATAGGCTCTTCTACATTACACCCACTTAAGCACCTCGATAAATATATGCACGATAAAATGCTGCTAAAAGTCAACAAAAGTATAAAAGTAAACTCAACGTCCATCGACTCATATTGTATGAAGAATCAAATACTCAAAATTGATCTTATCAAAATGGATATTGAAGGCTATGAAGATGAAGCCTACCAGGGTATGAGAAAAATAGTTCGGAAAAGTCCTGACTTAACACTTTTCGTAGAGTTTACTAAGGACAGCTATAAAAATCCAAAGGATTTCTATGAACGAATGCTCGAGGATTTTGGAAATATTTATTTAGTGAACGAACGGGGCAGTCTTTATACACCCGAGCATAAAGATTACCATTCAATCTTAGGCAAAGCGGATGACTGGGTTATGCTTGTCTTTTCTAAAAACAAAAATCTCGCTAAGAAATAGCTGACATAATTTCTTTGGCGGTTTTAGACCACGAAAATTTCTCGGCGTGGGCCATGTTTTTGCGCCCCACGACCTCACGCTCCCCGGTGGGCATACTTAGAAGCTGCTTGATGCTTTCATAAAGGTCACCATGGTTCTTGGCATAAATCGGTAAATTACCGGCTACTTCTTTGACCGCCTGGTTAGGATAACAAATTACCGGGCAGCCATGGTCCATGGCTTCCAGTACCGGTAGACCAAAACCTTCATAGGTACTAGGATAAACAAAGGCCAGGCAGTTTTTGTATAAATAATTCCGGGCTTCATCACTGGTAAAACCAGCGAAAATAATATCTTCAAGATAGGACGAAGTTTTGAGCGCACCCTGGATTTCCTGCGTAGCAATATTGTCCGGGCCCTGCATGGAATCACCAGACAAAACCAATTTAAGGTCTATGCCTTCGCCGCGTAAATTATTGAAAGCGGCAATAAGCTCATCAATCCGCCTCCGCCGGTCGCCACCACCAACATATAAAATAAACGGCGTCTTGGGATCCAGCCTGAAATCTTTGGCTACATAACCCCATGAAGATTTATGGTAGCGCTGCAGCCTCATTTCTTTGGCAACGTTTGTTTGATCCGGAACTCCCAGATGAATAACTTTGATCTTTTTGGACTTGGCGCCGGTGTGGCGCACAAAGTCGTTTTTAGTAACTTCGGATATGGCTAACAAAATATCAGCTCGCCTGGTATTAACCTTTAACTTTTTAATGTAAAACCAACGGCGAGCCACGCAGCGCAGTGCCGCTTTGCGCGAAAATCCGCGCAGGCGGGCTGTGTCATATGACCATAAATATTCCCACTCCAGCACGTAGGGGATGATGTCGTAAATTATCAAAACTTTCTTCATCTTGCGGCGGCTGCGCGGTAGACTGGCCGATTGGTCCGGCTGAATAAAGGCGTCAATGTCCCTACAATCTTTAACCATCGAATTGCCAACGTATCGGTCCTTTAACTCGCCTAGCTGGCGGCCGGCGCTGTGCAGTAGATGACGCCAGCGGGCGGAGAGCAGTGACGTCTTCGGTTCGGCTTTTTTACCTTTGGACTCCAAATAACGAACCTCATAATTCATGCCGTCCAGGTTGAGTAAGGCGAGCGCCTCGACTTCATTTTGTTTGAACATAAAGAAAACAAATTTGTGGCTACTGCGGTCTGCACTAGAGATATTGTTTATAAAGTTTAAAATGGCAAAACCAATGCCGCGCATGCGGTGCGGACCCTGTAGCGCCGAAATATCTATGCCGAGCGTCATGACAATTCCTCCACGACATCCAAAAAGACCTGGGCGCTCTTTTGCCAGGAAAAGTCACGAGCCCGTTTTGGCCCTTCGGTTAGAGTTTCGGCAGTTTTTTTGTCTATACCTTCGAGGTACTCAGTCATTTTTTTAATTAGTGCCGGTAGATCGTCGCTAGGTACACGAGCATTTTTGTCATCAATAACTTCTGGTAGGGACGAATTGTCGCCCACTATCGTCGGCACACCGCAAGCCAGTGCCTCCAGTGGCGGCATGCCAAAGCCCTCGTAGTGGCTAGGAAAGACCAGCATTTTGGCACCGGAAATTACGGCCGGTTTGTCCTCGTCTAAGACATATTCACTGGGTCGGATGATGTTGTAGCCTTCGTCAATGCGGGCCATGATTTTTTGGAATAGCTCATCCGTTTTCCAACCGCTGACGCCGACCAGCAGCAGGGCAGTGTCTTGCTTAAGTTCTTTTGGCAATTGGCAGTAGGCTTCGACTAAACTGTCAAGGTTCTTGCGCGGCTCAAGGTTTGATAGCGCCAGGATGTAATCGCTCTTGATACCGTATTTCTTTTTAACCCCGTCAATCTCTTTTCGACTGCGCCGATAAAACAGCCTCGGGTCGGCCGCCGGAGTGGCTACTTTGACATCTTCTGCCGGTAGTTTATAGAAATCGATAATTTCGCGGCGGGAGTTTTGTGAAATAGTGATAACTTTTTTAGTTTTTTGCAGGGACTTTTTGACTTGCTTGGAAAGAAAAATGGCGTTGCCTTCGTCAGAGTACTGCCTGTGGGTCTCATAACTGATGTCGAAGATGACCAGCGCCGATTTGCTAAAGAGCAGGGGCATGCTGACAAAGCGCGGGAAGATATAAACGGCTTTACCGTACAAAAGGTCGAGCGGTGGCAGCCAGCGGCGGCGCCAAAGGGCGCTCAGTAGCCTAAAGCTAGCAGGGAATTTTTTGTAGCCGATATGCTTGAAAGCGTATTCGTGAAATTTACCAAAGCTATCGCGCGGGATGATCACCCGCACGTCAGGCACCGATTCGCCGGCATATTTTTTGGCTTCTAAAATGTCGTCGATACCACGCAAGATGCCCAAGATATAATGGCCAACGCCACTAAAATGTCCTTCGACCAGGCCTAGGCCGTCAATATAGATTTTTTTTGCCATCGATTGGCATATTATAGCAAAATTAAGGTGTTATTGTGCACCGGCGGTGCCGGTATTCCACTGAGGAATATTTTGCTGGTTGTAAATTACCAAGTTACCGTCTTGCTGAACTATTAGGCGAGTCGGGCCAGAACGGGTAGTACTGCTGGCCCAAAGAGCTACCCCGCTACGATCATAAAGCACTAGGTTGCCGTCGGGCTGGATAGCCAAGAAGGCCGTTTGCCTACCGTTTGTGCCGGTGCTCCATAGTGCCCTGCTGGGTGAGTAAAACACTAAGTTTCCGTCGCGCTGAAGTATCAAATGAAACCGCCTATCCGCCGTATCGATACTCTGGCCAGGATACATCCGAGCAATACCGCCAATCCCAGGCGCAAAAGTGGTGTTGATGTAGCTCAAGTGGTCGGGGGTTTGGATTACATAATCTTGCGACCAAATTGGTGTATTGCCGGGTCTATAAATAACCATGTTGCCGTCGGTATTCAGCTGCAGCCACGAGTTATTATTGCCATTGGTTTGGGAGCTCCAAGGATTTTGGACATCAGTATTATACAAAACCAAGTTGCCATCCGGCTGCATAGTCAACCGACCGGGAGTTTGTCCTTGTGTACCGCTCTCCCAAACCAACTGAAAATTAGAGTAAAGCGCCAAGTCTCCATTGCGTTGGAGCGTTAGCGCCGACTGCGCGTCGGGTGAAAGCAGATAGTCGTCTCTATGAAGGTCAGCATCGCCAGAATGCAGTGAAGTATTGGTCGAGTTCGGAGGAGTGGTTAGGGGGTTATTAACATTTATAGTCAAGAAAAAGCCCAGATCATTAAGCCAAGAACGTCCCTCGGCTACAACATTAAAGTATTCATTATATACCCCTGGTGCACTGGGGGCCTGCATGGCAAACTCGAAGGTACCTATTTGGCCGGGAGGAATAGAGCTTTCAAGGAGTTGCGCCGGGCGACTATTGCCTAACCATCCCGAGTCCGCAAAAACACTGACTCTGTCCATAGGTCGTGAGGTCCCAAGGTGGAGAAATGAACGGTCCCAGGTCACAGTGCCCATATTGCGGGCCTTTAATCTGACGTAGAACTTACCACCCGGAGCTACTGTCGGTACAGATGTAAAGGCCTGTGTTCTGCTAGCATCCGAATAGGCCCCTTGACCTTCGTATAACCAGGCATAGGGAACTGTAGAAATGGGTGATCCGAACCAATCTATGTACAAGCGCCAGAAATTACGGTTGCCATAGGCGCTGCAACTATCGCCGGTGCCATATAGATTATTGAGGGCGGCTTGGTTGGGCTGGTATGGTGTGTAGTTATAAAGTCCAGCTGTAGCTTGGTTTTGCATAAAGACATTGGTGCCGCCGCAGCCGGAATTAGGGTTATATTGGACAAAGCTCGTTTGGCCGGAGACATAGTTGAATAAATTTGATTGTTTGACATAGCGCTGGAACTGATGCGCAGCATTATAGACTTGGTTGAAAAAGCCGTAATACTGGGCGTCGCAGGGTGCTGTATCGGGACAGCCATAGCCGGTAGCGCTGCGGTATTGGACGCTCCACGGCCAATCATCGGTAACTAAGCTTTGTTCTTTTTCTAGCAGAACGATCAAAACCTTGGGGTTTACGCCGCAGGCCTGGGCTACGTCATAAATAATTTGGGCGGCTGATTTTGTGCCAGCGCCGACATTGCCACCACAGTAAGTATCAGCTGAGCTGCCTTGGATGTTCTGAGAGTAGTCTTTGAGGCAAGTATAGGGGGGCGGGTAACCATTGGCCGTCCCCCAATCTGCCCGCGTGGCATAGCCAGCATGGCCCGAAGGCTCTGTGCCGTTGGTATCGCAAACCGGCACCTTAGCGTTTAGGACCGCCTGGATATCACCAGGGTTCATGGTGCTTGGGTTAAAGAAAATGCCGTCATCCATGATGCGACCAGCAATAAAATCACCACCTGACAGGGCTGACACGTGCGGACTTATGCTCAGCCAACTAAATAACGCGATAAACGCAAGGGCCAAAGTATAAACGTATGGTTTTTTTAACCACCTCATAATTTATTTGACCTCAATGGT
This sequence comes from Candidatus Saccharibacteria bacterium UBA6824, assembly GCA_002452155.1. Taxonomy (GTDB): domain Bacteria; phylum Patescibacteriota; class Saccharimonadia; order Saccharimonadales; family UBA10212; genus UBA6824. The sequence goes on along the minus strand of DKEK01000003.1, from coordinate 45,422 downwards.
TCTGCTGGCACTGCCGGAAGCAGACACTGATTTATAACTTAAACTAACTGTCCACGTACCAGAACCTAACGTCCAGTTAATCGGCGCGCACTGGGTGTAGGATACATTGGCAAAACCAGCTGAAGTTTTAGTGACGGTTTGTGAACCCTGAGTAGCAGTAGCGGTGCAGGTGCCACCATCTTCGAAGACGCCCTGGACATAACCCTTAATACCAGTTGAACTGGCTTCCGTTATCACAAGGGTTACACTCTTAGTGCCTGAGGCGGCCGGGCTAGACTGGTTCTGTTGTTGCTGGACGATTTGGTCTTTGTGGTCGGCAGCCGCTTGTTTTTCGGCGGTGGTCGCCGGGCTCAAACTGCCGCCAGTAGTCGTCTGCGGAGATTTATTATGCCAATGGACCCAACCCAGCCCAAGAGCGATCAAAATCAAAACTAAGGTTACTGCTAACGGTAACGGTCTTCGAGCCAGTTTTTTTAGCTTTTTGAGTCTTTTAGCCATATATTTATCTTGACTTACCTACAGCTTACTATACCACCAAGCACTAGAGTTTTGAAGGGTTATTGCTAGACACTCGTCTATGTTACATTTAATGGGACAATGAAATCCGAACCACTGGTGTCTGTCATTATGCCGGCCTGGAACAATGAAGACTATATCGAGACGGCGGTTGATAGTCTGTTGAACCAAACTTACAAGAACTGGGAACTAATCGTGGTTAATGACGCTAGCAGTGATAAAACCGGCGAAGTTATCGACCGCTTGGCAGGGAAGGACAAACGCATCCGAGCCTACCACAATAAGCAAAATATCAAACAAACCCGTAGCCGCAACTTTGCAATTTCCAAGGCCAAGGGCAAATACATAGCACTTCTCGATAGCGATGATGAGCGCCTGCCCACCAGCCTGGAAAAACAGCTTAAATTCTTAGAAACTAATTCAGATGTGGTGGCCGTTGGAACCGCCGCACAGTGGTGCGACGGGCAAATGAACCGCCTCAATGACCGCCGCTACCCGCTAGGCAATCAAGAAATCCGTCGGACTTTTTTCCGCTACTCGCCTTTTTGCCTGGCCAGTTTAATGATCAGAGCCGATAAACTGGAGTCGCCGGCCTACAATCCGCAATTAGAGCCGGCAGAAGATATCGATCTGGCGATGCGGCTCGGCGCCAAAGGCGAACTGGCCAACCTGGCCGAACCGCTTTACCGCGTCCGGACGCACAAGCAGTCAGTTACCCAGCGCGGCGCCCGTCTTATGGAAAAAAAGACATTCTACGTTCGCCGCCAAGCAGTCAGAAATTACGGCTACGAGGTGACGCTAGCTGACAAAATTTATAACGGAGTCCAATTTGCCACCATGTACCTGATGCCGCCGCGGCTGCGTTTTTGGTTATTCAATAAAATCCGCTCCAGTAAATGAGTCCCGTTAGAAGTAAGAAATCGAAAATTTCTGCCGATTCGCTTGCGAGTCGGACTTCTAACGGGATGAGTGAGTCAATCACGGTTGCCTACCACAACCCGTATCCCGACACCATCTATGCCACGCGCTATGTGTTCATTGGTTTCCAAAACGCTTTCAAGCAGATGGGCCACAAATTTGTGGTCTTTTCGCCCGGCCAGGATCTGGAAGAGTTTTTAAATGAGCATAAGCCGCAGCTATTCATCACCGCCAGCCATTTCTTCTACCGCAAATTTTTAGACCATGAACTGCTGAAGCGCTGGCGTCAATCTCGCGGCCTGGTGCTGCTAAGTAAAATTGATTTTTGGGATTCGCCGCTCAACAAAAACCGTATCAACGAAGCACCCAGCATGAAAGACGATAAAGAGGCTAAGCGACTAATTAAAGCCGGACTGCTGGGCGATTATTATTTCCACGTGGCCGGCCAAAGCGATAAGCGCATGGACGGTTTCGCTAAGTTTGCCGGCCAAGGCTACATAACAATTCCCTTAGCGGCTGATCCTTACAGCCTAAAGCCGATCTTTACACCAAAATTTAAGGCCGATATTTCTTTCATTGGTACCAACCTGCCGCAAAAGCGTCAATATTTTAAGGAATGGCTGTTCCCTCTGGATGATAAATACGACCTAAAACTCTATGGCCAGGATTGGACACGCCGTAGCCGCCTGCTGGGCTACGTCACCAAAGGCGGCCAGTATTTTAACCTACCGGTAATTAAGAGTTTGCAGAAACCACCACTCAAGCTTGGCGAGGAGGCCAAAATCTACGCCAGCTCCAAAGTCCTAGTCAATATCCACGAGGACTACCAACGCCGGTATGGCGGCGACTGTAACGAACGGACATTTAAAATCCCTTTTTGCGGCGGCTTCGAAATCTCGGACGATGTCGCTTGCGTGCGCGATTATTTCGTTGAAGGTAAAGAGCTGGTTATAGCTAGATCAAAAGAGGATTGGTTTGATAAAATCGATTATTACTTTAATCACGAAGCCGAAGCTAAAAAAATTGCCCAGGCTGGGCGCCAAAAAGTCCTGGCCGCACATACTTATGAACACCGCGTTCTGCAAATGCTTGACCTGTTATGAAATGCGGCTACGCTTTCGCTTTGCCTTATAAGACACCCCTTCGGGGTTTCTTATCGCGTCGGGTGCGGAATAAATCCGACACTCGGGCTATTTTCCCGAGAACTAATCTTTGATGATGTATAGTGGCCGGTTTTGGACTTCGGTGTAAATTCGGGCTACATAAATGGCCAGCAGCCCCTGGCCGATCAATAAAATTCCGACCAAGAATAGTATCATGATGCCCAAGATTGCCGTGCCGGTGATGTTCCAACCCAGGGGATCGCCCAGCAGGTATTTTTCGACAATTGCAAAAATACTGGCGATGAAACTCAAAAAAGTAATAAAGACGCCCATATAGCCAGACAGGTAAAGCGGCATGAAGCTGAGTGACACAAAGCCGTTAAGCGCTAGACGAACCAGCTTTTTAAATGAGTAGGTAGCAGTGCCGTGACGGCGTGGGTTGGCCACGAAGTCGATATAGTCGCGCTCATAGCCCAGCCAGTCGATTAAAGCACGGGTGACACGGTTACGCTCGGTCAATTTTTTAAATTCCGACAGGACTTGCTTATCGATCAGTCGAAAGTCGGTTGAACCGGGCACTATATTAGGCACGCCAAAAACCCGCAGGGAACTATAAAACAACCTTGACCCGGCGCGTTTTATAAAGCCTTCTTTTTGATTGGCGGTACGCACGCCAATAACTACGTGGGCGCCTTTCTGCCAGCGCTGCACAAATTTGGGGATTAGCTCTACCGGGTGCTGGCCATCGCCATCAATAATAATTACGGCGTCACCGACGGCCGCGTGCAGGCCGGCAGTGGTGGCTTGTTCTTTACCGAAGTTGCGTGACAAACTAAGCAGCTTGACCCGCTCATCGCCGGCGGCAATCTTTTTCAAAATGGCTGGTGTTTCGTCGTTGCTGCCGTCATCGACATAAATAATTTGCTGCCGCCAACCGTGGCCTTTAAGCTCGCGGTCGAGGGCGGCGTGGAAATGCGCCAAACCCTCCGATTCGTTAAAAACCGGAATGACGATCGAAAGTAGAAATGGTTTATCACTGGCTGCCATGATTATATATCCATATTATTTGCAAAATGCCAACTAGGGCTATGGTAGCAAAAACGGCTGTCATAGTCGAAACAAAAGACGCCAATGTGGCGTGGTTTTTCATGACGGCGATTGCCAGTACCAAAAACCCGGCCAGACAGATAACAGCCGTCCGGACGGGCGCGTAAAAGGCGCCAACTTGAGACGCCAAACTAATAGTTGCTACCAGCGACATCATAATGCCCAGCCGAACCATTAAATAACTCATTGCCCGGTAATCTTTGCCAAAAATTTGCAGCAGCTGCGACGAGACGGCCGCCAGGACCGCTATGGACGCCCCAGCTACTATTAGCACCATGGCGCTGGTTTTAGCTAGCTCTGATTTATTAGCGACCAGACTTTTTATGTTTAGGTGCGGTAGCAGGACGCCGATGAGCGGCAGGCAGACAAATACTGCAGCGCTGGCAATCGTCGAGGCACCGGTGAAGAGGCCGCTGGTATGGGGTTCAAAATAATGCCGCGCGGCGATGATGCTAAACGAAATATAAATGACTAGAATCACGTTGACTAAAAATATAGCGCCGGTAGCTTTGGCCAACGGCTTAATAAACTTTAGCTCCGCTGCTGAGGGCAAGCTCAGGCCGCCCAAGACCCTGTGATCCCATAGACGAAAATGATAAAAGCTGCCGACAATCCAGAATAAAAACATTCCCAGAACTTGGCCCAGGGCAATGCCGGCCAAGGCGCCGCTGGCTCCGTATCGCCTCGCCAAAGCGGCACCGGCAAACAACTTGACCAGGACAACACTCAGTTGCAGCGTACCGGCGGTCACAAACTGGCGCCGGGCCTGCAAATAACCAAAAGCAATGATAAAGGGGATAGTAGTGATTAAGTCCAATGCCAGGATAAATATATACAGGGGGTTGTCGATGTTTAAAAAGTTCATGACGGCGGCCTGAAAGATAATCACGGCCATCGTTGCGGCTATAAATACACCGGTCGTTAACTTCTGTAAGATTTCTACGGCTCTTTTGGATCGCTCAAAGTTTAGCTTATTGACCAGGTATATAGTGGCTAAATTGAGCCCGGCAAATATCGCCCCGACTTGCAGCAAAATCGCGACCAGGGCTTGGACGGCGCCAAAGTCCGCCGGCGTTAAAAAGCGGGCAATAACTGGGTAGTAGGCGTAGTTGATGACCGCCGACAGCAGGGAAAGAAATAAGAAAACTGCACTGCTTTTATAATAGTTTGGTGCCTTGGTATTAGAGGCAGAAATACTCATGGATATCTTACTTGTCAGTATACAATAGATGGATATGGTTAAGCTGGGGGCGTATATCTCCAAAACATGGGTCCAATGGGTACTTGCCACCGTAGTTTTTTTCGCTGTCTCGCTGTTCTACATGGGGCCGGCCATCACCAGCTGCTCTACCACAACCACGGCTTTTAATAGCGACAGCACCGGTGGTCTGGCTTGGTTCCAGTGGGCCAGCGGCAACCATTTAACCTGGGGGCACACTGACAAAAGTAACTATCCCTTGGGTGAATCAATCAACCGGCCGCAGTTTATCGCCTCCGAGGCTTTTAATGTCCCTTACCGCGCCTTATCAACCCTTACCACGCCAATTTGCGGCTTGAACTTAATGTTACTACTGGGCTATATGAGCACAGCCCTTTTAATGTTTGGCCTCATTAGATGGCTGTTTAAACGTACAGCTATCGCTTATTTTGCCGGCTACGCCGCGGCCTTTGTGCCATTCCACCAATTTAAAGCCCAAAGCCATATTGTCTATGCCGGCGCCAGCGTTTTTATAGCAATTATCTGGGCTTATTTATGGTTTTTACAAAAACCGTCATATAAACGTGCCAGCCTGCTTGCAGTGGTGTCGGCGGCCGGTTTTTACTTTGATGGTTACTTCGTGTTATTCACGGCACTTTTACTGGCCTGCTTAATATTTTTCTCGCTGGCATCACAACTCCGGAGTGATTTTAAAAAGTTTATAAAGAGCCACGCCCGGTATTTTGCTTGGTTCGCCGGCCTACTAATTATTTTGACACTGCCAGTTCTTTACACCCAGGCCAGGCACGGCGACCAGATCAGCGGTACGTTGGCCGCTGTCCGCAGCCCGATACGTATCGAGCAAAAAATCTACGGCGTCCGGCCGATTGAATTTGTAATGCCTGCTATTAACAACCCACTGATGCCGGCGAGCTATTTGGGCTGGCATGCTCACCGTCAGCACGGCTCTAATGCCAGCGAAGACACTCTTTACGTTGGCTTTACTATCCTGGCTATGGGCGCAGTTGCCATCGCCGCCGCGCTGAGTAAAAAGAACAAAAATCCGAAGCTCAAAGAAAACCTCAGTTACCGCGGCTTAGTGATGATTTGTGTCGGCACAACCCTAACTCTGCTTTTATTCTCTTTGCCTTATAAATACAGCTTGGCGCGGGTACTTATTAAACTGACCGACAACTGGCGCGTGTTGTCGCGCTTTTTTTTGGTTATCGATCCGCTGTTAATAATCCTGGCCGCCGCCGGCACATACATCCTGGTCAGAAAATGGCGGCGGCCTTGGTATCTTGTCTTTATCGGACTACTCAGCACCTTGCTATTCTGCGAATATTTAACTTCGCCATTGCGGCCCCACGGCGACCTATATAAAGACACCCCCCAGATTTACAAAACAATCGCCCGGGACAGCTCAGTCAAAGTGATTGCCGAGTATCCAATGGTCGATCTTCTCACCGAGCCCTTAACTTTTACTTACGCCCAGGTGCACGGCAAAAGCTTAGTTAACGCCAACGATCCCAATCTTGGCCGCGATAGCTTCCACACCGCCATTGCCGGTCTGAACGACAAGCAAACTCTAGGTGTTTTGAAAGCCCGGGGCGTTGATCTCATAACTACTTTGGGTTTTGACGAAACCTACGACCCAGATCTGGTCAGCTACTTCAGGCCCAATGACGCAGCTATGCACAAAGGACCGCTTGTTTTTGCTTATCGAATTAGTAATGACGTCCAGCCGCGACCAGTTGCTTTAGAAACCACCGGCGGCTTGAGCGCTTTATCGGTCGACCCAAAACTGATTAGCCACCGCGTTCTTCTTGCCAGCGGCAGTATGGGCATTCAAAACATAAACGGTAGCCGCTTGGCTGGCCAATATAATGTTTCGTTTGGCGCCGAGGCTATTGCCGCCAGCCCTGCCAAACTAGTAGTTACTCAAAATAAAAAAGTCCTGTGGGAGGGGCGGGTAGCTAACACACAGGTTGAGTTTACTGCGTCCCCAGACCAGCCAATTTATCTAAGTACGACCGCACCGGTTGATGTTACTAACATGCAGGCCCTATGAGGCGCCTGCGGTTTCAGTATTCCAACGGGCAACATTAAACTGGTCGTAGAGCACCAAGTTTCCATCGCCCTGCACTATCAACCTGGTGAGGCCAAACCTGACGGTGTAGCTAGCCCATAGCGGATGGACGCTGCGGTCATACAAAACTAAATTTCCATCGGACTGCAGGGTTAAAAAGGCTGTCGGTTGGCCGTCGGTACCGGAAGCCCACAGGGCTTTGGTCGGTGAATAAAGTACTAAATTTCCATCGGTCTGTAATATCAGGCGGAAGCGCCGGTCTGGCGTATAAATACTCTGGCCGGGATACATCGTGGCGATACCGCCGAAGCCCGGTGACATAATATAGTTCAAATTGTCGGGGTTGTGCAGGGTGTGGGTTGCCCAGAGCACTACGTTGCTAGAACTGTAAATCACCACATTGCCATCGGTTTGCATAATCAGACGGGCGCCGGCGTTGCCGTCGGTGGTGCTGTTCCAAAGCGCTTGGTTGCTACTGTCGTAGACCACAAAATTGCCGTCGGGCTGCATAATCGCTCGGTCAGCAGCTCTGCCTAGAGCACCGGTTTCCCAGACCAATTTGAAGTTGTCGTAAAGAACAAAATTGCCGTTGCGCTGCAGCGCCAGCGCCGAGCGGCCGTCGGGAGACAGCAGGTAATCATCCTTGTGCAATATGCCACCCGCACTTAGGGTCGTAGCAGTGGAATTGGGCAGTGGCGCCGGTGCTGGCGCTACCGGTGGTGTTCCATTTAGGGCATGGGCCGTATTAACTCGGCCAAAGCCGTAATCATTAGTAAAGTTTTGGCCGGCCATGCCGCTGACCTTATCAGTGTTACTAGTGATAGCGTTAACCGTTTCGTTAGCGCTGGCGGCTGGCTTAAGGCCCCTATAAAGTGCCGCTAGGCCGGCTACTATGGGTGAGGAAAAGGAAGTGCCATTAATGTCGGTAGAGTATAGGCTAGTCTGGTTGTCTGCCGACCACACGGTAGTTCTTAGGCTACCAGAACCGGGAGCTACAACATCTAAGTTTGACCCCCAACTACTAAAACTGGCCCGGTTATCATTTATATCTGTGGCTCCAACCGCCAAAACCTGGGGGTAATTAGCCGGATAAATCATCTGCCCAACCACGCTGCAGCCATTTAAGTTGTAGCTAGTAGGACTGCCACAGTTACCGGCGGCGGCCAGTACCACCACATCGTGGGCCTGAGCATAATCGAGCTCGGCTTTCAAGATGGGGTCTTGGGAGGCGGTGCCTAGGCTCATATTGATAACCTTAGCGCCTTGGTCTACTGCGTAGTGGATAGCCGAGGCGACAGCGGTTGTGGAACCAATGCCGTTATCGTCAAGGGCTTCGATTGGCAAAATCTTGGCCCCCCAGTTAATACTAGCTACACCCTTAGCGTTATTGCCGCTAGCACCAATCAGACCGGCGGTTTCGGTGCCGTGGGTAGCACCGCTACTACTGGGGCTGGTGGTGCCGGCTAACGGGTCGTTATCGTTGTGGGCAAAATCCCAACCACGCCAGTTATCGACATTTCCATCACCATCTTCATCTAAATTATTACAATTCTTATCCAAGGCCAGGCCTCGGCTTGTGCAATTAGGTGCCGGCCCTTGCTGGACTGTCGGCCCTGACTCGCTTGGATTAATGGCCCAGCGGTCGGCTAAGTCTTCATGGTTTAGGGCAAAACCGGTGTCGATATCGGCTACAACTGTGCTACTTGAACCGGTAGAAGTATCCCAAGCCGCTGGCGCCGAAATCTTATCGGTATACCACTGAGGATAAATTGGATCATTGGGTGCCAGCAGCGCCATGTACTGTTTTTGTTCTGATACCAATGCGCCGGACGGGGTTAACTGACCCTCCGGTCGGTTAACAATGTAGGTATTGGGCAATTCGTCTACCTTCTTTAAGTCATCCGAAGATAAATTATTAGCTTTTAGGAAGTCTTGTTTGTTGGCTTCATCGCTGAACCGGACAACGCTTTGTTGAGTCGCGTGCTTAGCCCCTTCGTAGGCCGTCGGACCTGACGGTGAGATGGCACCTGGAAGCGAAGTTTGCGGCCGTCCTGGTTCGGCCTCACGGCTGGGCTGATTGCTTTGCAGCCAAATACCGCCGCCAACCGCAGCAAAGGCGGCTATAATTAAGGCGATGAATATTGTTTTTTTGTTTTTCAGAAGTCGCATGGACGGCCTTAAAGTATAGCATTAGCATAATAAATATGCTATAAAAGCTCAACTGCCTGCTTGCGAGACAAAAATACTTAACAGGTTAAGTATTTAACTTATTCGCTGGCGGCTTGTAAGATTGCTCTTTCACCTATGTGGTTAGCGACTCTCAGTAGACCTTCGGGAGTCCCCATGTCGCCAAACCAACCAGTATATTCCACCATTTGGGCGCCTTCTCCACGGTAGAAGTTATGAATATCTACTATTTCTAACTCGTTAGTAGCATGGGCTGGCTTCATTTTCTTAATGAAGTCAAAAACTCGTTCGTCATAAAAATAAGAAATAATAGCCCCTCTACCAATCTTAACTAGTCTTGGCTTCTCAAAAATGCCAATTTCTGGATACCACGTACTGTGCTGGTCGACGTTCGGGTATCTTTCCGGGCTTACCCAAAAAAGGGTGGCCTCGTCTTGCTTAGGCGGTGCAGGATCATGATAGACGTCACCTAAAACCAGCGGGAATACTCCGTCCACTGAATTTTCGACTCTGGCTAAGGCTTGAGCAACACCCCCTGGTTCATCTTGGACTTTATATTCAATATCAAGACCGTAGTCAACACCACTTTTAAGCATCTTTGCGAAATCGCCTGTCCCACTAGGACTACCAACAATTACAGCGGTGTCACAGCCCCACTCCCGCAGGGTAGTCAGGGGATAGTGAATCATCGGCCTGTCATACACCAAAGCGGCAGACTTAGCATAAGCTTCGGTTGCGGGGCGCATCCTAGAGCCACTGCCACCAGCTAAAATTACACCTTTCACTCAGGTACTCCTTTACTTTAGTGAATAGTCTAACACATTTACTTCTTTTATGCAAAAACCATTTTCTGCTAAAGACTTTGGTATAATTTTTGCAATGACTAAAAGTTGGGGTGCTAGTATCGTCTCATTTTCCGAGTTTTCAAAACTGCGGCCCAAGCTTGGCAAAATCGTGGCCACCAGCGGCGGCTTTGACCCGATCCACCCCGGGCATATTAGTTGTATCATCGAAAGTAAAAAATATGGCGACACGTTAGCAGTGATCGTCAACGGCGATGCTTTTTTAACCGCTAAAAAAGGCCGACCGTTTCAAAATTTGAAAACCCGCTGCCAAATAGTCAGCGGTATTAGGGACGTCGATTATGTTATACCTTTCGAGATAAAAGGTGACCAAACAGTCAGTAAAGCCCTAGAAGCTTTAAAACCAGATGTCTTTACCAAGGGCGGCGACCGCGTAGATGAAAAAACGATCCCCGAATGGCAAACCTGTGAGAAATATGGTATCGAAATTATATCCGGTGTTGGCGAAGATAAGCTGTGGTCTAGCAGCCAGTTCTTGCATGAATGGACCAGTGGCAAGTGAAACGAAAAGTCATTGCTTTTGATCTTGACGGTACCTTAACAGCCAGTAAATCTCCGCTGACCGACGAGATGGCGGAACTAATGATGCGACTGCTTGATAAATACCTGGTTTGTGTGATGTCGGGCGGTAAGTTCGAACAGTTCGAGCAGCAATTTCTGGCTTATCTTAAAGCAGACACGGCCAAATTGCAGAAACTCCATATTATGCCAACCTGCGGCACCCGGTATTATCGTTTCAAAGAAGGAAAGTGGAGCCAAGTTTATGCCGAGGATTTTACGGAAGTTCAAAAGACTAAAATTATCAAAGCCCTAAATCAAGGTATCGATCACTTAGACTATCGTGAAAAAAAGACCTGGGGTGACATAATTGAAGACCGTGGTAGCCAAATTACTTTCTCGGCATTGGGCCAAAATATCGTAGCTGAGCTAGGCGACAAAGGCGTGCGGCTAAAAGAGGAGTGGGACCCGACTATCGAAAAAAAGCGCAAACTGCGTGATCATGTCGCCCAGCAGATCCCGGAGTTTGAAGTTCGGATCGGCGGCGGTACCTCGATTGATATTACCAAGCCCGGCGTGGACAAGGCCTACGGTATGAAAAAACTGATGAAACTCTTAGGTATTTCAAAAGAAGAGATATTTTTTATTGGCGACAGACTAGTCAAAGGCGGTAACGACTATCCGGTCAAAGCCATGGGCATTGACTGCATGGAAATTTCGCACTGGCAAGAGACAGCCTTGGCTATTGAAGCTATCCTAAACGTTAGTTAACTTTTTGCTTATGGTTTCAATATAGCGGTTGCTCTGCTAAGTTATGGATTATCCACATTATGATAGCAAAAGCCGAAACTATAGACTCATTCGAAGCCGCCCGGAAAACCCCGCTGCAAAAGTTTGACCATCTTGCTAGTAGCCTAAAACACTATGTTATTGATGGTCGAGAAATGGGGACGGGCGTGGGCACCACACCACTTTTACCCACGGAATCTGGCCCGGCACATTTTTTGTTTTTTAAGCCTCGCAGAATTCCTGGGCAGAAGGCCCTCTATAGTCCAAGCATACTCTGGCAGCAATTTCCCAAACGAAAATCTAGAGGAAGCGGCTTTTTAGCTCCCAACTCCAAAATATACCTCAGGCGAAGCCACCTCAAATCTGGCTTTGGTATTGAAAGCTTGGACAAGCTGGAAGCAGCATTCTTGGAATACGAAGCCGTAGCCCACGGTCTGCCGCTGGAAGCTATGAAGAGACTGTTTTTTCCAAGAGCATTTTTAAAACGGGAAGCCTTAAGAAGAGGTGAGGGGTCAGCCCTGGCTAGTCTTTCCCTAAGACAGACTTCAAGAATTGTTGAAAGTTAGAGCGAAAATTCGCCGCCGAAAATTTTTGGGCGTGTTCGGCAATCTTTGAGTGATTGAAAGAAAGTTTGCTAAAATCTTGCATGGCTTTTACTAAACTGTCGGCTGTTTGGTCTTTGAAAAGTAGGCCGGTAGTTTTATTAATATAGTCCAGCGCGCCACCCGCACCGTAGGCAATAACTGGCGTGCCGGAAGCCATGGCTTCTACGGCAACAATTCCAAAGTCATCAAGGCCCGGGAAAAGAAAAGCTTCTGCCTGAGCAAATCGCTCAGGGTATTCTTTATCAGAAAGGTTAGTCAAGAAAGTTACACTGCGACCGGCCAGGCGCTTTAGCTTGGCGTGGTCGGGGCCGCGGCCAACGACAATTAAGGGCACGTTTAATTGTGTGGCGGCTTCGACAGCCAGATCAATCTTTTTATAAGGCACTTGCCTTCCGGCCGTCACAAATCCCCTACGCAAAGTACTTGATTCGCCTGAGGCGGACTTTTTGAACCTGCCAGTATCGACTGGTGGATGTATAACTTCAGCCTCCCGACCGTAATATTTTTGGATCTGTTCCTTCGTGAAATTGGAATTGGCAATAAAGTAATCAACCGCTTGGGCTGCTTTTTTATCCCACCGGCGCATCGGCCCAACCAGTAGCTTTAGTCCGAGCCGGGCAAGTGGATCTAAAAGTTCGCCAAAACCGGGCTCCTTCAAATATTCCTCGTAGCGGCTCCAATAATAGTGCGTCGGTGCGTGGCAATAGGTTATGTGGATGCCTTTAGTCCTGACAAATTTGGCTTCGGCGCCGCTGGATGAAATTACTAAATCATAATCATCTAAATTTAAGCGTCTAAAGATCCAGGCGCGCAGCACCGGCAAAAATTTCTTTAGGCTTTTGGGCAGTTTTTGCAGCCAAGTGGTGCGGACATCCGCATCTTCGAACCACTTGTCGCCAAACCAAATCCTAGGACTTGGGTTGTACTGCGATGTATAAATCGGCGCCTCCGGGAACATTTTGTGAAGTTCCAGCACCACCCGTTCCGCGCCGCCTGTGCCTAGCAACCAGTCACAGACAATCGCAACCTTCACTAACGGACCCCGCTGCGTTTAAATATCACCCGCAGGGTTTTAACCAGAATCATTAAATCCAACCAGAAGCTCCAGTTCTGGATGTAATAAAGATCAAGCTTAGCCCGTTCATAATAATCAAGGTTACTGCGGCCGCTGACCTGGGCCAGTCCGGTAATGCCAGTTTTAACACTAAGCAGCATCGGGCCTTTGTTTTCATAATATTTAAGTTCAGCCGGCACAACTGCCCGCGGCCCAACCAAGCTTATATCGCCTTTAATTACATTTATGAGTTGGGGCAGTTCGTCCAGGCTAAAACGCCGTAAAAACTTGCCGAATAAGCTAATACGCGGATCGTTAGTCAACTTTTGGGCATTTTGGTAGGCTTTGACCAAATCCTGGCGTCCTAATTCCTTAAAAACAACTGCCGGGTCCCGGTTGCTGTATTTTCTTTTCATGGTACGGAACTTGTAGGCATTAAAGCGATTGTCGAAGCGAGTGATTCGCTTTTGCTTAAAGATAACCGCGCCAGGATTAAAAATTAAGATCAGCAAGCTTATTAGTAGCAGTAGCGGCGACAATATAGTGAAGGCGACGATTGACACTAACAAATCGAATAAACGTTTGATTATACGTCCCCACCCGATTAGGGCCGTTTGATGTACAGCTATGACCGGGATTTGCGAGCGGAATAGCTCGACGGCAATATTACCCACAAACAGTTCGCTGTTACCAGGCAAAAAGCGGTAGGCAATATGATGCGTTTGGGCGAATTCTAGAATTTCGTTGTTGGCGACTTGAGCCACATAGAGTTCTGTTTGGACAATGCTATGGATATCTCCTGTATGAATTTTTTTTACGGCTTCGGCGAATGAATCAAAAACCGGGATGTGCGGGAAACGCCCGGGCGTGTGGCTTTTACTGCCAACGATGCCAACAATGCGGTATCCAGAAACACGGCTATTAGAGAGGGAGCTTACAAGCTCGGTAGCCACTTTAGTGTTACCGACAATTAAAATATTGGTAATACCAATATCGTATTTATATAGATAGGCCCTGGCTGAGCGGGCCAGATTGCGAAAGCCTACCAAAAATACAAATGCTAAAATGAAGCCGTATAGTGGCACCAACCGGGCAGGGAAGATTGTACGGTTGACGGCGTAGCCATAGCTTATGACAAACAGTAGCCCGACGAACGAGCCGATTAGCAGGCGGCCCAGTTCATTAAAGCGCTTCTCTTGGATGGAGCTGCTATACAGCCCCAGCAGGCCAAAGAATAGAATCCAAAAAGGCAACAGGATTAGAAAAATACTTAAATAAGCCCCTGCCGGGATGGGATGGGCTACTGGAACTGTACTTAAGGGGCCGCGCAAAATATAAGCGCCGGTAAAAGCTACCACCAGCGCTAAAAAATCGCCCACCACCAGAATAAGACTATAAACTAGCGAGGCATTATTTTTCATCTATACTAGATTGTAACACTTATGAGGCCTTCTACCACTGTTAGTAAACTAGCCGAAAGACTCTCCTTCGTAGTCGCTGCCGTATTGGTTTTGCTACCGTTTCATGCCATTTTAACTAATTGGGTCGGCAGTAATTTTGGACATCTCGACGCTTGGCGTATCTGGAAAGAGATTTTACTGGCCGCCGCCCTGCCGTTTGTATTTTGGCTGGTTTTGATAGACAAAAAATTGAAAAAGCGGCTGGCTACCTCATGGATAACCCAGCTTTTTGGGTTATATATCTTGCTGCACATTACTCTGGGCGCTTGGGCATATGCCCATCATGAGGTAAATAAAACAGCCCTTGCCTACGCATTCATTGTTAACCTGCGGTTCATTGGATTCTTCATCCTTTGTGCCGTGATCGCCGCAAAAAGCGATTTCCTGGGACGTAACTGGCAAAAAATACTCATGGCACCAGCAGCGATCGTGGTCGCATTTGGTTTGGTGCAGAAATTTTTGCTGCCCTACGACTTTTTGCGGCACTTTGGTTACGGCAAAAGCACTATCCCGGCCTATCAAACAGTCGATTCTAATTTAGATTACCGGCGTATCCAATCAAGTTTGCGCGGAGCTAATCCGCTGGGGGCCTATTTAGTTTTAATAATTGTTGCGCTAGGCACATACTTTCGGAAGAACCTCAAATTCTTTGGTTTTTTTCTGTTGGGGGCATTAATTGTTTTGTTTTACAGCTATTCGCGCAGCGCCGAAATCGGCGTAGCGGTAGCTCTGGGCCTGCTGGTCTGGTGGGGAATCGCCAAGAAAATTTCGGGCCGCATAACTATTGTTGTGGTTGTAGCGGCGGTGGTTTTGGCTCTCGGCACGATCTACGCTTTCCGCAACAGTCAGCCGGTGCAAGATACCCTTTTTCATACGAGTAATGTCTCCACGGCACCCAGAAGTTCTAACGCTGACCGTCTGCAGTCCATGAAAAATGGCGCCCGCGATATTATCCATCAGCCATTGGGGCGGGGGCCAGGGACAGCCGGACCGGCTTCGCTGCGGAACAATCAGCCGCCGCGCATTGCCGAGAATTATTTCCTGCAAATCGGCCAAGAAGTGGGTGTGGTCGGTATGACATTATTTATTGTCATCAATTTACTGGTCGCAAGGGAACTTTGGATACGCCGCAATGACCAGCTGGCCAAAATCCTGCTGGCTAGCCTCGTCGGCATCACTTTTGTAAACCTGTTGTCACACGCCTGGACCGACGATACTCTTTCCTATCTATGGTGGGGCTTGGCCGGTATCGCCCTAACCCCTATACTTACAGGTAAACGCGGGGCAAGATGAAAAAACTAAACAGGCGGCAGCCTAAATTAACAATCCAGGCAGTTGAATATTTGGTTAGCGGCGGGGCTTATTTTTGGACTGGCTACGGCGTTTTCGCCCTGCTGTGGTCGGTATTGGGCTGGAGTTTGTGGTGGGCCAAGCTCGGCGCAAATTTAGTCGGCTGGACGGTAAACTTCACCCTGCAGCGATACTGGGTGTTCCGCAACCCCAAGCTTAAAGGCCATTTGGGCCAGGTTAGTGGTCGTTACGCAGTAATTACAATTGTTGATTTTGTGATGGATTACTTTATTGTTTACGGTTTGCGGCAAATCGGTATCTCTCCGTACGTAGGCCAATTTATATCGGCCGGCTTCTTCACTATTTGGAACTATGTGTGGTATCGCTGGTGGGTCTTTCCCGTCAGACTACCTGCACCGCGTCATCCCGGATCCCGGCGAAGCCGGGCCCGGGGATGACGCTTTTGGTGCATTGCTGCGTTGGCTTGGCTGCGGTGTATCCTCACCGTATTGAAATACGTCTCCGGGTACTCCTCGCCGCCGTCTTGCACTGCATCCAAATGCAGGTGTCTGGCTACTCTTTAGGGAGTAAAATATAAGTATGGAAGAACAAAAAACAGACGTTGCTGTCCGGCCGACTAAGAAACAAAAAGAACTGCTGAGTTTTATCGAGCAATTTATCGCCGCTCACGGCTACAGCCCCAGCTACCGCGAAATTATGCAGGGATTGCGCTACAGCTCGGTGGCGACGGTAGCTCTGCACGTCAATAACTTGATTAAGCGCGGCCATTTGCAAAAACGCGACCGCTCGGCCCGCTCGCTGGAGGTCGTCAAACCAACCATCGCCGCAGAAACTAAAATCATGCCCAAACAGCTAAAAACCAGTGAAGAAAAATGGCTGGTCGATAAAATCGAGCTGTTTTTTAAAGAAGTCGAAAACGCGCCGGCAATCATTGAAAAAGAGCTGGATCAGCTCTATGTTTTAATTGGTGCTCTCAAAGTTTTAGGCGCTCATGGCGCCGCCAGCTCCTTCATCGCCAGATTAAGCGAACTAAAAAAACGCTCAGGCGTTAATGAATACGCTGCTTAGTAAAGTCCGCCGCCAGAGGTGCCGCTGCCGGATTTGTGAATGAAAATGAAGTAGATTAGGGCGTAGACAATAGCCGCTACAACTACATAAATTACTATCCATTGCCACATCGGGCGTTTGCCGTATCCCTTGGCCGGTTTGTCTCTTTCAGGTTCCATTTTTGTCTAGCCCTTCATCAGGAACCAAGCTATGACAATAACTGCGATGGCTAGGCCGACCCAAAGGAACATTTTGTTATTGGATTTTTTGGCTAGACTGGCCGGAGCTGAAGGTGTTGCGCCTGGGCCGGCCGGTCCATTCATAGGTGCCGGTGCAGCTGGTCCAGGTGCCGGGGGTGTTTGTGTTGGCGGGTCTTGAGTTGTTTGTGGCTCCATAAGCTTAAAAAATCTCCCTTATTTATAGCCTAATTGTAACCCATGGTAAGCGTAACGGCCATAGCGGTAGTCCTGTACAATTACTTCAGTGGATAACTTGATAATCTTTGGCGCTAAATACCTAATCTTTATCATTGGGCTGCTAACACTCGGCGTCTGGTTCCAGGTGAAAGGCAGGGCCAGATGGCAATTCGCGGCGGCAGTCATTATCGCGGGGATGACAGCCATAATCTTGAGCAAATTAGCCGGCTCGCTTTATTTCCACCAGCGGCCATTTGTCGCCCAAAATATTATGCCGCTGGTAACGCATAGCGGCGACAATAGCTTCCCATCCGACCACACCATAATGGCTACTACGTTAGCAGCAGTGATTTATTTCTACCGTCGGCGTCTTGGCGAATACGTCTTTGCCCTGGCAGCAGTTGCTGGCATTGCCCGGGTGGCTGCCCATGTGCACTGGCCAATCGATATAGTCAGCGGCCTAATTTTAGGCGCTATTGCCGGCTGGATAGGCTATTACTTAGCCAAGAAGCTGGTTTTAGTGCCAGGCGGCCAGAAGACCGCCGTTGATCAGCATAACAACTAAGAAATAACCGGCGTTGATCTTCCAGAGCATCCAAGAACGGCCCTCAAACACTAGGTGCACTGCTGTTACGACGGCCACAAAGCCCAGCCATAGCCAAAAAGCCGTGACTAAACCTTTCCAGAAGGTGTCCGAACCGGCATAAGCTACGAAATGGGCTAAAACCCATGCTTGCACCAGCGCCCCAACGGCTGCGACGCCATAACCCATACCACCACCGCCCATATCTTCCATCTTGCGCCCTGTTAATTTAGACCATTCTTTGCCGAACAAATTTTTCGAGTACCAAACCGACCCAACGACCATATTAACGACTGCCGCTACGATAACGGCCAGCCAGTGAACATCCACATTTGGCATATAATGTCTCCGCCTAATTAATACTTTTATCTAACGCCTAGTCACTTAAAATTACAAGCGCTTGCTCGGGAGGGGTATAATTTAAACAGATTGTTATGCCGTTTTTAACTGAAAAATTTAAAAAAACTGACCCAACCACCAGTGACCCGGGCGTCCGCGGCCAAATAAAAGAGGTAACGTTGGGGACCTCTGAGTTTTTGGCTATTAGTTTCAATTTCATGAATAAATCCGGCCGGTCAATTTAAAGGGGGCCTCTGTTCGAGGCCCCCGTGACTGCTATCGCGCGTGACTGGTCGCAGCAAATCTCGGTAGCCGAAGCCACCAAGGGTAGAAGGTAGTCCCTCTTACCGGCTAAGACCCTTTAGCCGATTAGAAGAGCCGGGAGGACGGATGGCCCAGCGTCTTCAGAGCCAGCTCCGAAGGCGACAAGGCCGATGTATAGGAGCGCCAGTACCACCAGCACCCCAAGCAAGATCTTCTTCTTGCTCATCGCGGTACCTCGCAGTTCCTGACACGACCGACGGACGTTTGGCAGTACGCCTGGCCGTTCCCTTGGATCTGAAAACCGATCCAGGGCTCGTTGGTGATCGTCAGCGGGAAGAACTTCAACATCGAGACGCTGAATCTCCCCTTGACGTAGCTAATCGTCGTGGTTTTCCCTGGCGTAGGAGGCGAGTCGGCGATCGTGGACCACGTCCAGGGGTATATGGGGCGAACCGCCGCGGGGATCAGAATCTCGCCGTAGGTCGTCCGATCCCAAACGCTCGTCACGATGCTGCCGTTGGCGCAGAACTTCAACGCATGCGTGTAGCGCCAGATCATCGTGATGGCGTTCCGCTTCCAAACGCTGACTCCGACCCTGTAACACCGGGCGTTCGTGCCCCCGGTTGAGCAGACAGCCAGCGGACCATTGTTACTCAGCCCGCAGAACTGGCTGAGGAAGCTCTCCTCCTCTTGTGTGCCGTAGTAGTAGGCCGAGTCGTAGGTATCAGTTGTCGTCACGCTGAGCGTTGTCGACATGCCCGAGACATTGCCAGCCGCATCTCGTGCCCTGACGGTGTAGCCGTAGCTAGTGGAAGCCGTCAGACCGCTGTTTACGTAGCTGGTGCCCGTCACGGTGGCGATATGTGCGCCGTTCCGAAACACCTGGTAGCCAGTCACGCCGACGTTGTCAGTCGAAGCGTTCCAGGCTAGCGATACCGACGAGCTAGTCACCCCCGTAGCCCGCAAGCTGGTGGGTGTGGTCGGCGACGCGGTGTCGCCACTTGGCGGTGGCGGAGGTGGAGGCGGCGGCGCCTGATCGGTCACAGTCAGCGTTGCCGTCCCCGTTGGGTTGTTGCCGGTCCCCGCTCCCACGCAGGCGATATTCCAGCTGTAGGAGCCGGCGCTGTTGAATGGCCCCAACAGCATGGAGCCGTTGAGTCCAAAGTCCCCGCCGTTGATGGCGCAGCTTTGGGTGTAGCTGCTGCTCCACTTCAGCGTGGTCTGCTGGCCGGTCAGTATCGAGCTCGGCTCGAGCCAGATCGAGACCCGTGCCACGTAGCACTGGCTGCTGTCCGGGTCGATGGGACAGGAGGGCTGAGGATTCACCCCGCCAGAAATCCTTGCTCCGGCCGGGCTGGCGGTCGCCAGCCCCATGACCGTGCTCGCGATGAGCGCAGTCAGGATTACGACCATCCAGCCTTGCTTCTTGGATGTCTTGCTTGGCATCAGCTTCTTCTCCTTCGAATAACTATAGGAAGCTTCTGCCGCAGAACGACGTGTGTGGCTTTACGCCAAGCCACAGAAACGGAGTAATTCTAAGCTCTAGTACCTCCTTGGTAGGTTGTAGAATGTGCAACTAGTCGCGTGTTATGCAACAGCAGTCAATCTTCTTATACTACTTTGGGGGCAGTTTTGCAAGTAAATGATTTGTATCTGAAATCCAATGTCCTAGATGCAGGAATAGTCGTAATCGAGTGAATTAGATACGTATTGGGTCAAATTGACTTTGCCACCAGAAGTCGGCGGCCTAATTTTGGGAATTCTGGCAGGCTGGGCTGGTTACCGATTAGCTAAGAAATTATTGCCGGCTAATAACCATAGTCCCAAATCTAAAGAGATAGAGTCGCATACTTGAGAGTAAGGGTTATAATCAAAGCAGATTATTATGACGCTTCTGACGAAAAAACTAAAAAATCCTAGCTCCACCGCCGCTAAGTTAAACATCCGCGACCAAGTTGTCGGTATTGATACCCAAGTACCTCTTTTAAACGGCAATTTAACCCAGTATGTAAATTTTGATAACGCCGCCAGCACCCCGGTGCTAGCCGAAGTGCTGCAGACAGTAAATGATTTTATGCCCTGGTATTCGTCGATCCACCGCGGCAGTGGCTTTAAGAGCGTTGTCTCAACCGAGGCTTACGAGCAGGCTCGGCAAATTGTGCGCGACTTTTTTGGCGGCAATAGCCACGATCACGTGGTGATTTTCGGCAAAAATTCCACCGAGGCCTTGAATAAATTATCATACCGTATTCCGCTCAAAAAGACCGACATCGTGCTGGTTTCGCTAATGGAACATCACAGTAACGATTTGCCGTGGCGCAAGCGGGCGCGGGTCGAGCGTATAGGAGTGGACGATTTGGGCCGCTTTGACGAGGACCACTTGGACGAGTTGCTGGCAAAATATAAAAAACGGGTGAAACTAGTAACTCTGACCGGTGCCAGCAACGTTACCGGCCAAATGCCCGATGTGCATAGGATTGCCCGCAAAGTCCATGCCGCCGGTGCCCAGATACTAATCGACGCCGCCCAGGTGGCGCCGCACCGCCGGATTAATGTTAAGTCGCTTGATGATCCCGAGCACCTTGACTACATCGTCGTCTCGGCCCATAAGATGTATGCGCCTTTCGGTACAGGCGCCATTATCGGCCGCCGGGATACCTTTGGCCGGGGTGAGCCGGAATATAGCGGCGGCGGTACGATTGACCTGGTGACTACCGAACGTATCGATTGGGCTGATTGCCCGGACCGCGACGAAGCCGGCTCGCCAAACGTAGTGGGTGCCGTAGCCTTTGCGGCTGCTTTGCGAGCCCTAAGCACCATCGGAATGGTTAAAATTGCCGACCACGAAGCCGAACTAACCAGGTATGCACTTGCTAAAATGGCAAAAATCACCGGAGTCCAAATTCTGGGCGATACAAATCCGGCTAATACGGCCAGCCGGCTGGGTGTTATCCCGTTTAATGTTGAGGGACTTAGCCACTCGCTGGTGGCCGCCATCTTAGGCGCCGAGTTCGGCATCGGCGTGCGTAGCGGATGTTTTTGCGCCCACCCTTATGTAGCGCGCCTGCTCAAGGTCAGCAAGCGCGAGATGCATGAACTTGGCCACGAAATAAGGCAGGGCGACAAACGCCGCATACCGGGACTGGTACGGGCCAGTTTTGGCATGTATAACACCAGAGGAGAAGTCGATAAATTTGTAGCGGCGCTTAGCCAAATTGCCGCCGGTAATTACCGGGGCAAATACTCCCAAGCTAAAAAAACCGGCGACTTTAGCGCTGCCGGCTGGCCGCCCACCAAGGTCCACCTCTGGCCTAGCTAGTCTTCTTCGGGGGCGTTCCAGATCTCTTTAGGCTGCCCCAACTCTTCATGCGTCATGATTTCTATCTGCTCGGTCCGGGTGGCTAGATCTTCCGGGTCCTCAAAGACCTCGTCTGGCGGAAAAGCTTTGTAAAAACTGACTACTTCTTCAGGAAAATGTTCTTCGCGGGCCAATTTGATCAACTGTTTTACCGAATATGGGAACTGTGGCACCCGGGCAATTAAAGCCTGGATGTCGGAGAGCCTAGGCTGGTTGTCGAGTAAAATCATTTAGTCCCCTCCCTTACTTACCGAGTCTATTATATAACAGTAATTAAAAGCGGTATGTAATACAAATCACAACCAATCCAGCCTGTTCCGTTGACGCACCGTTTGGCTGTAACCTATAATCAATCTGTTCCTGAAGAGATTTTACTCTTTAAGGGAAAGGTAGTAGACACAGTTCGCCGATTAGGCGAATTCGGATTCATTCCGAAAGTGTCGTTGAAGGAAAACCGCAGGTTGTCCTTCAAGGTTTATTCCGGAGTAGCTCAATGGTAGAGCACCGCCCTGTTAAGGCGATTGTTGCCGGTTCGAGTCCGGCCTCCGGAGCCACGGGTTTGTGAATCATCTTCAAGATGGTACACAAACCCGTTTTTCATTAGGCCGGGCGAGAACCGCAAACTTGCGGTTCGGCGCACGCAGTCGCGGAGGTAAAATTGTGTTTACATTATTTTACCGAGCAGCGAGGGAGAAGGACGAAGTCCGCTGTCCGGCCTCCGGAGCCATACAAAATAGGGTAGCTGCGCACACTCCCAGTATTTTCTCAGCTTAACCCTAGTAATATAAATTGTTGTAACATTAAGCTCGGAGTCATTTTTTGAAAAAATTCTTGCTAACTGGGTCAGTATTTATTGCATTCGCACTTTATAGCTTTCATCAGCGGCATGGAGATTCTGGCGCTGTGCTACCGCCCTCGTCTCTGACTCAGAACACCACCAACTCCGCCCCAAACAGTAATTCTGGCAGTAGTTCAAGCCCAACCGCGCAGTCTACAGCTATGGGGGGACTCAAAGATGGCCAATATACTGGCAATGCGGCCGACGCCTTTTATGGCTATATCCAGGTGAAGGCTATTATTAACGGTGGAAAAATTACCGATGTTCAGTTTTTGCGATATCCAAACGATCGCTCCACCTCTATTGCCATTAACAAACAAGCCATGCCTTATTTAAAGCAGGAAGCCGTCCAAGCCCAAAGTGCCCAGGTCAATATTGTTTCTGGCGCCACCGATACTAGCCAGGCCTTCATACAATCAATGGCATCCGCGCTGTCTCAGGCTCAGTCTTAGTGAAACAAACCAAGCATCTTATGGGGATGCCCATTACAGTAGAAATTTTAGACGCCGGGGCTAATACCAACGTTTTTTCCGACATCTGGAGCCACTTTTCTTCAGTGGATCGAAAGTACAGTACATATAAAAAAGATAGCGAAATTTCTAAAATTAATAACGGTTTGCAAACTACAAAATGGAGCCCTGAGATGAAGACAATCTTAAGACTCTGCGAGCAAACTAAGCAAGAAACCGGTGGCTATTTTAATATTATTCATAACAACAAACGCGATCCTTCGGGACTTGTTAAAGGCTGGGCTATAAATAATGCGGCCAAGCTACTACTTGCCCGCGGATTTCAAAACTTTTATATCGAAGCCGGCGGCGATATTCAGGTGCACGGTCTAAACGCCGAAAAAAAGCTATGGAGAGTCGGTATCCGCAACCCGTTTAAGCGAACGGAAGTAGTCAAAATAGTGGCGGTAACGACTAGCGGGGTGGCTACTTCCGGGACATATATTCGCGGTCAGCATATTTATAATCCCCATAAGCCGGACGGCTTGGTTAAAGAGGTTGCTAGCTTAACCGTCGTTGGTCCTAATATTTATGAAGCTGATCGTTTTGCTACGGCTGCCTTTGCTATGGGTAAAGCTGGTATTGAATTCATTGAGTCATTAGCTAGCTGTGAAGCCTATATGATTGATGATAAAAAACAAGCCGTATTTACCAGCGGCTTTGAAAAATACGTAGTCAAGGCATGATAAAAGTCATTGATTCTTTGCTAGATAAAATAACCATGTACCGCTTGGTCTTATACTATCTATTATTCTTGCTCGGCGCGGCTGTTGGCCTGAGTGCTTTAGGATATTTATCTTATGGCCCCTTGACCATAATCTTTTGTGCCAGCTATTTGAGCTTGGTGTGCTGGATCACCAATAGAATTTTCTCGCACGTCTATAACGTTCCAGCCAATACCGAATCATCTCTTATTACAGGCTTAATACTAGCGCTGATTATCACGCCCACAATTTCTGAGCCAAATATAATTTTTTTTACTGCCGCTGGCGGTTTGGCCATGGCTTCCAAATATATTTTGGTGATTGGTAAAAAACATATTTTCAATCCAGCGGCCATGGCCGTCGCTTTAACGGCAATAGGTGCTGGGCAGTCGGCTAGCTGGTGGGTGGGTAGTGCGCAATTACTGCCGTTTGTACTAATTGGAGGGATATTTTTAGTACGTAAGATCCAACGAGCCCAAATGGCGTGGAGCTTTCTGCTGGCCGCTAGCGCGGCTACTTTTATCTATAGTCTTACCGGCGGTAAGTCTGTTGTGATAAGCCTGAGACAGACTATTTTACATTCCTCACTTTTTTTCCTGGCCTTTGTCATGCTTACCGAGCCACAAACTTCGCCAACTATCACTAACAGGCAGAGGTGGTATGGCATGTTAGCCGGTCTGCTGTTCCCGCCTCAAGTCCATTTGGGCACAATCTATTCAACACCGGAACTGGTTTTGGTAATTAGCAATGTCTTTTCATACGTCATTAGTCCAAAAATAAAATTACTGCCGCAGTTAGTACAGAGGGTCTCTCTAGCTCCCGGTATCGTCGACTTTATTTTTTCGGCGCCGCGTCCATTGGCATTTGAGCCCGGACAATATATGGAATGGACATTGCCTCACAGCAACACCGATTCCAGGGGCGACAGACGCTACTTTACTCTAGCTTCTTCACCCACCGAAGATAATATTCGCTTAGGCGTAAAATTTTATGAAAATGGCAGTAGCTTTAAAAAAGCTATGCTGGCCATGAACAGCAAGACACCAATTGCCGCCTCGCAATTGGGGGGAGACTTCACCCTGCCAAAAGACCGTAGCCAAAAATTAGTCTTTATCGCTGGCGGCATTGGCATAACGCCCTACCGCAGCATCATCAAATACCTTCTTGATAAGAATGAGTTGCGGACCATAACCTTGCTGTATTCCGAAAAGACGCCTCGCCAACTAACTTATACAGATATCTTCAAGTCGGCGAGCCAAAAAATGGGCCTCAAAGTTGTCTATGTACTTACTGGTCGGAAGCTAACCATACCAAATTGGGCTAAGGCGGGCCCGATTACCGCTAAGATGATTAAGACAGAAATCCCAGATTACCAACAGCGCCTATTTTATATTTCTGGTCCGTCCGCCATGGTAGAAACTACAATAGATATATTAAAAGCTTTAGATATAAAAAATAGTCGTATAAAAACTGACCTTTTTCCGGGCTACTCCTAAGAGTTGAGTGCTAAAGACACAATAATAAGCAATCACGTCGCAACTAATATCAACCTCGCCCGCAGGAGCTCGCGACGGAGTATACTTAAGTTATAAGTCATTAAGGAGAAACGCCATGGTAGAGTCGCAAGAAAAGGTACATGAAACTGAAGTAGCTGACGAGGGAAATAAACAAGTAGTACGTGAGCGAACTTCCACTTCTTCGACAGCCGAAACTCGCTTAACACTCACCAACGGCATTTATTTTGTATTAGGCGTGATTGAGGTTCTCCTATTATTCCGGCTTTTACTTAAGTTGCTTGGAGCAAACCCTGCCAGCGGCTTCGTAAACTTTGTTTATAATATCAGTGGCATTCTTAGCGCTCCGTTCAGGGCTATATTTAGCTCCGCTACCAATAATGGAGATGTTACAAAGGGGATATTTGAACCAGCCACCCTAGTGGCGATGATAGTCTATTGCGTAGTAGCGTGGGGCATTGTCAATCTAGTACATCTGAATACCCGCGATGATGGCCTTCGCGGAAGCTAAGCATCTTAACTTCCTTCACTAGCCTACTTCGCCGTAGTACTTGCTACGAAGGCTAAACGAAGAACCATATTTTGAAACTTCATTCAATAAAGCGTTGAGCCTAATAAGCACTTGCATTCACAAAATATAAGAGCATAATTTTAACCGCAGTTATTAAATAAAGAGGAACTCAAGATGTCTGAAGCAGTCGATTACAGTTACGAAATGCCTGGAGCTATGCCGGAGTTGGAGAGAGCTCGCCTTAGTTTAATTGAAGGCGGCTATGAAGTAGTAAATGGTACTGTTGCTCAAAATCCCCTAGAAGCCCCGCACGTTGAAATTATTGTTAGACCTTCTCTAGACCCAGAAACCCAACATGGCCTAGGCGCCGTGGCTATACCGCTCAAACCTAGATTTCATTAAAATCTACCTGTGCTATTATAAATTTACCCACGCACCTTTTGCAGGCGTTATCGTAATCTGATTACAGACTACTCTCACCCTGAAGAGGTACGGGGCAAGCGTTAACAAATTAAATAGCTGGAATCCGGTGTAAATCCGGAACTGTGCCGCAACGGTTAAAGTCCGATACAGCTTCATAAAATCTCTCGAGCAGGAGTAAAAAGCTTGACCTACTTAAGTATTTTCGACCCCTGCCGGTGAGTAGGGGTATTTTAATGTCGGAAACTGCATATTCACTCGGACAGAACTTGGGTTATGAGGCTGCGAGCATTCCAGAAATACAAGATCAGACCAATGTATCTGGTGGCTTTGGTAGTGAAATAATCGACGACAACTGGGATGCGGAGTTGTTTGCCCTTGTAGCCGCAAATGCAGACGTGCTTGTTAGATGTTCCTGGCTGAATGACATGGAAGTGACGCTAAGTGACGCCATGAATGCGTATCCAGAACCAATAACTTATGAAAATATTCACCTAGTATCATTGGCGGTGAGTCAATTACTGGCCAATCGGGTGACAGAAACTGAAGAGCCGGACGAGGGAGACAAGCAGGAAGAAGATGAACTTGAAAAAAATGAAGAGGTTGATCAGCGGAGTAATACAAAAATTGAAACCCAGAAAGTACAGGGGGACCTAAATACGGTCGATTCAAAGAGGCAACCGAAAAAAGAAATTGACCGGGCCAAACACATAGAGCTATCCGCTAGTAGGGCAGAAAAGTCCTCTGGCTCTGAAGGAAGCAATCCTGGCGCGCCTGAAGAATTGGTTGTTGCGACCAGTACCTCCGAAAGCTCAGTGCTAGAATCCGGTATTGATGATACCGGCCAAGAATTTAAGCCTATGGGACCCTCAGCCGAAGGTCAATTAAAGGAAACAAAATTCGCCATTAAATCAAAGGTTGAGGCAAAACAGCAAATGCCAACTTTCGAAATACTAGAGGTCAATGCTGCAGCAAATCCTATTGTTGAAGAAGTGCCAGCACCGGATAGGCCCCAACTTGTCGCAGACCAAGAGACCGAACCTTTTACTTTGTCCGTGGCAATTGAAGCAACTTCCGAACCGGAACCCACAGGGCTATCACCCTTAGACCCCGAAAGCGCTGCCACTTCAGACGATACTACAGAACTGAGCGATGAAAAAATTGAAGTGGCCGAATATGAGCCAACTCTAGCGACTCTTGATTATCAAACGGGCACTAAGAGTTTCACTAATTTTGTTGAAGAAGAAGTTCTGCTAGACCATCTTGAAGAAGTTGATCTGGAACTTGATGAGCTATATATGTCTTCTATGCCAACCCTGGAGGTTGCTGAGTATGACCTAGAGGCAGGAGAAGAAACATCAATTTCCCAGTTAAGTAATGAATCAGACCTTTCAGGGCAACTGGAAGTCACCAGCCCGGAACAGCTTGCTCAGATTAGTTTAACCATTGAGGAAATTGAAGACTCGCTCATTCAGCTGACTGGGCGCATCAAGGCCAGCGAACAGGAAGCGACTGAAAAGGTGAATGAAATTTTGGATAAAATTATTGAGGTGCCAGCAAAGCTTGAGGCCAGCAGTGGCGAAAATATTATTACCGAAGCTGAAGCCCAAGAAGAGCTAGAGGTATTATTCACCGAGCTCTTAGACAAGATGGCCATTGACTACACGCCTGAACTCATTGAGTCTTTGTCATACCTAACGCTTAAATGGCATTTGGCCGACGAAATGCAAAAGCTGAAGAATGAAGAAGAAACAGACAAAGCACCTCAAGACAGCGGCACACACGAAATTATCAAGAAACTGCTTGTGGGCTTGAGCATTATTAAAAAGGCTTTTGCTCACGCCAGCGCAATTGGTAAGTCTGCTATTCAACTCTATATCTTTCACTTTGCGGCTTAGTGTGGTGATTCTTCGGGCTAGCTTTAGAGCACTAACCCCTTTTGATTGGCGAAGAAATTTCTAAGTTTTGGCTTTGCCGAGGCTGGCCATGCCGGCGACGATGGCGTGACCTAGCTTTTTTTTGTGGACTTCGCTTAATTTTTCCAACGCGCCGTAATGCCTTTCCAAGTAATCCAGGTGCCGCTTGCGCTGCTTGGTAAAGGCCGACTTGCTCATACCGGATTTGGCAATGAAGGTGCTGACCTGCTCGCTGCCAATGTAATGGGGCAAAATCACATAAGTTGCGCCGGCTTCATAGAGTTTGGCGGCTTCCAACGGATCATCGGCGTGCATAATGCTAATAGCGCCCTTATTGTTGTGCTGCAGGAACTCAAGCAAGGAGACGTTTACGTCGAAATCGGGAATCGTCGAAACAACCAAACGCGCGCGGTTGAGTCCGGCTTCTTCTAAAAGTTCAACATCGGTGGCGTCGCCATACAAATAATTAATTTTTCGCCGTTCAATAGTATCGATAACCTCGGGGTCGTAGTCAATAACGACATACTTCTTCTTTAATTTTTTGAAGAGATTGATAAATTCATGACCGCCGCGTTGGTAACCAAAAAGTACGAGCTCATAGTTACCTTCAATCTTTGGCTCGCCCTGGGCTTTTTTGCGCTCGAACATACCCAGGTATTTTTCCAGCGCGCCGTAGAGCTGGTCGCTGAATGTCACTAGGTAGGTAGAAGCGGCAATGGTAATTAACGCGATAAACGTCAACAGCGACACTATATGCTGGTCGATAAGCCCTTTCTGGGCGCCCAAAATCACAAATATTATCGAGAACTCGCTAATTTGTGTCAAAGTGATGGCCGTTTTGAAGCTGGTGCGTTTGGTATAGCCCAAAAAGCCCAAGCTAGTCATAATGCCAAGCGGTTTGATTAGTATGACAACCAATGAGCCGGCGATTATCGGTAAAATGTATTGGCTGAAATTATCGAACGATAGTTCGGCGCCCAGCGCGATAAAAAATATCACCACGAAGAAATCGCGCAGTGGTCTAAGACGGGCGGCAATTTCCTGGGCGTAAGGCAGGGAAGCCAAAAAGACACCTGCGGCTAGGGCGCCGACTTCCAGGCTAAAACCGGCCTTGGCAAGCAATGTGGCGCTGCCTAGCCCCCAAGCAATAGCGAAAAGGAACAGCACCTCTTGGTCAGAGGCAATAAGCTTGCGGGCTTTGGGTAATAAGTATCGGACCACGATGTACATGGCCGAGCCGATAAGCAGGCCTTTAAAGGCCAGGCTGAAGAGCGAACCAATCGCGAACCACTGCCCATCGTGGGCAGAAGCTACTAGTAGCAGAGCAATGGCAGCTATAACGTCTTCAACCAAAGAGGCACCGATAGTTAACTTGCCGTAAAGCCGGCCCTGCTCCTTTCTATCGCTGAGTAGCTTGAGGGCGACAATGGTACTGCTAATAGCAAGGCCAATACCGACAAAAAAAGCCTCGCGGCTCGAAAGCCCGACGGCTGAACAAACCAGCCAACCTATGCTCGTTGTAATTGTTATTTGACTGAGGGCTACAATCGTCGCGGGCCGTCCCACCTCGGATATAACTTTGGGGTTCATACCGAGCCCGATAATAAATAGCAGCAGAGCAATGCCGATGTTGCCAAAAACGGCCAGTGAGTGGTTGGAATCAAGAACATGAAAGGCAATAGGACCGACTAAAATACCCGTCAGGATGTGGCCTATCATTAAGGGCTGACCAAGCCAGCGCATGAACACGGCCACAGCCGCGCCGACGGCGATTACTATGCTTAGTCCCGCAAAAACATCATCCATTTGACTTCATTCTACCCTGAAAGTACTAATGCCAAAATATCGAAACGATGGCGGCCGCCCCGGCGACGCTCATCATTCCCGTTACCGTCCAACCCAGCCAGGTTGTGGACCGCTTGTTAGTCCAGTCGCCCATAATCCGGCGGTTACTGCTGATTAGGACGATTAGCGCCAGCACGATAGGCGCCACCAGACCGTTAGCCACGGCCGAGTAAATCAAGGCTTTTATGGGGTCAATGCCTAAGAAATTGATGCCCAGTCCCACTAACATCGAGACAATCAAGACGCCATAAAAGGCATGGGCCTGACCAAACTTGCGATACAAGCCTTCGCGCCACTTAAAGCTTTCGCTAACAGCGTAACTGCTGGCGCCGGCCAACACCGGAATGGCCAGCAGGCCAGTGCCAATAATACCGACAGCAAATAAGTAATAAGTGATGTTACCGGCGATTGGTCGCAGGGCTTCGGCGGCTTGGGCCGAAGTTTGGATGTTGGTTATACCATGAGGAAAAAGAATTGCCCCGCAGGCAGCGATAATAAAGAACATCACCACGTTAGATAAAAACATGCCGCTCCAGACATCGACTCGCATGCTATGGACAGCCGCTTGGTCGGTGCCTTGGCGGGAGGCAACGGTTGTTTCGCCTTTTTGAATCTTATCTTCTACTTCTTGCGAGGTCTGCCAAAAAAACAAGTACGGCGAAATGGTGGTACCCAAAATAGCGCAAATTAACAGTAGTTGGTCGCGTGTGAAATGAATCGAAGGCGAAACGCCCTGACGCAGAACGTCCCCCCAATTCAGATGCGCCACTAAGGCCGATGCCACATAGGCTAGCAGCACCATAGCCAGCCATTTAAGATATTTAGCATAGCGGGCATAGGGCATAATAATCTGCATCAGCAGTGTCAAGACCACAAAGCCAATTACCAAAGGACTATAATTCAAACTGGGCCGTAGCAACTGCACGGCCTTGGCCATGGCCCCAAGGTCAGCGCCGATATTAAAGGCATTGGCTGCAAAAAGTAAAATGGTGCAAATATAGAGCACTTTTTTAGAAAAATGGGTCCGGATACTACCGGCCAATCCCCGGCCGGTGACCAGGCCGATGCGGGCGCACATTTCCTGGACAATAGCCATTAGGGGAAAGGTGACGATGCTCAGCCACAGCAGCTGGAAGCCATATTGGGCGCCGGTTTGTGAATACGTCGCAATACCCGAGGGGTCGTCGTCGCTGGCGCCAGTTGTGAGGCCCGGCCCCAGCTCGGCCCAGTATTCCTCACTTTTTTTAATTGGTTTAGTTGACTCTAACCTATTAATTTCTTTTATCAGTCGGTTTTGGCTCATGGGTTCTTAGTGTTTATGGTATAGGGAAGAGAGCCGACAGACAATACGCATCGATTTGCCTACCGGGTCCTGCCGCGTCACCCGGAAATTGCTTGACCTGCTTGCCCCGCTCTAAATCTGAATGGAGAAGAGATTGAATAAATCTATTTCGGAATGTCATGATTTAGGGCGTGGGTTAAGTATTACTGCCTGGGGCTAGTGCTTAGCGATTTCGGCGTCCAAAATGGTTTTAAACTTTTCAAACAACGGCCGGTTGTTTTGGTCGGTCAGTTTAGAATTGTCGATATAAGTACTACCTAAGAAAAAGCTCGGGGTGGCTTGTTGTTGTTTGGTTTTCTTAAAGGCGTCTAGATCAGCTTGGATGGTCGAATTAACGCTCTCACTGGCAAAATCAGACTGGAATTTGGCAACGTCGAGCCCCAGCTGCTGGGCGTAGACCTTGAACAGGTCTATCGGGCTGGAAGAAGCGGTCCAGGCCTGCCAGTTGGTCAGGTTGTATAGGGTGTCGTGCATTTCCCAAAATTTGCCTTGCAGGCTGGCAGCTTCGGCTGCCCGGGCAGCCGAAAAGGCGTTTTTGTGCAGCCCCGGTAACGGCAGATTTCTAAACTGGAAATGGATGTCTTTAGCGTAAGCCGTCCGGACTTGTTCCACCACCGGTTCGTAGGCTTCGCAGATGGGACATTGGTAGTCACCATATTCAACCAACGTAACGTTCTTAGCGCCATCACCTATAACGTGGTTGGAAGGCTGACCGCCGCCGGATTTATTTCCCGAATGTTGCGAAAAAACAAATATGCCGCCAAAGATTACTGCAATCGCGGCTAAAATTGCCAAAAACCGTTTATCCATGGCTACTATGATAACACGCGGTTCTGTTAAGATTAAGAGATGAAAACACTAGCGATTTTGCTGCTGGTTTTGGTTTTTTTGAAATGCTTACTACTCTATAAAACTGAAAAGAGCCTGCCATTGCACGAACTACGCCGCCGCGCCCGGGCGAGCAACGACAAACGTACCCAAGCCCTTTATAAACTGCTGGCCTTTCAGACTTCGCTAAAGATAATCATTTGGTTGCTGGGCGCAGCCTCGGGCGCGGCCCTGTTTTTACTGGCGGCGGGGGTTTCCGGCTGGCTGGCCGCGGCCTTTATTCTAGTTGTCAGCTGGCTGGTACTAGATGATCGATTTGCCGTCCGGCCCGGCGGTTGGTTGTGGAAGGTTTCAAGCGTTGTAGCACCACTAGTAATACCGGTAGTCGATTTTTTGCAGCCCATCTTTGGCCGTATAGCTGGCAGGCTTGGCCACCCCAAAATCCACAGCGGAGTTTATGAGCGCGAAGATTTGCTAGAGTTTTTAGATCGCCAAAAAAGCCAAATCGATAACCGGATTTCGGAGGCCGAGCTCAAAGCCGCCCGTGGCGCCCTGACCTTTGCCCACATATTAGTAGGCAGTATCATGACGCCGCGCAAGGCTGTGGTATGGGTCAGTCGTGATGAGCCGATTGGGCCCAAACTTATGGACGACCTCCATAAAACCGGCTTTAGCCGTTTCCCAGTCATTAGGGGCAGTGATAAACCGACAAATCCCGAGGTCATTGGCACACTGTACCTTACCGATCTGCTTAAAAACCTGGAAAAACCGGGCAAAATTGGCGATATTATGAAGCACGACGCCCATTTTATTAACGAATCGCACACGCTACTGCAGTCCCTTGATGGTTTTTTGAAATCCGGTCATCATTTGCTTATTGTGGTCAATAATTTTGAAGAAACCGTCGGTGTCTTAACACTCGAGGCTGTGCTGTCGCAAATCGTCGGTCAAAAAATTAGCGATGACTTTGACCGTTACCACGACAAGCACGCTGTCGCCGGCCACGAATCACAAAAAAGGCCGTAGCCAATAGGGTCACTCTAAGTTAAACTAACACCTATGGAGCGAGTTTTGCTTAGCGAAGCGGCCGATAAAGTCGGCCAGAAAATTATGGTCAAAGGTTGGGTGCACGCCCGGCGCGACCACGGCAAACTTATATTTGCTGATCTACGCGACCGCTCGGGTTTGCTGCAGGTTGTCTTTTGGGGCGGCGGGGACGAAAAACTTTTCAAGCAGGCCGAAAACTTGCGCTCGGAGTTCGTAGTTGCCATCACCGGCAAAATCCAAAAACGCCAACCCAACCAAGTTAATCCGGACCTGCCGACCGGCACGGTCGAGCTGGCCGCCGAGACGCTGGAAGTGTTAAACGAATCCGAGGTGCCGGTTTTTGAAATTGACAAGGCGGCCGAAACTAAAGAAGAAACCCGCATGGCCTATCGCTACCTAGATATGCGCAGTCCGCGGATGCAAAAAAATCTGCAGATGCGCCACAAGATTATCAAACTGATCCGCGACGAGCTGGACAAGCAAGGTTTTTGGGAAGTCGAGACACCAAACCTCACCAAAGGTACACCCGAAGGTGCCCGCGAATATATCGTGCCGGCCCGCCTGAGTCCCGGCAAGTTTTTTGTCCTGCCCCAGTCGCCGCAGCAGTTTAAACAGCTTTTAATGGTCGGTGGCATTGAAAAGTATTTTCAGATTGCCCGTTGTTTTCGTGATGAAGATACCCGCGGCGACCGCCAGGCCGAATTTACTCAGCTGGACCTGGAAATGAGTTTTGTGGAGCGTGATGACGTCATGGCCCACAGCGAAGCGCTGCTAATTGAAATTGTTGAAAAATTATATCCCGAAAAGAAAATAAGCACTAAGCCATTCCCGCGCATGACCCATAAAGAGGTTATTGATAAATACGGCACCGACCGACCGGATCTTCGCAAGAATAAGGACGACCCAAACGAGCTAGCATTCTTGTGGGTGATTGATTTTCCTTTTTTTGAGAAAACTGACAAAAAAGAACACCATGGTGCGGTTGGCGAATGGACCTTCACCCATAATCCATTTTCAGCGCCGATCCCGGAACATCAAGACCTCCTGATGAAAAAGGAAAAAATCGGCGAGATTATCACCACCCAGTACGATGTGGTCTTAAACGGTTTTGAAATCGCTGGCGGCAGTATTAGAAACCATAAACCCGAAGCCCTGCGCAAAGTCCTGGAAATTATCGGCCATAAGCCCGAACGTATCGAGCGCGATTTTGGCCACATGTTAAAAGCTCTCAGCTACGGCGCGCCGCCGCATGGGGGCATTGCTTGGGGCTTGGAGCGGTTAATTATGGTCTTGCAAAATGAGCCGAGCATCCGCGAAGTCATGGCCTTTCCCAAAACTGGTGACAGCCGGGACCTGCTCATGAACGCGCCAAACGACGTTGACGAGAAACAACTCAAAGACCTTGGTATCAAAATCACTGAATAATAAAACCTCCCCTTAAAATCCAAAGAGGGGAATTTGCTTTTTTTAAGTTCTTCCCGATGATAAAATGAGTTCAATGTTGGGACGGCTCAAAATTGGGAGGATCTTAAAAGGCGAACCGAAAAATAAGTGTAGGACATAGATAAATACGCTAGGATAAAAGTAGATGTTTAGTAAAATTGCCCGGTTTTCGGTCCGGTTTCGATGGCTAATAATTGTTGCCTGGATAGCTGCTGTACCGATTTTATCCTCTACTTTGCCTAAGATTAATGATGTTACAAAAAACAATACATCGGACTTTTTACCCAAAAATAGTCCTACTGCTACTGCTTCCGAGCTAGAGTCAGCCTTTCAGCGCCAAGACACGGCCACCAACTCTATCATAGTGGTTAGCCATGACCAAGCTCAGCTAACCGCGGCCGACAACATCGCACTAGCGCGAATGATTGACAGCATCAGGCACGTCAAAGAAGTCACCGAGATCCGTGATTTAGGCGCCAGCGCCGACGGCCAGGCCCACGAGTATTTGGTGGGTATATCCGGTGCCGGCTTTGGCCAGGGGGCTTTTGATATTATCAAAAATATAAGAAGTGCCATAAGTCAGTCCGAACTACCGGCCGGCGTCCAGGCTAACCTCACCGGCGACTTGGCGGCCGGCGTTGACCAAGAGAACGCCAACAGCTCAGGCCGCAACCGCACAGAACTCTACTCTATAGTCCTAATCCTGGTACTGCTTTTGGCGGTCTTCCGCTCGCTTTTGGCTCCAATTGTGACTCTGTTGCCGGCTGGGCTGGCGCTGGCCATTGCCCAACCGGTTATTGCCGAATCAACCAAAGCCGGGGTGCAGGTCGGCTTTATAACCCAGATTTTGCTGATTGTTCTGCTACTTGGCGCGGGCACCGATTACGGTCTGTTTCTGGTCTTCCGGGTACGCGAAGAAATGCGAAAGGGCTTAGCACCCAAAGAGGCTGTGGTTGAAGCCCTGTCACACGTGGGCGAATCGATAACCTATTCAGCGGCAACGGTTATAGCCGCCCTGCTTAGCTTGGTATTGGCAACCTTCGGACTCTATAAAGGCTTAGGACCGGCCTTGGCCATTGGCCTGGCTTTAATGTTACTTATTGCTTTAACCTTCCTACCGGCCCTGCTGGCTGTTTTAGGGCGGGCGGTTTTTTGGCCGTCCAAAACTTCCAAACGTGAACTAAAAATCGGCCTATGGGGCAGGTTGGCTGATCGTGTTATCAAAAAACCGGTTGTCATGCTAGTACTAGGAGTGGTGGTTTTTAGTGGTTTGGCCCTCGGTCTAGCCGGTTACAAATCGGCTGGTTTCGGCAGTCAAAGCGCGCCAGCGGGCGGTGATTCGGCAGCTGGACAAAAAGTCATTAATAGTCATTTTCCGGCCGCCAGCGATAATCCCCAACTGCTAATTTTCCATTTTGGCTCTTCGGTTTGGGACAACCCACGACCGATGGCAAAAGCCCAAGAGAAGCTGACAGCTAGCCAGATTTTCAAGGCCATAAGTGGCCCGCTTAATGCCAACGGCTTTGCTTTAACGCCCACCCAGCTGCAGGCACTGCACGGCAGCGGCAGTCCGGCCGAGCAAGCCTTAAGCCAATTTATAAGCACCGACGGCAAGACCGTCCAGTTTTACGGAGTGCTCAAGGCCGGTGCTACCGGTACCACCGCTGCTTTGCAGACCATACCAACAGTCCGCGGGGAGCTGCAAAAAATTGCCAATGATGTCGGTGCTGATAAAAATAGTATTTACAGTGCGGACTCGGTTGGCTACGACGTTAATCAGACTGCTACCCACGACTTGAAGAAAATTATACCAGTTGTTCTGCTGATTATAGCGGCCTTGCTGGCGCTGCTACTGCGCAGCCTGGTAGCGCCTTGGTATCTGATCGCCACCGTTGGCTTAAGCTACCTGGCGGCCCTGGGTTTTGCCATGATAGTTTTCGTGCATATATTTGGCCAAGATGGCCTGAACTTTGTCCTGCCATTTTTGATGTTCATTTTTGGTATGGCGCTTGGGCAGGACTACAACATTCTGGTGATGAGCCGTATTCGCGAGGAAGTCCATCACAGCAAATCACTTTTTGCAGCGGTTACCAAGGCCGTTGGCATAACTGGTACCACAGTTACCTCGGCGGGGTTAGTCCTGGCTGGCACATTTAGTATCTTGGGTATTGTTGGCGGCAATGAACAAGTGCAGCAAATTGGTTTTGGTGTCGCTTTTGGCATCTTGCTCGATACTTTCTTTGTCCGCACGCTTTTGGTGCCCGCAATTGTTGCCATTTTAGGCCGTTGGAACTGGTGGCCCTCAAAACTCTCCCAGACCTCGAAGTAAGTTTAGGTTGGCAAACCTCGGTTAAAACACTATAGTTTAGCGTAAGAATCATGGCAGATAACGAAAAACCAGCCGAACCACCTGCGCCGGAAATTGAAGCCGAGTTACCTTTGCCGTCAGCTGTAGCTAAGTCTGAAAAAGGGCCCGAGGCCAAAAAAACCGAAAACCCTAAGCCGGCCGACGGCTCATCGCGCTGGCAGCGTTTCCGCGGTTGGTATGTGGCGCGCAAAAAATGGTCAATCCCACTTAGCGTCTTGACGCTGTTGCTTTTACTGTTGGCTATCCCGATCACTCGTTATCCCTTGGCCGGACTGGCTCTGAAGAAGAACTTTACCCTGCAGGTCACCGACCAAACAACCAACACACCTATCAGCGGCGCTGACGTTAGCTCAGGCTCAGTCAGTGCCTTGACCGACGGGAACGGCAAAGCCAGGCTGCGGCTGGCCGTCGGACATCACAACGTAGCAATAACTAAAAAATACTACCGGGACCACCGGGCTGATATATTAGTGCCGATCCTCGGCCAAAAAAAGCCGCCGATTGTAGCCGCCCAAGCTACCGGCCGTCAGGTAAAAATTACGCTCAAAAACATTATCTCGGGAAAATCGTTAGCCAACGTTGATATAAAAGTTTTAGACATCACCGCCAAGACGGACAAAAACGGCCAGGCCCTGATAGTTTTACCGGCCGGTGTCGCAACCCAAAAAGCCACACTTTCTCTAGGCGGTTATAACAGTGCCGATGTTAGTGTTAAAGTTAGCGATGCTAAAGTTGAAGAAAACGACTTTACCATTACTCCAGCTGGTAAAATTTACTTCCTGTCTAAACTTAACGGCAAAATTGACGTAGTTAAATCCAATCTCGATGGCAGCGGCCGTGAAACGATACTGGCCGGTACCGGCCGCGAAGACAACCAAAACACCGTACTTCTGGCCAGCCGGGACTGGAAATATTTGGCGCTGCTGTCGCGGCGCGACAGCGACCAGGCCAAACTCTACATGATAGAAACGGCTGGTGATAAAGTCACGGCCGTCGATGAAGGCAATGCTACTTTTAGC
Source organism: Candidatus Saccharibacteria bacterium UBA6824 (assembly GCA_002452155.1). Lineage (GTDB taxonomy): Bacteria > Patescibacteriota > Saccharimonadia > Saccharimonadales > UBA10212 > UBA6824. The sequence goes on along the minus strand of DKEK01000003.1, from coordinate 7,413 downwards.
CTGGTTGGCTGGAACGATGCTAACTTTGTTTACCAAGTCGACCGTCTTGGCTACCAGTTGTGGCAACCCAAGCAGCAGGCTCTAAAAAGCTATAACGCCAGCGCTAAAAAAATTGCCATACTGGACGAAACCGATGCCCAGGGGTCCAACAACTTCGACTATAACTATGAAAAATTCGGCGGCGTTTACATTGTCGCCCAACGAGTGATTTACAGCAAGAACTGGTACTCCACCTATTCTGTTAATGCTTCGCTGGGCGACAACCAACTAGGCATATACAGTATCAACTCTGCCGGCACAGGTGGTCGCAGCAGCCATAAAACTTTTGGCTACGCCTCGAACCAATCGACCTACTTGCAGTCGTACCCCTACAAGCCCGACCAAATTGATTACCAGGTAATAGAAAAAAGTGGCGACCCTAAATACTTTGTCTATGCTAGCGGCCAGGTCAGCGAAAAGCCGTCCATCAAGTCCGACTTTGATAATTATCTTAACGGCACCCAGTACAATACCTACCTGGCTTCACCATCAGGTAATTCGACATTTTGGAGTGAGCCGCGTGACGGTAAAAACAGCTTGTTTGTCGGCGACCAGGCAGGCAGCAATGCTAAACAGATCGCCAGCCTGTCCGATTACCAAACCTACGGCTGGTACAGCGAAGATTATCTTCTGGCTTCTAAAAACGGCAGCGAACTTTACATTTTTGGCAGTGAGGGAATTAAAAAAGAGAGTGCCGCGCTGAAAATTACGGATTATCATAAGCCAGTCCTTAATTATCCAGGTTACGGCGGCGGTTACGGCGGTCTATAATTTATAGGTGAGCTACTTTTCAGATTCCTTCGATAAGGAGGTTATTACTCTACTGCAGAATGGGGCAGTCGGTTTTATGCCATCGGACACGATCTATGGATTATCGTGCCGGGCACTGGACAAAAAGACTGTTGAGCGCTTACGTAAGATAAAAGGTCGCGACAAAAACAAACCTTTTATTGTTCTCATTTCAAGCGCGGATCAACTTGATGAGCTTGGAATTATAACTACCGATGCAGCCCCGGCCCTACGCTATTGGCCCGGCCGCCTGACGATTATCTGCCAGGCCGAGGGGGCACCGCTGTGGCTGCACCGCGGAACTAAAACTTTAGCTGTGCGCCAGCCGGACGACGAGACGTTGCGCCAACTAATAGACAAAACCGGTCCCCTCATTAGTACCAGTGCTAACATCGCGGATCAAAGGCCAGCCAAGTCTTTTGCCGGTGCTCAAAAACTGTTCGGCGACAAGCTGGATTTTTACGTAGACAGAGGGACTATAAGTAAAAAAGCCTCCACTATAATCCGGGCGACTTTTAGTAAAGTAGAGGTAGTGCGCCAAGGTTCAGTAAAAATTAAGGGGGTCAAATGACATTTGACGATTATCAGAAACAGGCTTTAACAACCGCTGAATTCTACTTTGGAGCATTATCTAAAGATTTCCAGAGATACCAAGCGGCGATAGATTCATATGGCGGCCAGCTATTTTGTTTAGATAGTTTGACGAGTCTCTCCGGACTGGGCAACTGCCGCAAGCCATAGAGCTTCATTGCCGCCTTTCGGACTCCCAGGTCGCCGACGGGCAAAATATCCAGACGACCCAGCCCAAAAATCATAAACATGTGGGCGCTCCACACGCCAATGCCCTTAATGGCTATAAGCTGCTCGATTAACTGGTCGTTGGGCATGGTAGAAACATGTTTTAGGTCCAGCCTTTTATCTATAACGTGCTGGGCCAAGTCCTTCATGTAAGCGACTTTGGAATAGCTTACGCCGCAGGCCCGGATCTTTTCTTTGTCAACTGCAATCAACTGCGCGGGCGTTGGCATTTTGCCGCCAAACAAATCAAGTACCCGCTGCCAGATTGTGTTGCCGGCCCTGGAGCTTAACTGCTGGGCGACGATACTGTTGACCAGCTCGCCATAGTGGTCGTTGTGTGGGTTGAGGTCGGGCGTCCCATGAGCCTCAATAACCTTTGCCAACACCGGGTCATTGGCCGATAAATGCCTGCAGGCCTTAGCTACTTCGTCTATAAAAACCATTTCTTTATTAAACCAGATTAATTTGCCTTTGCTTCATATATTACGCTTAAGCTTCGTGGTAACATCTTAGTTGATGGAACCAAAGCCAATCCAAGACGTTGCGCTGCCACCTGCAACTATTCCGCCAGCCGAACCACCACCCCAGCCGGAGATTATCGGCGATATCCCAGTTCAGGCATCCTCTGAACCAACCAATAATGAGCAAAGGCTACCGGCGGCAAAAAATGATGACTCGAGTTTTATTGTTCCAGTCGCCCCCCTACCAACGGCAGCCAACAAAGACAAAGCAAAACCCAAAACCAAAAATAGCCAGCCAAAGCCGGGCTTAGCCATTGCGATAGCCTTACTTGCCATTATTTGTGTGGCAGCCGGTGCCTATCTAAAATTCTTCAGTAGTCGCTAGGCCCATAAACTGATGGCGGAGCCATTCGTCGAGACTGCCAGCACCACCGGCGCTGAGGCACAAAACTGTGTCGCCATGGAAAACGTGTTGTTTTATCTTATCTTTAAGGTTTTCATCTAATTGGCCGGCACTAGCATGAGCCTGGGCCTTTTGGCTGAGCATATCTTTTAGTTTCTTTGGCGAGAGAGTAGGTAAATTGGGGTCCTCACGAGCCAGGTAGCTAGGCACAATATATAACTGTTTGGTGTCGTCGAAAATATTTTTTAGTTCATCTTTGATAAAATGCTGGCGCAAATTATGCAGGCCCTCATAGATAACGACTATATTATCGCCGGCGACTTCATGCGCCAGCTGCAGGGCGCCGCGAATTTTGCCTGGCGTGTGGGCGTAATCACTGTAGATACCTGGCGCGATTTGTTCCCAGCGACGTGAAAGACCAGGGAAATCATTCAACTTTTCGGCCAATTCGCTGGCTGGCTTGTTTAAGATCGGCCATAGTCCGTTAGCCGCCATCCAGGCGTCACGGCGATTGACCAGTCCAGGTAGCTTCAGGAACTTTTTAATTTGCGGATCGCCTTCACGCATTACCATTTGGTGATCAGTCGGTGTGTGCTTTAGCCGCTCGATATCGTCTTGCCAAAGCGCAGCGTGCTCGCTTTGGCCTATAAATCTCCTAAAAGCATCGTAGTAGTCTTCACGGGTCGGATAAATATCCGGATGGTCCCAATCGATACCCGAAATCAAGCTCATGTACGGGTGGAAAGCCAAGAAGTTGCGGTCATACTCGTCAGCTTCATAAATGAAATATTCACTGCCTTTGGCATATTCGCCCATTTCACCAAAATTGATTTTGGCGCCAACGCTGTAGCTGATCGGTACATCGAGTTGCTTGAATAACCAAATAGCCATCGCCGCGGTAGTGGTTTTACCGTGGGTGCCGGCGACGGCGATGAGTTTTAATTTCTTGTCCGTGAGAATTTGATTTAAAAACTCACTGCGCTTGCTGGCCCGTATACCGTTTTCGGTCACATAAGCCAACTCGGGGTGGTTGGGGTCGGTTTTAGGCAGGGCAGAGCTGTAGACAAACCAATCGATTGGTTTCTTAGCATGGACTTCAGCCAGTTTTTCGGCCGATTGCCCAATGTGAATATCCGAAATTCCTTGACTTGTTAAGTATTTTAGGTATGAGCTGTCGCTGACGTCGGAGCCGCTAACCTCATATCCGGCCTGTTTGGCGATCAGCGCCAGCGGCCCGATGCCCGTACCGCCGATCCCCGAAAAAAAGACATGCATACCCCCAGTTTATAGTGAACACCCTTGCATACCAACCCGGAGGCGTGGCAACATGAGGTTAGGAATAAGCACTACCATGGTGAAAAAAATATTACCCAAAGTTTCCAAAGTACCATATGGCGTTTTTATGGTCTTATTTATTATTAGTGCGGGCGCGGTGGTCTACGGCCTGCGGCATAATAACCAAACTATGGTACAGCTGCGCAGCCAGGTTTACGCTACCGACCAGGCCGGCGGTGACGTTAACGCCGCACTAAATAAACTTCGTGAGTACGTTTATGGCCATATGAACACAAATTTATCCAGCGGCGGAAATGCCATCAAGCCGCCGATACAACTTAAATATACTTATGAGCGCCTGCTGGAGGCCGAGCAAGCTAAAGTAGCCACTACAAACTCCCAAATTTATACTGAGGCCCAAACCTACTGCCAGACGCAAGTGCCAGCCGGTGTTTCCGGCCGCGGGCGGGTGCCCTGTGTGCAGGATTACGTCACCAGCCACGGGGTCAAAACGCCGCCTATACCAACCGGGCTTTATCAGTTCGATTTTGTTAGCCCCACCTGGAGCCCTGACCTCGCTGGCTGGAGTCTGGTAGTTACCGGCTTGACGGGGCTGGGCTTTGTGGCTAGCTTTTTAACGGGGCAGCTCACCAAGCGGAAACTCTAGAGAACTCCGCTAAAGCGGAGTCCTCTGCTGCGTTTATTTTATTTATTGTTTAACGGCGGGGGTAGTTGTAGTGGTGCCGGTGCTACTTGAACCGGGGTTTTTGTAGTATTCGTTAATTTTAGTAACCACTTGGCTGGTGTCTTTTAAGTTTTCCCAGAAAGTAACGGTATCGCGGTTAACAACCATTTCGTCCTCGGGCAAGTGAAGTTCTGTAGTACCGAGCTTGCGCAGCGTGTAATTGGAGTTTTGGGCCGGTGTGGTTGTACTGGTACTAGTGGCGTTATTTTCAATGTAAAAGACATTCTTCAGAACTAAGTATTTAGCGTTTAAGTCTGTAACTTTACCGAAGTAAACCTGGCCGTTAGTCAAGAAAACCGCCTGGTATTCCTTGGCGTTTATTTGTTTAGATTCGGCACCCTGAGGGGCCAATCCTGCGTAAAGGGCTACGGCCACCAGTAGCAGGGCTATACCCAAAAGGACCGTAAACACTTCTATCCGCATAAATTTTACAGCGAAGCTCAAGCGGCGCTTGGGACGCTGGCCGCGGGCTGGCGCTGGGTCGTTAGACATTGGTTGATTTTGCATATTCTTCCCCCTGGAGATAAAATTCCACTAAATTTACTTTACCTCTTAATTTGATGTACTTAAACTATCATAGCGCATAAGCGTTTTAGCGGGCAAGGGGAATAGGCTGGTGCGGGGTCTAAAGAGCCAAGCATTTAAGCGTGTTAGGGGTTGACAAGGCAAATCTCAACAGGGTATGTTAGGGGTACATTAGTAACTCAAAGGAGAGAGGGAAATTACAATGGCCTACAAGCATACAAACAGCAAAGGTGTTACGTACTACTTGAACTCAAAAGCGGTGACACTCCGTGGTGGCAAAAGTCAGACAATCTATTACTTTTCAAAAGACGAGCGTGCCGACACTGGTACTGAACTGCCAGATGACCGCACTGTCAACGAAAACCCACGCAACGGTTTCCTGACACTCAAGCGAAAAGCTTAAATAGTTTAACAAACGTACACTAAAGCGAGTACCCGCCGGAAGAGCGGGTATTTTCTTGCTTATTCTTGGCAATTTCCTAGCCCCTATAACCTAAAGCCTTTATACTTTCAGGCAGGATGAACCGATGGCTTACCCGCGCTAACCAGCGTATTTCTCTTGGCAGCGCAGCCGCGCTCTTAGTCGGGGCCGCGCTGTTTGGCCAGACACTGGGTTTTTTGCGTACCCAGATTATTAACGGTAATTTCAACAGCCCGGGTCATATCAACACTGATGCTTATTTCGCCGCCTTTAAAATCCCCGACTTCTTTTTCTATACTATCGCCGCCGGGGCTCTGGGCGTGGCCTTCATGCCGTTTCTGGCCGATAAACTGGCCGCCGGCGACAAAAAATCAGTCTGGAGACTAACCTCGGGACTGCTTAATCTACTCGGCCTTATCATGGTGGGGGTTGGCATTATTTTGCTAATCTTCACCGAACCGCTGCTGCGCCTTGTAGTCGGCCATAATCTTAGTCCTGACCAAATGCACCATGCCGTGGTCATTATGCGGATCGTGGCTTTTAACCCCTTACTATTCACTATTTCCGGTATTTTAACTTCTCTTCAGCAGACGTTCGGCCGTTTCTTTTTCTTTGCTCTGGCACCAATACTCTATAACGGCTGCATCATCGCTAGTGTCTATATTTTTAAAAATAGTCTTGGTATCGAGGGCCTGGGTATTGGGGCCTTGGCCGGCGGGTTGCTGCAGCTGCTGTTTGTCTTGTTCGGCCTGGTGGGTATGGGCTTTCGCTACCAACCAATCTTCAACTGGCGGAGTGACGATTTTCGGGGTATCTTAAAAAACCTGCCGCCGCGCAGCCTTGACCAGGGCATCGACTCGATTAACTCGATTGTTGAAACTAACCGCGCCAGCACCCTGGGCCGCGGCTACATTACCTTTTATGAAAACGCCTATACGCTACATCTGGTGCCAATACTGCTAATTGGCACCACTATTGCTACGGCGGCTTTCCCGCGGCTGACTGAGCGGCTGGCCCAAGGGCGGCCGGACCTATTTAGGCGCGATTTTTTGAGAATCCTGCGCGTCATGATTTGGATCATCCTACCGGTGGCCATCGTCTCTTTCTTTGCCCGGGCTTATTTTGCCCGTTTGATTTATAAAAACATCGCACCGGAAATCGCCTTAATCCTAGGCTTTTTGGTCGGCGCCATTGTCTTTCGCACGCTTTACGCCATTATCTCGCGTTACTTTTATGCTCAAAAAGACACCCGCACGCCTCTTTACGTATCTATTTTCGCGATTGCCCTAAACATTTTTCTGGCCTTCACCTTAGTCAGAGCTTATGGCGGCGCGGGGAATCCCCAGCAGGCGGTAGCTGGCCTAGCCATAGCCCAATCAATTGTGGCGGCGGTAGAAGTGTTTATTTTGCTGCTGGTAATGGTTTGGCGCGATAAATTGACCTTTACGGTTGAATTTTGGAGCGGTGTGCTGCGCACCATCTCGGTTTCCGGCTTTACCATTCTTACTACCTATACTTTGGTTTCGCTCATACCGCTGGAAGCCACCGACCGCGGCTTTGTAACCCTTAGCGCCAAGCTGCTGGCCATAATCGTGCCGACTTTTGTGGTCCACTTTGCCCTGTCTTCGCTGTTTGGTCTGGAAGAAGCCGAACCAGTTGTCAGCAAACTCAAACAAATCGTCCTCAAACCCATCCGCATCCAATAGTCGTTCCCCCACCTTGCTAACTGTCCGGTAACTGCTTTGCAGTTTTTATCCCAAATGCTAGAATAAACTTAAGCATTGGCGGAGAATAAAGAAATATATGTCTAGAATCCCAGAGAGAGAGAGAGCTTAAACAGCCCTGCAGCCAGGGGTCTAGCTAATGTCTAGACTCCCCACCCCCGGCTCTGACGATGGCACCTGGGGCACTATCCTCAATGACTATCTATCTGTGCAGCACCAAGGCGATGGTACTC
>DKEK01000001.1:23646-55329 GCA_002452155.1 Candidatus Saccharibacteria bacterium UBA6824 | reverse complement strand
GGTATCTAATCCCGTTCGCTCCCCACGCTTTCGTGCCTTAGTGTCAGTAATGGGCCAGTAGACTGCCTACGCCATCGGTGTTCCTTCTAATATCTACGGATTTCACTCCTACACTAGAAATTCCATCTACCTCTCCCATACTCAAGCTATACAGTTCAAATAATGTTTATGCGGTTGAGCCGCACGCTTTCACTATTTGCTTATATTGCCACCTACGCAACTCTTTACGCCCAGTAATTCCGGATAACGCTTGGACCCTCCGTATGACCGCGGCTGCTGGCACGGAGTTAGCCGGTCCTTATTCATCTGCTACCGTCATAATCTTCACAGATAAAAGCAGTTTACAACCCGAAGGCCTTCCTCCTGCACGCGGCGTTGCTCCATCAGGGTTTCCCCCATTGTGAAAGATTCCTAATTGCTGCCCCCCGTAGGGGTCTGGGCCGTTCTCAGTCCCAGTCTGGCTGGTCATCCTCTCAGACCAGCTAATGATCGTCGCCTTGGTGAGCCTTTACCTCACCAACAAGCTAATCATACGCAGGCCGCTCCCATAGCGCCCGAAGGCTTTCCTCCGAAGAGATTATGCGGCATTAGACCCGGTTTCCCGGGCTTATTCCTCACTTTGGGGTACATTCCTACGCGTTACTCAGCCGTCCGCCGCTCGTGTACTTTCACACCATACTCAAAAAATTAAGTACAGAGTGAAAGCCTTACCGCTCGACTTGCATATCTTAGGCACGCCGCCAGCGTTCATCCTGAGCCAGGATCAAACTCTTCAAAAAAGCGACTACGCATTAGATGCGTTGTCGCCAAAACATTCTGATTTACTCAGAAAATGAACTTGACGTTGATTTGCACTACTCAGTTTTCAATGAGCGCTTCAGGGTACATCCGCAGTTATTGCGGATTTATTACTGTTACTCTTCATGTCTCAAAATACGGAGACATCAAAACAAAACACCCTAAAAGCTACCACCATAATAACGGATATGACTGCCGCCTGTCAACGGCTGTCAACGGCTGTCAACGGCTGAGTGGATTATTTTTTGGGGTTCTTTTTGCCAACCGGTTTGCTGGTTTTTGGGGCTTTTGCGGGCTTGGTCTTCAGTTTTGCGGCGGCTTTTTTGGGCGGCTTGGGAGTTTTTACGGACGGTTTCTTAGGGGCTTGGATGGGGTTTTCTTCTGCTTCTTCGTCGGTTTCGTCGACTTTTTCAACTAGGGCTAGCGAGGCGACGCTGTCCGTAGCATTGAGACGCATGATGCGCACGCCCTGGGTGGCCCGCCCAAGCGCCGGGATGTTTTTGAGACCTAAGCGGATAGTCTGGCCGGCTGTTGAGATAATAATTACTTCTTGATCTTTACCGGTCAGGGTTTTAACACCGATCAACGGGCCGGTTTTTTTGTTAACTACGGCCGAGCGAATTCCGACGCCACCGCGCTTGTGGGCTGTGAATTGGGAAACTTTGGTGCGCTTGCCATAGCCAAACTCGCTAATAACAAAGATGTACGATTCATCATCGACAATGTCCATACCAATGACCTGGTCGCCGGCGCGCAGCCGGATTCCCCGCACGCCGCGCGAAACACGACCCATCGGCCGGGCGTCTTTCTCGTGGAAGCGGATAGCTTGGCCCTGGCTGGTGGAAATCACAACCTCGTCCTTGCCGGTAGTCATACGGATCCACTTCAGCTCATCCCCCTCATCGAGGTTGATAGCAATTAGACCGGAGGTTCTGACGTTTTGGTACTGCTCGAAAGGCGTTTTTTTGACCACGCCGCGGACGGTACACATCAGCAAGTTGGCGCTGGCGTTTTGTTTGCTGACATTTATGACTGAACTGACTATTTCTTCGGGCTGAAGTTGGAGTAAATTGACCAAAGCGACGCCCTTGGCGTTGAGTCCGACAGCTGGAACTTCATAAGTTTTAATGCGGAAGACCCGTCCTTTGTTTGTAAAGAATAAAAGGAAGTCATGTGTTGATGCATTTACAACGTGTTCAATGACGTCTTCTTCGCGTGTGGCCATTCCTCTTCGGCCCTTACCGCCTCGACCTTGTTTTTTATAGTCGGCGATGGAGGTCCGTTTTACGTAGTTCGCTGATGTTAAAGTCACAACTACTTGCTCGTCAGGCACCAAATCTTCGTCAGAAAGTTTACCAAGTTCCTGTGCAACTATCTTGGTGCGACGTTCATCACCAAATAGCTTCTTCATTTCCAGCAGTTCGTCTTTAATAATCTTCAGAATCTTCAGCTCACTAGCTAGTACAGCTTGAAGCTCGCCGATTAATTTCAGAAGTGCTGCCAGCTCGTCCTCGATTTCTTTGCGCTGCAGACCGGTCAGCCGGCGCAGCTGCATAGCTAAGATGGCCTGGGCCTGGATCTCGCTTAACTTGAATTTCTTAACCAGATTGACCTGGGCGTCTTCCGGAGTTTGGCTGGCGCGGATAGTTTTTATAACTTCGTCAATGTGATCAAGAGCGATCTTTAATCCCTCTAGGATATGGGCCCGTTCCTGGGCTTTTTTAAGCTCGAACTCAGTGCGGCGGCGGACAACCGACTGGCGGTGCTTAATGTGTTCGTTGATAATGTCCTGCAGCCCCAGCACCCGCGGCTGAATGCCATCAATCAGAGCTAGCATGTTGTAGTGAAAAGCCGTCTGTAGCGGCGTTAGTTTATAGAGTTGATTGAGCAGTTTCTTGGGGTAAGCATCCTTTTTAAGGTCAACCACAATTCGCACCGAGCCGCGTGAACTCTCGTCGCGCAGGTCAGAAATACCGCTGATTTTCTTATCGCGCACTAAATCGGCAATTTTCTCGACCAGGCCGGCTTTATTAACGGCATACGGTATTTCAGTGATGATAATCTGCGATCGGCCGCCCTTGTTTTCTACAATGTCGGCTACTCCGCGAACTACCACGCCACCGCGGCCGGTAGCAAAAGCCGTCCGGATGGATTCACGACCATAAACCACGGCGCCGGTCGGGAAATCCGGGCCCTTGACGTGCGCTAGCAGATCCTCTAGCGTGGCCTCGGGGTTTTCGATTTGGGTGACGGTGGCGTCTACCAGCTCGCTTAAATTGTGCGGCGGGATATTGGTGGCCATACCGACAGCAATACCCAACTGGCCATTTAGCAGCAGATTGGGCAGCTTAGAAGGCAGCACCTCCGGTTCTTGCTGGGAACCATCAAAATTATCGCGGAAGGGCACGGTTTCTTTATCTATATCATCGAGCAGGGCCTCGCTGGCCCGGGTCATACGGGCTTCGGTATAGCGGTAGGCGGCGGCTGGGTCGCCGTCCATGCTGCCGAAGTTGCCTTGGCCGTCTACTAGTGGATAGCGGGTCGAAAATGGCTGGGCCAGACGGACCATGGCGTCATAAATAGCCGTATCGCCGTGAGGATGGTATTTACCCATGACTTCACCGACGATCTGGGCGCTTTTGGTGTGTTTAGACCCGGCGCGCAGATTGTTTTTGTCCATGACGTACAGAATCCGGCGGTGGACGGGTTTGAGGCCATCACGAACATCAGGCAGAGCGCGAGCCACAATTACACTCATGGAGTACTGTAAGTAGCTGGTCTCCATCTCCTCTTCGACGGAGCGGTCTAAGACCAGTTTTGAGTGCTTGGCGATGGTGGGCAACGGCTGTTTTGTCCGGTCGTCCATTGTTTAAATATCCAGGTCCTTAGCGAATTTAGCACGGGATTGTATAAAGTTTTTGCGCAGTTCTACCTCTGTGCCCATCAGCTTAGAAAAGATAGAGTCGGCTTTTTCGGCGTCTTCAATTCTAACCCGCACCAAAACCCGGTTGGCCGGATCCATAGTGGTGTCCCAAAGCTGTTCGGCGTCCATTTCGCCGAGACCTTTGTAGCGCTGTGGTGAAGGTATGCCGGCTTGCTTGGCCTTATCATCCGACTTATCGATTTTAGTGCCTTTGGCCCGGCGCTCCTCAATTAATTTATCCAGGAAGTCGTCGCGCTCTTCCTCGGTTTGGACATAGTGGCGTTTTTTGCCAAGACCGATACCAAACAGCGGCGGCTGGGCGACATACAGGTGTCCGCCCTCCAGTACCGGACGCATATGGCGGAAAAATAGTGTCATCAGCAAGGTCGTTATGTGGGAGCCATCAACATCGGCATCAGTCATAATGATAATGCGTTCGTATCTTAGGCCGGCCATGTCGAACTGTTCCTCAATCCCCACACCCATGGCCTTGATGAGGTTGAGAATTTCCTGGTTGGCCAGCATTTTATCCAGCCGGGCGCGCTCGACATTCAAAACCTTGCCGCGCAGTGGTAAAATAGCCTGATAAAAGCTGTTGCGGCCGTCTTTAGCGCTGCCGCCGGCTGACTGGCCCTCGACGATAAAAAGTTCGGCCTGGGAACGGTCTTTGGTGGCGCAGTCGGCCAGTTTGCCCGGCAGGCTGGCGCCTTCCAAGGCACCTTTACGGATAATGTTGTCGCGGGCTGCCCGGGCGGCCTTTCTAGCCCGGGCGGCTAGCAAGCCCTTATTAACAATCTTGCGGCCGACTGCCGGGTGTTCTTCCAAATAATAAGCCAGCCATTCATTCATCACCTGCTCTACATAACCACGGACTTCGGGGTTGCCGAGCTTGTTCTTGGTCTGGCCCTCGAACTGCGGGTCGGGGATTTTAACCAAGACAACAGCCGTCAAACCTTCGCGGCAATCTTCGCCGGAGAGGTTTTCTTCCTTTTCCTTAATCAAGCCATTTTTGCGGGCGTAGTCGTTGATAACCCGGGTCAGTGAGGTCCGGAAGCCGGTTAGGTGGGAGCCACCATCGGGGTTATAGACGTTGTTGGCAAAAGCCATGACGGTATCCGTAAAGCTATCGCTGTACTGTAGGGCGACTTCCACAACGCCGTCGCCAATTTCTTTATCAACGTAGAAAATGTCTTCATCCAGAGCTTCTTTGCCGGCGTTGAGGTGGCGGACATATGATTCGATGCCGCCCTCGAAGTAAAAGGCGTAACCTTGGCCCGACCGCTCGTCTTTGACCGAAGCCTTGACGCCTTTGGTCAAATAGGCTTGGTGCCGTAGATAATCAGCCACCCATTCGTAATCAAAATCGGTAGTGGCAAAGATATTGCCATCCGGGGCAAATGTAATTGAAGTGCCGGTTTCTTTGGTCGGTTCACCCTTTTTGACCAGTCCTTGCGGTACGCCAATCTTGTAGGCTTGCGTCCAGCTAAAACCGTCTTTTTTAACGGTGACGCTGAGGTCGGTTGACAGGGCATTAACCACGCTGGAACCAACGCCGTGCAAGCCGCTGGACACTTTATAGCCGCCGCTGCCAAACTTACCGCCGGCATGAAGCGTTGTCATGACCGTTTCCAGGGTGCTTTTTTTAGTTTTGGGGTGCTTTTCAACCGGGATACCGCGGCCATCGTCGCTAACCGTAACCGAGCCGTCGGCGTGTAAAGAGACCTCTACCTTGGTGGCGTGGCCGGCAATAACTTCATCAATGGCATTATCGGCTAGCTCTTTGACCATATGGTTGAGGCCTTCGGGACCGGTACTGCCGATATACATGCCGGGGCGCTTACGGACTGGCTCTAGCCCCTCTAAGACTTGGATTTGGCTGGCATCGTACTTGACGTTAATTTTTTTGTCTTCGCTCACTGAAAAATAAACCCTCTCTTAAGTCTTTGTTTACCCGCACACTTTTTCTAGGTGCTCCGTAATCTGATTGCAGACTACTCCGCCCTGAAAATGTGAGGGGTGTCGCTCCGAAGGAGCTCCATCTGTTTCCACTCTGTTTATATTGTACCAATTTTAAGCCCTTAAAACAATCGGTTTTTACTGCAAAGAGCCCCTGTTTTTAACAGCCTAAGCAGTTGTTATATTGCCGTCTTTATCAATATGGACAGTCTGCCCGGCTTGAGAGTTGGGCGCTACTACGGCGCCCGGTGGCTCTGCTCGGTTACTACTTCTGTCAATCTTAAGTTCGCCTGCCTCGGCCGTGCTCAAGCTAACTGGTTCCCCGCCTCCCGGTGCTGGCGATAAAGGACGAGTGGGCGTCTGCGGGGGCATACCGGGCTGGGCCATAGACCGAGGCGCCCCAGCCTTACGTTTAGCCAGCCATTCGTCTAAGAAAGAGTTGCCCGAACCGCCTGCAGCTGCAGGCGACGGCGTCCGGGGCGGCGAACTAAAAGCCGGCGGTTGACCCAATTGGCCGGCCGGCAGGCTGCCAGGGGGCGCCAGTCTATCCCACGGAGCACCGCCGCCAAGGCTAGTCGGCGGCCTGGCCTCTGTTTTCAACCGGTCAAAAATCGCCTTTTCAATCTCGCTCCTAGGTTTGCCGTATTTGGCCCAGGATAGCTGTTTCAGCGCATCAGCCAACTGGTTGTTAGGGTTACCCAGCGGCGGTAAGGTAGCCATGGAAAAAGGCTGTACCGGCACACCGCCGATCATCATGCGCACGGCGGTATTGGCGTTGGGCAGAAACTGCAGATCGTCGATATCGAATACCGGCGCAAACTGTTTGGCCAGGAACTCGGCGTCATTGGTACCTACCCTAAAGCAGGCCACGGTACCGACGTTACCGAACACCGCGTCGCGCACTTCCTCGGTCAGCTGGGTGGTAAATTGGTTGGCTACAATCAGGTTAAGATGATATTTGCGGGCCTGGCTTAAAATATCGGCGAACGATTCGGTTGAAAAGTTCTGGAATTCATCGACGTATAAACAAAAGTCGCGCCGGTATTCTTCCGGTATGTCGGCCCGGCTCATGGCCGCCGCCTCAAACTTCATGACGAAAATCATACCCAGCAATTTGGAGTTGAGGTCGCCGGTGCGGCCGCGGCTCAAATTGACCAGCAGGATTTTGCCGTCATCCATAATCTCGCGCAGGTTAAACGAACTTTTGGTCTGGCCGATGATGTTGCGCATCATTTCATTACTTAGGAAGGCACCGAATTTGGACACGAACCAGCTGATGACTTCGCCAAAGTCGCTGCTGCGCTGGCTTTGGGGCATTTCCTTGCGCCAAAATTCAATCACGTTTTGATCCTTAACGTGCTTCAGTTTTTGTTCGACAAAGGCCGGATCCCTAAATAGTTTTGGTATATCGACAAAAGTACCGCCGGCCGGGTCAGCCATGATTGTCAGCGCCGCGTTACGGAAGATATGTTCGTAACGGGGGCCAATAATGCCGGTATGGCCCGGGTCATAGAGTTTATAGAGCATGTTGATGGCTTCTTGGATCAAAAAATCTTTTTGGTCGTCGCTGTGGAACTCGAACATGTTGAGTCCCATCGGATAGTCAGTATCGGCCGGAGAAAAGTAAATAACGTCCTCTGTGCGCTCTTTTGGCACCATTGCCAGCAGTTTTTCGGCTGTATCACCATGCGGATCCACAAAGGCAAAACCGCGGCCTTCTAGCATGTCCTGAAGCGCCAAGTTCTCCAAAAAGGTTGACTTACCCGTACCCGTTTGGCCAACCACATACATATGCCGCGCCCGGTCGGCCTGCTCCATCCTGATGGCTTTTTTAGCGCCGCGGAACATGTTGTAGCCCAGTAGCAGTCCTTCTTCTGGTATGTTGCGCGGGCCGTCAACCTGCTTAGAGGCCTGGCGCTCCAGTTGCGACGTCGGAATATTTTGCTGGTCCGGAAAATGAAACAAAGTGGCCAGCTCGCTGGCATTTAAGATATTCTCATCTTTGCTTTGCGGAAAGAAACGCAAAATATAGGCCGTCACAAAACTGTCGGTATCTTTGGCCGGCACGAATTTAAAGCCGTTACGGCCCGGGGCGTCGTACAGCGCAAAAGTTGCCACCAGGTTATTCAAAATAGTTTGGGCCCGCTGGGTAACATTAGAGGAAGCCACCAGCCTGATTAGCGTTTCATAGCCGGGCTGTTTAGTTTTTTCCTCGATTGCCTGGGCTACCGACTGGTCTAGTGATGAAGGCTCGTCTTTGGGTTTATCGGGTTCGTCGTCCTTGCTGTCCGGCGGTTTATTTAGGGCGGTGAAAACCTGGCCGGCGCCGGAAAAAGCTTTGTCAAAGCCTTTGGCTTTAGCCTTGCCGGTTCTTTTGGCGGTTGCTTCATGGTGGGCATGCTTGCGCCAGGAGGTCTCGGCCGGCCGAAGCAGAATCTGGATGCCGGCGCCATCTTCTTTGGTTAAATTTGAAAAGGCGTTTAGCAGCGCCTGCATGGTGTCGCGTTTAATTTCTTGATAGGTGCCTATAGGGTAAGCAAAATCCTCTTTCAGGACCATTTCACCACCCAGTGTGCCGGAAATCCGGCCAACCGGACTAAAAATATTGTGTTCAGCCACTTCTTCTAGACGAGCCGTGGGATAGGCGCTGACTATCGCCTGTTCGACTACGCCCAGCAGGACTACTGGTACGGCCGCATAAAAATGGACACTGCCTTTGCTAGCCACTATCTCTAGGCCGATGTGCCGCTGGCCGTAGAATTTGCTTTTAATACCCTTCTGGAAAGTACTGGCCAAAATGCCATACAAAGTTTGGGCCCGGGAAATATTTTCATCAACTACGTCACGGCTATCGCGCCCCTCAACCTTGGTATCATCGCTGGGCGGTGGCAAGTGTATTAACACCGGTACCATCTTTAGGCCGCGTTCGTAGTTTTTTTGCTCGCGGTACAAACGGTGGACATACAGATAACCAAAGCCACAACCGGCCAGCACTAATACTAAAAAGCCCGCCAAAACTATTAACAGGCTCATGCCGCGACCGCGTCGTCCGTCTTGATTACTTTCTTAAACCGCTTTTGGATATAATCAGCCTTGGCGGCGGCTATCTCGATCTTTTGCTTATGGGGGTCGCTTTTGGTCTCGGCCACAATTTCTTTGGCCTTTTGCACCCACTGTTTTTCAATTAGGTCTTTATCAGCCGCTGGCAGCTTGGCCGTCTTGGGTGAGGCCACTGGCGAGCTTGGGCTCTCATCTTGAATTGGCGTAGCCGGGGTGGCCGCCGGTACATCCGGCAGGCTTACGGGAACCTGCAAGGCTGCGGGCATAGCCTGCTTACCCGGCGCCGCTTCCGGTACCGGTTGTCCCCGTTCGGCGGGCGTCTTAGGGCTTTCAGCGCCCTCAACCGGCTGAACTACCTCAAAGGGCTGTTTTGGTTCGCCACCTGCTTCATTCATCAGCCCTATTATACATTAAGAGGGACGGCGGCCACTGTAAAAAAGCAGCCCTCCGCCCAGCAGTAACATTACTAAAATATCCGTGAGGTTCAGGGAGCCGGCACTGCGAAACATCAAAACAATCACCACAAGAGCGCTGACTATGAAAATCCTAGAGCGTGATTTTGGGCTGGTCTTGCCAGGCTTGAGGGCCATTAAAAAGTGTCCGAGACCAAGCAGCAGTAGCAGCAAAATTGCGAAGAACAAAAGAGCGTATGAAACGTTCTGCACCGGATCGCTGAGAAACATAATTAGGACCAGGCCAAAAAAACTACCGGCAGATAGAGCTGCTGGTAGTACAAGCTGCGAGTTACGATGTTTCATCGCTTCCATTATATATAAAACAAGGAGCACCGGCGGTAAATGCGCTCATTAAAATTACTTTATAGCGCTTACCGCTCGGGTGCTATTGACTGACCGCTCGCCTGCGCTCTTGCGCGCATTTGAGCGTTATAAATCTCCCGAAGAGACGTGTAAGTTTTTGTTTTTCGACTTACTTTAGCAGGCTACTACAGTTAAATAGCTAAGTCAAGGCTACTACATTGTAGTAATAACAATGATGTAGATGTTATATCGGCTTTTTCCACAGTAGTAATAAATACAACTACTGGTCTAGAGTCCGCTCATTTTACGAACAAAATTGCCCGTTCTAACGCCCTACAGCGATTAAAGCGACGTTCTCAGAGCCGGCATACTGCCAGGCTTTTAGCAGCAGCCCGGGTGGTACTTTGCGCCGCGGTTTGGGCGGCAAACCTGGATCATGAAACAGGTAATTTTGACCGGCCTTTTCATAAATCACGATCATGTGTGATGAAAAGCCCGGGCGCTTATTTAACGTCCGCGAATTCAGATCTATGCCAACCAGCCAGCCTTTAGCCAACAAATCGTCTATATCGCTTAGCTCGGCCGCCCGTCTTTGGCCGACCGACTGCTTCAAAAATTCCGGAATTAAGCCCTTCACCTCTGTTAAGTTGCTTTTTTCCAGATACCATTTACCGGCTTCAGGCCCATAAATAGCTAAAACGTAGGCATTTCCTTCTTTTAAATACCTCTGATAATCAAAGTGTTCTATATATTTGGTCTTGAGGCCCATTTTTTCAATCTCTAAAAGCATCGGAAACCACCAAGTACCTTTACCGGCGGTCTTGTGGCTCAATTTATCAAGCTCTTCCCAGCTAAAATCGCGCTTCGGCAGAAAATATTTGAGCATGATTTTGAAACTAGCCTGGACGCAGTGCGTGTTGTCGGCAGTATTGGCAAAAAAGGGCACGTTTTTCATACATTTAGCTTAGCAAAAATACCAGCCAGCTGGTTTTTTGCGAACTCGGCAGAAATTTCGTCAAAAGTTATGCACAGCTTTTTAGCATAATCTTGTTGACAGCCGAAACGCCTGTTAATAAGATGAAGATGGCGCTTGAGTAAAAAAAGTGCTCAAAACAAAAACGAACAGAAACAACGGCTTCTCGCAAGCCGTTGTTCCTTCCCAAAAACAGTTCTAAAACAAAGAATTAAAAGCCACCTCCAAACACCCAACAAAACTTTGCAAAACGCTCCACAAAACCTGGAGCGTTTTGTTTTATATTGAAAGACAATTTTAAAAGCTCTAGCAATTTTCTTTAATAAAATGGCTTGGCATAATAGGCAGCAGGATGAGCCGGAGTATAAAAAGTCTCGTGGATCACGCCGGCGACGGCATTTTAATTGAAGTTGAGAGCCATATAACAAATGGCCTGCCGGCGGTCAATATTATCGGTTACGCCTCCAAGGCCGTAGACGAAGCCAAGGATCGCCTGCGAGCCAGTTTCGCAAACTCACAGCTGCCCTTCCCCAAAAAACGTATAACTATCAATCTGTCGCCGGCAGATATACCGAAGGATTCCACCAGTCTTGACCTAGCTATGGCCATTGCCGTCCTTAGCAGCGACCAACAGATTAAAGTCCCCTCCAAAGACTGCTCTTTTTTAGGTGAACTTAGCTTGGACGGCTCGCTTAACAGTGTTCGTGGGCTTATCGGACGCATCCTGGCCGGCCAGAAAATGGGCATTAAAACCTTCTATATTCCGCGCTCTAATCTCGACCAAGCTCGGCTGATACCCGGTATTGAGCTCAAGCCCGCAGACAACTTGCGCGATGTCTATCTGGATATGGCCGCCGTGTTGCCGCTAAAAACCGTTCAAACCGGCAAAGGTAAGATGGTCGCTCGTCCAAAGCGCAGCCAGGCCATCGACCTTTCAGAGGTCGCCGGGCAAGTAATTGCCAAGCGGGCCCTGGAAATAGCTGCCGCCGGGCACCATAATATATTACTCCACGGACCGCCCGGTACCGGCAAGACGATGCTGGCCCGCGCCATGTGCGGTATCCTGCCGGACCTCGACCACAGTGAAGTTTTAGAAGTGACTCATCTTCATAGCCTTGGTTCAAGCGGCGGCAGCGACATAATTGCCAGCCGCCCCTTTCGCGCCCCGCACCATACAGCCAGCACTATTGCTATCATTGGCGGCGGAACCAAGCCCAAGCCAGGCGAAGCCTCGCTGGCCCACCGCGGTGTATTGTTTTTGGACGAGCTGCCGGAGTTTTCGCACCACTGCCTAGAATCATTGCGGCAGCCGCTGGAAGACGGAGAAGTCACTATCGCCCGTGTACGGGACTCGGCCACCTATCCGGCTGACTTTATCCTGGTAGCCACCCAAAACCCCTGTCCCTGCGGCTACTGGGGCACATCTAAAGCCTGCAGCTGCAGCGCATCGTCTATTGCCAAGTATCAAAAGAAAGTGTCCGGGCCGATTTTAGACCGCATAGACTTGCATCTGCCAGTCCACGACGTAGAGCACAAAAGAATACTGGAAAAGCCCACTGGTCCCAGCGAAACAGAAACTATTAAGCCGCGAGTCGAGCGAGCCTACGGTTTTCAGCGGCAGCGTTTTGGCGGCGCCCGCTTTAACAACTCAATGACCAATAAAGAGGTCCGTGAATTGGCCGGCTTGAGCCCAGCCGCCAAGGCCCTGCTAGATAGCGCCGCCCAGAAACTAGGCATCTCTGCTCGGTCTTATGTACGCAGTGTAAAAGTCGCCAGGACCATAGCCGATCTCGCGTCAGAAACTAACATCGAACCAGAGCATATAAGTGAAGCCCTGCAATACCGGCAGCCGGCAGCTGTAATTTAATCTTGAATAACTGTTTAGTCCTCTGCTATTATCATTTTAGACGTGAGGAGCAACAAAGATCGCTAAGGCGCCGCAAATCAACGAAGCTATCCAGGCTAGTGAGCTTCGTGTTATTGGTGATGACGGCCGGCAATTAGGTGTAATTTCTAAAGCCGATGCTCTGCAGGCCGCCCGAGAAGCCGGCCTTGATCTGGTGATGGTGTCGGCCGACACTAAGCCCCCAGTCGCCAAAATTGTCGACTGGGGAAAATATAACTATCAGCGCACCAAGCAGCTGCAAAAAAACCGCCAAAAAGCCAAGTCGCTGGATATGAAGCAAATGCGCGTCGGTTTGAAGATCAGCGACCACGATTTAGCGGTCAAAATGCGCAAGGTTAACAGCTTCTTAGACGCTGGACACAAGGTGAAAATTGCGGTAGTCTATCGAGGACGAGAATTAGCCCATAGGGATTTGGGCTTTAAGCTGGCCGATCGGGTGGTGAATGAACTCGGCGAAGGAATAGCCGTCGACCAAGAACCCGTTTTTGCGGGACGTCAGCTGAGTTTTGTCATAAGAAAGAAGTAATATGCCTAAAATTAAGACCCATAGCGGCACCAAGAAGCGGGTGCGCATCACTAAAACTGGCAAAGTTGTCCGCCGCCACGCCGGTGGTAACCACTTTTTAGAGAAGAAAAGCGCCGGCCGCAAGCGCCGGTTTGCCGGCGTGGAAGTTATGACAGGCAAACAAGCCAGGAACATCCGCCGAAAGCTAGGGGTCTAGCTTATGCGAGTCAAGCGCGGAGTCGCCAGTCACAAGAGGCATAAAAAAGTCCGCAAAGCCACGAAGGGTATGACCAAAGCCCATCGTTCATCTATTAAACGCGGCAAGCAAGCCACCACTAAAGCCTTGCAGTATGCTTACCGCGACCGGCGTAACCGCAAGCGGACCTTCCGCCAGCTTTGGAACGCCCGCATTAATGCCGGCGCCCGGCTGCATGGCACCACTTATAGCCGTCTAATCGCCGGCCTCAAAGCCGCTGGTATCAATCTGGACCGTAAAATCCTGGCCGAATTGGCTGTTAACGAGCCAAAAGCCTTCGAGGCAGTTGTCAAAGCCGCCAATAAGAAATAGCCCTAGTTAGATAAACAAAAAACTCCTCGTCTGAGGAGTTTTTCGGTGGCGCCGCATAAACCATAAGCCGGGTTCTGTTTTATTTGGTCATCTATCTAGTCTATAAGTTGCCCTATAGATCGAGCGGTTCTTATGACAAGCCGCGAGCGGGAACTCTATATGCGACATATCTCCTTGCAGCAGGCAGGGTTTACCTCTTTTGACGGTCACCCGTCAAAACTGTGGGCTCTTACCCCACTCGTTTCACCATTTCCTATCTTCTTTAGAAAGAAAGGTTGTGTCGTTTCTGTGGCACTTTCCCTGGGGTTACCCCCGGTTGCTGTTAGCAACTGCCAATCCCTAAGCTGCCCGGACTTTCCTCCAGCCGTAGGCTGGTAACCAATCGTAAATCCGACGCCAGGGAGTATTATAGCATAATCGTCATCAAGACGCACGTTCGTCTAAAATACGATTTACTTCCCCGTCAGCCTCTTTGTTCATCGCCCTTGGTACGTGGGTGAAAGAAATTTCCTCAAAGCTCCCGGCTATTTCTTTAATTTGACGGTGAAATGGCATAAGATCTTTGTTTTTAATTTTATATAGCCCGTTGAGTTGCTTAGTAATTAGTTCGCTGTCCATGAATACATTTAGTCTTCGGATACCAAGTTCTGCGGATCTTTGTAATCCTTTCAACACCGCCTGGTATTCAGCCTGATTATTCGTTGTTATTCCCATATAAAATCCCGACTTTTCTACAACGTTGTCGTCCATTTTACAGATTAAAAACGCCCCGGCCGAAGGCCCTGGATTCCCCCTCGACCCCCCATCCGTATACAGTTTTGCTTCGTCTAACACTTTGCTTGGTCGGGGTATGTCTTCGATCCATAGTTCTTTTTTGTCATTTGGGTCACCGTAGTTATAATTTACTGTTATTTCTTCGCCAGCCTTTATGTCTTTCAGCGCTTCGAAGTCGATGAGTTTATCCTCTATTCTCTTACTGTAAGTCGCGTTTGGCTCATAGGAATGATTGTACAACGAGCCGAATCCCAAACAGATAGCGATCTGGTGGTGGCCTTTTGGCCCCCAAATAAAATCATAATTTCTGAGTATTGTGTCCTTGATTTTTTTATAATCGTCAACCGGTGTTTCAATAACCGGGCAAGATTCGATTATCTCTCCTTTTTTAATGTTTCGTTTAGCAAATACACCTCTTCCAGCACTTTTTACTGCTGATTGGGCTAAATATATTTTTGTGGTAGGTAATAGTTTCTTCATGGTTTGTTGTGGTCGGGGTGACAGGACTTGAACCTGCGACCTCACGGCCCCCAGCCGTACGCGCTACCAGCTGCGCCACACCCCGGAGTGACTTACTTACTTTATCAGAGCGTACTCTATGCAAAAAGCCCGAGGTTTCCCTGGGCTTTTTGCGTGGAGGTCGGTATACCAGCACTAAAATTTACTCTGCGTGATGCTAGAGTGGGTGTCCGCACGCCCGGTCCACGGACCGCGCGCATGTAAGACTCCCTGATTTTATCTATTCAGAAAATTTATTATGCCGGGGCTCTCACCGACCTATAATAATTATAACACTAGCTATAACAGCAAGCCCGGTGCCAGCGTACGTACCAGACTGACCATAAGGTTCCCGACTGGGTTGCCGAAACCACTAAACTGAAACAAGAAAATGAATATCAGCAGGCCGGCTATGCCTATGCTTTCCACGGATTCCATAAATTCTTTCAGCGGCTGGGGGGCAAAAGCATATAGCACCCGTGAGCCGTCCAGCGGCGGCCATGGGATCATGTTAAATACGAATAAGCCGATATTTAGGACAATTGTTATCCTTAGCACCTCATAAAGCGTGCTATCGACAACCGGACTGAGCTGCTTAAACAAAAGCGCGCCGATAGCGGCTATCACCAGATTTGTAAGAGGTCCGATCGCCCCCACGATAGCTCCGCCCCATGCACCGAAGCGTAAGCGGTTAAAATTGACCGGCACCGGTTTAGCGGCACCGAATAAAAAGGGGCTGTGGCTCAAAAGTAGCAGCAGCGGGACGGCTACAGTCCAAATTGGATCAATATGTAGCAGCGGATTTATGGTGAGACGGCCCATCACCCGGGCCGTATCATCGCCCAGCTGATCGCTGGCTAGGGCGTGCATCATTTCGTGGATAGCCATCGAAAATAGCAAGACCGGTAACAAAATAACCAAACTCAGCAAGATGTTGTCCATAATATAAGTATAGCTGAGTTAGTGTTTAGCCATTAGTCGCTAGTCGAAAGTATTACGAAGAAAAAGTTAGTAGTTTGACTATAGACTATTGACTATCCACTATCGACTAATTCAGTTGACTTTGCCCTCTTACCCCTGTAAAGTAGTCAACTGAATTATGCAGCGACTTGAATTTGATAAAAAAGCCAAACAGCACGGCCATAACGTCAGCTTTTCTCAGCGCCACACTAAAAAGGTCTGGAAGCCTAACCTTCAGACCAAGACCCTAACTATTGATGGCAAAAAGCTAAAAGTAAAAATTAGCACCCAGGCTATCCGTTCCCTCAAGAAAAAGGGTCTACTTTAGTTTACTGGCGTTCGAGAACGATCAGACGGGTGGTGTCGGTCAGTTCGGCCAGATTCGGTTTGTATTTGGGCAGTGTTTCAGCTGGTTCCATAGCCAGGTTTTTGACCGCTTCAGTAAGTTCAACCTGAGGAACCTCATATTTAATAGCTTTGTCGGCGTAGTGCGTCGGTATAACAACCTTTGGCTCGATCTGTTTTATAAGCTTGAGGGCCCCTACTCCGTCGAGGGTATAACCGCTGTCGCCCACCGGCACAACGGCAATATCTACGTGACCAATTTGTTCTAGCTGGTCTCCACTTAGCTGCTCATGAATATGGCCCAGCACGACCACCCTTAGATCATCGGCCGCAATCGTATAAATAACCGCGCTTTGCTTTCCTTCTTCGTCGCTGTGGCCGCGGGCACTGACACCGTGGATAACTACTCCCGAGATTTCATACTCACCGGGCATATCGGCTATAAAATGACTATCTTTAGCCGGTACGCCAGAAAATGTGTGTAGGCTAATGTCGCTTGGCTTAGTGACTGGTTTGAGGCCCAGTTTGCCCAAATTATCATCTATTACAACCTGGGCTTTTTTGGTCGAAATCCTCAAGCAATTAGCACCATGGTAGGTCAGCTCCACAAGATAGTACCCCTCTTATTTAACCTGTAGGTCTTGGTTATTTATTATAACTTGTTTTTTAGCACCGAGGACGTTATTGATAAAACGGTCATTTATTTGTAGGCGGTATTTATAATTGTCTAAGCTTATGACTACGTATCGCAGTTCTTTACTCTCGCTGGCTTCCAGCTCTGACACAAATTTGGCGGCTTTGGCCTGGTTGACATCGCCAACGATCAAAATATCGATGCCGGCTGACTCATCCCGAGTAAATTGACCGCTTAGCAGTGCCAGTTCGACGTGCCCGGTAGCCCGTAAGCTCTTGGCCAGGGGGTGCTCGGTGGCTACATCGGCTTTGGGCTTGGCCGGAGCCTTTTTGGCAGACTTGGCTTCTTCTTCCTTGGCCGGTTCCTGCGCGAAAGCGACGCCGCCAAAGATGGCTGCTAGCGGTTTGTAGTGTTCGTAGCTTTGATCAACCTCGTAATAAAGGCGGTTGTTGTTAGCGTCAGAGGTAATGATGCCGATACTCAGTAAGTTGGCCAGTTCGCGCCGCACAGAGTTAATCTGCTCATCGATTTTGCGGGTGATTTCGCGCACATAAAATGAACGATTGGGGTTGGTGTAAAACAGCCCCAGCAGTTTGACCCGGGTTTTTGATCCAAATAGTTGCTCGAACATGTCTCCCTCTCTGCTGATATTGTATCAGACTTGGATAACAGATCGTAAACTAGGTGTTCAGTTGGGTTTTTACATACCTAAAAGCCTGCTCCGGTTCGCTAAACCAGTGAATAAATTTGTTGCGGCGGAACCAGGTTTTTTGACGCCGGGCGTATTGCCAATCGGCTTTTTGGAATTTTTCTATAGCCTCGGCCTGAGTGATTTTTCCCTCCAAAATTTCGAGACTTATTTTATAGACAATACCGCCGGTTGCTTCTAGCGCCCCCTTCCCATATTGGCTGGTCAGTTCTGCTGTTTCGTTTATTACGCCATCGACAAAAATCTGCTTAGCCCTTCGACTGATACGTTTCCGTAGAAGCTCGTCAGACGGTAAGATTCCAACCAAAATAACCCCGTTGGGTAGGTTTTTCTTTTTGGAACCTCTCTGCCCCTTGGTTTCGATTGTCCGGATTAAATGGCGCCGATTTTTCAGGTTAAACGGCATCGGCAAGCCTTTTTCATTAACAAGATCTTGGAGGCTTTTGGTGCTCATAGCCTCCAGCTTTTTTCTTTTTGCCAAGTTGGCATCTTGCAAAAAACCAAAATTAAATATGACGCCATCGATATAAAGACCCGTACCCCCAACCAAAATCGGCAGTTTACCCCTGGCAGTGATATCGGTAATGACGGCTTGGGCGTATTTTTTAAAGGCAGCGGCTGTAAAACGTTCGCCCGGTTCCAATAGATCCAACCCCCAGTGCGCAACCCGTTTTTGGTCGGCCGCTGAAGGTTTGGCCGTGCCAATATCCATACCTTTATAAACTGTTCGTGAATCAGCGCAGATAATCTCGCCGTTAAACTCTGTAGCGACCCACATCGCCAGCTCGGATTTACCGCTAGCCGTCGGTCCAACTATAGCAACGAGCTTTGGTCTTTGTGTGGTGGTTGCCATAACAGCTCTTCAATATTCACTCTAAAGTCATCATCTACAGTAATACCTTCGGCCAGCAATGCCTTCTTATGGCCCTCAAAGCCCCCGGGATAGCCCCTGGCCAGGCCGCCCTGCTTATTGACGACTCTTTGCCACGGCAAGTCTGAAGGACCAGTGTGGGCTATCTGGCCGACCTCCCAAGCCGCCCAAGAGGCACCAGCCATAGCTGCCACCTGACCATATGTCATAACACGCCCCTTTGGGATAGCCGCCACTATCCCATATACCCTTTGTTTGAAGTTAGCATCAACCCTCTGCATAGACTTATTTACTTCGAGTATTGGACTGCTTGGCCACACCAGCTAGGAATTCGTCAATGTCTTGGGCATTTTCCGGCTGCTTACCCAGATCACTGCGCAGCCGCGGAATAATTTGCTTACTTTCAAGCTCTTTTTCGCCAATAACGATAGCGTACGGAATCTTCATAATTTCCGCTTCACGGATTTTCTTGCCAACCGACTCATTGCTATCATCCAGTTCCGCCCGAACTCCTGCCTCTTTAGCTTTTTTTACAACGTCCTGGGCCAATTTCAAGATAGGTTCTTCGTCATTAAGTGTCATTACCCTTAGCTGCTCCGGGGCCAACCAGACCGGGAAACGACCCTCGGTATGCTCGATATAAACACTCAAGAAACGCTCGAAGGAACCCAAAAGTGCCTTGTGGATCATGATCACCGGCTTTTCGCTGCCGTCTTTATCTATATAGCTCAGCCCGAAGCGTTTGGGCATGACAAAGTCTAGCTGCTGCGTCGCGCACTGCCACTCTCTGCCCAGTGAATCGGTCACCATAATATCAATCTTGGGGCCATAAAAGGCCGCATCGCCCTTTACAAGGACATATTCAAGGTCTAGCTTCTTGGCAACTTCTTCGATAGTCTTTTCGGCTACTTCCCAGTCTTTTTTATCACCCAAATAGGCGTCCGAGTCGTCCCGGAAGGAAAGCCGGGCCTTAAACTTCATATCAAATACTTGGTACATCTCTTTGATCATCGACAGAATGGTACGAAACTCTTCTTCTATCTCGTCCAGCCGGCAAAAAACGTGTGCATCATCGATAGATATGGCCCTTACACGCGACAGACCGCTTAGCTCGCCCTTCTTTTCATCGCGGTACTGGATAGTCGACTCCATATAACGGATAGGCAGCTCCCGGTAGCTCCTGGGGCGGGAAGCGTAAATTTGGATGTGGTGAGGGCAATTCATGGGTTTTAAGACCATTTTGTCCTTTGTTTCCTGGCTTTTAACTATAAATAATTCGTGGCCAAACTTATCCCAGTGGCCAGAGACCTTATATAGTTCTTCTTTGGTGATATGGGGTATAGAGACCTTCTGGTAGCCATTCTTAGCCTGTAATTCTTCTGAAAAGCGCAGAAGTTCTTCGCGAAGCACCGTCCCCCTCGGTGTGAACAGGGGTAAACCAGCGCCCACCAGGTCGGAAAAGACAAATAAATCCAATTCTTTACCGAGCCGACGGTGGTCGTTCTGACCCAGCTTTTTATCCTCATCCATTTCGGTACTCATAATAACAGTTAAAAACGCCCCGGAAAATAAAAACTGGCTCAAGCGTCCTCGCAATGACGTTCGAGCCAGTCTTTTTGCCGCGTTAACACATCGGCAAAACTCAACCTGCAACCTAGTATAAGTAAGCTAGCCGTAAAATGCTAGTACTTTTTTGCTAAGTTTTCCACAAGTCTCTCAGCCTTTCAATTATACCATATATGGTACTCCCCTTAATCTCGACTTTTCAGCCTTATACCAAATAAGGTAAGGTTATAATATGTTTAGACCTCAACAATCTTGGGAGGCCGTGCGCAGCAAGTCCTTGCAAGATTGAGAGGAGAAGCATAGCCATAGGTCGAAGCTTTTGCCATTTCTCGGCAAAACGAGATAATGGCGCAAGCTTCGACGAGGGCAATTAGCTCATCTGGCTAGAGCGCCACATTGACGTTGTGGAGGTGACAGGTTCGACTCCTGTATTGCCCACCAAATACCATGAAAAATAACGAAACACCACCATTTTTACCAGTATCAGATAATGAAGTTGCCAAATACGAGTTTGTGTTTGGCGTTAAGGGGGTCCGACGTCTTGGCCCAAGCATTCACTTCGTTGTCAACGAAGTTTACTCCCCACCCCGCCCACCAGGTGAAGTTGTGCGCCTTGAGGATCTGAAAAGGGAAAATAAAGAACCTAACGATAACTCTGGCATATCCTCTGTAGCTGCCTAAGATTATGGATAGAGCAAAGTGTTCCGGCTAGAGGGTCGCCGACCTTAAATAAATGGCGCAAGAAAGCCCGGCTATAGCCGGGCTTACAGGTGTTACAGTCACATTTTTTATCTATGGGCCTAGGGTCTTGGGCAAATTTCAAATTATTGAGGTTTAACTTCTTATCGCCTGTTATCCAGACCGTTCCATGGCGTCCGTTGCGAGTAGGTAGGACGCAGTCGAATATATCTATTCCGTTTTCGATTGCCAGGCGCATATCCACCGGCTCACCCACCCCCATAAGGTAACGAATTTTAGAGGGGTCATATAGAGGTGCAAGATATTTGAGCATATTGTACATTTCCTGGCGGCTCTCGCCAACGGCCAAACCACCGATAGCCATGCCGTCCACTGCTTGGGATTGGACAAATTCCAGGCTTTTGGCCCGCAATTTTTTGTCTAATCCACCCTGCTGGATACCAAATAACAGGGGTCGTTGGCCGTCTTTCGAATTTTTGGTAAGTTTTTTGAACTCAGCAGTGCAGCGCTCTAACCAGCGGTGGGTGCGCTGCACTGCCTCTTCGGTCCGCGGCCGCGCCGAGCGGTCCAGGCCCGTTAAATCGTCAAAGGCCATAATGATATCGCTACCCAGATCAAACTGGATCTTCATCGACTTTTCGGGGGTAATGAGCACTTCGTCGCCACTTTGTAGGTTCTTAAAAGATACACCTTCTTCAGTGATTTTGCGGATTTTGGCTAAGGAAAAGACTTGGAAGCCGCCGGAATCGGTCAGAATCGGTCCGCTCCACCCCGTAAATTCATGCAGGCCGCCGATTTTTTTAACCACTTTTTCACTCGGTTCTATGTGCAGGTGGTAGGTGTTAGCTAGCAATACCTCGGCACCGGTTTGTCTTACTTGCCCGGGCGTAAGACCTTTCACGGCTCCGCGGGTAGCCACCGGCATAAAGAAAGGCGTTTTGACGACGCCGCGGCGGGTGTTGAGAATTCCACTGCGGCTTCCATTTGGATTTTTGCCTATCTGTTGGAACGGTGTTTTGGGCATTTAAGTAATTGTACCAGCTCGTGGTACTTATGCTTGACCGAAACGGCTAATTTTGTTAAGCTCTTTTGGTTAATTGTGAGGTAGATTTTGAGTACCAAGCCACTTGGTAGCGCGCTTGATGGTTTCAAGCTCTTTTACGAAGAGATTGCCACCATCAAACGGACTGGTAACCGACTCAAAAGAGTCCGCCAGGCTCGCGCAGTCAGCTAAAGACTGACACCGGCCCCGAAAGGGGCCGTTTTTTATACCCAGAATTTTTAAGATATCCACTAGCTTTTTCTCCTCCGCCATGTCAATATGTTGACATGGTTTGCCTATATTGTGGTGGTGAGATGGCTGTTGTTAATAGCCGGCACCAAAAAAGAAACAATCAAGTATGGCGTAGACGCAGGTGTGAGGCCTGTAGAGCCGTTTTTACCTCGCATGAGGCCATAGACCTCTCTTCCGCCCTAGTGATCGGTTCTAGCCCCTCTAGGCCATTCATAAGCGATATGCTCTTTACCGAAGTCCTATTGGCCCTGCAGGACCGCAAGGATTGCTACCTGGCCGCCCGGGAAGTAACCTCGACGGTTATCCGACAGCTTTTAAGTACACAAGCTAAACCGCGGATTGAGCCAAAACAGATTAGCCAGACCACGGCCAAGGTGTTAAAACGCCTAGACAAGCAGGCTTACCTGCGTTATCTGGCCGAGCACCCTTCGTTGCAAGCCGTCAAAAAATAAATATTTATTTTTTGACGGCTTTTTCCGTAATAACCCAGCCCAGGTACCAGCCGAACATCAGGCGCGTCTGGGAATAAATAGCGGCGAAAGAGCTGTAAATAAGGGTCGTAAAGGGTAAATAGACCCACTGAAGCACCATCCAGACGGTGCGGCGACGCTT
Organism: Candidatus Saccharibacteria bacterium UBA6824; assembly: GCA_002452155.1. GTDB lineage: Bacteria > Patescibacteriota > Saccharimonadia > Saccharimonadales > UBA10212 > UBA6824. Next base: position 32,920 of record DKEK01000001.1, on the reverse strand, counting down.
GTATCGTTCTGGCTTGGGCGGCAGCGAGCGCATACTCAAAAATAGCGAAATAAGGATGCCACCCATTAAAATACGCTGGATCCAGCTGACAACGTGCGGCAGCTGAGCCGCTAAGTAGCTTTGGGGGTTGAACAAAAAAGGCGGATAGGCCGCCAGCAGTAACAGTAGAGGGGTAGTCGACCAGCTGATGTGGCTTTCCAGCAGGCGCGAAAATTTAGCAATCATGCGTAACTTAGGAACCTTGTTCTTTTTTAAAAAGCCATTATAAAAAACGTAGGCGATGTCCGATGCTCCCCACGCCCAACGCCGTACCTGGATAAACTGCATCTTGAGGGTTTTTTTATAGCTATCGGTTAGGACGGCGTCTTGATAGATAGGCACGTATATCGGGTAAACTTCGTGCTTACCGTCGTAGCGGAAAAAAGTTCGCCAGTATTGATGGCCGTCCTCGACAATGGTGCGCACCGACCAAAAATCGGTTTCTATGAGCGCCGACATCGGCTGGGCGTGAGCCGAGAAATTGCGCAGCATGTGGGGCCGCAGGGCTAAAACTATATTCCAAAAGGAATTACCGGTAGCTACGACCCGCATTGGCGCCGGGGCGTCCCATATATTGTTGAGGAACATGGTAATCGGCTGATATGAAGCATATTTGGGTTCTTCGGTGGAGCAATAGGTGTAGGTTAAAGCCGCAAAATACTGCTTGTCTGGACGGTTATCGGCATCAAGAGTGGTGACCAGCACATCCTCGGGCTTGATCTTGGCTTGCGCGAGGTATTTTTTAAGTCGGCGGGCGGCAAACGTGGCATTGCCCCCCTTGCCTATTACCTCGCCGGTCATTGGCCAGGGGTGCATGACCGCTTCGGCGTGATAAAAGTTGGGTCCGAATTCTTTAACTAGAGTATGAGCCAGGGCTTCAATCTCAGGCCCGCCGCGCTGTTCGTAAGCTACAAATATAATGATTCTTTTTAGGTCGTAGTGAGCGTCGGTGATAGCCTTCAGGGTTGGTTCCAGGATATCGCGGGATTCGTTCCAAAAAGGAATAATAACCGCGTGGTAAACCTGGCTGGGCTTAATCCGATCGCGAATTATGTATTTTTCGACTCGCGCCAGGTTACGTCTATGCCAGCGAGGCGCATCTTTAGTCCTCACCTGCAGGCTTTCCAGGTCATCGTTGAGCTTTTGCCAAGGCAGTTTTTGATAATCTGCCAAGCGGTTCCAGCCCTGGATTGAGCGGGCGGCGATGGCCAGGGCCCGGACAAACCAAACCAGCAAAAAGGTAATAACAAAATAGGCTGCCAGCCTGGGATTGATCAGACTAAGGATAATGGGCAGAGCTAAAATGGTCCAGGTCAAAGCCCCGGGCAGGATTTCGAGGGCCCGATAGCGCCAGTCGCGTTCATCGGGCTGCGGGATTTCAATTGAACGCATTATTGTAAGGAGATAAGGGAGTTAGAGACGATGGTGGCGAGGATTAAAAGAAAGGCGCTGCTGGCCAGAATGAAAACTGCTAAGAAGCGTTTGAGCAGGTAGACTCTGGCGCTTAAAATTACCGCACCGACAGCCGTCAGGGCCATGAAAACAGCCATAGAATATATGTCTATGGGCTTGCCGCTTTGGTAGCTGGCACCAGAAATATTGGGCCGGTAAGCAACAATCGTAGTCGGGTTTTTGGAAAGATCAAAGCGCAACAAGACCAGTGACACTCCAACCACCAAAAGCACCGCCAGCAGCGTGATAAAAAGCAGGACCAGACGATCGTGTAGATATTTTTTTGGAAGCTCCATCTCTTAGGCACCATTTTACACTTATGGTGCGGATAGTGGGAGTCGAACCCACGTCTCAACCTTGGGAAGGTCACATTCTACCGCTGAACTATACCCGCTCTTTGGGTCTTAACAATGGAGCCACCTTGGGGATTCGAACCCCAGACCTCCGCTTTACGAAAGCGGCGCTCTAGCCAACTGAGCTAAGGTGGCATTATCACGTCGAGTATACCAAAGTTGTAATTACATATTTTTTGTGTTTGAATAGGCGAAATGGCTGAGAATTTTGTTCCCCGCGACGTCCTATCGATTGGTGCTGACAAACGAGTCGATCCTGACTCTATTGATCCCCAGGTTCGTGAGGCTTACGAGAGGTTTAGTCACTATACCGGCCACCACCAGGATGAATTTTTAGCCACCATCGATAGATCGACTACGACGCCCCGCCATTTTAACCAACCGCCACGTATAGTTGTAAAAGAGCCGGGCGACTCGATTACTCACTGCGTACTGAGCCAACCGCCCTTTATAACCAGTACTGCCCCGATTGAGGGCAACCCTAACAGTTATAACACTGCCGTAAAAGCTCATATGTTGGACTACATAAATCGTCAGAGGGGTTTAGTTGACCCTGAAGGTCTCTATATGAGCACATTGGTTGTAGCCGGACCCGACCGGGACTACAGGCCGTTTTTCTCGACCGGTGAGCGACTGGCTATTTTTAAAGGTGATTTCTCGCCCTACGCCCGAAGGGTCATTGAGACTGCCCAAGTACATGGCTATGAAGCGGCTTATTTTTATGGTTACTCGCGCTCGGCGGCTGTGGGTGCTTCATCAATACGAATGGCACGCCGACTCAACTTTGAAATCATGGGGGAGGCGCTGGCAGTCGTACCCAATGCCAAGAAACGATTTGTGGGTCAAACTGCCAAGAGTTTTGCACAGGATTTTATCAATCCCGAAGGCATTAGCGGGCATTGGTGGAACGATGGGCCGCAAATTATGTTGGATTTACAAAAGGAGTTTGGAGACGGAGAATACTGGGACAATTATTTGACCACAAACCACATAGGCGCAGCCCGCGGGATGTCCCGCGGAAAATTTATACCAGATACACGCTTTACGATGACCCTCGGAACGCCTGTAGTGGTGGTTAGGGCCGAGAACGCCGCATTAGACCAAGACGTAGAAGCCAGACTGATGGATGATGATTTTATTGATCACAAGGCAAAAAGGGGCTTGTTCCGATATCTTAAAGCTCGGGGTCAGGGCTCTGGACACGGTATGGGGGAAAATCATCTGGTCCACGCTACGATATTCTCTGAAGCATTAAAAGAATTGCAGTCAATGCGGCCAGAGACTAATATTCATAGTAGTGAAATTTAAGAGAGTCTTGCTGAAGTTGTCAGGCGAGCAGTTTGCCGGCTCGCGCGGATACGGCATTGATGCCAAATTTGTCAGCGATTTAGCTCAAGAACTAAAAGATTTATCAAAAAATAGCGGCGTCCAAGTGGCGGTTGTAGTCGGCGGCGGCAATATTATGCGCGGCGCGTCGATTGCCGACCACGGTGTAGAAAGAGCCACTGGTGACTACATGGGTATGCTGGCGACAATAATTAACGGCATGGCCCTAACAGATACATTGGAATCCCTGGGCCAGCCGGCAAGGTTACAATCCAGCCTGCGCGTCGATAGCGTAGCCGAGCCGTTCATTCGTCGTCGGGCAATGCGACACATGGAAAAAGGCCGGGTGGTAGTTTTAGCCGGCGGTACCGGCAATCCATTTTTCACTACTGATACCGCGGCTGTAAAAAGTGCCTTGGAGCTGAACTGCGAGGTTGTTTTGAAGGCCACCAAAGTTGATGGGGTTTATGATAAAGATCCCGCTAAGCACAAGAGCGCTAAAAAATATGGTTCCCTAACCCACGCCGAGGCCCTGCAAAATCAAGAGATCAATGTCATGGACAACGCAGCGGTAGCCCTAGCCATGGATAACCGATTGCCAATAATTGTTTTTGAACTCAAGCCCGGCAATCTCCAAAAAGTCGTTAACGGCGAAGCCATCGGTACCAACGTTTCCTAAATTTGGCGGGCCCGACCGGATTCGAACCGGCGATCTTCTCCGTGACAGGGAGACGTGTTAACCGCTACACTACGAGCCCTCGTCGTCGCAAGGCTTCGACTTGCGACGACGAGCAAATAAAAAACTTTTTGCTCGTGTCTTCAGCCTACGCCTGCTCCTCCTCTCAATTTTACAAAATCTGCTAAAGCGGGATTTCCCAAAATTGGGGAAGGGCAAATGTTACTAGAACAGAGGCAGTTTAGCAATTTAACCTCTCCTTCGCAATTCTAAGACAGCGCGCCTGGATGAAGCGCAAGGAAGAATCGAGCAACGGAGTGAGGTGTATTTCAATACATTGAACGAGTAGCGCAAATTCTGACATCGCGATTCGCCAGGAGCATTAACGGTGCGGCCGGCTGCGCCGGACGGCAGGTTAATGCGGCGCGTGGCTTAGAATTTGACGTAAGTTTTGACGGGTTGTTTAACTTTAAGTTGGTTTATATAAATACCGACGTCATTTAGGTTGAATGAGATATGCTGAGCGGTGACGGTTGTGCCGTCACTCGAATTAACTTTAACGATTTCCAAGGTGTTGGCCCGGCTGGAATCGGTACGGCTGGCTAATATAACGTCTGATATCTGGCCCTGTTTGAGGCTAAACAACTGGTTAATGACCTCCGGCGAGACATTGGGGTTGCTGCGAGTAATGGCGAAACCATAGTCACCACCGTTGGCAGCATCAGATGCATTGGAGGCGTCTTTGGCCCATTGGCCAAAGTCTGCCCCACCCAGTAGCTGAGCCAAGACGCTTTGGGCTTTAGCGCTTGTGGCATCATCGAGTTTGGCCGATACTTTGGTGGCCAGCATTTGTTCCTTTAGACTGCGTTTGAAGTCGGCGATGGACCAACCCCAGTAATCGCGCAGCACGGCGGCAAAGACTTTATCATTGGTGCCCAGACGGTTTTGGTTGCGGACGGCGGCAATTTGAGCGTCGACTTCCTTGTCGCTGACCTTGACCTTGTTGCGCTCGGCCAGGATTTTGACGTATGCGTTATTAACCACATCCTGCAAAGCCTGCTTTCTAAACTGGTTTACCTGAGCCTCCCCACCGAATAGATTTTGCTGGTGGTTCTCATAATAATGGACGTAGTGCCTCAGCTCGAACAGGTAATTCTCATAGTCAATGAAAGTGCCGCCGGTGTGGGCGATGGGAAATGGTACAACCTGCGTCACGCGGTACAAAAAAGTGTTGTATTGGTAAAGGCGGTAAAGCCCGGCGACACAGTAGACCAAAAAGGCCAAGATCGTAGCAATGATAATTGTCGAAGTAATAACCACAATACGGTGCTTGGAGTGCTGCAATGGGTAGATGTATTTACGGGCGCCGGAAAGGACTTGCTCGCGGTGCTCACCAATAGTTTCGGTGGTAATTTTGGGTACGTCTTTTAGCGCCGGTGACTCCTGATCGACAATGGCTAACGGATTAAAGCTAGCCGCCTTATCAGCCACCAGTTCCGGTAGCCGTTCGCTGACGTTCTTAGCTTTTTTGAGTTTTTTCCTTAACTTCATGATTCAATAACGCGCTGATCCTCGTTCACCGGCCTTTGGGTATGGTGTATGCCCAAATCCCGCAGTACATGCACCATTTTTTGTTGGACCCTTTCGGGGTGGTGCACGTCGTGGATCACTAAATCCCCCACATACGTTTGCACAATTATTGTACCAAACCGAAGGACCGTCTCTTCCAGACCGGCTATCTGGTAATTGATCATCTGGATTTGTTCCAAGCCAATGTCGACGACGTTAACCTGCAACAGGCTACGGGTTTGCTGAATGAAGCGGCGGTCGGTCATGATATAGACGCTAAAATACCAGCGCACCCACCAAGGAAAAATCAAGGCAGTTGCCAGACCAAAGCCGGCCGCCAAGCCGCCAAAGAAATAGCTATATTCGGGTTTAATTAGAGCTGGAATCATGCCCAGCAGCAGGCCGACAGAGGCCAAAATGAGGCCTTTGCGCATGACGATGGGGTGTTTTCTAAAGACCAAACGGACTTCTTCATCTTCAAACTGTTCTTTGAAATATTTGGGTTTTTTCGGAGCCTCATTTTCGGGCAGTTCTTTCGGCTCTTTTTTGCTCATCTCGTTAGAAGTCCAATTCACTGCCAGTGAATTGGCAGATTTTATATTCTATAAAATACTGACTTCTAACGGGACTCATGGCTACATTATATAGGTTAAGGGGTTTAGGATACGCTTTTTTATCCAATTTTGTAAGATCGTGCTTTAGTAGATTCTTACAAAATTGAGAAGGAGGAAGCGACTTGAGGCTGGAAGTAAGTTAGTTATACTGACTTACGGAAGCCGGCACGTCGATTCCGACGAGCCCCCGTAGTTCAATGGATAAAATAGTTCCGTCCTAAGGAAAAGCTAGAGGTTCGAATCCTCTCGGGGGCACCAGATTTATTTTTCGGGGTTTTGGGTAAAGTGCTCGTGGGCCGTTTGGTAATCAAACAGCTCGTCTTTAGAAAACCAGTGGGCGATTTCTTGTTTGGCTTCATCTAGGTTCCCAGAAGCATGAATTAGATTAGGTAAACCCAGGCCAACTTTGTTAGCGTGCGGGATGCTCATGTGGGCATAATCTCCCCTGATGGTGCCCGGAGCGGCGGCTTTGGGCTCGGTGTCACCAACCATTTTGCGGACCAGATCTACTGCCCCTACGCCTTCTAGAACAATGGCCACAACCGGGCCGGCCATCATAGCGGCCGCATTTCTATGGTAAACTTCTTCGCCGCGTCTGGTAGCAATCTTACTGATGGTCTCGTAATGGTGATGGTAATGCTGTTCGTTTGGACTGAGCATTTTCATACCCATCATTTTTAGCCCAGCTTTTTCAAAACGATTTATAATTTCGCCCATTAGGCCGCGCTGGACGGCGTCGGGCTTTAGAATAATTAGGGTTCTTTCCATAACTTAACCGCTATTGTAACAGATGAAATAGGCTTTGGCTAGAGCGAACATATTTTTTGTTCTATTTGATATTGTACGACGCTTAAGCTTAAACTGGACGCATGAGTTATGAAACTGCCGTTAGCCACCCCGACACTAAAATCTTGATGTTCCGTAATCTGGTTGCAGACTACTTCATTTCAGGATTTAGTGCGGGGCAGGATTTTTGGAATAGGCGGTATTGCAGATGAATTACGATAGCGCAGTCGCACAGTTCCTTGAATACTTGGAGCTGGAGCAAAACCGCTCGCCAAAAACTATTGAAAACTATAGCCACTACCTAAACCGGCTGAGTGATTTTGCCGGCCAGATTAAGCTAAGCGATATAAATGAGGAGCTAATCCGCAAATGGCGGCTGTGGCTTAACCGGTTGGGCACTAACACCGCCGACGAGCTGGGTAAAACCACCCAAAATTATCACTTGATCGCCCTGCGCAGTTTCTTACGCTTCTGCGCCCGGCGGGGCTTGCCTACCCTGGCACCGGATAAAATTGAATTGGCCCGGACTACGCGGCCACAAGTAACATTTTTGACCGCCCAGGAGCTAGAGGGACTGGCAGCCCAGCCGGATGTTTCGAAGTTGAATGGTCTGCGCGACCGAGCGATTATCGAACTGCTGTTTTCCAGCGGGCTACGTGTCAGCGAACTCGTCGCACTCGACCGGGACCATATAAACCTAAAGCGGCGCGAGTTTATGGTCCGCGGCAAAGGCCAAAAAGACCGGCCGATATTTATTAGCGCCGAAGCCGCTGGCTGGATTGAGAGTTATCTTGACAAGCGCCAGGACAACACCAAACCGTTATTTATCAGATACGCCGGCAGTAAAAAAGTTGATTTATCCGGTAATTTTACACGTCTCACCGCCCGCTCTATCCAACGGATGGTTGCCCGCTATGCCCTGGGCGCCGGCATCACCAAACACGTATCGCCACACACATTGCGGCACAGCTTTGCGACGGATCTGCTGATGAATGGGGCCGACCTGCGCAGTGTCCAGGCGATGCTGGGACACAGTAATATCGCTACCACCCAAATATACACCCACGTCACCGACCCTCATTTGAAAAAAATACACGAGCAATTTCATAGGAGCGGCAACAAAAAAAGCTAGGCCTGCCAAAAGTCCTTGTGCTTGAGGTAAACCGCAAGTTCTTGTAGGCTCAAAGCTAAGATCTTCCTTTGATCCTAAGGCTTTGACAGCTTAGTTATTTGACAACTTGAGAGGCGGGTGTCGAGTGTTTGGCAACAAGCATACCAAATGGCTTGTCGTACTGGCGGTCTGCGCTGCCGGTCTGGTTGGGTGGCTACCCTTGTCCGCGGCGGCCAAGCCGGCCGCAAGTGTTCGCGGGAAAGATTGTACCGCCCCGCCGAAAATCCTCACTTTTACTACCGATAACTGGTTCTTCGCCGAGGTTGCACTGCCGTGGGCGCAGCAGTTCGTCGTATATTTCGATACCTACGGCGGCATGGCTTTCATCGCCGTCTACGACGACGCGGGAGGAACCGCTGGACAGGTTGATCGCCCTCCGCTCTATGCAAGCCGGGGTGCCAGCTGGTGGCGGCCGGGTCCTCGGACGGAATACGCCGTGGTCCAGACAGCTTGCGGCACGGCTAAGGCCAGTCTGAGCTTCGACTTCCAGTTGAAACCGGTTGACCAGCCGTACCGCTTCGGGGTATACGATTCGGCCGGTGATTCGTATTCCTCGGGGGAGGGTGATCCACCGTTTATCGACAAAGGAACGTGTCATGTCAGCCCCTTTGCATGGCCAGGCTTGATGTTCGATAATTGGCGGGCTGCGCCTTTTTTCGAGACTAACTTGGCTTGCTCGGGCGCCCACATCGCGGACTTGTTCCGGCCATACAGGGGCCAGCCCTCCCAGTTGCAGCGCCTGAAAGAGCTGCAACCAGACCTCGTTACGCTGACCATCGGCGGTAATGATGCCAACTTCAGCGGCGTGCTGCTGAGGTGTTTCCTGTTCGACTGCGTCAAGCGGGGCACTATCGCGGGGGCTAGCCAAACGATCAGCCACTTGCGCCAGCCCTTGGCTGGGGCTTACAGGCAACTGCGGGCGGCCCTGCCAAAGACCAGAATCGTCGTAGTCGGTTACCCGCGGTTGTTCCCGATGCTGCAAAAGCGGACGGTGAAATGCGGCTGGCTGGAGCCGGCCGAGCGTACAGGCCTAAACCGGCTGGCCCAGCAATTTGACACCGTGGTGCGCCTGGCGGTTGCGGATGCGGGTATTGAGTTCGTCTCAACACTGGATGCCCTCAACGGTCACGAACTGTGCACCCGCGACAGTTGGGTAATCCCAATTGGCAAAATTGGGACACGGAACGCCGGACATCCGCTGCCTAACGGCCAGCAGGCGATTTCGGACATGGTCGAAAAACATTTCGGCTAGCCCTGAGGACAAGAGTGGCCCCGGGGGGGGGTTTTT
>DKEK01000001.1:0-23488 GCA_002452155.1 Candidatus Saccharibacteria bacterium UBA6824 | reverse complement strand
GGGGGGGGTTTTTTCCCCCCCCCCGGGGCCGCAGCCAGAGGAAAGATCTGCCCCCTTGATAGGGGGCTTTTTCAATTATAAAAATGCACCCCCGCCGAGTGCCAAAATAATAAAAGTTTTTCTGCCCGGAGAGCACGCACTATGTGCAGCGCGCTCTCCGGGACTCGTCCTAGTGGCTCAACAGGCCTCCTGCGAGCCTTGGAGCTTGAACATCATCGTTTGCGACTCACGCCCAATGCGGTCGTGAGTCGTAGACCAGTGGGCATAGCTGTCCACGGCCGCCACGATGTAGAGCGTTCCCTTCCAGGTCTTGGGAATGTCCATCTTCCTTTGACCGTTGTAGGTCGGTTGCAGAGAGTCGGGGCAGAAATTGCCCTGCGAATCGGCGATCAAGCCATACGCTAGGACGACTTCAGCGCCTACGTCATCACTGCACAACAGGCGAAGACCCGGCTGGTCGAAGTCGGGGTGGTTCCACGGCCCGAAGGCGCAGCGGCCGGAGGGGCTAACAACGTGGCCAGCGGTCAGGACGCCATCGACCAGCGTGGTTAAGTCACTGAAAGCCAAGCCGCTGCGAACCGGCTGGCCACAATTGGCCACCACTGCAGGCGGCCAACCGAACAGCGGCCACTGCGAGCGGTCGCAAAGTACTTCCGATGGCGGCAGATTGACGGGCTTGCCGCACTGCAGGTCACCGCTGCCGGCCATGGTGGCCTGGAACGGCTTGGCCCGGCTGGCCAGCCGGCGGTACTTCCCCTGGGGGAGATAGCGAACGTTGCCGCTGGCTGCGGCTGCCCCCTTGGGCCTGAGCACGAACTTACTGCCCTTGACGACCATGCCGGTGGTCAGGCCGCACGAGTACTTGTCGGTGTCAACCGACGTGTAACTGTAGTGCGGCCGGGACAGGATTGACTTACCGCGAAGGCTGCAGCCGCCGCGGACGGTTACATGCCCCGCCGGGTTGATGTTGATCTGCTTGACGACGCAGGTGGGGTGAGCCGCGGTCGGCGACTGACCCTTCGCGAGCGCCGCAGAGCTGCCGCCCGTCATCAAGACGAGGGCAACTACGAGCCAACTCCACTTACGCATTACTCTTCACCCCTCTTAGGAGCTAACGTGCCATGTCCTCCATGACACTAGATTTGCGTTCTTAAACTGCTAGGACATGTATATTATCTCATGTTGTTGAAACTACAGCAAGCATAAGCGCTACTGGTTGATTTTAAGACTGGCCAGAACTTGGCCCCAGATTGCCTGGTTGGCCTGCCAATTAGCAGCCGGTGCCAATAGCATAAAAAAGTAGAAGTTATTTTTTCCGGCCATGTAGATTGAGGTTCCTTTGGTGACTTTAGATTTATATTTAATATTTAGGTCTATCTGCCAGGCATTAGCCTTGATGTTAGGGTTGGAAAAGGCTCTGGCGTCACCAAACGATACTTCACTGCCACGAGGCAGTCTATCAACCACAAAAGTCCGTAGTGAACTGGTAGATGGCAGATAAAAAACATTTGAAGTACTGGATAGGCTTTGTTTGAGACTGGCGAAATCGGCATCGGTCAAAGTTGTAGGGGAAGAAGATATCCCGGCCGATATATAGGCGGCAGATTTTTGACTTTTATTCGGACCAGTTAAATGCTGGAGTTCAACCCGCCCGCTACCACTCGAATATGGGGCCAGCTCGTGCGGTCTGGAAAAACTGAGGCTACTGCTGCCGGCCGGATCTTTTAAGCTGTAGGTTGTATCAACCTTTTTGTACTTATAGGCCCCCGGGTTATGCAGTTGGTGAAACAGGCCATAAGCGCCAACAGCCAGTATGAGTACAACCACTAAGCCAGTGATCAATTTTTTTGGGCTTAGATTGAACTTTGGCGGACTACTTGGCTGAGTTATATTATCCGGCGGCATCTAAATTCTCCTTTTTTGCTTTTATCACAGGCACACCCTGCCCAAATAGAGTTCCATTAGGCCAAAGTTTGGATAGAGTGGTGCACCGAGCAGACCGCAGCCGCCTCCACCGCCGCCTCCCCCGCCTCCGGGGTCAGTATATACACAGTTAGGGTAGGTACCAGACCAGTCGGGTCCATAGTCACTGCACCGGGGCGGAGGCGGCGGATAGGTGCAGGGCAATGCTCCGCCGTAATTATTAGCCGCAGGGTCTTGGCAAAGTTGAGGTGGGGGTGGTTGTTCGCAACCATCGACGCTAAATTGACAAGCTACGGGGGGGAAGTACGTAGACCCGCTGACTCCGGATATATTGGGATAGATCTGACTGGTGCAGCCCACGTATACGCTGCCACCCTTGCCGCCGGCTCCAACCGTAAAGCCCAGCGGACTACTGCTTCCATTCTGGCCATAGGGGCCTGCTGACGAATTCGCGCCGTCATCGCCTCGCCAGTAAATGTAGCAAGGCTTTATGGGTGTTCCATCCGACATCGATGACGTCCAGTTGACGCAGATTAACCAAAAATGGGTGCCGCCATCTAGGCTTCGACAAGCGGCGGGAGCCTGGGACTGTCTTAACCAACTTGTTGTCGACGTTATTCTAACGCTAATGGTTGGATAGCCCGTCGGCGTCACGGTGACGGTCGCCGAGCTTGAGGCCTGGCCAATAGTGTTCTTGCAAGTCAGAGTGTAGCTGGTGGTGTTGCTCAGAGCACCGGTGCTGGTGGAGCCGCTGGTTGCGCGGTTGCCACCCCAGCCGCCCGAAGCCGTACAACTGTCGGCGTTAGCAGAAGTCCAGTTCAAGGTGCTAGAGCCGCCTGTTTTGATGGTCGTGGGCGATGCCGTCAAAGAAACTGTCGGGCCACCAGGACCGCCGCCTCCGCCTCCGCCTCCGCAGCGGCCACCAATATCAATACCGGTCTCATCACCATTCTTAATGCCATCAGAGCAATTACCGTCACCGCCGCTGCCGACGGTTACAATAGCTGAACTTTGGCCTTGGCCGGCGGCGTTATAGCAAGTCAGAGTGTAGCTGGTGGTGTTGCTCAGAGCACCGGTGCTGGTGGAGCCGCTGGTGGCGCGGCCGCCGTTCCAACCGCCCGAAGCGCTGCAGCTGTCGGCGTTAGCAGAAGTCCAGTTCAAGGTGCTGGAGCCACGGGGCGCCACGGTCCGTGGCGAGGCGGTCAGGGAAACCGTCGGCGGCCCATTAGTACTGTTAAAGCCTGGGCAGTTGGCGGCGCTACCGGCATCGGTAGTCACCGGAGCTGAGCCCCGCGGCGGCACTAGTAAGCGTTTGCAAACTGTGTTGGGGGTGCCTAAAGCGAATTCCGGGGCATTGTCGCTGCCGGGACTAATGTTGAGGTCTGTGCCGCCGCTGGCGGCGCTGGTATCGATCCTGGCCTGCAGGCGTTTGGTGGCGCCGCCCGATTTGGCGGTCAGGTCAACTACAGATTGGACATTTGTAAATTTAACCGGCTGGCCGGAGCTATCATTGCCTTTAATTTTGACTACCGCTTGGTCGTAATAAGGCGCGAAGCGGGCATAGTAATATGCCGCCCCCGGCAAGTTGTTGATAACTAGGTTGCAGTCGTAATCGGCAGTGCCGGAAAAACCACCGAGATTCTTGGAGCTGCAGTTAACCTGGGCGATGTCGCCGCCCGCGGAGTAAGCCACTGTATTACTACCACTGGCTTGGGGATACAGAAAAAAGGTCTTGGAGCTAGCCTGGACATTTGACAGGTCACCACTAGCCGGGATTGGATAAAGTGTTAAGCGCAGCAGCGGCGCGTAATTTTTATCGCTCCAGGTCTTTTCGTCATAAAGTGTCTGGTTAGAGGCAGCCGGCACGAACTGGTTGTGCTGGCGGCTGGGACTCTGCCAGGAGAATAACAAGCTGGACAGCGGGGCCGATGTGCTAATTTTGACAATCTGCGACTTATAGGGCGCCAGATTCTGATAAAACAGGCTGGTCGGGCCGGGGTCAACCAACACACAGGTATAGGCTGTTGAGCCGTCGCTGGAGATTTTGGCGGCACTCGCCAGCGGGGCGCCGGTTTTTATAAGGTCGTCACATTTAGTAGCCGAGGTAGCCGGCTGGGTCTTTAAATATGACAGCACGTCATTAACGCCGGATTGGGCGGCATAGTTAGCCGCCGAAGCCTGTTGGCTGGCGGCCGAGCTTTGCAGCGAACGGTTCATAACTTTGGTAAAGCCGATACCAATAAGTGTTAGCAGGGTAACTAATATAAAAACCACAACTACTGAGGTCAGGCCGCGTTGATTACGAACCCGTAAAAGTCCCTTAAGCATTAGCTTCATTATAACCCTCTATTGAGCGAGGTGCTCAAATTAACCACCGAGCAAAACTGGGTGCTGTTTAGGTTAGCATCGCATGTCGGGTTGGCCGTAGCACCGTTTTTGAGCGAGCTGTCATCGCCATAGGCCAATGTTAGGCCAATATTCCACAGGTTTTGGGTATCGCTGCCGTCGCCATTTTTGGCCGGTGAGATATCGATTTTAGACAAACGCATCTTATCGCCTAAAAGCTCGGTCGGTTTAGATAACGCGACTGCCGAAGGCCCAAATGGGCTGGCACAGCCGCTGCTGCCGGGTAAAACGTCCCTCAGCAGGCCGAAGTGACTAATGTTGTCATGGCCACCAAGATTCACTATCTGATAAAGGTTATAGGTATAGCGAGCGCTACCGAGGCATAAATATTGGGAGCCGGTGCTGGTAGCTTGGCTAGGCACGACCGCCACGGCAAATTGGACATCGCTGCTCAGCTGGTCCAGCACTGCCTGGGCTGCGCCTTGAGTTTGGGTTATGGTAACGCCTTTATAAAAAATTTTACCGATACCCAAAAAACTGGCCAGGCCGACTAGCAGAACCGTTGAAAAAACAGCCGTAGCGATAGTCAACTCCACGATTGTGAAACCAGCACTCCTTTTTTGTATCATTTTTTTCAACCCCACCGAACTTATCGCTTACCCAGCACCTAGCATCGCGTGCTTCGCAAGTATCTGCCAAAGGCAGATAGTCGCGATGCTAGGTGCTGGGCTTATGCTTATAGTAATAGATTGACGGCAGCTTGGCCATAGTCTTAGCCGGGCAACTTATAATAAAGGGTCAGCTCATCTTGACCTGCATTATTGGAACTTGAAGACCAGCTAACATCGGCCCGAAATACCAGGGTGGTCTTGGTGTATTTGACGGATAGCGAATACGGACTGCCGCCAAAATTGGCGCATTTAGAGCCGGATTTGCTAACGTCTTCTTCGCTGCCGTCGCTTAAGATGCAAAAGGCTTTGTCGATTTTATAAGAGTCCAGAGCACCTGAATTTGTGAGGTAGGCATTTTTAAGATGCTCAATCTGGGACTGGGCGAGGCTAAGGGCCTGGGAGCGCTGGCCGGCACTGACGCCATTACTTAAGTTATGGTTGGACATTGAATAAGCCAGGCCGATAACCGCCCCAAGTAGTGCCGTAGCTAGAATGACTTCGACTATGGTGTCGCCCCTGCTTCCGGAACGCATTATTTTTTTGATGATTGTCATGTGCAACTTTCGAATTTAAGGTTGGTGGTGACGCCAGCCGCTGAACTGATGATATTAAGCGAGGCGCGTCGCATAGCATCAGAGCTTTCCAGGCATAGCTGCCATAAACTTATGTCCGTCGGCGCGCTGCAGCCGGTGCCTTCAACGCAAGCTTTGGCTGCCGGAACATTATGCCCACTGGCATTTAAATTATAAGCCTTAGCGGTTAAAACTGCGCCACTTTGGCTGTTACCCGACCCACCATTAAAATCTAGATAGTAGCCGATTAAGCCACTCGGTGACACCTGGTTAGCCAAATCAGTTACCTTAGATGAGATTATTTTTAGTCCGCCGCCCAATTTATAGTCAGTGCCGAGATCGGCCCCACTAACCGTGGCAATTGTGGGGAGCGCTTCGGCCAGCGAACCGGCTGGTCCCACGGCACTGCCGTTGGAATAAGTTAGGCGGTTGCCGAGCACATTATATATATAGATATCTCTGGCACCGGAAGCTGCTTCAAAAGCTTTGCCGATTGATAGACAATCCTGGTTGGTGGCTCCAGCGGCAGTGTCTGAAGCACTCAAAGTAGCTCGCGGCGGGTTCCCGCTAGCCGTGCAACTATAGCCCTGGGCACCGTAAAATTGACTGGTACTGACACTCCTAGCTTGAGTCGATAATTCTGAAGCCAAATCAGCCACACCTTGGTTAAAATTAACTTCTGCGCCTTGACCGTTGAATAGCGCAAAGCCGCTAACAAAAATCACACCTGAAATAGCCAGCACAATCATGATTTCAACTATCGTATAGCCGGACCCAAAACCCCTCGCCCACTTCATTGGTGTCAGTATAACATAAGGGGTAAGAGAGGTTGAGAGCCTTGTTAAGGAAGGTCAGTGCAAAACGAGGTTCTGGTACCAGTCGGTGAAGCTCGGGCTAAACAGTAGCACAATCAGAGTGGCTAAAATCAAGAATGGGCCATAGGGCACTTTGCTGGTTAAGGATTTACGGTGGCTGAACAGGTCGGGTAATATGGCGACCGTACCCAGCAGCGAGGCCACAAATATCATTTGCAGACTTTGCAGCGGATCGGCTAAAACCGTTCCAGAGATTAGACCTAGCCGGACATCGCCAAAGCCAATGGCTTTACCGCGGCTGAACTCGTATATCAGCCAGAAGATACCGCCGGCGACGGCCAGCGAAACCAGCCAGGCCAGTAGTGCCCGGGGTTTAGTCGGTTCGAAGCCAACTATATATATAAGCCGGCCGGCAGCGGCTATGGCTGCCACCGGATAAAGTATATTGCTGGGCAGCAGCATGAAGCGAAGATCGTAAACTGCCAGAGCCAGCAGGCCGACACTGACCGTTAGCCATGTTACAAACAGCAGCCATTGGCCGCCGCTTAAGGTGACGGGCCAAAAATGATAAGACGCGGCAAAAACCAGACCGAGCGCAATTTCGACGATTGGGTATTGCCATGAAATTGGTTTTTTGCAGTAGCGGCAGCGGCCGCGAAGAGCTAGCCAGCTTAAAACCGGCACTAGGTCTTTAGCCGCTAACCGGTGCCCGCATTTTACACATTGGCTGCGGCCGCTGATAATATCCTTTTTTTTGTGTACCCGCCAGATAAGAGCGTTAACAAAACTGCCAAAAACTAGCCCCAAAACAAATAAAGCTACCAGCACTACCATTTCCCTTTTAGTATACAGATTATCGGCTATCCAGAAATACTTAACAAGTTAAGTATTTCTGTCTTCTGTCGTCAGTTTTCAGTCTTCTGGCTAGCCGTTGTCGATGCAGTAGTAAGTGCCGGTACGTTCAAGCGTAATTAACAACGCGTATTGCTTGGAGTTGGCACCACCACCCCCGCCAGAGGCTATGCTCTCACCGCTGCACTTATTGCCTACCGATATATAGACGTTCCCACCCGCCCAAGCCGGCAGTGTAGTACTCGTCGACATGTTTATGGAAACACTGCCACCGGTTTTTGGCTCTTTGATATCGACGTTGTTGTTAATATAGCGGCTGTACCAGTCATTGCAGCCTTGGCTGGCCGCCAGTGATGAACAAGCCGCCCAGTTGGCTCCGGCACCGTTAAACGGAAAGACCCCTTGGTTGTTAGAAGAATAGGTATTTAGTTCGCTGGAAAGACGGCTAACCAGATTCTGGCGCTGGTTGTCGCGGGTATTACGCTGCAGCTGGGGCACAGCAATAAAGACAATGGTTAGGATCAAACCGGCAATCGCCAGGACTATCAGGATTTCGATAATGGTAAAACCGGCTTGGGTTTTTTGTCTTAGTTTTTTCATATTTCCCCTTTTAGTGGTGCCCTTCTTTGATACAGTTATGCTTATATCATATTACAGATTAGTAACTATGCAAGCAATTATGGGTGTATGAAGTTCTTTCCGGCCAAGGTATAAATGGGCAGCAGCACTGCCGCCACAACAATTAAGGCGATTATGCCGACGGTGATCATTAGCACCGGTTCAATAACCGTCGAGATGGATCTTATCTGGTTATCAACTTCCTTTTCATAGTAATCGGCCAATTTGGCCAGCATACTATCGAGCGCTCCGGATTGTTCGCCAATGTGTATCATATTGGGCACCAGCTCTAAAAAGTGATCGTCGCCACTGAGAGCCGCCGATAAAGATTTGCCGCCCCTCACCTGCTCGGTTGCCCGGTTGATGGCCGCCTCAATGTGGACATTACCGATTGACTTGGCCGTCGTATTGAGCATTTGGATAAGCGGCACGCCACTAGCGACTAAAGTGGCTGAGGTGCGTGAAAAACGAGCCATATAAACTTTCATAAACAGTGGGCCGATCCCCCAGGCTTTCATTTTCAGCTCGTCGATAAATTGCTGGCCGCCGGGTGTGCGTACAAAACGCAGCGCTGCCAGTCCACCGCCACCTATGACCAGGAAGATGAGCCACCAAAAATGGAGGATAAAATGGGCGACGGCCAATAAAACCTGGGTTACCAGCGGCAGCTTGACGCCCGGCAAGCCGGCGTAAAGACTTTGGACTTGCGGCAGTACTGAGGTCAGCAAAAAAGTAACGACACCCAGTAGCACCATAACCACAATCAAGGGGTAGACTAGCGCCCCGCGGACCTTGCTAATCATCTCGGCGTCTTTCTCTTCCTGATCGGCCAGCCTGGTCAGGCTGACGTCTAGCGTGCCGGAGGCTTCGCCGGCAGCCACCAAGCTGGTATAGACCTCGCCAAAAACTTTGGGGTGGCGGGCCATGGCAGCCGACAGACTGGAGCCGGCTTCGACATCGCTAACAATTTTACTAATTATATATTTTAGGGCTTTATTGGGGGTTTGGCCGCGGACCGTATTTAAGCTTTGTACCAACGGCAAACCGGCATTGACTAGTGTTGAGAGTTGGCGCGAAAAGATGACTTTTTGCTTGGGCGGTACCCGGTTAAAAATACCGTCGCTGGCGCCTGGGTCTTTTAATAGCTTTATTTCAAGCGGCGCCAAGTCGCGCTCGCCCAGCAGCCGGGCGGCGGCGGCTTCACTTTCAGCCTCAATCTGGGCTTCGATCTTTTCGCCGGTTTTTAGGTTGCGGGCGACGTATGAAAAACTCAGCATACTCAGGTAACCCGTCTAGCCCCTCATCATTCTATCTAACTCTTCCGGATCAACCGCGTGATTACGGGCTTCGTCATAGCTTATGGAGCCGTTGTGGATCATGCCAATTAGGGTTTTATCCATACTCTGCATGCCGTATTCAGAGCCGGTTTGGATAACGGCATCGAGCTGGAAGTTTTTGCCCTCACGAATAATGTTGCGCACAGCCGGCGTGGCGATTAATATTTCGGTGGCCGGTACGCGGCCGCCGCCCAGCGCCGGGATCAGGCGCTGCGAACAAATAGCCATTAGGATATTGCCTAGCTGGGCCCGAATTTGCGGTTGTTGGTGCGGCGGGAAAACGTCGATCATGCGGTCGATACTTTGGCCGGCACTGTTAGTGTGCAGAGTAGCAAGAACTAAATGGCCGGTTTCGGCGATAGTAATCGCCGCGGCTATGGTCTCCAGGTCGCGCATTTCGCCAATCAAAACTACGTCCGGGTCCTCGCGTAGGGCTGATCGCAGGGCGGCACTGAAGCTGTAAGTGTCATAATGGACTTCCCTCTGGACGACCACCGATTTTTTGGATTGATGGGTGTATTCTATGGGGTCTTCAACGGTAATAATATGGACAGCCCGTTCATTGTTAATCTTATCTATTAAGGCCGCAATGGTTGAGGATTTACCCGATCCTGTCGGGCCGGTAATCAGTACCAGGCCGCGGGGGAAGGCGGCAAAGTTATTTAGGACTTTGGGTAGGCCTAATTGTTCAATAGAGCGGATCTTGTTAGAAATCAGGCGCATAGCGGCGGCTAAGTTACCGCGCTCGTGGAAGGCATTGACGCGGAAACGGCCCAAATTGCCAAAAGCGAAACTAAAATCAAATTCCTTGTCCCGCAGTAGGATTTGTTTTTGGTCTTCATCCAGTAGTGAAAAGACCATCGTTTCAACTGTTTGCTCGTCTAGCGGTGCCGAGTTTTGGCTGGGCGTTAAGGCGCCATCGATGCGTATCATCGCCGGCAGGCCGACCTGCAGGTGAAGGTCCGAAGCTTTGCGCTTGACTACTTCATCAAGCAGGATTTCGATTTTTGGCGGCGCTGGCATTTTATTTGGTCCCCCACCCTTTCTTTAAGCATCTATAGATGCAACTCGGTTAACTTCTAATAATGTGGTCAGGCCGGCCAAAACCTTTAGGTAACCATCTTGGCGCATACTAATCATGCCCTGGGCAATTGCCAGTTGCTGGATCTGGGAACTGGTGGCCCGCCGCAAGATAAGGTTTTGGATCTGGTCGGTAATTTGGAAAACCTCGTAAAGACCCATGCGCCCGGCAAAGCCTGATTTATTATCGGGCTTTGGCTTCCCCTTGACCAAAGTATAAGCGCTTTGGCCGGCCAGAGGCAAGTTGGAATAGCCAAGTTCCTTGCCAATGGCCTCAACCCGCTCGGCGGTTTTGGGCAACAGACCGCCGATAGTATCTTTTATGGCCTTAGTTTCGCTGGCGTTTGAACTGTAATTTTCGCCGCCGGGCACAACCCGGCGCACCAGACGTTGACCAATGACGGTATGAACAGTGCTGGCAATTAGAAAAGGTTCAATGCCCATATCCAGCAGGCGCGGCAAAATACCGGCGGCCGAATTAGTGTGCAAGGTGCTAAAAACTAAATGGCCGGTCAGGGCCGCTTGGACAGCCAGGTTGGCAGTTTCTTTATCGCGGATTTCACCAACCATTACCACATCGGGGTCCTGGCGTAAGATGGAGCGTAAACCGGAGGCAAAAGTTAGGCCGACGGCCGGGTTAACTTGAATCTGATTAACTCCCTCGATTTTGTATTCAACGGGGTCCTCCAAGGTGACGATATTAATTGAGTCATGTTTAATTTCCTGGATCATGGCGTACATGGAAGTCGTCTTACCCGACCCCGTTGGGCCGGAAGTCAGGATCATACCATAAGGCTGGGCCAGCGCCTGCTTGACGGCTAAGAGCGCCCGGGCGTTATAGCCCGTTTGTTCTAGGCGAAGGGCGGTGTCGGACTTATCCAGCAGCCGCAGAACTACCTGCTCGCCCCAAATTACCGGACTTATGGCTACACGCAGGTCAATTTCATGGCCGGCCGCCGTAACCGTAAACTGTCCGTCCTGCGGAATGCGGTGCTCGTCAATTTTTAAATTGGATAAAATTTTTATTCGGCTAATCAGGGGTGCTTCGGCGCTTTTGGGCAGTCTCATTACCTCTTGTAGCACGCCGTCTATCCGGCAGCGGATTTTAATTTCATTTTCCATTGATTCGATATGCACATCACTGGCCTTGTTACTGGCGGCGTATTCCATGATGGCGCTGAGGGCCCGGGAAATGGGTGAATCCTGGACAATGGTTTGGGCCTCTTTGTCGGCTGCCCTAGCAGCTGTTTGTTCCGTGTCACGCTGGTCTATCTGGTCTATTCCACTATCTAAAATAGAACTGACGCCGCTCTCCAACCCAGTGCTACCATACTGGTCTATAACGTGGCGGATACCTGATTCGCTGGCGGCATAGACTTTGAGCGGCCGGCCAATTTTATTGGACAGGAAATCAACTGCCTGGATATTATCGGCGTCCAGCATGGCTACCACCAGCTGTTTCTGCATTTCACCAATTGGTACGGCCATATAGTGTTCGGCTATGTCCTGGGGCAGCAGCCCCAGTATTTTGGCGTCAACGTGTAAATTAGTCAGATTAACGTAGGGCACACCGCCGGCCTCGGCCAAAGCTTTGGTGAGCTGGTCATCATTAATCCGGCCGGACTGCATTAAGTAGCTTAGTAGCGGCTGTTTGGCTTTGCTGGCCTGTCTTTTTAGTTGAGCTAGTTCCGGCTCAGATACCAGCCCCTCAGAAACCAGTGTCTCTTCGACTTTAGCTTGAGTGGTGGGCGATAACACGTTCATCCCTATTGGCTGTTAAAAGGCGCGTCATTTTTGCTGTTACCAATCTGGATTGGCTGCGTCGGATCCAAGGCGCCGGGGTACAAAAACAATTGGTAGGCGGGGTCGTTTTTAACATCGGGGAAGTTTGAACTAAGCGGCTGTACGACCGGTACTTTGGTCCGTTTGCTGGGCGAATTGAAAACCGAGCCGGCCACAAAAAATGAAATTAGGGCCGAAGCAGCCGCGACGCTAATTAGCAAAGTTAAGTCTGATTTTTTCATTTTACCTCTTTCGTGGTACCGCTACCCAGCATTTTGGCTGGCTGGAAATAAGTGCTCAGACCGGCTGAAATCGAAATCGTGGAATTGGTGCCGCCAAAATCTAGAGTCGTTATATTAAATGGACGGATTGAGCGCTCCAGGTCAGCGATTAAATTCTGGGCGCCGCCGTAACTTGTCAAACCATTGATGGCAAGCTGTATTTCGACGGGCGACGGACTGACGCTGGAGGCAGCGCTAGTGGTGGCGCTGAGGTCACTGCCGGCAATTCCGGGGCTGGCGACACCATCATTTGTTAAGATCTTGGAAACACTGGAAATCAGTGCCGGGAAGTCGTATTTGCTGGGCAGTGCATCCAGTACCAACCGGGCATTGTCGCCGTCCGGCGGCGAAGTATTGGGGTCAGTGGTATTTTTGCCGCCGATAAAATTCGGGTTAACACTATTAAAACTCTGATACTGGCCGGCCAGGCTGTTAGCCGTTGCAATATTGGCCTCCAACTGCTTGATAACCTCCCGCTTGGCCGCCAGTTCGTGGCGGTGATAGCTGGCGTAATCCAGTAGTGCCTTTGAGCTCACCAGACAAAAGATAGTCACAACCACGGACAGGCTGATCAAAATTATCAGGCGTTTTTGACTGTTGTCCATTTGCGAGCCCTTAAATTGCGGCAGTTTTAAGTTCATCTATCTTCCCCCCGCCCCGCTATTTTGACCGTTAAAAAGCAAGTTTGCCGGATCGTCGGTTACCGAGCGGGTAGTGGTCAGTTTTGGTACCTGCAGTGTGGGGGCTTTGGCGTGCCCCTTACTGTCGAGTATATTGTTGGCAAACAGAGCCGGGTCAAATGTCACATTTAGCGAATAGCTAACGTTCTTGGTGCCGATACTAAAGCTGCTTTCTACCACTGAAGGAAAAGCGCTTTTTGGCGAATCTCCGGAATTGACGATGTAGTTAGTGAATTTAAGCGTATCGATAAAGGTGTTGACCGATTTTTGGCTGTCAGCTGTGCCGTCTATTTGTATGGTGTTAGTCTTAAAGTCCAGGGCCAAATGCCCCAGGCTTACCTGGGTGGGCGTTACTTCCGGCAAGTAGGAAAAAATGCGTGAGCTTATATGTTTATTTTTGTGTAGATCAACCAAAGTGCTTAGTTGATTTTGGACAGTTACCATCTTGTCCAGCCCGGTCATGGCCTGCAATTTGGCGGTGTTGCTGGCGATAGCTTTATCGGCATCGCTCAGTTGCTTCTTTTGGATAACACCGGTTGTACTCAGTAAAATTAAGAAGATAGCGGCTGAAGCGGCACTAATAACTAGGGCGGCACTTACCAGCAAGTTGCGTGCGCGGTTAGATTTGACGGCCGCCAATTTGGTGTCGGGTAGTAGGTTAAATTGGCTTTGGGCACTCATTTTATGGGTATGTCCTTTCAGCCAGTCCCACAGCCACGGCAAAGTGGCTGGCAATCGCCAAGACTTCATTTTGGCTGCCGCCCGGTACGTTGACATTGCGCCAGGCATTGCCGATTTCGACATTTATGGCAAACTTATTGGCAATATAAAGCGGCAGTTCCGGCAGTGTCGAGGCGCCGCCGGTCACAATAATCCTATCTAGTTTAGCTGCGGCGTAGCGGCCGTCAAAAAATTTAATCGATTTTTCAATTTCGGCCACCAGGCTATCTATAACTCCTATGATAGCATTATAGACTTTGCCTTCCAGCTTGTCGCGGCTGAGGCCAAATTTATAGACAAACTGCTGGGCCTGGGCCGTGTCAACCCCGAGTAGTTGGCTGGCCCCGCGGACAATGTTTTGCGAGCCGATTGGGATCGAGCGCACTATATGCGGCAGAGAGTCTTTAACTATAACTATGTCTGTGGTTGCGCTGCCGATATCTAAAATCAGCTGGGGGTTAACCGAGTCCGGGGCCACAACCGAGCGGGCCAGGGCCATATTGTCTGCTTCCATAGCGACCACATTAAAGCCGCCGGCCTCGACCAGTCCTAAACGCGACTCCACAAAGTCGTTGGCGACGCTTGATAGTAAAATTTCCGACTTATCGGCACCGGTTGGCGAATCGCCCAACACCTGCCAATCTATCTTTGATTTAGCCAGCGGCATCGGAATATATGAACCGGCTTGATAGCGGATGGTTTTTTCGAGTTCTACCGGCTCCATTTTGGGGATGTCTATAATCGTTGTGAACACTCGTTGTGAGGGGATATTAACGGCCACATTTTTCGTGCCGATGCCGGCTTTTTTAACTAACTCCGTGAGGATTTGGCTAAACCGATGTTTGTCGGTAATGCTGCCGCCGCTGGCTACAACCGGCTCCAGAGCTACCTCGCCGTAGTGCGCCAGACTTTTAGGCTGACTGGCGCCGCGCAACTGGACGGCCCGCAGGCTGATGGTACCAATATCCAGACCAAAAAAGTCAGATTGCCCACCGCTTAGTAATGCCATAATTATTTCTGATTATACATTAGCGCTATAGGGATAGCCAAGGGAAATGCCCGCCTGGGAGCCGCACCCAGAGATTGAATATTAAAACACTGGCGGTAGTGATATTAAACTTTCGATCTTGTAAGTGTTGCCGCCATTGTCAAAGAAACCGCCGCCAGTGACCATTTCGGGCGTAAAGTTAAAGACTTCTGCGATATTGCCGCTGTTTGAGTCTTCGCCGACCGCCGCGCTGGCTTGGTCACCGTTAACTCTTAGCAAGTTTACTTGTTTGGCAATCACTGCCCCGTTGAAAGTCAGCTTGTTGCGACAATTGGCGCTCACATACAGATCCGTCGGCGGGTTGGTGTCCGGCTGGTGGCATGTCCAAATCACTCCGCTGTCAGCCTTAACCGCGTTGCTGAGCGAGGCGTTTGGTTGGGCAATATAAAGACCGTCTAAGCGGTTGACGTTAGGCGCTATGTAAATACTTCCCTTCACCACCAGGGCAAACTTGGGGACGCTATCGGCGGTATAGGTATCGCGCGGCGCATAAGTAATGTTGCTAGTGATGTTAACGTTGCCGTCGACGAAAATTACGATGTTTTTGTCTTTATCTACGGGGTTGATGGAGCTGACGCTTAGCAGGCTACCGGGTTTGGCTAAATACTGGCCCGACGCCAGGCCGCCGGCATTAGTGACAGAACTTATGGCCTGCGGTGATTTTTGTTTGGTGCCAAAATAATCCGCCGTGCAGTGGGCGGCTTGGTGGGCATCGCTGCCCTCTAAAAAACCGCCCCAAAAATTGGGCGAACTCAGGCTACTAAAGTTGGCAAAGCTCAGTTTGTTATAACCGCTGCTGGCAGTCGTAAAACCATACGGTTCGCCGGCGCCAGAATTACCCTCAATTAAGCCCAGAGCTAAAGCCCCAAATTGACTGCCGGCGCCGGCGCCGGTATTTTTGCCGTAAGCCATTACGCCGCCCTTGTATAGATTAGACGCCGGCGAATAAGTCGGGGCTTGGAAAGTGCTAGCCGACGGTAAACAAGAACTGCCGCCACTATTAAACCAGCCGCCGGCAGCTGTATCGGCACCGTAGGCTTTAAAATACGGCCGGCTGTCGGCCAAAGCCAAACTGCAGCCAAGCAGTAGGTAAACAATGCCAAGGACCAGAGCCGATATTTTTTTGGCTCGATTCATACATAAGCATTATATGGCCGGACTCAAATAGGTGCAAGAAGTCTTACTCGTATCTTAAAGCGTCGACAGGGTTCAATTTCGCCGCTCGGTGAGCCGGATAGAGCCCGGCCAGCATACCAATAACGGTAGTAATAACCACCACGCCGACAATTAACCACGGCGGCAGGCTGATGATGTTGGCGCTTTTGAGGCCGTTGCCCTTTAGCTGCTGGTTAATCAGCGGGTTAGCAATTAGTGTCAGGCCATAACCGATGCCCAGCCCAATCAGCCCACCAATAAAGCCCAGTAAGCTTGCCTCAAAGGTAAACAGCCGGCTGACAGTCGAGCGCCGCGCACCGACGGCCCGCATAACACCAATCTCACGGGTGCGTTCTAAAATAGCCATAATCATGGTGTTGACTACCCCAACGGCAGCTACAAATAGGGCAATGCCGCCGATGCCGCCTAGCACCAAACCAATGATATTAAAGACCGTTAGTTGCTGTTTTATAGAAGTCTGGGCGTCAGAGGCACCGACACCTAGTTTTTTAATTTCGTCGGCCACGGTTTTGGCACTACTGGCGGCATCGGCTTTAACAATTAATGTGTCGTAGCCGTTTTTAGCCAGCTCGTCGGTGACAGTCAACTTGCCGGCGCCCTGCCGGCAGCCGCGCTGGTCACAAATTTGTTCAAATTGGTAATCCTGGCTTTCCTGAAGCGCCCGCGCCCAGGCAATTGGCACCCGCAGGCTCTGGCGGCTGTTTTGGGTATCAGTAATGCCGACAATCGTGGCCGGCAAGCTCACCGGCGTCGGCTGGAAATCGCGGCCGTCAGCACCCGGATGGCTGTTAAAGAACTGCTGTTGTTCCTCAAACCGCTTAATCGGGTCCGACCCAGCTCCGGTAAAATAATTTTGGGCCAGCAAATTCACTTGCTTACCAACCAAGCCCTGGTAATTACCCTTAAATCCAAGTTTGTCGGCGTAGTCCGAAGTCATTATTATCAGCCCGTCCCCATCCGTGGACGTAAAATCACGACCGGCCAAAATATTTTCCACTTGGATGCCATTGGCATCATGCGACGAAACGTTATCAACTCTTAATTTCTGACTGCCATAAAATAGCGCCTGGAAGGAGTGTGGCTGAGTATTGCGCGACAGGCCGCTAACGTGTGGCAGAACCTGGATTTTACTAATCAAGTCTTCTGTTAACTTCACACAGGTTGCGCAGTTTTGAGCCCCGCCGCCATTGCCGGAGTCTTGCCAAGTAATATCAGTCTGCGACGAAACGATTACTTGTTGAAAGGTACCGTTTTCTTCAAATTGTTTGTTCATAAAGCCCTTAACGCTAAAGACCAAAGCTAGCATGATGGTCACGCTCAGCGCGCCAATCACAACCGCAAAAATCGTTAGCGCGCTGCGCAGTTTTTGACGCCAAATATTTTGTAGGGCTAATCGTAAGTAGTCGATAAAACGCATACTTTTAGCTTCGCCTTTCGGTTAATCTGCCGTCATGGATTTCTACTACCCGCCTCGCAGCACGGGCAATATTCATATTGTGCGTAATTATCAGTAAGGTAATGCCTTGCTTATTAAGATCGTGCAGCAGCTTAATAATTTCCTGGCCTTTAGCGCTATCCAAATTACCAGTCGGCTCGTCAGCAATGATGATTTTGGGGTTATTGGCCAGGGCGCGGGCAATCGCCACCCGCTGGCGTTGGCCGCCGGACAGCTGGCTGGGTTTTTGCTTCAGCCGGTCACCCAACCCAACGGCTTGCAAGCACTCAGCGGCCCGTTTTTTGCGCGCGCCTTTGCGCATCCGGGCAAAAACCAGCGGCAGCATTACGTTTTCTATGGCCGTGCTGTTGCCCTGTAAATTAAATGCCTGGAACACAAAACCAATGTGGGCGTTACGGTAATCACTCAGTTTGCGGTCGCGGGTGTGGCTCAAATCTTGGCCATCAACTACAACCGTACCGCCGCTGGGCTTATCCAGGCCACCAATAATATTGGCTAGCGTCGACTTGCCGGATCCGCTGGGTCCCATAATGGCCACAAAATCGCCAGGTCTAACCGTAAAACTGACATTATTTAAAGCATGCAGCGTTTCATCACCCAATTTATAGGTGCGCGTGACGTTCTTTAATTCAATCAAAACAGATGGCTCTGCCTTTTTTTCTTCAAGTTTTTGTTCGGAAGCCGGAACTTGTGCTGGAGTATCTGCCATTCAATAAGCCTTTAACCTAAAGCATAAGCTATTTGAATCAAATATAAAACTATTCAAACTTGCCGAGTACGGGGTCGATTTTAAAGACCGGCCGGTGCGTTTGGTCACAATGAATATCTTCCCGCGCGCAATTTCATTAATATATCGTGGTAACAATTGGTCTAATTGCTCTTACGAGACTAGCCGCCTGGAAATTCCTGCTGCCAAAATGGCTGTAGAGAATTTGACGCTTGTTATAAATCATACCTTGGTAGTAATATTCTAAGATGGGTTCACAGGATGAACGTGGTGAAATTACTCCGATGCCAGTCAGTCCAGAGCTGGCACGCGAGGAAGGCTCGCGTTTCATAGGAATAAATGAGGAGTTTCGTAGATTAATCGAGACAGCAAGAATGAATCCGTCTGAACATAGTCTTGAAGCAATCTGTGAACTCAGAGACGTTGCTAGTGAAAGCTCCACCCCAATGCAGGAGTCTTTATTTTTTAGCACCAGCGATGATCAAGAATTAGTCAGAACTGCAGTAGGTGCAGTACTGCATGAAGTCGAGCAGAATTGGAAACTTGCTACAAAGATTGATCCGAGTGATCCTTCTCTTGAAGGTTTTCCAGAAGGGCTGAGAGACATGTTGACAGCTAAACTGATGGGGGAGGAAGAGGAGGAGGATGCAGATCTTCTTACCAATACTGTAGAGGTAGACATGAATGACCTAAAAATGCTTAGCGAATTGCCCTCTGAAGCTTTGGCCTACCTTGTATGCATTACTCATAGAGTTTCTGTGGAAGATTTATATAGAGGTCTCATGACTTCCAACGAAGTTATGGAACACGAAATCGAGGAAATCGAGCGTGAAAGACGACGAGAAAGAGTGGTTACCGTAAGCTTAGCAACTGCCGGGGCTTTTATTGCTAGCAGTCTGGCTTATGCCCTAGCCCAGCGGCGAAAAAAATAAATCCACACCTCTGTTAAAGCGGCTTCGCCTTATGAGAGGGGAGCGTCCCCTCTCATCGCGCCGGGCGCGGAATGAATCCAACGCTCGGGTTGCTCTCCCCTAATAATAGCTGTCCCTGTTAAACTAGTGGAATGGCTTTATCTATCGGGATTGCTTGCCCCGCTCCAAAACCCGAGTGGAATAGTTTGCAATCAGATTATAGAACTTCGAGTTTTGGTGCGGGGTGGGCTGTTATATGAGTCTTTCGATAGGAATTATAGGCCTCCCGAATGTTGGCAAGTCGACTTTGTTTAACGCGCTGACAGATGCTAATGCGCTGATTGCTAATTACCCTTTCGCGACGATTGAACCCAACACCGGCATCGTGCCAATTCCCGACGCTCGTCTGCCGAAGCTGGCTAAAATTTATAAGACCGATAAAATTGTGCCCGCCACGGTAGAGTTTGTAGATATTGCCGGGCTGGTAGCAGGTGCGAGTAAGGGCGAAGGCCTAGGCAACCAATTTTTATCACACATCCGCGCTACATCGGCTATTTGCCATGTGGTTCGGGCGTTTGAAGACAGTAATGTTACCCGGGCCGGCCTGCCTGCCGGTAGGCAGGGCTCGTCTGAGCCTAAAAATGACATTGATATTATCAACACCGAGCTAGTTTTGGCCGATTTGCAAACAGTTAATAACCGCTTGCCGAAATTGCAAAAAGAGGCGAAATCTAACTCTAAACTCACGCCACAGCTCAAAATTCTTGAGCAGATCAAGCAAAATCTAGATGATAACAAGCCTCTTTTTGCAAGCTCTGAGCTACTTGCTAATAGCTATCAGCTTGAGCAGCTACAGCTGCTCACGGCCAAGCCGGTAATTTATGTTTTTAATGTCGACGAGAAGACTTTGACGGATGAGGCCAAAAAACAAGCATTAACAGATCTAGTGGCACCTGCAAAAGCCGTGTTTATCTGTGCCAAATTAGAAAATGAATTGCGTGGTCTTGATGAAAATGACTCTCAGGAGTTACTCGAAAGCTACGGCCAGACCGAGAGTGGACTGGTGCAGCTAATCCACGCCGCCTATGACACTTTAGGCCTGCAAAGTTTCCTGACCGCCGGCGAAAAAGAGGTCCGTGCCTGGACGGTTAAAAAAGACGCCACCGCCCCAGAGGCTGCCGGTGTAATACACACCGATTTCGAGCGCGGCTTTATCGCTGCCCAAGTTGTCAGCTACCCTGATTTAATTTCAGCCGGCTCGTTAGTTGCCGCCCGGGCGGCTGGCAAGGTCCGAAGTGAAGGCAAAGCATACCTTATGCAGCCCGGCGACGTAGTTGAGTTCCGATTTAATGTTTAGGCAGCCTCTTAAGTAAATAAAATCGCTCTATATTGCCTTTCGCGCCGGCTATTTCGCTGTCGGTTTTATCTACAATTTTGAATACATTTTTTACCCAATTTTCAAAGTCTCTCAAGATTTGGCGGCGAATCCGTTCGTTCTTAATAATACCCCTGTTAATTTGATCCTTGCGAGCCTCGAATTGGGGCTTTACCATTGCCACGATTTGAGTGTTTTGGACGGCAATTTGAGCTAAATGTGGTAGAATTTGGCGGAGCGAAATGAACGAAACATCTAGAAGTATAATGTCGGGTGTGACTTTAGGTTTAAAATCCCGAATGTCCGTCTTTTCTTGTAGATCAATTTGCTCGTTGCCGCGCAATTTGGGGTGTAATTGGTCGGTACCCACATCAACCGCAACAACTTTTTTGGCGCCATTCTGGAGTGCATAATCGGTGAAGCCGCCGGTGCTGCTACCAACGTCCAAAACAAACTTGCCAGTAAAGTCGATTTTAAATTTTCGATCAGCGCCAGCTAGTTTCAGCCCTGCTCGGCTAACGTATTCTTGGTTCGTTTGTTTCATTTAAACTTTGCTTTAGCGGCGACTTCACGGATGTGGTCTTCGCGCCGAGAGGCTTTAAACAAGGATAAAGAGTTAATGGGCATCGTTTCACCTTCGGTGAGCACAAATCCGCGGCGCTGGGCAACGTGCGGTTTATAATCATCGCCAACGTATGGATCACGCTCGGCCCAGCGCGCACCGAGCTCACCGAACCAGCTAAGAGCCAGCTGGTGGAGCTGTAAGAACTCTTCTTTGGGTCCAATAAGATTGACCGGCACGTCTTTTTTAGGGCCAAACATCATTGGCTCCCCCACTGTCGCGTCAAAAGCCTCGATTTGGTCAAAATGCTTGTAGAACCAGTCCAAAAAGGGTTTTTCATCAGTTTCCAAGGCAAACCACGGCAAAATAGTCACATGCAACGCCGAGGGCTTAAATTTGGCGCCAACCGGCAAATCGTCCAGCAAGTAGGAGATATAGTAGCGGTAAAGTTTAGTCTTTGACTCGCTGCTTGTAGGTGCCATTAGTTGTGTCCACTGAAATTATATCGCCCTTGCTAATAAAGGCCGGCACTTTGACGCTTAAACCAGTCTCAAGTGTGGCGTCTTTGATAATCGCGCTGGTAGTGTCGCCTTTAACGGCGTCTTCGGTATAAGTCACCTTCAGCGGCAGGTTTTTGGGTAACTCAATGCTGATGAGCCGGCCATTAAATAGCTGGGCAGTAACTGTGTCACCCTCTTTCAAATAGCCCTTTTTGTCCTCCATATCACTTGCTGAGATGGAAAACTGCTCGTAATTTTCGATGTCCATAAAATAGTACTGGCTAGCGGACTCATACAAATATTGCACCGAGCGGTTGACAATATCGGCATCGTCTACCTGGTCGTTGCCGTGGAAGGTTTTGGCCAAAACTTTGCCATCAACCAGGCTTTTTATCTTAACGTTGACTGTCGAACCGCCTCGCCCCATAACCTTTTGGCTGTATTCGGTTACCCGGTAGGGCTCCCCATCCAGTTGGAAAATGGTGCCTTTCTTAAGATCGGTGATGGATAAGCTAGCCATTAGATACAAATGGTAGAAGGGCGATGTGACGAGCGCGTTTGATGGCCCGAGCCAACTGTCGCTGTTTGCTCTCGGTTAGGCCGGTTTTTTTGCGCTGCTCAATTTGGCCATATTGGTTGACGTAGCGCTGCAGGGTCTTAAAGTCCTTGTAGTCAAAAAAAGCGACGTCGGTTCGGTGTTTAAAAATCTTAGCCATAATTCTCCTTAAAACGGAATGTCGTCGAGGTTAATCGGCTCGTCGCCGATGTCCTCTATCACAACATCTTCTTCCTTTTCATCTTTTTTGGCTGGCTTTTTAGAATCGCTGGCCTTTTTCGGCGTTGCGGCCGGCTCATCGGTGCTGGTTTGGGAAGTACCCCCGCCTGGGCTACCCAGGAATGTTACGTCGTTGGCCACGACTTCAACCTTATTCCGCTTTTGGCCATCTTGTTCCCAGCTGCGGCTTTGCAGCCGCCCGCTAACAAGCGCCGGCCGGCCCTTGCTGAGGTATTGGGCTACTCTCTCGCCTAAGGGGCCCCAGGCTACAATATCGATAAAGTCTGTCATTTCCTTCCACTCACCGTCTTGGCCCTTATAGCTGCGGTTTAGCGCTAAGGCAAAGCTGCAAACGCTCTGGCCATTGGGAGTAGTACGCAGTTCCGGGTCGCGTGTTAAGTTGCCCATCAGGGTTACTTGGTTAAAACTTCGTGCCATATCCAAAAATCCTCGCTTACTCTCTTATTCTACTACGACGCGGCCGCTCGGGCTCGTCTTGCTCATCATCGTCTTCACGGTCGCCACGCTCGGCGGCTTTCTTGGCCTTTTCCGCCGCCAAAGCTTCGGCCTTGGCTTTAGCCTTCAGGTCTGGTTTGGTAATCAAAAAACGGATGATTTCATCTGTAATATTGAATGTTTGTTCAATTTTTTGGACGCCGTCAGTTGGCATATCCACAGTGTAAAAAACATAAACCGCGAAGTCGTTTTTGGCAATTGGATAGGCTAGCTTGCGCTTGCCCCAATTATCAGTGTTGGTAATTTTGCCACCGCTGTCGGCAATGACTTTTTCCACCTTGCCGCTGGCTTTTTCCAGATCAATTTCTAGATCCGGGTGATACAGCACCGCAATTTCGTATTGGTTCAAGAGAACCTCCTTTGGCCTCGCCCAGCACTAAAACCTGAGTGAAGTAGTCTGTAATCAGATTACGGAACTTCAAGTTTTAGTGCTGTGGTTAAACCCGTACGCCTAAAGCCACGAGTTGAGTTAATACTCAGTTCATAATACACTAAAACTTAACAGGGGTCAATAACTAATTTGAGTTTCAACATTAGTTTTTTATTAAGATTGACTTATCACAAGCTAAGGCAGCCTACAAGCTGCCCTATTTCATAATCCCCCCAAAATGTTATAATTCTTCCTAGTAACCATAAGAGGCAAATAGGTGAAACCCAAAAACCTTCAGAGAGAGAACTTAGCAGTATTTCCTAGACTCTACTACTTACTCCAAAAAGGTAGTAGGTAGTCTCTAATGTCTAGACTCCCAACTCCCGGCTCTGACG